>JAAAOJ010000015.1 GCA_009908915.1 Planctomycetota bacterium
GGCCTTGCCGGCGACGGCTTCGATGCCCGCCTCCCGCATCGTCTCCAGCGGCAGGCGCCCGTCGCTAACGGGGAATTCCCACTTGTCGATCCGCAGTGTGTCGTCGTCGAGACTTGCTCCGGTCCGCACGAGGTGGCCCTTGTGGCGGAAGACGGCGAAGAAGGGCAACTCACCGCGGGCGGTGCGCAGCGGGTGAACGCCGACGTCGGTTTCAGTCATGGCCTGGTTGTACAGGCCGGCCGCCGTGTCGTAGTCGCGAAGGAACGCCTCCAGCACGGCCAGTCGTTGTGGGTCGCCGTTGAGGGCAAACAGGTGTGAGGCCCGCCGTAGCGACGCGTCGTCACGGACGTACTCGCCCAGCCAGCGCTCGTAGAGGTCGGGCAGTCGGGCGTCGGCGCCGCAGGCTTCCAGCAGCAGTTCCAGACGCTGACGCTCGCGGGCGAACCACGCCGCCGTGCGCTCGCGGCAGGGCTTGTCGGGGAAGCGTCGCAGGCAGTCGGCCTCGCCGAGGTCCAGAACCTGCACGACGAATGGCCGAACCTCGCCGGCCCCGAGGTCGCCGATCAGTCGGTGGTGGCGGCGGTCGCCGACGTAGCTGGGCCCGACGAGAATGTGGTTGTCGCTGACGGAGTACTCGGCGTAGAGGTCCTCCAGCGCCGTGTCGAGCTGCCTGGCGAGGGAGCTGACCTTCTGGCCGAGCTGGGGTTCGCAATGGCGCAGCTCGGTCGGCTGGCGGCCGAGGAAGTCGGTGTAGAACAACGCGGCCCCCCACGCCGATCCGCCGGAGGGGTGGAACTGCTCGCGGGCGATGTGCAGCTCGCCGTCGGAGAGACCTGCGCCGAGTTCGGTGAAGGCGACGTCGATGTCCTCGATGAAGTGGTTGACACCCATGCCGGCGGCGGCCAGCGCCTGGAGCTTCGGCAGCGTGTCCCACAAGCTGTGCGAATTCTGGTCAATGCTGAACATAGGCTAGAGGGTAGGGCTTCCGGCCGGCAGAGCAACGTCTTTGTCTGGGGAATGATAGTCTCTTTGATCCGGCGGACGGGAGATTTCTTCCGTGGGGCCGCAGCGGCAGGGTGGTCTTGACGCAGGTCCTTCCTCAGGATGTCCGGTGACATGCCTGCTCTGAAAGCATGCTTTCAGAACAGTGTCGAGCCGGCCTCGTGTGTCTTGAGTCGAACTCTATCCCACGGCGGTGTGGACGATGTCGTCGGCCTGCTCGGGCAGGACACCGGTCAACCAGGCCAGGTCGAGGCAGGTGACGCGGGAGCGGATCTCGTCGGCATGGAGCAGCACGTCGGCGAGCTGTTCGTCGGTCGTGCCGATGTCGGCAGCCGACACGGCGGCCCGGGCCTCACGCAGGCAGTGGCGGATGGCCCGGCTGGGGCGACACATCGGCGCGAGTTCCTCTCGCAGCATGTCCCAGGTGTCGGAATGTGTAACGGCCTCCGCGACGTCGGCAAGTTTGCCCTGCTTGTCGGCGAGTTGCCGGCCGACCTTCTTGGCCAGTGGTCCCCAGGTGTCGGGACAGGGGGCGCGTTTCGGCTGGCCGGGCTGGGGCGACTCGACGGACAGCACCCGCGCGTAGACCTCGGCGGCAATGGCCGTGCCCACGCCGACCTGTCGGCCGTGGTAGTCGTGTTCGCCGCGGCCAATAGAGGCCAGCATGTCCAGGCTGTGGCTGATCAGGTGCTCGCCGCCGCTGGCCGGGGCGCTGGTTCCGGCGAGGGTCATGGCCACGCCGGTCAGTTGCAGGGCGTCGAAGAGGGCGGCGAGGGCAGCGGGGTCGCGGGCCGGCAGGGCGGCGGGGTTCTGAAAATACAGCGGCTCGATCTCAGCGACGAGTTCCACGCACTCCGGCAGGTAGGCCTCGCCGAGCAGCAGGTGGTTCAGCCGCCAGTCGGCGCTGCTGACGCTCTTGGCCAGGACGTCCCCCAAGCCGCTGGCCGTCAGCTCCCACGGCGCCTCGGCGAGCACCTGCGGGCTGCTGACCACGCCGTAGACGGCCCGGCCGTAGCGAACCGTCTTCACGCCGTCGACGGCCACCGCAATGTTCGCCGAGGCATAGCCGTTCATGCTGGCCGCCGTGGCGAAGACGATGACCTCCGCGCCGCTCTCCAGGGCGACGAGTTTGGCCAGGTCGTTCATCACACCGCCGCCGACGGGCACGAGCAGTATCGCCTCAGCGAGCTTCGGCAGGATGGCATCGCGGGTGGCCTCGTCGCAGACCGGGTCCTTGCCCGGGGCGGGGTCCGGTACGAGCACGACGTCGACCGCCCAGCCCGCGTCGCGCATCGCGGCCGCCACGGCGTCGCCGGCGACCGGCTGCGTGCGGACGTCCATCAGCACGCCGGCCCGCTTGTCTGATCCGCCGACGGCCTGCGCCGCCAGGTCCGGCAACTGCTCGACGGCGTCCGCGGCGTATACCAGCGCCTCGGGGCGCACGTGCATGCTTGTCCCGTTGGAGAGGTCCACATCCCGGCCGACGTAATCGTGCGTCTTCATCGTACTGTCATTGTCGCCGACGGCCCGGCCCGCCGCAAGCGGCGCTAAGAAACCGTTCAGCAGGTCAGGCAGCAGAGAATGCAGAGTCAGTGTGGGGTCGGGCGGTTTTGTGGTATGCTCGGGTCGTTGTCTTGCATGTCCGGGCGGGACGTCGCCGCGAGGCGTCCGCCGCAGGAGCGAACGAGAGCTGCTGATGTTGAGTTCGACAATGAAGAAGGCCAGACTCCTCCGCTCGTGGACGGCCGGGCATCCGCTGTGGTGCGCGTGGCAGGTGACCTACCGATGCAATTTCCGATGCCGCTTCTGCGGGTACTGGCACGACCCGATGGGCCAGCAGCCCGAGCCGACCGTGGACGACTACGCCCGGGGGGCCCGCAAGCTTGCGAGCTTCGGCTCGATGTTTGTCAGCCTCGCCGGCGGCGAGCCGCTGCTGCGGACCGACCTGCCCGACGTCGCCGCCGCCATTTCCGAGTATCACCTGCCCTTCGTGACCACCAACGGCTGGCTGGCCACGCCCGCCGTCGCCTGTGATCTGTACGCAGCCGGCCTGTGGGGCGTGTCGGTCAGCATCGACTACGCCGACCCCAAAGAGCACGACGCCGCCCGCGGCATGGACGGGGCCTGGGAGCAGGCCTGGCGGGCCGTCGAAATGTTCTCCAAGGCCCGCAAGTACGACTACCAGCGTATCAACGTGATGGCCGTCCTGCTCGACGACAACATCGACCAGATCGAGGACCTCATGCGCATGGCCGCCGAGCGCGACGCGTACTTCATGATCCAGCCGTACGGCTTCCGCAAGATCAACTCCAGGCGGTACGAGCACAATGACGGGCCGGTCTCGCCGCGGCTGCTGGAAATGTGGCGGCGGAACGGGAATTTCCTCTCCAACCCGATCTACCTCAGCAAGTTTGACGAGTTCCTCGCCGGGGGCATCCCGAACTGTCGGGCCGGGCGGGCGTTTTTCAATATCGACTCGACGGGCGACATCGCCATCTGCGTCGAGAACCGCCACCATCCCATCGCCAATCTGCTGACCGACCACCCGCACACGATCCGCGACGCCCTGCGGGCCGCCAGCCGCGAGAACACCTGCACCGCCTGCTGGTACAACTGCCGCGGCGAGGTCGAAAGCCTCTACAAACCCCGCAGCCTCCTGATGAGCCTGCCCAGCTTCCTGTGGAATCGCGGCTCGGCCAGCGACGGTGGACGGTGGACGTAAACCTCGGGCCCTCATCAACCTATGCACGGGTTGCTGTCTTGACCACCACCATGTAGCGTTGGTGCGTAACTCGTTACGCACCATCTTGTGCTGTTCAACCATCGGGAGTCTGAACATGCATCTGGATGCATTGATCGCGACCGTGCCGACGTTTTCGGGATCGGAAAGCGTTCTGACTCTCCGTACGGTCATCTGTGTTGCTGTCTGTGCGGCCATGCTCGGATTTGCTGTCCTGCGGCCCTCAGGCGGAGTGCAGCGTGATGACGGGCAGTTCCGGCCGGCAGTTGAAGCGGACGGGGATGCTGACCATGCCGATGCCGCGGCTGACGTAGGCGGGGCAGGATGGCGCCCGGACCAGCCCTTCGGCGTAGCGGCGGTTGCCGACGGGTAGGGCGGGCGGGCCGATCAGCGGCAGGCGCACCTGGCCGCCATGGGTATGGCCGCAGAGGGCGAGGTCGACGCGGACGTCGCGCGGCATGCGGTCGAGGTAGTCGGGGTTGTGGCAGAGCAGCAGTCGCGGCGCGTCGTCAGGTGCATCGGCCAGGGCGTCGGTGAGGCTCGGGCTGCCGGCCATCAGGTCATCTACGCCTGCGAGGCAAAGTGGCTGGCCGTCGCGGGTCAGGACGGCGTGGTCGTTGGTGAGCATGCGGACGCCGGCATCGTCGAAGATGCGGATCATGGCCGGCGCGTCGGTCCAGTAGTCGTGGTTGCCGAGGACGGCGTAGACGCCGAGCGGGGCGCGCAGGCTTCGGAGGACCTCCACGAGGGCGCGCGTGATGGCGTCGGCCCGGCTGACATAATCGCCGAGCAGGACGACGAGGTCCGGCCGGGCGGCGTTGGCGGCGTCGACGGCGCCGCGGGCGTCGTCGAGGCCCATGAGTCTGCCGACGTGGATATCGGCCAACGCGGCGATGCGAAGGCCGGACCAGGCGGGCGGGAGGTTCACCAGGGCGATGGTCGGTGCCGTGACCTTTAGCCACTTCGGCTCGATGAAGAAACCGTCAATGCCGGCTCCGGCAGCGGCGGCAGCGGCGGCAGCGCCGGCCACCCTCAAAAACCGCCGGCGGGAGAAGCGCTTGGGCGGCAGGGCGTCGTCACTCGCCTCAGGATTCGGATTCTCTGAAGGGTTGTTCATGGGCGCTGTCATGGTGAGTATCGGAAGAGATGGGGCGATTCGCTGAGCGCAAAAAAACGGGCGACAACCACAGGTTGCTCAGACCTGCGTTTATCGCCCTTCGCCTTTGGTAGAGGCCCTCTCCAGGTAACCTCGCTGACGTGTCCGGAAGGAGGAGAGACCGGACCAACTTGTGGGCGCTCATCTCCACAAGGTTTATAGCGAGGCGTATACCTCTACCTCGTAGAAATCCTCGAACCCGCGGTTCCATAATAAGAGGGGAACCACTTAAGCTGCGGATGGGCGCTCATCTCCATCTCGCGGCAGAGGCCATATTGAGGATCTCATGAGAGGCTTGCACGTACTCTCGTCGTGCTCTCGTAGGATGGATCGTTCGCGGGTAGGTAGAGTCGCGCTCGATCCCGGCTCCTCGGTAACTCCCGTCTCAGGAGACGGAAAAACTCATTGGCCGTATTTGATTGCCAAGTCTACAGCCATCCGCTGAAAGGTGTCGTGTAAGCAAATTCAGTTGCGTCTCAGGCTGCGACATGTCCTCACTTCACTATCCTTGTTGCAGCAAACGTGCCAGAAACGGGCCGGGAGTACTATTTTTCTTTTTCAGTTCCTGTAAGTAACCAATATGAATGCATATACAAGGCCAGGAAATTGCGGCGGCCATATTTGAGGGTGATCCATGTTGTCATGCCCTGTCGCATGTTGCATCAGTTGGGCGTCGTGGAGTGGTGCGCGGCTGCAGCAGCGTGCGACAGTACTGCCTGGCGGCCTGACAGTCCGTTCAGCCGTCCGTTTAGAAAGCTATCGTTCCTGCGGACCGGCCCTTCCTCTGCGCGTCATTGTCGCGAAGGCTCGATGCATGTATCAATGCGCCTTCGTTTCCGCTTCTTTCCGCATGAACGGGCTGCTCGCTCGCTGAGCGCAAAAAAAACGGGCGACAACCACAGGTTGCTCAGACCTGCGCTTATCGCCCTTCGCCTTTTGGTAGAGGCCCTCTCCAGGTAACCTCACTGACACGTCCGGAAGGAGGAGAGACCGGACTGCTCGTGGGCGCTCATCTCCACGAGGTGTCGTCGTGAGGCATTACCTCTACCTCTTGGAATCCTCGGCCTGCAGCTCCGTAATAAGAGTGGAACCACTTAAGCTGCGGATGGGCGCTCATCTCCATCTCGCGGCAGAGGCCTTGTTGAGGAATTCCTCGAGAGGCTTGCACGAAAAATCGTGCTCTCATCAGGTGGACACATCAAGCCACAGCGTGGCCATGCGTGTCCCGGCTCCTCAGTGTGCCTGTTCCATAACGGATCAGGCTTTCCCTCTTCGCAGAACGCCTTTGTGGCGTTTTGCGAGACGACTATGCAGTTTTCAAACGGACGGATCGGCAGGCATCGGCGCCTTCGAGCACCGCATTCCACTGCACCGGCGGGACGGGCGAGGCGAAATACATCGCTCCGGTCTGCCGTGCGGTTGCTTCCTGTCGGGTCTCGCCGGGCCGCCCGAGGCATACGGTCATGCATCGTGGCCAGCATCGGCGAGTCCATCGTGTAATTCGCGTGAGGGCCTGTTCGGATACATCCGCCCCGACGACCAGCAGGTCGACGGGATTGACGGGGATGCTCGCAAAGAATCCATCGGCACCGTCGTAGGCCATCATGCGGCTCGTTTCAAATTGTTTAAGGCCCCCGGCTATCTGCTGCATCGCATGCTGGGGCAACGCGATCGTCGCCACGTTCAGCACGGACGGTGCAACACCACCGTGGTCCCTGTATCGGCTCCTCGATGTCACTATCCCACTCCAGTCTACTGCCCGACCATCCGGGCGGCGACTCCCTCGTCACAGGATAGAGTTACAAACCCCGTGCCAGTGTGGGATTTCGTAGACCGTTGCTGCAGTTGGTGTACACAAGTTATGTCATAAAATGATGTTAAGGGGGCTGTAGCTCTGTGGTTGTGCCAGCGGCACTCGCCCGTGATTGCGCTGCATGATGCATAGTGCGACGAGCAGGCGCACGGCTGTGTCGCATTATGCAGCAATTCCGGGCAGAATCTTATCGGCAAAGCGCTTGGCTATTGGGGCTGCAGCGGCTATTGTGTGCCGCATGGCCGCTGACAAGAAGAAGTCTGGCGATCTCGGGCAGGTCCGTGACCTCGTCGAGAGCGTATACGTTGCCATCGTCCTGGCGTTCGTGCTCCGCGCGTTTCTGGTCGAGGCGTTCGTCATCCCGACCGGCTCGATGGCCACCAGCCTCTACGGCGAGCATTTCACGCTGCGCTGTCCGGCCTGCGGGTATGTCTACGCGTACGGGCGGACCGGTGGCACGGACGAGGGCCGAGCCGCCGGGGGGGTCGTGCCGAGCAACGCTTACTGCCCGAATTGCGGCTTCCACTACGCCAGCGGCAGCGCCGGTGCCCCGACGGTCGTGCCTCCCCGAGGGGGCGACCGCGTGCTGGTGCTCAAGTACCTCTACGATTTCGGCTCGCCGCAGCCGTGGGACGTCGTGGTTTTCAAGAACCCGCAGACCAATCGTGAGAACTACATCAAGCGTCTGATCGGCCTGCCGGGAGAGACCATCGAGATCGTGGGCGGGGATGTCTTCGTCACGCGTCCCGGTGAGGACCAGCCGCGCATACGCCGCAAGCCGCCCGCCACGCAGCAGGCCGTCTGGGAAGTCCTCCACGACAGCGACTACCCGCCGCGCCCCGAGGCCTTCAGCGCCGTCAACGGCCGGGTGCCCTGGCCGGGCTGGCAGGCGGGGCTCCGAGGCGCTGCCTGGGAAGTGACCCACGAGGGCGGACGACGGTTCCATTTCGCCGGCAATGACAGGCCCGCCGTTCTGGAGTACCGGCCCGGCAGCAAGGGCTTCTGTCCGCTGACGGGCTACAACCCGCACATGGAAAACCGACGCGGCCGCGATGACGATGCCATCTGCACCGATTGGAAACTGCGGTGCGTGCTGACGGCGGGCGAGCAGCCGATGCAATTGGCGATGGTTTTCGAGAGCTACGCCGACCGCTTCCGGGCCGAGTTCGAGACGGCTGGGCGCGTGAGGCTGATGCACCAGCGGCGCGACGCGGACAGCTGGGACCTTTGGGGCGAGGCCGACATCGGCGCCTTCACGCCCGGCCAGGGGCGCGTGATCGCCTTGGCCGTTGCCGACGGACAGGCGTGGCTGAGCGTGGACGAGCAGCGCGTCGTCACCAGCACCGACAAGCAATTCAAGGCAACCTACGACGCGGCCGTCCGTCGGGCCGAGCTGTCCCGGCGGATACAGCAGGCGCACGAGCGGGCCGACGATATCCGCAGCGGCGTCGAGAGGTTGCGGCGCGTCAGCCAGCCCACCGACGAGCAACGCCGCGAACTGGCCTCGCTGAAGCAAGGCCTCATCGCCGCCGAGAGTCGATGCGACGGGCTTCAGCAGCTGCTGCTGTGGGCCGAGCGTCCGGCGGTGATGATGGATGCCACGGGCGGGGCGGCCGACGTGACGCACGTGCGGCTGATGCACGACCTGTACTACACCTCGCCGTACCTGCCCCTGCCCGATGCCGGCGACGTGGGGCCGCAGTTCAATTACGTCCGCGGCATGCAGGGCAGCGTTGGGGCGCCCGGCGGGCCGAACCACTGGCGCAAGCACGATGGCCGATACCTTGGTTGGGTGTGCAGGGCAATCCGATCCACCTGCGCGACGCCGAGGACGACGACTATGACGAGTTTTTCTGCCTCGGTGACAACAGCTCCCAAAGCCACGACGGTCGAACGTGGGTGGCCGCCGCACCGTCGTTGCGGCTGTATGGCGAAGACGGCGAGATGGTCTACCAGCTCGGCACCGTGCCGCGTTACAATATGCTCGGCCGGGCCATGCTGGTATACTGGCCGGCCGGCTTTGAGCTGCCGATTGTCCGGTTGCCACTGGTGCCGAACGTCGGCGAGATGAGACTCATCCGCTGATGGCTGACGGCTCGACGGGCAAACAGCGGCCATTGGTTCGGAGCCATGCACCTTGTGTTTGACGGCCCGGTCACGCTGCCAGGCTGGCCGGCTGAGCCGGCGCGGCCGCCGCCCGAAAACGGCTAGGCAACCAGTAGCGTCACTGACCGTAATGGCACTATTCCGCAAGGTGCTGTTTTGATGGCAGATTATGAGTGAATGCTTGCATGCATATCGATGACGGGTTGCTGCAAGCCTCCGCGAAGTACGAACAGTCGGATCGCCACGCGGCACGGCTGAGGTAGTTCTACACAGGTTATCCACAGGCGTTCGTGCATGGGCGCGACGCAGCAAAAACGGAAAATCGCGACTATGATCCTTCTTGAGACCAAGAATCTCGTGAAACGTTACGGTGGCCGGACCGTGGTCGACCATGTGTCCATCCGAGTCAACCAGGGCGAGATCGTCGGGCTGCTCGGGCGAAACGGCGCGGGCAAGACGACCAGTTTTCGGATGACGATCGGCATGGTCACGCCGGAGAGCGGTACGGTCCAGTTCGACGGCGTGAATGTGACGACCATGCCCATGTACAAACGCGCCCGCCGCGGCATGGGCTATCTCTCGCAGGAGCCGAGCATCTTCCAACGCCTCACCGTCCGGCAGAACCTGCTGGCCGTGCTGGAAACCATGAGCATGTCGCGGTCGGCCCGCGAACAGAAGTGCCAGTCGCTCCTCGAGCAGTTCGGCCTGACTGTCCAGCAGGACCAGTGGGCTCGCACGCTCTCTGGCGGCGAGCGACGCAAGCTGGAAATCGCCCGCGCGCTGGTCACCAACCCGACGATGATCCTGCTCGACGAGCCGTTCAGCGGCGTTGACCCCATCGCCGTCGAGGACCTTCAACGCGAGATCAAGGGCCTGCGCGAGCGGGGCATCAGCATTCTGCTGACCGATCACAACGTCCGCGAGACGCTGACTGTTACCGACCGCTCGTATATCCTCGACAGCGGCAAGGTTCTCCGCGAAGGCCATCCGCGCGATCTCGTCAATGATGAACTTGTCCGCAAGACCTACCTCGGCCGAACCTTCCGCGGCGACGAATTCGACGTGTAGCACGTCGGCTGCCTCCACCCCATCCAGCCAAGGGCGTCAACATGGACGTCGAGGCGTCTGACGATGACCGCGTCGGCTGTGCAGCACTCCCGACTGGATGCCGTTGGGCACGGCTGCACCACCTTCTTCACTCGGCCAGTAGAGTCTCACTTGGCGGCTCGAACAGGCTACCTCGCCCAAATCGATCGGGCCATTGCTGCGTTTTGCAACACGTGTCGCCGGGCGGTTGACGTCCGTGTCGGGGGAGTTCTCCGAAAGCTTCACTACAGTCATGTGGGCAAAGATTCCGATAAAACTGCTGACGGCCACGGAGGGCCGGACTGGAAATCGGGAAGAACACAGACGTTCAGCACGGAAGCAGGACGACGATGACGCTACGGACGGTCAGTCTCAGCAAGGACGGGGACTCCTGGGTGTTCCGCTACCCCGCCGGGCAGGAAGATCGTATTGTCGAGGAGATCATGTACCTCGCGGACGATCGCGGCTCGGCCTTCGATTGGATGGACGCTGCCACGCTCAGCTTCCAGGTCACCGAGCTTGCCGCCCGCGACTGTCATACCCAACCGGAAGGCGAAATCGCCACGGACTGACGCACGTCTTACCGCTGTACGTTGACGCCACGGACGATCCATGAGTGAACTTCCCCTGATACGTGACTTTCTGACCTGTCTGGAAGCCGAACGGAACTTCTCCGAGCATACGATCCGTTCCTATGCCGCCGACCTCACCCAGTTCTGTCAGTACCTTGCCGTGCTGGCGGGCGGCGCCGCTGCGCCGCCGCGGACTGTCGAGGAACTGTCCGAGGCGATCGACCTGACCGCGCCGCATCTCTGCGAGTACCTGCTCGCCGTCGAGCCGCTGGAGGTGCGGGCCTATCTCGGCGTGTTGCGGGAGAGCGGCTATACCAAGTCGACCGCCGCCCGCAAACTGTCCACGCTTCGGAGCTTCTACAAGTACCTGGTACGCGTCGGCCGCATCAAGACCTCGCCCGTGAGTGTCATTCGCACGCCGCGGCTGGAACGCAAACTCCCCAAGTGCCTCGACCTCAACCAGATCGACGCGCTGCTTGACGCGCCCGAGACGGGGACGATCCTCGGCGCGCGAGACAAGGCCATTCTCGAGACGCTCTACTCGGCCGGTCTGCGGATCGGCGAACTGGTCGCCCTGAACATCGAGGACCTGGACGAGTTCAGCGGAGCCGTCCGCGTGCGCGGCAAAGGCAAGAAGGAACGCATCACGCCGCTCGGCGCCAAGGCCGTCCAGGCGATCGACCATTACCTGGCCATGCGGGGCGGGCCGTATGACGACTGCGAGCAGGACGCGCTGTTTGTCAATCGCGGCGGCAAACGACTCAGCGACCGCTCCATCCGCCGCAAGCTCAACCGCTACCTGAAAATGGCCGGCATCCCGACGGACATTACGCCGCACTCTCTGCGCCACAGCTTCGCCACCCACATGCTCAACGCCGGGGCTGACCTGCGCAGCGTCCAGGAACTGCTCGGCCACGAGAATCTATCGACCACGCAGATCTACACCCACCTGACCACGCGTCGGCTCAAAGAGACCTACAATAAGACTCACCCGATGGCCTCCGTCGGCTAGCAGTCCGTTTAGAAATGTCCTGCCGCGTGGCATGGGCGTCTCGCCATGGGTTCCAGGGACATTGTGCCCCTGATTGCGGCACGTCCACGGCGAGACGGCCGTGATACTCAGGGCATGATGCCCGTGCCAGTTTCCAAGACGGGCTGCTAGGTCGCGGGAATGCGGGAACCTCCGCGACCAGAAACACCTGCAAAATGCGGCTCGTCTTTGTATAATACGCCGCTCGGATGTCCCTCAAACTCGAAGACCTCAAGGAAAGACTTACCTATGACCACAGTTGAGAACAAGCCAACCGCAACAACTGACCGCCAGGTGGCCGACATGGGCCTGGCTGACTACGGCCGCAAGGAAATGTCCATCGCCGAGCACGAGATGCCGGGCCTGATGGCCACGCGTGCGAAGTACGGCCCGGACAAACCGCTCGCCGGCGTGAGGATCACGGGCAGCCTGCACATGACGATCCAGACGGCCGTCCTCATCGAGACGCTTGTGGAACTCGGTGCCGACGTCCGCTGGGCGAGCTGCAATATCTTCTCGACGCAGGATCACGCTGCCGCGGCCATCGCTGCCTCGGGCGTGCCCGTCTTCGCCTGGAAGGGCGAAACACTGGAGGAATACTGGGATTGCACGTACAAGGCCCTGAGGTGGCCCGACGGTAGCGGCCCGCACCAGATCGTCGACGACGGCGGCGACGCCACGCTGTTGATTCACCGCGGCTACCAAGCCGAGGACGACCCCGCTATCCTCGATGAACCGACGGACAACAAGGAACTGCAGATCGTCAACGCACTGCTGAAGCGCGTCCAGACAGAGGCCCCGCAGCACTGGCACAAGGTTGCAGACCGGTGGCGCGGCGTGAGCGAGGAGACCACCACGGGTGTCCATCGCCTCTACCATATGAAGCGCGACGATAAACTTCTCGTTCAGGCGATCAACGTCAACGATTCGGTTACCAAGAGCAAATTCGACAACGTCTACGGCTGTCGCCACAGCCTGACCGACAGCATCAAGCGGGCCACCGACGTGCTCATCAGCGGCAAGACCGCGATGATCTGTGGCTATGGCGACGTAGGCAAGGGCTCGGCCGACTCGCTCGCCAACGAGAAGGCCCAGGTATGGGTCAGCGAGATCGACCCGATCTGTGCCCTGCAGGCCTGTATGGCCGGCTATAAGGTCACCACCGTCGAAGACGCGCTGCCGCATGCCGATATCTACGTCACGACCACCGGCAACTTTGACGTCATCACCGCCGAGCACATGGCCAATATGAAAGACCAGGCCATCGTATGCAACATCGGCCACTTCGACAACGAGATCCAGGTCGACAAGCTGATGAACTACCCTGGTGTGACGCGCACCAACATCAAGCCTGGAACGGACATGTTCACCTTCGCAGACGGCCACAGCATTTTCCTACTGGCCGAAGGTCGCCTGGTGAACCTCGGCTGTGCGACGGGCCATCCGAGCTTCGTGATGTCCAACAGCTTCACGAATCAGACGCTGGCCCAGATCGATATCGCCCAGAACCCCGACCGCGAGGTCGACGTCTTCCGCCTCAGCAAGGAACTCGACGAAGAGGTTGCCCGCCTGCACCTCACCAAGCTTGGTGTCAAGCTCACCAAGCTCACCCAGGAACAGGCCGACTACATCGGCGTGCCCGTCGAAGGCCCCTACAAGCCGGAACACTACCGGTACTAGAAGAAGGGCTGAGGCCTGAGTCACTGAGGGCCTGCTTTGGCCTGGACCACATGTTGATACAATACAACGCGGCGTCTCCCTGGCGGAGGCGCCGCGTTTGTGTTTGTCGCGGGCGGGTTGTGGCGTATTCTCTGGGAGAGGACGCATCCCATGCAGATACTGATTGTCGCAGCCCTGGTCGTACTGGCGATCCCGCTGATTCTCGCGGCGGCCTGGGGCGTGTTCATCCTGCTCAAGACGCTGCTGGATATGGGACGCGACGAAGCCCACGTGCGGGCCGAGCGACGCAAGCACCTGCGGCCGGACGGCCAGCCGTATCCGCCGACGGGAACCGGCCTCTGCGACCAATGCGGCCGGGCGCCTGGCGCGGTATACTTCCTGCCGGACGGCAAGCGGCTGTGCCAGGGCTGCTATGACGCCGCCGACGTCGCCACGCGCGACGCGCACCTCGAAACCCAGGAGTCTGCACCATGACCGACCTGCCGGACATCGACCGCAAGGTGTACCCCGCCGCCGACGGCGAGGCCAGCCTGGCCGACATGCTGCACTATTTCAAGAAGGCCGGTCGACTCCGCGTCAGTGACCTGCACCTGAAGGTCGGCCAGCCCCCGACCTACCGCGTCGACGGCGACCTGCAGAAAATGAAAGGCCCGTCCCTGACGGCCGAGCAGACCGGGCAACTCGTCAAGCCGCTGCTCAGCGACCTCGAACGCGAGCGGCTGGCCGCGGACGGCTCGGTCGACACCAGCTACATCTCGGAGAACTTCCAGTTCCGCATCAATGTCTTCCGCGACAACGAGGGCCTTTGTGCGGCCCTGAGGGCGCTGGAGAACGACGTGCCGCCGCTGGAGGAAGTCGGCTTTCCGAACAACGCATGGCAGGAAATCCTGAAGCTTCAGCAGGGGCTGGTGCTGCTGACGGGGATTACCGGGGCGGGCAAGAGCACGACCATCGCCTCGCTCGTCACGCGCATCGCGTCCGAGCGTCGCTGCCGGATCATCACGCTGGAAGACCCCATCGAGTACCGCCTGACCAGCGACCGCGCGATCATCTCGCAGCGCGAGGTCGGCCGACACGTGCCGAGCTTCGAGCGTGGTCTGCGGGACGCGCTGCGCGAGGACCCGGACGTGATATTCGTCGGCGAAATGCGCGACCGCGAATCGACACGATGGACGCTGACGGCCGCCGAGACCGGCCACCTGGTCTTCAGCACGCTGCACACGCGCGACGCCCGCGGCAGCATCACGCGTCTGCTGGACATGTTCGCCGAAGGCCAGCAGGACGAGGTCGCCTCGCAGTTGTCGCTTGGCCTGCGGTGGGTCGTCAGCCAGAAGCTCATTCCGCGCAGCGACGGCATGGGCCGCGTGGTGGCCATGGAACTGCTGCACAACACCTACGCCGTGGCCAATCTCATCCGCCTGCGGAAGCTGGAGCAGTTGTACTCGGTGTTGCAGACGCGAACGCGCGACGTGGCCGGCGAGCGGATGATGACCATGGAGCAGTCGCTCGTGCGGCTGGTGCGGCAGGGGCAGGTCGACCCCCTGGAGGCCGAGAAATGGGCCGAGGATCCGACGGCCTTTGTCGAGGCCATGCAGCGCGCCGAGGAAGACGAGCGCCGACGCCGACACACCGAACAACGAAACGATGACCGACGCTCGCGACGGTAATGCCCCTGCGAGAACTGGCTCGTGACATTGCTTCCGCGTTTAGCCGTCGACGCCCGCGTCGACGGCTAAACGCTCCGGCAGACAGCGTCTTGCCGCGTCTCACGATTTCATGCGAATCCGCTGATTTTTCGCTGTGTGACTTGTCTTGCCACGCCGATGAATCCTATAGTGAAATGTGGACCTCGCAACCACGCCACGGGTCAAAACGCCCGGGACTTACGAAGGCGTGAGTAGAGCCGGTCGGCACGGGCCGTAAACCCGAGCCCATCGGCTTGAACGGGGTCCTTTTTTATGCGCCCAGCTTGCTTGCCGCCACCTCCGGCAGTACCATCGGCCCCATGAGCAGCACGACCCCCTCCGACGAAGCCACCCTCCGGCAGCAGATCTGTGAGATGGGCCGGCGCATGTGGCAGCGAGGCTACGTGGCGGCGAATGACGGCAATATCTCGGCCCGACTGGGCGAGGGGAGATTCCTCTGCACGCCGACCGGCGTGTCCAAGGGGTTCATGACGTCCGAGCAGCTTTGCGTGGTCGACGCCGAGGGCAACCAGTTGGCCGGCGGGCTGGCGCGAACCAGCGAGGTCCTGCTGCATCTGGCGATCTACCGCGACTGCCCGCACCTGAGCGCCGTCGCCCACGCCCACTCGCCGAACGTGATGGCCTTCGCGATCACCGATACGCCGATCCCGACGGGCATTCTGCCCGAGGTCGAAGCGCTCATCGGGCCCGTTCCGCTGCTGCCGTTCGTGATGAACGGAACGCCGGAACTGGCGGAGACCGTCGTGCCCTTCTTCCGTAAACGACACACCACAATCATCATGGCCAATCATGGCGTCGTGGCCGGCGACCGCACGGTCGAGCAAGCCTACTTTCACATCGAGACCCTCGAGAGCTACTGTCAGGTTCTCCTGGCGGCCCGCCCGCTCGGCGAGTTGAAGCCCCTCGACGAGTCGACCATCGAGAAACTCCTCGACTGGAAACGCAACCAGGGCATCGACGACCCGCGGCTGGAAGCGTAGCCGCGGGCACAATTGCGGAGGATAGCCACGGAGAACGCAGAGAGTACGGAGAAGACGAGTTTTCGATGGGGAGATCAGTCATAACACGCAAAGAAGCACGCAGGGCCAAGAAGCTTTCGTTCTGCTATCATTGCGGGGGAGCTTTCAAGCCTGGTGATTGCCTTGACGATGACCATATACCGCCGAGGACGGCGTTCCAGAATAAGGACCGCAACTGGCCCTTGAAGTTGCCCGTGCATGAGGTCTGCAATAGCAATCTTTCGGCGTCTGACGAACAGTTCAAACACCTGGGCGAACTGCTGCGTGACGGCCAAACAAATCAGCCGCCGCATACGAAAGCCTGCGAGTCGGGCGCTTACACTCTGCTGCAGGGCCTGCCTATGAAAGGAATGATTTGTCGTCTCGTGCAGGCATGCCACGCGGCGTTCTATCAACATTGGCTTCCTCTTGAGACTTCGAATTCCTGCTTAAGCCCGTTGGTGCAGATGGATCAGTCCGGGCACCCTGCCGCAGAGAATCATTATCCGCAGTACGAACACTTCTGTGACTTGCGCAAGTTCAACGCCCGGATCGGTAATGTGGACCGTGTCGAAACCTGTAACGGCCAGTTCCGTTGTCACATTGTGTGGGCATATACGGATGACAAGAAAACGCCGTTTGCTGTATTCGGGATAGACATTTGTGGGTGGCACAAGCTCAGCAAGGGGATGCTGTCACGTCTGCAGGGCTGTGTTGGCCACTATGAAATGCCCATCCCGAGGTCGCCAGCGTAGCGAAGAAGCAACGACTGGACTATGCGTACGCCGAGTCCCTCGTTCCCTTCGAGTAATACGCGCTCTTCTGGTGTGCGACACGTTTCGGTGGCGGCGAAGACATTCCATTGGCCCAGGACCTGCCGGTGTTCAGCCCCGGCAGGGGCGGCGTTCAATAGCCCCACGCGTGAGCGTGGGGTCCGGATCGCTCCCGCGGTCAAGCCCCGCCAGGGGCGCCTTGATGCCGCGAAGCGCCAAGACGCTCCTGCCGGAGCTTTGGCGTTGACGCCTCCGAGCCCCCGGGCTGACGCCGCGGGGCTACTGAACATCATCCCTGCCGGGATTCAGGAAGGCCGGCTCGTGCGACCTCAACAACGGGACGCCCCCATTTTATGTCGCACACGCTCTTCTGCCCGCTGTGGTCGCTGTGTCCTCTGTGGCTATTCGTCCTCCTTGGCCATTCGTTTGTGGCCGCGGGACTGGACGATAACCGCGATCAGCAGGGCCAAGAACATCGGGCCGGTAACGAACATCAGCGCGCGGGTGACGGCCTTGACCTCAGGGCCGGTGAAATCTGCAAACGTGAAGCCGGTCGAGAACGCAGCCAGTAGCAGGAATATGATCATCAGTGCAATCAGACGCATGTCATTCACCTTCCATGGAATGGTATGCGTCTGACCGACGTGGGGTTCCTCGCGAGGGCAGACTTCAGCTACGGCTCTGTGATCTTGGTGACCGCGGTGGCTGATGCGGCGCTATCGCCAGTAGCGGTCGACGGCGCGGTCGACGGCGAGGCGGACGAAGTCCTCGGGCGGGCTGATCGTGGCGTTCTTGTAGAGCTTCTGCATGTACTCGCCACGGAGCTTGCTGAGCTGCTCGTCCTGGAAGCCGCGGCGGATATCGCCCTGGGCCTCTTCAAAGCTCACGACGTTACCCGGCTGGACCTCGCGGGCCCGGACAATGTAATAGCCGCGATCCGTCTCGACGATGCCGCTGGCTTCGCCTTCCTCCAGTTCGAAGGCGGCCTGCTCGACCTTGGCCTCGGCAAAGTTGCCCTTGCCCATCAGCGGCCAGACGCCGCCGGCATCGGCCTTGATACCTTCGGAGTACTGCCTGGCGACCTCGGCGAAGTCAGCGCCCTCGGCGAGACGTTTGAGTGCGCGCTCGATGACGCGCCGTGCGGCCTCGCGGGCGGCCTGGCGTTCGATCTGCGTCGGGTCGGTGGTTCCCTCGGGCAGGAAATCGTCGAACGGCGCGGCGATGATCTGCATCTGCACCTTGGTCTCGGTGCGGTAGTCGTCCTCGTGGCGGCGGTAGTAGTCCCACAGCATGCGCCGCGTGACGACGATGGCCGGCACGAACTTGTACTGCATGTACGAGCGGACCGTCAGTTGGCGCCGGTGGGCCTGCAGCAGGGCGTCCAGCGTCGAGCCTTCCTGGCGGATTTGGGCCTTGAGACGCTCGATACTGCCGCCTGCGCTGGCCAGCAGGTCGCGTTGGGTCTCCTCCATCTCGGCTTCGATCTGCATTTTGGCCTGCTCTTCGAGCAGGTCCTTGGCCTCTTCATAGACGAGGATCTGCTGAATGAGTCCCATCAGTTGGCGGCTGATGATGCGTTCGGCTTCGCGCCGGAAGGCCTGGCGGCTGAGGTTGTCCGGGATGGAGATCAACTCGCCGTGCAGGGCGGCGAGAATTTCATCGACGGTGACGTGGCGCTGGTTGACCTGGAGGGTCATGCCGGCGACGACCTTCTCGGTGAACATCTCCTCGCGCGGCGCCGGCGGCCGGGCGACCGGTTCCATGTGGATGGCCTCTTCGGCGGCAGGGCCGGTGTCCTCGGGTTCGGGCGGCTCGCCGACGGAAGCGGCCATGGCTTGGTCGTCCGCCATCGCCGTCAGGGGCGTGGGGGCCGACTCGTCGTCGAGTGATGGATCGCTCAGGATGGTTTTGTCCGTCGCGTCGGTGGGTTCGTCAAACGCTCCGGCCAGGGGGTTCGGTCGCGGTTCCCACCGAAGGCGTCGGCGCGGCTCGGGCGATGCCGGGCGGGTCGGTTCGGATGTGGAACGTTTGTCGTTGGCCCGTTGCGTTGTGCGGGGTTCGCGCAGCGGTTCGGCGGTTCGGTGTTTCGGCTCGCGCGGGGCCTCGTAGGCGGGCTGGGCGACCTCGACAGTGGTGGCCGTTCCGCTGATGGGTTCGACGTCCGGTTCGGGCAGGGGTGCGAGCTTCGGGCACTCGAAATCGCCATCGGGCTTGTCGGCGAGGTGGTCGGCCAGTGAGGGCGGCTCGGGGACGTCGGGCACCTCGCGGGCGCTGCCGACGGGTCGCAGCGAGGCGAGGTCGACGAGTTGCTGATCGCGCGTGGCCCGCCTGAGCGCGTCGGACTGCGGGGCCGCGTCGCTGAGGGTATCCACGCCAGCGGGCTCGGCGGCGGCGAAACTGTCGGCTCCGCTCTCGGCGGGCAGTTCGAGTCGCACCGGCTCGGGGGCATCCGGTGCGCGCGGCGCGGGAGCCTCGCTGTGGCTGGCTTGGATGACCGGCACGTCGCCGGCGTCGGCCTCCGGCGTGCGGCGACCGCATCCACCCGCGGCCAGGGCCAGCGCCGTTAGCAGCATTGTCAGAATCGAGAAATATCGCATACGCATTCGTGGGAAAACGAACATTATAAGTCGATCGAGGCGTTTTCTTTCGCAAAAATCACGTACGAAAGGAGTCCACAGATTTCGTAGATTGCACAGAGAAGAATCGCATCTGCTCTCTCTGGGGCCACGCGGCGCAGCATGTGCTGCACCACGCTCCAATTAGCGGCCAAGCGCACTTGCTCTTCCTGATAATCTAAAAGCGATCCGTGCAACCCGTGAATCCTTTCTCTTCGCCGCACTCTACGCCGACCGGGCCTCTCGCAGGCGCTTCAGCAGGACGCGAGCCAGCGTCGTCGCCTGAAGGTACGCCTTGCCCGGTCGCCAGTGGATGGTGCGGCTGTCCGGCATCCGGACACTACCGGGAGCATCGGCGAAAACGGCCTCGCTTCGCTTGTGATCTTTGACGCGGAAAATCACGTCCGGTTCCGACAGGACGATACTCTCGATGCCGATACCAGCCGCATGGACCCGCATCTCGGCGATATCCAGCAGCATCTCGGTCTCCGTGGGCGGCTGGCCAAACGCGTCGGCAAGGTCGCTCCGCACCTGCCGGACGTCCTCGGCTGAGCCGCAGACCACCAGCCGGCGGTAGATCTCCATCCGCTGCCGCTCGGACGGAATGTACTCGCGGGGCAGCAATGCTTCGATGCCGAGTTCGATATGCACCTCCACCGGCTGGGCCGCGGCGGGCTTCTCCCCGCGGAGCTGCGAGACCGACTGCTCCAGCAGCTGACAGTACAGTTCATAGCCGACCGTCGCGATGTGCCCGCTCTGCTGCGGCCCGAGGATGTTCCCGGCCCCGCGAATCTCCAGGTCCCGCATGGCGATCTGGAAGCCGGCCCCGAGGTCGCTGAAATCCTCGATCGCCTTGAGACGCTTCTGGGAGACCGGGTTGACCGTCCGCCGCCGTGGCAGCAGCAGGTAGCAGTACGCACGATGCTTGTACCGACCGACGCGCCCGCGAAGCTGGTGCAACTCGGCCAGGCCGAAACGGTCCGCCTCGTCGATGATCATCGTGTTGGCCGTCGGAATGTCCAGGCCGCTTTCGATGATCGTCGTGCAGACCAGCACGTCGACCTCGCCCGCCGTGAACCGCCGCATGACGGCTGAGAGTTCCTTCTCCGCCATCTGCCCGTGGCCGATCTCGATGCGTGTCCCGGGCGCCAGCGAGCGGACGTGATTGGCCACGCTGTGGATGTCCTGCACGCGGTTGTGGACGTAGAAGACCTGCCCGCCGCGGTTGAGTTCGCGTCGCAGGGCGGTGGCGATGAGTTCGTCGTCGTGCGGGCCGACCTCGGTGTGGATTGCCCGCCGGTCGAGCGGCGGCGTCTGCAGGCTGGAGATGTCCCGCAGGCCCATCATCGCCATGTGCAGCGTCCGCGGGATCGGCGTCGCCGTCAGCGTCATCACGTCCACGCTCGCCCGCATCTGCTTGAGGTGCTCCTTGTGCGTCACGCCGAATCGCTGCTCCTCGTCGATGACCACCAGCCCCAGCTCGGCGAACGTCACGTCGCTGCTCAGCAGGCGGTGCGTGCCGATGAGGATGTCCACTTGCCCGGCCGCCAGTTGCTTGCAGATGCGGGCCTGCTCGCCGGCGGTGCGGAAGCGGCTGATGACCTCCACGCGGACAGGATAGTCGGCAAAGCGTTCGCGGAACGTGCGGTAGTGCTGCTCGGCCAGGACGGTCGTGGGCACGAGCACGCCGACCTGCCGCCCGCCCTCGACGACCTTCAGCGCCGTCCGCATGGCCAGCTCGGTCTTGCCGTAGCCCACGTCGCCGCAGATCAGTCGGTCCATCGGTGTGGGTCGGGCCATGTCCGTGTCGATTTGTCCCAGGGCGGCCAGTTGATCCTCGGTCTCGTTATAGAGGAACTCCGCCGCGAACTGTCGCTGCAGTTCCGTCTCGGCGGGGTAGCTTTCGCCCGGCATGGCCCGCCGGACGGCCTGAAGTCGCAGCAGCTCCGCGGCCAGATCCTTGACGGCCTCGCTGACGCGCTGCTTGGCCCTTGCCCAGTGGCCGCCGCCCAGCTTACTGAGGCTCGGCCGCTTGCCCTTGCTGCCGATGTACTTCTGGACGAGGTTGATCTGGCTGACCGGCACGTGCAGGACGGCGTTGTCGGCGAACCGTAGCCGCAGGTATTCCTCGCGGACGGCCGGCTGGCCGGGCAGGTCACGCTCCAGCCGTCGCAGGCCGTCGAACGTCGCGATGCCGTGGCCCACGTGTACGACGTAGTCGCCCTCGTTCAGGTCGATGAGGCTGTTGATCGGTCGGCCCGCCCGCACGCGACGGATACGCCGACCCTTCGCGTAGCGGCCGTAGATTTCGTGATGGCCGACGACCACCAGCCCAAGCGCCGGCCAGTGGAAGCCACCCCCGATATGCCCCAGCCGCAACGACGCCCGCCGGGCCAGCGTGGGGTACTTGTCGGTCAGCGTCTCGGCGAAGCGTTTCTGCTCGACATGATTCTCGCAGTAGACGGCCACCTTGTGCCCGGCCGCCAGTGCCTCCAACTCGGAGAGGGTGTCGGCTGTCTCTACGTTCAGCCGCTCCAGCGACCGCACGCCCAGCCGCAGCGACCCCTCGCCGCGTTGCGCGCCGAAAATGAACATGCCCGCCCGCGCGAAGCGGGCCATCGCGCCGAAGACCTCGTCCACGGTGCGCAGGGCGACGGGGCTGGCCTCGTCGTTGCCGGCCACCAGGTCGTCGCGCACGCGCCCGTATAACTCGCCCGCAAGCTCGCGAAGCTCGCCCGGCTCGACCATGCAGACGATCGTCTCCGCCGGCAGGTAATCCAGCAGGTGCGTGACGGCCTCGCATGCCTGCGGCGTGCCCTGCGAAGCCGGCAAGGCGGAGCCGGGAGCAGGCATGGCGCCCGCGTTGCTGCGATCCTCTCTGCGCGGTGAAGCACCTGCTCCGCCGCGTTTCTTTGCCATCGCCTGACCTAGCGGAGCGGGTGCTCCGCCAGGCAGAGGCTTGGAGCCCGTAGGGCGTGCAACTTGTTGCACGCGGGATGGCGGCGGAGTATCCGGCAGCACACGCCCCATCGTCATGGCCGTCAGTTCCACGGCGTCGATCTGCTCGACGGACCGCTGGCTGTCGAGGTCAAAGCGGCGGATGGAGTCGATCTCGTCGCCGAAAAACTCGATGCGCATCGCCCGGCCCGTGCCGTGGCGGGCATCCAGGCCGTCCGGCGGGAAGACGTCGACGATCCCGCCGCGACGGGCGAACTGCCCCACGGCGTCGACCTGCTCGACGGCGTCGTAGCCGGCATCGACCAGCCAGGACAGCAATGCATCGAGCTCCCACGTATCGCCGCGCTCCACCCGCAGCCGCCCGGCCGCCAGGGCCGATGGCGTCGGCACGGGTTGAAGCAACGCCATCACCGGCGCGACGATGAAGAGGTTCTTGTAGAAGGGCGAGCAACTTGTTGCTCGCGGGTCTTCAGTACGCGGTATAGGACCTTTTTCTGTGCATGGTGAAGAACCTTCTTCTGTGCGCGGTGTAGCACCTGCTGCACCGCGTTGGCCTTGCTGGCCTGGCAGAGCAGGTGCTCCGCCAGGCACAGAGGTGGCTTGCAGGTCCGCCAGCAGATTCAGCACGCCCAGGCGCTCGCAGGTGACCTCTTCGCTCACGTGGTCCGTCGCCAGTTGTACCTCCCAGGCGGGGAACAGATGCACCGCCTCGCATGCCTGCGGCTTGCCCTGCCAAGCCGGCAAGTCGGAGCCGGGAGCAGGCATGGCATCCGGCCGATCAGGCATTGCGCACGGCTCAGATTCGCATGCACGATCCATTTGATCTGTGCGCGGTGCAGCACCTGCTGCACCGCGTTGGCGTGTCTGCGGCCCTGTATTGGCGTTTGATCCACGTTTTACCCCTCTTCCTCCGGGAGAGGCTGGGTGAGGGTCTGTCTCTTCGTTCCCCTCGCTGCGGCCCTCAGGCCCTTGCTCCGTCCGCCCCCACCGGCTCGCGGACCCATTCGGCACGCTCAGGGCAGGCTCGCCACCACCCCCAGGGGGGGAGGGGTTTGCGGCCCCGTCGTCCCCATCCCGCAGGAATATCTCCAGATCGTCGGCCGTCGCGTCAGCGTCGTCGAGATGCTTGCAGACGATCAGCACGGGCCGGCCCGTCCGCCGTCCCAGCGCAGCGGCCACCATGGCCGACGCGCTGCCCCACACGCCCGTCAACTGCACCGTCTGCCCGGGCCGCAACCGCTCGGCCGCCTTGCGGACCACCGCCGAATTGATGACCTTCTCCAGCATGTCAAATCGTCCACAGATTGCTCAGATTTCACAGAGAAGAGCTACCTATGTCTTTCTTCACTAAATCTGTGCCATCTGGGTAATCTGTGGATACGCTTTCTTTTCGAGTCATGCGTGCAATTCGTGAACTCTCTTTGCTGCGTCTTGAATCTGAGTTCTCTGTGTCATCTGTGGACTCTTTTCTTCCTGCGCGCAGCAACACACCTTCGGATTTCCAAAAACCCGGTCCTGGCCGATCGTTCCTTCTGTCGTATGTCATTCTACCCCGCCGCCGAGCCTGTTTGTCAATCGGGCCAGCGGTGGACACCTTCACCCCTCTCCCTCTGGGAGAGGTCGGCCCGCAGGGCCGGGTGAGGGGGCTTTTCACGCGGGGCTTCAGACCTTTTCGCCGGCTGCCCCCACCGGCTCGCAAGCCCATTCGGCAGGCTCAGGGCAGGCTCGCCACCTCCCCCAGAGGGGGAGGAGTCTGTCGGCATGCTCCATTCTATTCTTCATCGTCCGCGCCGAGGTCGATCTTCTCGCCGTCCGGTTCCAGGTTCGTCACGACGACGTCGCCTTCATCGTAGTATTGCTCGTACTCAACGCCGCCGTCGTCCTCCAGGTCATCACCGATGCTGTACAGCACAAACCCATCCCCCTCGCGGCGGTACTTCAGCGGCCCATCGCTCCATGGGTCCGGCGGGACGGTCTGCAGAATCTCCGGCAGGAGCTGCTCCAGCGACTCCGGCCAGTCGCCATGCTCAGCCCGGTAGACGGCCAATGCGGCGGCGGTTCAGCCAGGCCAGGTAATTGACCGTCCCGTCGGCGTTCATGATCGGGTCGGTGACGAAGGTGGTCTGGCGGCTGATGACGATCTCGTCGCGACTGTAGAACCAGCTCGCCTGGCCGACGACCCACACCACCAGCAGCAGGATCGCACCGCCAACATACAGCAGCATCTTCTTACGTCTGGTCATCTCGTGCCCCTCTCGCTCGGGTTGGCCGCCATTGTGCTGCATGTCCGCACGCAATGCAAGCTGCACGGAGGTGCGGGAGCCGTGGTCCCGACCCGCGACGCCAATGGTCCTAGCAGCCTGTTTAGAAATGGATCGCGTCGCGAGGTCGATGCACTTTGCCGAGCATCAAGGAACGAAAACGCCGATGAATGGGTCCATTCATCAAGTTTTCGTGACGATGACCCGCGAGCAAAGGGCTCGGCCGCAGCAGCGATAGCTTTCCAAACGGGCTGCTAGGGTTCATCGTCCTCTATCCCTTCGTCAGGGCGTCCACATATCCTGCCAGACCATTGCGACGAACGTGCCGAAGTCGCCGTCGCGGCGGGGGTGCGTCCGGTGGACTGAGAGGATCCTGCCGTCGGCGTTCATCTCGACGGCCAGCGGCCAGAGGCTCTCGACGCCGCTCGTGCCGGCGGCATACCGCATGTCGTGGAAGAGCACCACGTGCAGGCCGGATGACTCGTCATGCGCGTAGACCGGCCGTAGCCGCCCGGCAGCGAACCAGTCGTAGATGCTGTATTCCGGAACGGTCGTGGCCCGACGAATCCATGGGCTGCCGGCCTGTTTGGCGACGCGGCTCTGTTCGTCGTCGGTGGGCAGGTCGCGGCTGAAGTGGTGAACGCGGGTGGCGATCCATTCGTCGGGGGTTTCGATGACCACCCGCCAAAGGAAAATGTGCCCGATGGCCGGGTACGCGTCGGCCTGCAGGACCGTTTGTCGCTCGGCGTCGCCAAGTGTCGTCATCGCCCGGTGAATCGCACGGTCGTGCATGACCCGGCCGGTCCCGATGTAGCCCATCACGAGCAGCAGGGACGCCGCTGCCACAGACGACGCGGCCAACTGTCGCCGTCGCATAGGCAGGCGGCGAATGACATAGCACGCGATGAGTCCGATGATGAACAGGGGCGTGATGAACAGGTCGATGATGGGAATGCTGTCCCAGGCGTAGCGCGTCCGCGTGATCGGCCAGAGTAGCTGCGTGCCATAGCTCGTGAAGGCGTCCAGCAGGCCATGTGTGGCGGCTGCGAGGAAACAGCAGAGGTACAGCAGCCAGAAGGGCGGCGGGGCGCCCGACTGGTCCTGCAGGTTGCCGGCCGCCTGTCGGCGTGCGATGCCGCGTCGAATGATCCACCACGGCCCGGCGAAGAGCAGGGCAATGACGGGAATGGCCAGTAGCGAGTGCGACACGCCGCGATGATAGACCAGGTGGCTGAGCGGGTAGTCGCGCCCGAGTGCGTCCATCACGCGGGAGGTGAAGACGTCGAGGTCCGGGCTGGCGGCGCACCATGCAGCGACCCAGCCGGTCTCGCGACCGATGCGGTCACGGAAGCCCACCTGGGCGACGGCCGCCCCGAACAAGCCTTGTGTGATCGTGTCCATCGTCCCCATTGTAGGGCCCTGTCGACCCAACAGTCCGTCGAGCAGTCCGTCTAGCAGCCCGTTTAGCCCGTTTAGCCCGTTTAGAAAGCCATCGCTGCTGCGGCCGGGCCGTTTGCTTGCGGGTCATCGTTCCGAAAACCCAGTCTCTTACAAACTATCCGATTAACCAACTACCCAATTGACCAATCACCCAATCACCCAATCAACCCATTCGCCTGCGTTTCCGTTCCCTGATGCTCGCGACGCGGTCCATTTCTGAACGTTCTAAACGACGGGCTGCCAGAAATGGATCGAGGCACTCTTTGTCGAAGCGGGCTGTCAGGCGTCCGTATTGTCCAGCGGGCGGAATACCTCGGCGACATGTGCCTCGTTCTCGCCCGTCAGTTCCTTGGCCTGCAACGCCTTGCCGAACCCCCGGACCAGCTTCATCGCTGGCAGCGACAGCACCAGCATCAACACGCCCGTCTCGAACGCGCCGGCGACGATCCCGGCCAGCCCGAGCAACAGGATGTTGCTCATGCCGTCGACCAGCGGCTCGGGCAGCAGGGCACCGGCGACGAGGCAGGCGACAACCGTCACCGGCCAGCACGCAAGGGCCACGAGTTTGGCCGTTCGCCCAATGGCGTATCGCATGCGCAGCAGGCTGCCTTTGCCGGCGGTCGCGAGGTCGAGACCCAGCGACATACGCCCGGGCCATTCGAAGTCGATGGCCGTAAGGTCATTGACCTCCCGCAGGCGGTACTTGCTCTTGGGCATCTTCTCGCCCACGCCCTCCAGAGCCCGGCGAAGAATGTTCACGCACTGCTCCTGGGACCAGGGAGTCGCCATGTAGACAGGTTTCATGCCAGATACATCCCTTCATGCTGATCAGTTGTCATTACGGGAGTACTATCGGCACGAACCGTCGCGACGCGCAATCGCCCGCCGCCTACTCCCACTCGATGGTGGCGGGCGGTTTGGAGGAGATATCGTAGACGACGCGATTGACGCCGCGGACCTCGTTGATGATGCGGTTGGAGGTCGTTTCCAATACCTCGTACGGGATGCGCGACCAGTCGGCGGTCATGAAGTCGCTGGTGTCGACCGAGCGGATGGCCACCACATTTTCGTAGCTGCGCCCATCGCCCATCACGCCGACGGACTGGATCGGCAGAAGGACGGCGAAGGTCTGGGCGGTCTTGCGATAGAGGTTGGCGGCTGTGATCTCCTCCAGCAGGATGTTGTCCGCCTGCCGCAGCGTATCGAGGCGGTCGCGAGTGATCGGGCCGAGGCAGCGGACGGCAAGGCCGGGCCCCGGGAAGGGGTGTCGCCAGACGATTTGCTCGGGCAGGCCCAGCAGCTCGCCGACCTGGCGGACCTCGTCCTTGAACAGGTCCCGTAGCGGCTCGATCAACTCAAAGCCAAGCTCCGCCGGCAGGCCGCCCACGTTGTGGTGCAGCTTGATGTTCGCCGCCTGTCCGGCCAGCGAATGGCCGGACTCCACGACGTCCGGGTACAGCGTGCCCTGGGCAAGATAGCTGGCCTTGGGGAACGCGGCAGCCACTTCCTTGAACACGTCGATGAACGTATGGCCGATGATGCGGCGCTTCTCCTGCGGGTCACTGACGCCGGCAAGCTTGTCCAGGAATCGGTCGGCCGAGCGGGCGGTGGTCAGTCGTACGTGGAAATGATCGCCGAAGGTGCTTTCGACCAACTCCACCTCGTTGAGCCGCAGCAGGCCATTGTCCACGAAAATGCAGGCAAGGCGGTCGCCGAGGGCCTTGTGCAGCATAGCCGCTAGGACCGAGGAGTCCACGCCGCCCGAGAGGCCGCAGATGACCTGCTCGTCGTCGGCGACGACCTCGCGCACCTCGTCGAGGACGGCGTCGATGAAGCTGCTCATTTTCCAGAGGCCCTGGCAATCGCAGATGTCATAGAGGAAGTTGTCGAAGATCTCGTTGCCGTGCGGCGTGTGCGCGACCTCCGGGTGGAACTGCACGCCGTAGAACGGGCGGGCCTTGTGCTTGACGGCGGCAAAGGGGCAAGTGGGCGTCTCGGCGAGAATGTCGAAATCCCCGCCCGGGTCGCGGACCTGGTCGCCGTGGCTCATCCAGCCAGTCGTCTTCTGGGGCACGTTTTTCAGAAGCACGTTGGGGTTGGTGATCGACAGTTGCGCCCGGCCGTACTCGCGGCTGGCGGCGGGCTGGATGTCGGCGCCGAGCATCTTGCAGGTCAGTTGCATGCCGTAGCAGATCGCCAGGATCGGCACGCCGAGATCGAGGATGTCCCGGCGGCAGATGGGCGCACCGTCGTCGTAGACGCTGGCCGGGCCGCCGGTAAAGATCAACCCCTTGGGGTTGAGCGCGCGAACCTCCTCGGCCGTCACGTCGGGTCGAGCCAGGACGCTGTAGACCTTTTTCTCGCGGACGCGGCGGGCGATGAGCTGCGCGTACTGTGAGCCGAAATCGAGAATCACGATCGTCTCGGATTGTCCAGCCGTGGTCACGTGGCGCTCCTTCCGCTCCGGCGGCCGCCGGGAAAACGCACATCATACGCGCTGGACCGGCGGCGGAGCAAGAGGGCAGCGGCGTCCCTTAGCAGTCCGTCTCGAAATGGATCGCCGAGAATACGTTCGCTCTGTGACATCAGTCGGCGGCCGCGTCGGTCGTGGGGGCGGGCAGGTGGCCTTCGGCGAGGTCCACCATGCGGTCGGCGAACCATGCGTCCCGAAGGACCAGGACGGTTCCGTGGGTGGCGGCCGGGATGTCGATCAGTTCGGCAGGGCCGGCGGCAGCGGCGACGATGGCCTGCCCGTGCGAGAAGGGTACGAGCGTGTCCAGCGTGCCGTGAACGACCACGAGCGGGCAGTGCAACTGCCGGACGGCCGCAAGAGCGCTGGCGTCACGCGGATCGAAGCCGGCCAACTCTCCCGCCCGCTGCCATGCCTGCTCGTACGTCTCCGGCGAGAGCAACAACAGCAGTCGGCGTGCGACCTGTGGCCCCGACGTATACGGAGCGACGGCCATGCATCCGGCGACGCGTGTATCGCAGGCGGCGTAACGAATGGCGGTGGTCCCGCCCATCGACACGCCCCAGACGTAGAACGGCTTGCGAATCAGTGCCTCGGCCAGGAGGGCGTCGACGACGCGACGGACGTCGTCGGCTTCCTTTGCGCCCCACGTCGTATACTCGCCGTCGCTGTCGCCGTGGGCGCGATGATCGATGAGCACAACGTCGAAGCCACGCTCGGCAAGTTCCTCAGCGAGGCCGACGTTCTGCGATTTGCTGTGCTTGAGCCCGTGCAGCGCGACGACCGTGCCCCGCTGGGTTGTGCCACGGGCGGCGATGACCCAGGCGTCGATCTGCACGCCGTCCGTCATACGGATGCGCCGGCTCGCCGTGATCCGGCCGTCCTGCTCGAGCGTCTCGGCTGATCCGAGTGCTGCCAGACCGAGACGCCCAATGGATGCATCGCTTTCGATGAGGATGCGGGCATGCCGGTCGTCGCTGTTGCAGGCGGCGGACGCGATACAGGCCACGAGCAGGAGCATGTGGATGGCGGATCGCACGGCTTATCCGGCGTCGTCTGCGCCGGCTTCTTCATCCGGCAGCGATGCTGGGCTCTTGACCGGTTTCAGATCGTCCTCGTCGCTGGCCGGCGGTGGGATGTTTGGCTGCGGGGCCGGCACATCCTCGTCTTCCTGTTCGACGCCGGCCGACGATCGGCCCGGCGTGAACGTGCCGTCGGCGACCTCGACGATGCGGTCGGCCCGCCAGGTGTCGAAGTCGATCAGGGCGAAGTACTCTGGCGTGCCAGGCATGATAATCTGCAGCCGCTTCTGCTTGTGCGGCACGGCGAGATAGATCGCCTCGCTCTCGGCAACCGGCACGACCATATCCAGCGTGCCGTGGACGATGTAGATCGGGCAGGTGAGCGTTGCGGCGTCTTTGACGGCCGCTGTGGCGTAGGGGTCGAAGCCGGCGAGTTCGCCGGCCTTCTCAAGTTCCGCGTGGATCCGGTCCGGCGTGGCCAGGGCCCCGAGGTCGCGGCGGGCTTTGGTTTCGGTGCTGGCCCACGGCGCCATGACCATGAGACCCTTGACGCGGGGCTCGATGGCGGCGTACTGGATGGCTGTCGCACCGCCGAACGTCGTGCCGAAGGCGATGATCGGCTCGGCGGTGACCGTTCCGTCGGCGATGTAGGCGTTGACGGCGGCCTGGACGTCGATCTTCTCCTTCGCGCCACAGGTGATATACTCGCCGCCGCTCCAGCCATGCATGCGGAGATCGACAAGTACCGAATCGTAGCCGCGTTTGGCCAGCCTGCCAGCGAGGTCGATATAGTCCAGTTTCGACTGACCTTCGCCGTGTAGCAGCACCACCGTGCCCTTGGCCGGCCCGTCGGTGTCGTGCGCGATGGCGAAGCTGTCGATCTTGACGCCGTCGGGGCTCATGAGCACCTTGTGGTCGTCGATCTTGCCGGACTTGACGAGGCTTTGCGGGTTGGTCAGCCCGACGGAGAAACTCGAGGGAGGGACGGTTCCCGAGGTGACGATCTTGCTGCTGCCGCAGCCGCCGCAGACAACCAGCAGGACGACCCCAACGCATACTAGCCATGCATGCTTCATGTTCGCACTCCTTTGTGAACCGCTTGTCTTGCGACCATTAGACGTCATGCTCGCCGCGAGGGAAAGACAATTTTCACGCGGTCAGGTTCGATGGAACTGCTTGTCCAGTTCGCGGAGGCTCATTCGCAGCGTCGTCGGGCGCCCGTGCGGACAGGCCGATGCCTTCTTGCTACCAGCCGCCTGGTCGAGCAGTTCTGCCATCTCAGCGTCGCTGAGCGGGTCACCGGCCTTGATCGCCGCCTTGCAGGCCATCATCGCCAGGACGGTCTCGAGGATGCGTTCGCCAGCGGCCTCGGTGGCGCCGTCGGCATCGTCCTCGGCTAGCTGGTCGAGCAGCTCGCGCAGCAGCGGCCCCATGGCCACGCCGCGCTCGGCGAGGATCGTCGGGTACTGCTGGACGGCGAAGGCCGACTTGCCGAACGGTTCGACCTCGATGCCGAGGGACGCCAGCAGTTCGGCATTGCTTTCGAGGAGCGCGGCTTCGCCGGCGGTGACGCTGAAGCTCTCGGGGATCAGCATCCGTTGCGTCGAGAGCCCGCCTTCGGCAAATCGGTGCTTCAACTGGTTGTAGAGGATGCGCTCGTGCAGGGCGTGCTGGTCGACGATCACCAGCCCGTCGTTGGTCTCGGTGACGATGTAGGTGTCGGCGATTTGCAGCAGTGGCCGGGGCGCGGCAGCCGACAGGGCGGGCGCTGCTTCGCGCGGCGCGGAGGTGTCCGTCGCATCGCGCGCGGCGGAATCGGTCGGTGTGGCGCCAACCGCTGGGGCCGATGCTGGGGGCCAGGTTCGCTGGGGCTCTGACGGGGCGGATCGGGAAGGCGGGGCGAGCGGGCCGGGGCGGGGCGCCTGTGCAGGCGGTCGGCTGTCCCGCTGGGGGCGGATGCCTTCCGGGACGCTCAATGCCGGCTGGGGCGGCGGGGCTTTCTTGAAGAAGTCGGCCATCGCCTGCTTGAGGCTGTCGGTGCGTGCGCGACTGTCGGTGCGGGCATCCGGCAGATCGCCGGGTCGGCCGGCGTCCGCACTGGGTCGCAGGTCGCCGCGATTCAGCGTTTCTTTCAGGGCGGCCATCAACTCGCCGTAGACCCGGTTGGAGTCGCGGAAGCGGACCTCGATCTTGGTCGGGTGGACGTTGACGTCAACGTCGCCGGGGTCGATGTCGATAAAGATGAAGACCGGCGCGCTCTTGCCGGGCGCCAGCAGGCCGCGGTAGGCCTCGCGCAGGGCATGACCGAGGAGGCGGTCGCGGATGTAGCGGCCGTTGAGGAAGACGTACTGCCACCTTGTCGTGGAGCGTGCGGCGGAGGGCTTGCCGATATACCCGGCAATGCCGATCGAATCGGTCCGCTGCGAGAGCTTCAGCAGCGCCTCGGCGAGGTCGGGCGTGAACAGATCGGCGATACGATCGAGCGTGGCCTCGGTGGCGGGTAGATTGAGGCTCTCGCGGCCGTTGTGGCGGAGGGTGAAGGCGATATCCGGGTGCGGCAGGGCGAGACGGGCGATTTGCTCGGTAACGTGGCCGAACTCGGTGTTGGTGGTGCGCAGGAATTTGCGGCGGGCGGGCGTATTGAAGAACAGGTCGCGGATCTCAACGCTGGTTCCGGGCGGTGCGGCGGCGGGCATCGGCTCGTGGATATCCTCGCCATCGGCAGCGATCTCCCAGCCGCTGTCGGCCTTGGCGAGGCGCGTTCGGATGCGGGCATGGGCGATCGAGGCAATGGCGGCCAAGGCCTCGCCGCGAAAGCCCATCGTGGCGATGTTAAACAGGTCGTCCTCGGCGGAGATCTTGCTGGTTGCGTGCGGGGCGAAGGCCATCTCGGCGTCGCTACGACCCATGCCCGTTCCGTTGTCGGTCACCTGGATGAGCTTTCGTCCGCCGTCTTCGACCGCGACGTCGATGCGGGTCGCCCCGGCGTCGACGGCATTCTCGACAAGCTCCTTGACCACGCTGGCCGGTCGCTCAATGACCTCGCCGGCGGCGATCTTGTTGACGAGATGTCCGGGCAGCCGGTTGATCGTCATGACAGGGCGACTCCGTTCGGTTAGGACAGCCCACGATTGTAGGCGGCAGGCCGCCCGTATTCAAAGGCAATGCGGTCCTCGGCGGTCAGGTCCTTGTGTGGATCGTTCCCGGCCTGGAAGGGTGACGAGCGCTTCACCAGGCGATGTGGGCGCGGCAGCGCTTGCCAAGGAGACCGAAGAACAACGCCAGCAGCGCCGCGGCGAGGGCGCTGCTGATTGCCCACCCGACGACGGGGCCGGGCATGACTACGCGTTGAGGCCGTATTCCTTGATCTTGCGGTAGAGCGTTCGCTCGCCGATGCCGAGAATCGAGGCGGCCTTCTCGCGGTTGCCCTCGACCATCTTGAGCGTGTTGCGGATAAGCTGCGTCTCCGCTTCGTCGATGCTGATGCCGGCCAGCTCTCGGAATTGACCGTCGGTGAGGTCATTCGGCGGCTGGTGGATTTCCGGGGGCAGGTCGTCGACCGCCAGCTTGTCGCTCGCGGCGAGCACCACCATGTTTTCCACGACGTTGCGCAGCTGCCGGACGTTGCCCGGCCAGGGGTAGCTCATCAGCACGCGCCGGGCCTCCGGCGTCAGGCCGTTGATTGTGCGGCCATGGGTCTCGTTGGCCTGGGCAAGGAAGTGTTCGATCAGCAGCGGGATGTCTTCGCGGCGTTGACGTAGCGGCGGGATCTCGATCGTCGCGCCCTTGATGCGGAAGTAGAGGTCCTCGCGGAATTCCTTCGCCTTGACCTTCTCGGCAAGGTCACCGTTGGTCGCCGAGATGATACGGACATTCACGCGGTACGGCTCGTTGGAGCCGACCCGGACCACCTCGCCATTCTCCAGCACGCGCAGCAGCTTGGCCTGCATGGTCAGCGGCATGTCGCCGACCTCGTCGAGGAACATCGTTCCGCCGTCGGCATGCTCGAAGCGGCCTGGCCGGTCCCCGCCGGCACCGGTGTAGGCACCCTTGACGTGGCCGAAGAGCTCGTCCTCCAGCAGTGTCTCGCTCAGGCCGGCGCAGTTGATGGCGACGAACCGCTTCTCGGCCCGTTCCGAATTCTGGTGGATGGCATTGGCGAGCAGTTCCTTGCCCGTGCCGCTCTCGCCGAGGATCAGCACTGACAGATCGCTTGTTGCGATGCGTCGAACCGTCTCGAGGATGCGCAACATGGGGGCGGATTGGCCGATGATATTCCCGAAGCCGAACTTCTCGTCGAGGCGTTCCTTGAGTTCGTGGATCGTGCGTCGCTGGGCGGTCATCTCGGCGGCACGGGCGACAACGGCGCGGAGTTCGTTGAGGTCGAGCGGCTTCTCGATGTAGTCGAATGCGCCCGTCTGTAGGGCCTGGCGGCAGACGTCGACGGAGGAGTGGGCGGTGATGAAGATCACCTTGGCCCGCGGGGCTTTCTCGACGGCGGCCTGCAGTACGCCCATGCCGTCAATCTCCCCGCCAAGCATGAAGTCGGTGACGATGATGTCGAAGCGGCGCGAGGTCAGTTTGGCGACAGCCGCCTCGCCGCTGTGGGCAACGGTGCAGGTATGGCCGACACGCGAGAGGCCTTCGTCGATCGCCTCGGCGTGGGCAAGTTCGTCCTCGACGATGAGGATGTCTGCACTGGGTGGAGAGTCGGGGGTAGTCTCTGGCATGGCGAGGGTCTACTGCGAATTGGAGGCGGAACGGGTCGGCTGGTCGCTGTTCTCGGCGCTCTCGGACGCCGACTCCTCGGACCTGTCGGGGTCCGGAACGGCGGCGGGTGGCGCGCCGACGTCGTCGGCCATCTCGTCCTGTGCCAGACGGCTCAGCGGATGCCGTCGCCGGTAGCCTTCCTGGATCATACGGATCACACCGATGAAAAACAGCCCGAAGGCGGCCGGAAGGAATATCCACACCTCGCCGTGGACCTGGATGCGGGCCATGCGTGCGAGATAGGCCGCCACGCCAATGAACATGGCCAGTAATATGTAGGGCCATCCAGCGATGCAGAGCTGGGTATCACGGCAGTAAACGCACTGGACCTTCTCATCCGTGCTGACGGCTTCGTTGCGGTTGAATCTTCGGCCGCATCGCGGACAGAAATACGACTTAAGCTCCATGGATGTGCTCCTGCCTGTGTGGCTATCGACGTGGCTTACGTTAGCAACTGCGGACGCGGATGTCAACGCGGAACGCCCCCGCTGAATATCCCCTCTGGAATCGGACAGAACTGACAGGGGATTCGTGTCTATTCGGCATCGCAGGGCAGGAACATGACGAACCTCGTGCCTTTGCCCGGCTCGCTGTCGACCGTTAGCTGGCCCCTGTGCTCGCGAACGATACGGCGGACCGTCGGCAGACCGAGCCCCGAGCCATCCGGCTTGGTCGACCAGTAAGCATCGAAGATGTGCTCGATATCCTCCGGCGGGATGCCAGGACCGGTGTCCGTGACTTCGATGCTCGCCGAGCCGTCCGAATCCGTCACCCGCAGCAACAACTCGCCGCCCGAAGTGCTCATGGCCTGGGTGGCGTTGAGCATCAGATTCAGCAGTGCCTGCTGAATCAGCCCGACATCGAGCCGGCAGACCACTGGATGGTCCGGCAGGCTGGTCCGCAGAACGACATTGCAGGCTGAGGCCTGCGGGGCGAAGAAGTCCTGCAGTTCATCGAGAATATCGACAACGTCCGCCTGCTCCAGCGATAGGTCGACCTTGCCGGCGAAGTGGAGGAAGTCTCGCAGGGTGTCTTCGACACGCTGGGCTTCATCGGCCACCAGTTGAAGTCGTCGGCGAATGCGATCATGCTCGGCGTCATCGAAACGGGCCAGGTCTTCGCTTAGCAGGCGAAGGTTCAGCCGTACCGTTGACAGGGGGTTCTTGATCTCGTGGGCCAGCCCGTTGACGAGGTGCGAGAGTTCCTCCCACTGAGGCCGGGCGTTCTCGGCGTCTGGCGTGATGTTACAGTCGTCGGGCATGGATCATACGTCGCGCGCTACGCATGTACATGGCACCCCGTCCGGGCTGCCATGTCCATGCGCGGTGGAGCGGTGCCAATGGCATGCGACCGGGATCGCTACACCGCGCACATGCTTGATGCGCCTGGCATCAGAAAGGTTGTTGGTTGACGATGCGGGCATGGGGTCGGCCGAAAAAAAAAACGACGGGCGTGCGACGCGTGAGGTCGCACGCCCGTTCGACTGCGCGTTGGCTAGCGTCGGCCGCCTCGACCGCCGCCTCGATGGCCACGGCGGCCGCCGCGTTTCTTAGGCAGCTCGGGTTCGTGGTCGGGGTCCAGGAGGACCTTGCGGGAGAGCTTGACTTTGCCCTGGTCGTCAATGTTGATGACCTTGGACTCAAACTCGTCGCCGACCTTGGCGATATCCTCGGGGTTCTCGACGTAGCTGGTGTCCATCTCGGAGACGTGACAGAGGCCTTCCGTGCCGGGGAGAATCTCGACGAATACGCCGAAGTCCCGCACCGAAACGACCTTGCCCTTGTACGTCTTGCCGAGCTCGGCGTCCTCGACGATGGCCTCGACCATCTCCTTGGCCGCCTTGGCGCCGTCGCCCGTGGATGCAATGTAGATCGTGCCGTCGTCGTCGATATCGATCGATGCGCCGGTCTCGTCCTGGATGGCATTGATGGTCTTGCCGCCCGGGCCGATGACCTTGCCGATCTTCTTCGGGTCGATCTTGATCGACAGCATGCGCGGGGCATGCTCGGACAACTCGCCCGGTTCGGCGATGACCTGGCTCATCTGATCCAGGATGTCCATCCGGGCCTTGCGGGCCTGGCTGAGCGTATCGACGATGCGGTCCTGCGAAATGCCACGGGCCTTCATGTCAAGCTGGATGCCCGTGATGCCGTCCTTTGTGCCGGCGACCTTGAAGTCCATGTCGCCGTGGAAGTCCTCCTCGCCGACGATATCCGTCAGCAGGATGTACTTTCCCGGGTTCTCCTCGTCATGGACCATGCCGATGCTGATACCCGCAACGGGCGCCTTGATCGGCACGCCGGCGTTCATCAGGGCCATCGAACCACCCGTGGTGGCCGCCTGGCTCGTCGAGCCGTTCGACTCGAGAATGTCGGCGACGACGCGGACGGTGTAGGGGAATTCCTCGGGGTCCGGCATGACGGGATCGATGCTCTTTTCGGCCAGGGCACCGTGACCGATCTCGCGTCGCCCGGGGCCTCGGATGGGGCGAATCTCGCCGACGCTGAACGGCGGGAAATTGTAGTGCAGGAAGAAGGGCTTCTTGTACTCTTCCAGCAGGCCGTCGATGATGGGCTGATCGCGCGGCGTGCCGAGCGTTGCCGTCACCAGGGCCATCGTCTCGCCGCGGGTGAACAGGGCGCTGCCGTGCGTTCGTGGCAGGACGCCGACCTCGAAGCCCAGCGGACGAACTTCGTCCATCGCTCGGCCGTCCGGCCGCGTGCCGCCGAGGATCAGATCGCGCTGGATCTTCCCCTCGAGCTTGTAGAACGCTTCCTTGATATGGCCTTCGCTGTAGGGGGCTTCCTCGGGGTCGGTCCCTTCGGGAATCAGCTCGTCGATAAGTTCCTGGCGGATCTCCATCAGGCGGTCAAACCGCTCGGTTTTGCCGGCGATCTGCTTGGCCTCGCGGACCTTGGCCTCGCACGTGTCCCAGACGAGCTGCTTGAGTTCGTCGGGAACCGGATTGGCCTCGTATTCCTTCTCGCGGGCGGCCTGACCGGCGATTTCGTCGATCATGTCCATGACCTCGGTGGCGACCTCGAAGGCCTTCTCGCAGGCGCCGGCAACAACGTCTTCGGAGACCTGCTTGCCGGTGCATTCGATCATGTTGATCGCTTCGCGAGGTCCGGCGGCCAAGAGTTCCATCTCGGAGTTCTCCAGGTCGCTGTGGGTGGGATTGATGACGTATTCGCCGTCAATGTAACCGATCTTGCCGGCGCCGATGGGGCCGGCGAACGGGGCCGGGCTGATGCTCAGCGCCGCCGATGCGCCGATCATGGCCAGCAGGTCGGGATCGTTTTCGTTATCGGTGGACAGCACGAGGCACTGGATCTGCACTTCGTGCTTGTAGTCCTTGGGGAAAAGCGGACGGATCGGGCGGTCGATCATCCGCATCGTCAGGATCTCCTTGGCCGACGGACGGCCTTCACGTTTGAAGAACCCGCCCGGAATCTTGCCGGCCGAATACTGGGCTTCGCGGTAGTCCACGAAGAGCGGGAAGAAGTCCAGGTCCCGCGAGGGGGGGGCGGCCAGCACGGTGCACAGCACGACGGTATCGCCGTAGGTGACCATGACGGCCCCGTGGGCCTGCTTGGCAACTTTGCCTGTTTCGAGCGTCAACGTGCGCCCGCCAATGTTTCGTTCTACTTTCACTACTGGCATCTCAATCCTCTTGTTGCGTCTGTCTGTCATTGTGTGTCTCTATGGTACGTTCCGATATCCGACGGGGCATCCTGTGGCTGAGGCAGCACGTCGGTGCTGCCGCCCGCGCGTGACGCTGCGCAGCGGGTGCGTCAAGACGCCGAGTGGCGAAAAGAGTGGGGACCGCAGAAAAACGGACCGGGGTGCCCGAATCGTAGCTGAACTGTCGCCGCACGAAATGAATTACTTGCGCAGCCCCAGTTTGGCGATGATCGCGCGGTAACGGTCGGCCGAGGCCAGCGAGAGATACTTCAGCAGGCTGTTCCGCTTGCCCACCATCTTCAACAGACCTCGTCGCGAGGCATGATCCTTCTTGTGCGACTTGAGATGCTCGGCGAGATGGTTGATCCGGGCCGTTAGGAGGGCAATCTGCACCTCTGCCGAACCCGTGTCGCCTTCATGCAACTGGTTCTCTTCAACAATCTTCCGCTTTGCGTCTTCCGTAATCGTCATGCTTTTCGTTACCTGCCGCCGACAACAGCCAGTCCCGGCTGCGGGCCAGCCGTCTGCTCGGCGTATGTCTCGTATCTTTCCTTAATCCTTCGCTTTTCGCAGCGTAATACTGTAGCTCTTTCGCCACGAAAAACAACCCTATTTGCGGAAAGTGTCCCGCCGGCGCACAAATAATCAACCGCCGCCGGCTCAGCCCGTCAGGATGCCCCGGGCCACCTCGACCAGCTTGGACATCTTGAACGGCTTGCGAAGATACGCCCGCGCGCCGAGCGTGGCGGCATACATCTCGTGCCGCGTGCCATCGTTCGCCGTGACCATGATGACGTGCGGCGGGTCGTCCTCCCCCTTGCCCTGGCGAAGGTGTTCCAGCACCACCAGCCCGTTATGCCCGGGCATCATCTGGTCCAAAACCACCAGGTCCGGCGTGGCGGCCTCGGCCTGGCGGACCGCTTCCTTGCCGTCGCGGGCGCAGACGACCCTCGCGCCGAGCTCTTCGAGGGCGCTCTCGACGGACTGGAGAATATCAGGGTCGTCATCGACGACCAGAATGGTCTTAGCGGACAGGTCATCCGACATAGGTTACTCCGTGAAAAAAACAAACGGCGTGAATCATGCAGTGTAGAGTTCGCGAGTGATTCTGTCAACGCGAAGTGAGGCGGTGTCGCAACTCGATAAGACGCCGCTCGAAGGCCTTCGCCAACGGGTCCCGCGGATGCGGCAGCTCGATGTCCACGCGTTCGATGCCCGGGGCGGCCGTAAGGATCACGACCTCGTCGCCCAGCAGCAGGGCCTCCTCGATATCGTGTGTGACCAGCAGGATGCTCTGGCCGTACTGCATCCGCAGGTCAAGGACTTGCTGGCCGAGCCGACGACGGGTGGCTTCGTCGACGCCGCTGAAAGGCTCGTCGAGCATCAGCAGTTGTGGCCGGCAGGCCAGGGCGGTTGCGACGGCGGCCCGGCGGCGCATCCCGCCGGACAGTTCGTGCGGGTAGCTCAGGGCGACGTCGTTCGGCAGATGCATCTGCCGCAGCAGTGTCTCGGCGCGACGGTTGGCCTCGCGGCGCGGCACGTTCCGCAGCCGCATGGGCAGGGTTATGTTGCGCCGGATATTGCGCCACGGCAGAAGATTGCCCTCCTGGGTGACGACGGCCCACGGCGGCGGGGCGACACTCGGCCCCCACTGCGGATAGACGATCTCGCCGGCCGTTGGTTGATCCAGGCCGGCCGCCAGACGCAGCAGCGTGGTCTTGCCGCTGCCGCTGGGCCCGACGATGCCGGTGATCCGCCCGGCCCGGCAGTCGAGCGATACGTGGCACAGTGCGTCGACCTCGCCGCGGCGGGGCGTGCTGAAACGCCGGCTGACGTCCCGGAATGAGATGAGGACGGTGTCGGGCGTCATCGCTCCTTCCTCCGCCAGTGCGACAGCCGCTCCTCCAGCAGCCGGAACCCGCCGTCGAGCAGCAGGCCGATCGCCGCGATGACGCCGATGGCCGCGAACGCGTACTGGTATTCGCCAACCTCGTGGGCCGTGGCGATCATCGCCCCCAGGCCGCTGCGCGTACCGGGGAATATTTCCGCCGCGACGATCACACGCCACGAAATCGCCGCGCCGAGTCGCAGGCCCGTCGCCGCCGATGGCAGTGCTCCGGGCAGGACGGCATACCGCAGCAGGTCCCGTCGCCCCCCGCCGAGCAGCCGCACGTGTTCGCAGTAGCTCTCGCGCACCTGTCGCACGCCGCCGGCTGTATTCAGGATGATCGGCCAGATCGAACCGAGCGTGATCACCGCCACCACGGCGAATCGCAGGCGGTCCAGCGTCGCGTACTGCCATGCTCCGTCGCCCGCCATCACGCTGGCCGGGCTCGACAGCCCGAAGACGATGATCGCAATCGGCAGCCACGCGATAGGGCTGACCGCCATCGTCAGCGCGATCATGGGCGCGAAGAGGTCGCGGGCCGTTCGCGACAGGCCCATCCACACGCCGAGCGGCACACCGAGCAGGACCGCCAGACCGAAGCCCATCGCCACCCGCAGGACGCTAATGAGCGTGCCATGGGCCAGGCTGGTCGTATCCAGTAGTGGCGGCTGGCGAAACGGCCGGGTCAGCACGCCCAGCACCTCGCCAACACCGGGCACGATGGGGCTGCGCGCAGCGGCCACCGCCCAAATGACCAGCAGCACGCCCGGCAGGATCGCCGCTGTCAGGATGCGTCGGGCGCGTGGCATCAGGTCACGGCGCCTCCTGCAGACGGCCGGTCGGCCGCAGTTGCTCGGCTGCCTCGTTGCACAGCGTAAAGTCGCAGACGGCCGCCGCGACGTCCTGCGGCGGCGCGTCGGCGAACCGGCCGGTGAAGTAGTCTCGCTCGGCCATCAGTTCCAGCCACGTCAGCAGACCGGCCCGCCAGCGGTCGGTCGGAAGCGTGCCGTAGCTGATCGTCGGCACGGAGGCCCGTTCGACCTCGGGCGGCGTCTTAATCCATGTCGCGGCCAGGGCGGCCGCCTCGGCCGGCTGGGCCGCGATGTACGCATCGCCGAGATGGATGCACTTGAGCAGCGCCCGCAGCGCGTCGGGGTGCTTCGAAAAGGCCTCGCCGGTGGCGCAGACGCAGCAGCAGGGGTGGTCTTCCCATTTGCCCGCCGGGGGCAGGTCGCGCAGTGACGCGACGACCTTCCCCACGCCTTTGTGCTCGGCGATGGCCGGGACCGGCTGGTTCATGATAAACCCGTCCAGCGTGCCCCCGGTGATTAGCGGAATGGCGTTGCGGCCGCCCCGCATGTTGTGCAGGACGACCTGGACATCGTCCGCGTCCTGCGTGCTCCAAGTGATATTCGCCGCATCCAACGCGCCCTGGAAGACCAGTAGTGCCACGGCCAGCGGGGCCTTGTAGCCGATCACCAGCGGTCGCCCGCGGCGTTTCGCCTCGGCCAGGAATTCCGCCCAACTGTGGACGGGGGAGTCCGGCTGCATCACGAGCATGTCGCCGTCGGTCTGCAGCGGACAGATGATCTTCACGCCGCGCGACACGTCGGAATCGTCGGCAAGGTTCACCACCGCCGGCACGCCGCCGAGCCCGACGTCGATCTCGCCGCGGCTGAGCGCGGCCGGCATCCTCGAACCACCGCCAACCTTCAGCAGCCGCAGCCGCGCCAGCGTCGACTCGCCCTCGACGAGATCGTATACCTCGCCGTCACGGACCGGCAGCAGGCCCACGCCGTAGCGGTCCAGGAACTGCCGGCCTTTCAAAGCCGCGATGTACAGGGCGATCTGATGGTCGTGGCCGACGTGGCCGACGTTGAGCAGCGGCGGTTCGGGTGTCTCGGACGCGTCGTCGCCGCAGCCGGTCAGGACGGCCGCCAGCGCCAAGAACATGCATGCGTATTTCATTTCGGATCCTTTCATGTTGCCTACCACCGAATGGCCAGCTGGACCTGGAGGAAGCTGGCGGTGCTGTCCAGCGGGCCGTAGAAGCTGTCCGGCAAGAACAGATCGTACAGCAGTCGCAGGTTGATGTCCTTCGTGAAGTCGTATTGGGCCTTGGCCGTGATCAACTGTCCGCGGAACTGGCCGGAACTGTCGACGTTGTCGCTCTTGTGGTCGCGAAACAGCAGGTGGTAGTTCGCCCCGAGGTAGAGTCTCTTGCACGGCTTGAAGCCAATGCCCGGTCCGAAGCGGTGCAGGTTGCTCGACATCGCCATCTGCCCTTCCAGGACGCTGAGGTAGTAGTTGTAGAGATTGCTGAACTGTGTCCAGCGGCCCCACAGAATATCGAAGTTGCTGTCGGCGTCGCGGTCGCCGCTGCGATACTCGTAGTCGACGTGCAGCTTGGTCTGCCACGGGTCGCCGAAGCAGTAGGCGATGCGGTTGTTGCTGCCGAGGGCATCGACCGACTCGCCGTTCTTGTTGCCGAACTGGTAGGCCACCTCGAACTTGTATCGCCAGTGCGGCCCGGCTTCGCCCGCGGCCAGACCGCCGAACGTGTACAGGTCGGCGTCGTCGCCGCTGTCCGCGACGGCCTCGGCGTTCTTGTAGAGGACGTAGCTCTCCAGTTGTGTCTTCTCGAAGTGTTCGTTGCTGAAGTAGACGATCGCGCCTTTCTCGTCCTGTTCAATCAGGTCGCGGTGGGCGTCGTTGAACGGCCGCATGTACGTGGCGCTGTCGGCGTGATTCTGGAGGTAGATCAAGTCGAGCGTGCTGCTGCTGGCCGCGTCGGTCAGCGTTGCACGGACGGCATCGAAGTAGAAGCTCCGCCCACCGTCCAGCGGCGTGCCTTCCTTGATCAGCCAACCGTCGCCGAGTTGGATGTCCTGTCGGCCGGCCGTCACGGTCATCGGCAGCCCGAAGGCCTTGCGCCATTGGATGTGCAGCTGGTCGACGACGGCCTCGTTGAAGATGCACTGCTCCGGCAGGTCGGGCTCGCAGAAGTAGCGGGGACCGTAGAGGATGCGGCTGCGGATGCTGATGTCCTCGATCGGCCGCACCTCGCCCCAGAGCCTCACACGCGGGCGGTGCCAGAACCGGCGACGGGTGCGCGGATTCCTGGCGTTGAGGCGAATATGCTTCTCGATGTAGGTGCGATACCGCGCATCGCCGCCGAAGCGGAACCAGTTGTCGACGGCGGCGCCCGGTTTAGGTGTGGCGGTGATGTCCTTCTCGCGGTCAAGACGCTCGATGACGTCCGGGCTGATCGGTTCGTTGCAAGGGTCTTGCGAGCAGGCATTGGCCGGCTGTGAGCCGTCGGGGCCTGCAGTCGACCGGCCTTCGGCGATGGCCGGCGTCGCAAAGGCCACCAGCAGGGCGGTCACAATGAATGCAATGTGCGCTGTACGGTACACGGTGGTCCTTCCTTCGGTGGTTGCAGACAATGTTCCGGTACGCAGAAGACAGGGACGATCGCCGACGAGCAGGGGGGCGGGGGCGTCAGCGCCGCGACGGCGTGGGAAAGCCGCGCGATGTGCTCAGTGAAGCCGAAGCAGCCGCCATGACTGCCCAAGCCTCGCCACTCAGCCGTACTCCGTCGGGTGGGGCGCGGCAGCAGGTCGGGTCATCTCGATTATCCGCGATGCTCCGCTGCGTTGGCCCATGGCAGGGTTGTAGTCGCTCGCCACCCTCGCCGCAAGCCAAAAGCCGCGCCACGGAAACAAGCAACCACGGATTCCGCGGCAGGAGCGGATTCGACAGAAAGAAGACGCACCAGTGCAATCTACAATCCATGTAATCCATGGAATCTGTGGATCCCGCTTCATCCACAACGTGCGAACTCGTCCGCGTGACAAGGCATCGCCTTTAAAGTCAGCAACGTGGCGGAAAACGCCTTAACGGCCTGGGGTCGGCTTCCGATTTCAGGGGGCAGGCAGTTCGTCGGCTGCCAAGAACGTCCCGTCGGGCCGTGCGGTGCCGCCCGCGCTGTTGAGCGACGCGCCCGCGATGCGGAAGCCGCAAGGAGAAGCCGCCACTATGGAGACCATCAAGCTCTTCAAGGAGTACCTCGAACACCTTTTCGCCGGGCGGCGAGCCAATGCCCGCGAGTTGATCTTCAGTGCGCACGACCGCGGCTTCGGGGCCGAACGGCTGCTCTCGCTGGTGGTCTGGCCGGCCATGGAGCAGATCGACGAACTCCACCGCCAGAACCACATTGACCGCATCACCGAGCACCTGGCCACGCGCATCAACCGCCAGATGGCCTCGCAATTGCAGACCGTCCTGCCGCGAAAGCCCAAAGACGGCCGCCGGCTCGTGCTGCTCTGCGGCGACGACGATATCTCCGAACTCGGCGCGCAGATCTGCGCCGATCTGTTCGAGTCCGAAGGCTGGACGGTCTTCTTCGTTGGCCCGGGCGTGGCCAATGACGAGGTGCTGAAGTTCTGCGGCAAGGTCGATCCGGACCTGCTGATAGTCTACGCCTCGCTCGGGCCGGAGGTGCCCGCCGTGCGGAAGCTCATCACGCTCATCCGCGAGGTGGGTATCTGCGAGGACATGCAAATCATGGTCTGCGGCGGCATCTACGCGCGGGCCGAGGAGCTCGGCGAGGAGATCATGGCCGACCTGACGGCCCAGAACGTCCGCGACGCCATCCGGCAGGCTGACGAGAACCCCACGCGCGTCGCCCGCGATCGCACGCTCGAACCCGGCCGGCGTCGCAAACGCAAACGCAAGGCCTTCACGGCCAGGGTCGAGAAACTCCGCCAGGAACTCGGCGTGGCCGAAGACGAATAGACCAGTAACGACGCATGGAACCGCGCCGACTGGGGTCGTGCGTCGCACCGCGGCGAGGCGACGGTTCCCGATGTTTACATAGCAGGCCGTCTCGGACACGCAGGCCATCGGCCGGGCCACAGCCGCCCGGAGCCCCTAACGGCGCCCACAGCAGGCAGACCGATGACCCACAACTGCCCGAGACGGCCGCTTGTTTTCAATCGCGTGGGAATCTGGGTCGTTCCCCAACGTCCAGCGTCACCGTCTCTCCGCCCGGCGTCAGGCCGATGACGTGTCTTGACCCGAATGGACCATAATAGACCAGCCGAATCGACTCCCCGTCATGCTGCATGGAGAGCGCACCGGCCGACTCGCCGAGGACGAGATCGGCATCATACTGGTATCTGCTGTTGTAGTCCGCGAATCGCTCCTGCAGCCACTGGCGTGCCTGGGCCTCATCGGCGAGCGATTCCGGCAGGGGGCCGTTTGTCGCAATCGAGTTTTCCATGATTCGGTGGGCCTCGATGACAACAAACGGCGGTTTTGACACCCACTCGATGTCCTCGCGGTTGATACGACGAACCTCGAGCGAGGAGGCGATCGCCACGGCCGTAATCGACCCGGCGACGAGCGTGACAATCGGCACGGCCGCGCCCCACGACTTCAGCCACGCCGGTTTGAACATCAAAACCGCCAGGGCCAGAAACGTGGCCGTCAGCGTGTGCGCGAAAATGCCTCCCCGCAGCAGGCCCGCCGCTTCGGGCGTGTAAATATGCTGTCGATGCGGTTGAAATGGACCGATGGTCGGGTGGATGTCGTCGGTCATCGCTTCGCGCGGCAGTCGCCCGCGCAGACGTGTGACCACGCAGCCGGGCCACATGCGTGTGAGCGCCTGGTCGTGGTATATCTCCAGCGACGTTGCCTTGCCGACGGCCTTGGTGCCGGGCGTGAAACGGTCGGAGACGACGACCTCCATGCCGGCAGCCTCGGCCGTGCCGTCCGCGATGACGTAGAGGTCCAGGAGGGTCGCGTCGCCGCCGGCCAGCGCGGTCAGTCGCATGGGGTAGACGGGGCGGTCGCTGGGGAACGTGACGGCCAGGGGATGCGGCGTGGTCGGCTCGCCGTCGAGCATGCGCAGTCTGGCGACGCAGACGACCCAGCCGTCGGCGATATACCGGTCCACGACCTGACGGTCGGCCGATTCGAGGCCTGCCAGATCCTGCTCGCGCAGCCATCGATCGAGCGCGTCGGCCCGATCGGCCTGCAGGACACTGACCGTGTAGTTGCCGATCTCCTGGACGGCCGTCACCTCAATGCCCTGCTCGTCCGCTGATGTCAACTCAACGGAGGCTGGAATCAGGATCAACACGACAAATGCCGTCAAGATGAACAGCAGCACGGCAAGGACAATCACGCGACCGTGTGCGCTGCGAGTGTTTCGATAGAAAGTGGCGTAAAGCGCGATCAGCATCCCCATGGCGGCCAGGCCCGTCACAGACCAGGCTCGGCGCGGCCATTTGGATTTCATCGCCTCGGTAATCCGCGGTCGCAGGTTGCGTTGCAGCGTGTCCAGCAGCCCGCCGTGGGCCTTGTCGATGCTGGTCGGTTCGGCAGGCAGGGGCAACACCCAGCCGACCTGGGGCGAGGGTGTCTCGAAGGTCGACTCGACGATGAGCGTCTCGTTCCCATCGCGAAAAACGACCATCGCCTGCTGCTCCGGAATATCCGGCGAGCCGGCAAGTGTCGGCAGGCCGAAGCCCTTCCCGTCAGCCAGAAGGGCCGACGGAATGGCCAGGAGTATCGTCAGAGCAATGGCGGCGATATGGCGTTGGCGCATTGGCGCCTCCCTTTCCGTGCTGGCAGTCTATCTCGATCCGCACCGGTCCGCAAGACGACATGCGGCAGGTCGAGCGACCGCAACCAACCACACAGCCCCGGCATGGCGGGGGCTGTCTGCGACGGGTGGCGTGCCTCTACTGTCGGTGGCGGTCTCAGCGTTTCGGCGGCGGGGTCGTGCGGACCACGGCGCCGCTGTCGGGGCTGAGGATCAGGATGGCGAAGCGGTCGATGTTGTCCAGTTCGTCGACGCTCAGCGTCGCGTAGTCGAAGCGGCCTCGCAGGTCCGTGTACCCGTCCTTATAGAACGCGACACGGCCGTCGGTCTTGCGGGCGTAGACCTTCACGTAGACCTTGGCCAGCGGCTTGCGCGTTTCGGCGTGGCGGACCTGGAGCTGCCCGTAGTTCTCGGTCAGTTGGACGGCCAGGCTGTTGGCGTAGTACGGCTGGCTGGTGCGTTTACCGGCGGCGACGACCTCCACCAGCACGTTGGCGTTGTGGAACTCCTCGGGCAAATCGAAGGTGCTCGTGCCGCTGCCGGGCTTCTCGGCCAACTCGACCTCGCGCGTGGCGTTCGGCTGAATCCATGCGAACTGGCCGGTCTGACCCTCGACGAACGGGTTCGTGCTGAACAGCAGCTCGATGTCCATGAGGTAGTAGTTCACCCGCACGGACTGGAGGTTCTGGTAGTTCAGCTTGACCTGCCGCGACTCGACCTTGAAGTCGAAGCTCGGCTCGCTGGCGGCCAGTTGCGTCTGCTCCTGCTGGCGGTTGTCGTCCTCGACGACCTTCGCCTGCCCGCCGGCGATCTCGTCCAGTTGGGCCAGCGCCGTCGCGAACCGGTCCCGCCAGCGGTCGACGGGATGCTCGGCGTTGGCCTGGGCGATCTGCCGCGCGGCGGCCAGGTCGGCCCGGTAGAAGGCGGCGTAGACGGCGGCGTAGTCGTACTGCAGCTTGGTGGCGACCTCGTCGCGTTTTACGCTGTCGAAGAACGCCAGCCCCTCGGCCACCCGGTCCTGCAGCAGCAGGTAGTAGCTCGCGCCGAGGCGGTCCTCGGGTCGCAGATCCGCCCGGTAGGTCAGCCGCTTGAGGAACGCATGATACTGGCCGAGCAGGGCGTCGTTGGTGATGTCCCGCTGGCGGCCGAGCTTGTGGGCGCGGGCATTGATCAGCGGCCAGTATTCCTTGTGCTGGTACCAGTGTCGCTCGACGGGCCGGATCGTCAGCAGCGGCGAGTCGAGGTCCAGGCCGCACTGGCGGACGAAGCTCTCCTGGTGGGTGAGGTATTCTCGCGTCACGCTCGGGTCCTTGTGGTAGATGCCGTAGGACCACAGCGTGTCGCTGTAGGCGTGGAGGCTGGTCAGCAGGGCGATGACGGAGTTGAAGAAGGCCTTGTCCTTCATCCGCCAGGCGATGCGGTCCAGCTTGGTCCGCTGGAGGTTGTTGACCTGGAGATACTTCATGACCTCCTCGGGCGAGCCGTGCTGGGAGATGTAGTCCCAACTGGTCGTGTCGACGTTGCTGAGCTCCTCGACCACATGGAAGCTGAAGGCATCAGCGGCGCCGACGAAGGCATCGTCGCGGGCGACGGTGGCCGGGTAGTGGGCGTAGTCGCCGGCGTCGGGGAAGTAGAAGTAGTGCTCCAACTGCTGCGTGTGGTACGGTTGGAGGTGGACGTCCACGCTCCGCGTGTACTTGCCTCCCGCGACGGGCATGGCCCCGGCGGGCACCTGCAGCAGCACCGACAGCCGCCGCGGCGTGGAGGTCGGGTTCGTCAGCACGATGTGGCTGCCGTAGACCGCGCCCTTGAGGAACTCCTCGGTGACGTACTTGTCCCGCCGCTCGTTGTCGATGTTGATGTAACGGTCGCCGTGGCGGAAGAAACTCTCGCTGACGAGGATGCCGCCCGCTTCGTCGGCCGGGGGGACCTCGGTGATCTGCTCGTGAAAGGCGATGACCGACCCGCCGGGGGTGATGACGAGGGCGGGCTTCTCAAAGGCCGTCTCGTGCTCGGGCGCCTTGAACGGCAGGTCGAGGACCGCCAGGGCGAGCATGATCTCGGTGAAATTGCGGTGGGCCTCGGCGAGATTCTCGCTGAGGAAACCGTCGCCGTTCTCGCCGGCCGCACCCATGCGGGTTACATGCAGGGCGTAATCCTTCCAGAAGCCACTGACCGGAACCAGCGAGGCGACCTGCTGTTCAATCGGCAGCTTGTAGTAGTTGTTTTCGACCCACTCCTTGGTCGAGTCCACCTTGCGGTACATGCGGCGGACGCTCTCGCGGCGGTCGCCGTCGGCATCGTCGGCGTATGCGTCGGCCTCCTCAGGCTTCTTGTCGAACTCGCGCTGCATCTCGTCCTGCGCTTGTAACTCTTGGGCCTTATCGACCTTCGCCTTAGTCGCTGCTTCCCTCGGCGCGGGCGGGGCCGTTTCCGGCATGGGGTCCGCGGCCGGCGCGGGGGTAGCTTCGGCCACGTCGCCTGAATTAAGGAAAGCGCCCCGAGACCTTGCCGTCCTCGTGGCTGCAGCGTCTGGCCTGGTTGGCCGGCGGACGTCCAGCATCTTATCCCTGACCATGCCGCCAATACCGGCCACTGTCGTCAGTGCCTGTCCGCGGACGGCCGTCTCGAACAGGCGTGCGTATTCGGCGGGGTTCGGCGGAATGAGTTCCCACAGTTCCCGCACGTGCCGGGCCGTCGCCGGGGCTTCGGCTGCGATGCGCCGCGCCAGCAGGACGCGCTCTGGAATATTCAGCCGCTCGTGCCGCCACGGCTGGCGATAAGCGGCGAGGTCCTCGTCCAGCAGGTAGCGATCCATGAAGGTCTTGTCCTTCTTGTGGGCGAGATACGGCAGGACGACGGCCTGGAAGAAGGCCTTGTCCTTGTGGTAGAGGAAGAAGTTCAACTCGTGACAGGCGTACTCGCTGTAGAGCTCGCGTTTCTCGGCGTCCTTCAGCGTCGGCCAGCGGAGGATGAAGGCGAACTCGGCGAGTTTGGGGTCGGGGTTCAGCGTGCGGTACAGCCCGAAGACCTTGCCCAGCGAGTCGTAGACCTCGATGCGACTGCTGGCGGCGTCGGGGACGGTGAAGGCTTTTCCTCCGGGCAGGACGCTGACGACCTTGGTCTGGGCGAAGCGTTTCTCGGCGTCGAGGGCGTCGGCCAGGCGCAGGTCGAGGTACTGGACCTCCGGTTCGGCGATGGAGACGTCGCGGCTGGCGGTGTTCCACAGGTCGACGGCGACCACGCGAATCTGCTGGTGCAGTCCAAGCTTGTCGCGCGGGATGACGACCCGGCCATTCTCGTCGGGCCGGAGGTTGGTCAGGACGGCCGACTGGTCGGCGAGGAAGTTCAGGTTCGGCGTGACCGGGCCGCCGCCGTCGCGCTCCTCGCCGCCGCGTCCGAAAAACGAACTGCGTGAACCAGACGCGTTTCCGGCCGCGAGGCCGAATCGTCCGCCTTCCGCGGCTTCCTGTCGGCCGGTCTGCGTATCGCGCAGGGCCCAGGGGTTCAGCAGCAGACTGGGCCTCCGCAGCATGTTGCCCGGGAACTTCGCGGCGTACTTGCGGTCGAGGATGTAGCGGTACTCGTCGCCGAGATCGCGTCCGGAGACGTAACCGCTGTTGGCCGGGGCGAGCGAGGCGGTTTCCGGTTCGGGCATGGGCGGGGCGGCCAGGTGACCGTAGGCGTCGTATTCCGGCTTGAACCGCGTGGCCAGCACGTGGACCCGCGCGGCGGCCGAGACGTTGGCGAGCTGGACGGCCAGCTCCTTCCCGCCGGCGTCGACGCTGACGATCTGCAGCGGCGAGGCGTTGCGAACCTGCAGCGCCCGCGTGGGCGAGACGGCGTAGCTCTCGAAGGTCTGCCCGGCCGTCAGGCGGATGCGGATGGTGGCCCCGGCGGGCTTGACCTGCATGACGTAGTCGGCGGCGGGCAGGTCTTCCAGCACCACAAAGCCGCCCTCGATTGTCAGGCTCTCAAACCAGTCGCGCACGAACTGTCCGCCGTTGACCTGCACGAGCATCAGGTCGGCCCGCGTAGGCTTGTCGGCCGAGCCCATGTACGGCACGGCGATGCGTTGCCCGGCCAGACCGTTGATGTTCGACGGGTAGGTGTGCTCATCGTTCGGCAGCATCCACTGCTGGCTGACGCCCTCGGGGCTGGTGGCGTAGACGTGCGTGATGTCGGTCAGCTTGCCGAGGCGGATGCGCCCGGCGGGGTCGCTCTCCAGCGTCACATCCACGGGGTCGGTGAAGTCCCGGTGCTTCAGCTTCAACTGCACGGGTCGGTCGCCGAGGGGCTCGCCCGTCTTGCCCAGCAGGTCCAGCGCCCACTGGCCGTCGATCTGCAGCAACAGCATCGCCTCGGTATGGTGTGTGCGGTCAATGCTGTTCAACGCGAAACTATCGGCGTGGGTGACGTCTACCTTCTTGCCGGCCGTAATGCTCTTGACCTTGGCGGTCAGCTGGAAATGGATGGACTGCAGGCGGTTCGGCACGCGGAAGGGCACGACGGTGTCCTCGGCAGCCTTGAGTTTGAGGTCCTCGACAACGTGGGAACTGCTGATGCCGTCCAGGTCCTGCGAGACGATCGTCAGGCGCGGCTCTTCCAGCAGGTCGAGGCTGACCGGTTCGTTGTTGCAGTAGAGGACGGGGCGCAGGATGAGCTTGGCCTCGCGGCGGTCGAGCAGGGCCTCGCGGTCTGCATAGAAGCCCGCCCGCAGGACGTACGTCTCAGCCTGCTGGGTCAGGCGGTCGAGCGTGGCGAAGTCGCCGCTGGCCAGGACGACGGACGTCCGGCCGGGGTTCGTGCTGAAGGGCACGGTGATCCGGCCGTCGTCATCGGCGGTGTATTCGTGGCCGCCGATATAGACGCGGACGTCCTTGACGTGCTCGTTGGCCTCGTTGAGGACCGTCAGCACATGCCCGGCCGAGCTGGTGCGGCTGAGATAGTGCAGCTTGCCGAGGCGGACGAGGGCACGGCTGGCCTTGCCGTTTCCGATGAAATCGATCACGTACACGCCGCGCGGGCCCGTCGCTTGCCCTGAGCCTGCCGAAGGGTCGAACGTGAACGTCTCGCGGTGGCGCTTGAGCGGCTCGGCGTCGTATTCGATGACCTGCTCGCGGTTGGGCACGAGGCCGTCGAGGTTGATCGTCGTGTCCAGCGGCCGGCCGACCTCGCGGTAGTAGTTGACGGTGTTGATCTGGTAGACCTTGACGATAAGCTTCTCGACGTTCTTGACGTCGATGTCCAGGGCGATCTTCTCGCCGGGCGTGAAGTACTCGCCGTTGGTGTAGGCGAAGTCGATGTCCACGCGGTCCTTGAGGGCCTGGAAGGCCGACGGCGAGAGCAGGCTGGCGTAGCGCTCCTGGTCGCGCGACGGGTCGGCAAGGATCTTCGCTTCGGCAAAAATCGGTTTGAGGTAGTCGTCGTGAATGTACTTTTCGTAACCGGTCCAGGTGTCGGCCTGGCGGTAGAAGTGCAGCAGGTAGCTGCGGATGAGCGGCTCGTCCTGACCGATGGGCGGCCAGATCGTCGCCTGGCGGAATTTCTGGCCGGCGTTGACGAGGTGGCTGTTGTCCGTGCCGCGTTGGCGGAGGTAATCGCGGACGAAGCGCGGCTCAATCCACGGCGCATGCCGCGGCAACTCGATGTAGGCCATGAATCGGTCGCGGTCCCAGACGCCCTGGCTACGGTCGAAGACCAGCCGGCGGTACATCACGTGGGCCTTGAGACTGTTGAAGGCCGGGGCGAGGTCGCCGACGAACGCCCAGAGGCGGTCGAGGTAGGCGCGCATGGCCTCGGGGTTGGTCTCCAGGTTCACGTCGTCGCTGGGCCGGAGCTTCGAGCAGTAGGCGTAGACGTAGTTGCTGTTGTGGATGAGCTTGGGTTCGAGCTTCCGCAGCTCGTCAAGCTGGGCCTGCGTCATCTTGCCGTGGATCGGATAGCGGCCGAACGCGCCATGCGGCGTGGTGCGGCTGTCGAGTTCTTTCTTCACGAGTTGCGGCAGATTCGGCACGTCGGGGTACTGCAGCCGCTTGATGAAGTGACGCAGTTCGTTGAGTTTCATCTGTTCGTCGGCCAGCCACACCAGGGCCGAGTCGGTGAACCCGCCCAGGTCGCCGTGACGGCCTCGCGCGATCTGGGTGAGCCGCTGCCGCGAGATGAGCTTCGGGTCGAGCGACGTCGGCAGGTTGACGTCCTTGTTGAGCGTCTCGCGCTGGTGGCCGAACGTCAGGCCCAGCCGCCCGCGCAGGTATTGCATCGTGCCGTCCGGATCCTGCTGGTAGCGAAGCAGGCGCCGGCGGCTTTCGATTTCGTGCATCTGCGAAGTCCAACCATTGCGGCGGGCGTCCCAGAGCTTGAAGTACTCCTCCACCGTGTCCCACTGGCCGAGGTTCATGTAGTGCAGGCAGTGGTAATAGTAGTAGTCTTCCGTGCCGGGGATGAGCTGCTTGAGGGCCTTGGCGCGGTCGGCGGCCAGGGCGAAGTCCTCGACGTAGCCGATTTCGCCGGCCGGGGCAGAAGAGGCGGACAGCAGCGAGACGACGAGGGAAAGGGTGAGACTGAGGCGTTTCATGGGACGCTCCTTTGATTGGCAGGGACCATGGCCACAACGGCACGGCCGAGACGAACGTGAACACGGAAATCCTAACCGGCCGGCGCGCGTAGCACAAGTGTTGTGCCCGGACGATCGGACGCGAGGGATTCCGTTACGGTTGGTTACGTGCGACACAGCCGCTTGGATGCATGGAACGCCGGCCGGTTCCCGGGAAATCCGGCGCACGGCAACGGGGGGGAACTCGGGCGACCGCCCGGCGTCAGACGTCGATTGTCTCGGCGGGCGTCTTGAGTCGAAAGCCCGGACGCGACATCGATGTCGCGCGCCGACTGTCTGCCGGAGGGTCATCGTCGTCGGTGGCGTCGTTGATGTCGGCAGGGGGCCGGCCCTTGACCAGTTCGTGCAGATCGGCAACAACGTGCCGCAGGTGCGACGCCTGCTTGGCGAGTTGCTCGGTCGAGGCCGCGGACTCCTCGGCGGTCGCGGACGTCGATTGCGTTACGCCGTCCATGTCGTGGACCGCGTTGTTGATGATCTCGATGCCGTCGGCCTGTTCCTTGCTGGCCCCGGCGATGCCGAGCACCAGTTCGTTCACGCTGCGGTTCTCCGCGAGAATTTGCTCGAGGGCTTCGCTGACACGCGTGGTGATGTGGACCCCATGCTCGGCCCGGTCGACGGACTGCTGGATCATCTCCGCTGTCTGCCGAGCGGCCTCGGCGCTGCGGTTGGCCAATGAGCGTACTTCTTCGGCGACGACGGCAAAGCCGCGCCCTGCCTCGCCGGCCCGGGCGGCCTCGACCGCTGCATTGAGAGCCAGCAGGTTCGTCTGGAAGGCAATATCGTCAATCGTGCGAACGATGCGGGCGGTCTCGTCCGCGGAGGTCTTGATGGCGTCGATGGCCTGGCCCATTGTCGAGGTCTCCGACGCGCCCTGTTCGGCCACCTGCCGGGCCGCCTCGCTGCGCTGGCGCGCCCGGCCGGCATGTTCGGCGTTCTGTGTGACCATGGAGGACATCTCCTCGACGCTGCTGGCTGTCTCCTCGATGCTGGCCGCCTGCCGGGCCGCACCTTGCGAAAGCGACTGTGCCGAAGTGGAAAGCTCCGCCGCCGCCTGGGCAACGCAACTGGCCCCGTTGCTGGCATCCTCGATGATGTCCATCACGCGACGGACAATCCGCCGCAGGATCAAGAACATCACGGCACCGCTGGCCAACGCCGCCGCTGCGCAGAGAATCGCAGCGATCCAGACGCCACGACGCGTTTCAACGCCAATATGGGCGTCCAGCCCGCGTTGCATGCCGTCGAAGAACGCCGCCGTGTTGTCCAGAAATGCCGTGTAGTCGTCCGCCTGTGCCTTCAACGAAGCCGTCGACAGCAGCAGGCAGGCACGTCCGATCACCTGCTCGTCCTGGGCGACGTCAACCTGCACCTGCATGACGTCATCGCGGGCCGAAAGGGTTTCGATCAGGGCGGCGAGGTCGTCGACAGTCGTTCCCTCGCCAAGCAATGTGGTGATCTGCTGCGCATCGCCGAGGAACCCGCTGCGAACCACACCGTCCGGATCGGTCACAAACGTCAGAATGACGTCGGGATCCTGGTTGATCTGCTCGCAGTTGCGGTCGAGGGCGATCGTGTCGAAGGTCAGCAGCGGCGCGGGGCTGAGCCTGGCGAGAACGGCCGCCAGGCTCCTGCCCTTCGTCCGCAGTGCAGCCTCGGCTGCCGTCCTCTGGCGTCGCTCGACGTCGCCGATGGCGCCGACCTGCTCGGACTGCACCTGTTCGGCCAGCGAGTTGACCTTGCTGTCGATCGCCCGGTAGCCGTCCCACTGACGCCACAGCATCAGTGACGACAGCGTCACTACCAGGGCGACCACCACCGCAATGGTCGTGGCGAGCAGCCGGCCCTGCAGTCCGAGTTGTAGTACGCGACGCATCCGGCACCTCTACTTTTTTGCGGGGATATAGCCGTGTTCAGCGACGATGGCCTGGCCGTCGGTACCCAGCAGGTACTCGATGAACTCCGCGACCTCGCCGGCCGGCTGGCCCTTGGTCAGGACGTACAGACTGCGGCAGAGCGGATAGCTACCGTTGGCAACGTTGTCCGTCGTGGCGACCACGCCGTCGAGTTCCAGCAGCTTGATCGGCGCGCCCTTTTCGGCGACTGCGGCGGCCGGGCCGATCGAGACATACCCGATCGCGTTCGGGTTGGTCATCACGGCGCTCATGCCTTCCTTGCTCGACTCGACGCTCCTGGCCGTGGCGTCCGCCCATGCGTCGGCGCCCTTGACCTTGTGAACGATGGTCTTCTTGTCGCCGCCGGGGTTCTCGGCCTCGAGACCGAAGTACTTCAGGAACATCGAGTGCGTACCGTGCGACGTGCCCATCGCCGTCAGGACGATCGGAGCGTCGTTGCCGCCGAGGTCCTTCCAGTTCGTGATCTTGCCAACATAGATGTCCGCGACCTGCTGCTTTGTGATCGTCTGCACGGGGTTCTTCTTGTTGGTGACGATGGCAATGCCGTCCAGTCCGACCTTTGTCGGCACGACGTCGGGATAGGCCTCCTTCTCCTTGGCCTTCATGTCGCGCGACGCCATGCCCAGCATGACCTTGCCTTCCCCGGCCAGTTTGACGCCCTTGCTGCTTCCGCCGCCGCCGATGGCAAAGCTTGTCTCGCTGTGTGACTCCTTGTACTGTGCGGCGGCCTTGTCCACCACCGGCTTGACCGTGCTCGATCCGGCGACGGTGATCTGGCCCCCCTGGACCATTCCCGCAGCCAAGACGATACACGCCGATCCGATAACCATCATTGCCCGTTGCATCTTCTGCTCCCTTCGTCCAGAATTTCGGCTCCGCGCCATGCGCAGCCCTTTGCCAGTCGCCCCGTGCAGCGAGATCGGAAAGATGAAGCAGTACCCGATCATTGCAGAGCTTGCAGCGGACCCCACGCCCGCTGACGGTATCCAGTATCTATCGCCGCGCAACGGCTCCAGATTGTGTGGTTCATCGGCCCTTGAGGAGATCTTAACATACTCTTAGCGCCACGGCATTCCGGTCGCGGCAGAGATCCCTATGGTCATCACGTGCCCCGAAGGTATGTTTGCATGCCAGACTGCACCCTCCCAATAGATCTTTCAGGGCCTTGCCCCAAAACGATGGCCGACGGTACACTGGGCCGAGCATGCCTCGCTGCCTTCCATATGCTGCCTGCATCGCCCTGATCGTGGCCACCGGCTGCGTGCCGCAGGACGGTGCCGTCTCGACCACCCGCGACGCTGAGCCCGGCGTGTTCCTCGGTCAAGATGTGTTCGCGTGCTTCACGAAGGCAGCGAAGATCGACTACGTTGCCGACCCGTCCGGCACGGACACCTGGCAGACGCCCGCCGAAACCGCCGCCCGCGGCACCGGCGACTGCGAGGACATCTGCATCTACCTCCAGCACCTGCTGGCCGAACAGGGCGTGGCGGTGGACGTGGTCTTCGGCTTGAAGGATGCGCTGGCCACCAACGGCCACGCCTGGATTGAGGGCGAGTTTGGCGGGCGGTTGTACGTCATCGAGCCGCGCGGCATGGCGATGGTCGAGCGGAGGAAGCTGCCGGCCGGCCTCATGTACATCCCCGCCGAGGATATTGACGTGGTGGCCGAGAAGATCCACAAATACCATACCCGCACCGGCGTGTATGTTAATCGCCGTGGCGACCGCCAACCGCAGCAGGAGCCGTGAAGCACGACCCACGACGACGCCGTCGCCGGCAACCTTGCAAGCTGGGAGGTTCGCACGCCGGTCCACCCGAATGCGCCGAGCTACCGGCAGGATATCGACACACTCCGGGCCGGCGGGATAACACTCACGCCACCGACCGAGGTGTCGTCGTTTTTGAGCCATGACATACCCAATGATCTCAAGGCTCTACAAGACCGCAACCGGCTCCGTAGTTAGTTTTGAGCGATCCCTTGAGATCGGGCGCGCGGGACGCTATGCTCCTTACTCGCCGAAGATGGACACGAGAGTACAACACCGACACATGAATACAACGCCCCTGAACGAATGGCACCGCCAGCACGGCGGACGACTCGTCGATTTTGCCGGCTGGGAACTGCCCGTCCAATACGAAGGCATCCTGGCCGAACACACGCACTGCCGCGAGGCCTGCGCGATCTTCGACACCTCGCACATGGGCCAGTTCCTCATCACCGGCCCCAATGCCGCCGAGCAACTGGCCGCAGCCATCACACAGGACGCTTCCGGCCTCGGCGTCGGACGCGGGACGTACGGCTTCATCCTCAACGATGGCGGCGGAATCATCGACGACACGATCCTGTTTTGCCTCGGCGAGGCCGAGTTCCTGCTGATCGTCAATGCCGGCACGACGGCCGGCGATCTGGCCGTCCTCGAGGATCGGCTGAACAACGGCACGAACCTGCGATACCTCGGCGACTGGAGCAAACTGGACGTCCAGGGCCCGGAGGCCTGCGAGGTCCTCTCGCCGCTCGTCGACGGCGACCTGACGGCCCTGAAGTATTTCGGCGTCACGCGGATGAAGGTGCAGGACACCGAGGCGGTCGTGGCCCGCACCGGCTACACGGGCGAGCTTGGCTTCGAGGTGTTCCTGCCCGGCAAGGCGCTGCCGGACCTGGCCGATGCCGTGGTCGCGGATGAACGCGTCAAGCCGGCCGGCCTGGGCGCGCGCGATTCGCTACGACTGGAGATCGGCTATCCCCTGTACGGCCACGAGTTGAGCACGGAGGTCACGCCCGTCGAGGCCGGCATGGAGGTATTCCTCGATCTGCAGCGGGATTTCGTCGGCGTCGAGACGCTCCGCAAGCAGGCGGAGGACCCGACGCCGCGCACGCTGGTCGGCCTGTTGACCGAGCAGCGCCGCCGGTTCGCCGAAGGCGATACGATTCTGGCGGCCGACGGCGAGGAGGTCGGCCAGGTCACCAGTGGCACATTCGCGCCGTCGCTGGGCGTCGCGGCCGGCATGGGCTATGTTGATCGCGAGGCGACCGCAACGGGAACGCCGGTGATCATCCGCACCGCCCGCGCCGAGCTACCCGCCACCGTGGCCGAGCGTCCGCTGTACAAGGACGGCACGGCCAGAAGCAAACTTACCTGAACACCTGTCCAATCGGACACAATGGGAGAGAACATGAATCCTGAGACACTACGCTACAGCGAACAGCATGAATACGCCGGCGTCGAGGGCAATACCGCCACGTGCGGCATTACCGACTACGCCCAGGGCAGCCTCGGCGACATTACCTTCGTCGAACTGCCGGACGTCGGTAAGGAGCTGAAGAAGGGCGAGGAGGCCTGCGCGATCGAATCGGCCAAGGCGGCCAGCAGCGTGTACGCGCCCGTCAGCGGCAAGATCGTCGCCGTCAACGAGGCCCTCGAAGACGACCCCGCCCCGGTCAACGACGACCCCTACGGCGACGGTTGGATCTTCAAAATCGAAATGGCCGATGCGTCTGAGGCCGAGCAGCTCATGGACGCCGCTGCCTACGATGCCATCGAGAAGGAGTAAGCTCCAATAAGAGAGAAGCTGCATGTTGCAAGAACCAGTTCACATGGACTAACTGGTGGAGTCGCAAACGCGATTTTTGGAGCTTGGAACTTCATCTTCCTTGGATCTTACTATCTGGCTGGAGCTTGGTTTCTTCTCTTGTTTTGGAGCTAACTGAACGATGCCCTTCATAGCCAACACGGACGATCAACGTCGCGAAATGCTTGCCACGCTCGGCCTGAGCGGGGCTGATCTTTTCGCGGATATTCCCGATCACCTGCGCTGCGGGTCGCCGGATATCCCCGAGGGTATCAGCGAGCAGCAGGCCGCCCAGCGTGTGGGGGATCTCGCCGGGATGAACGACACGGACCTCACCAGCTTCCTTGGCGGCGGGTTCTACGACCACTATATCCCGGCCGCCGTGCCGGCCATCGTCGGCCGCAGTGAGTTCTACACCAGCTACACGCCGTATCAGCCCGAAGCCTCACAGGGCACGCTGCAGGCGATCTACGAGTACCAGTCGGCCATCTGTCGGCTGACCGGCATGGAGATCTCGAACGCCTCGATGTATGACGGCGGGACGGCCTTGTACGAAGCGGTGATGATGGCCCTGCGGATCACGCGTCGTGAGCACGTGGTCGTCGACAGATCCGTCAGCGTGATCTACCGGACCATCCTGCGGAGCTACACGACGAACCTGGGCATTGAACTGGACGAGACGGCCCCCGACAACGGCCTGCCCGATCGCCGGGCCATCGGCGATATCCTCGCCAACGGCGAGACCGCAGCCGTCGTGGTGCAGAACCCCAACTTCTTCGGCTGCATGGACGAGTTCACCGACCTGGCAGAAATGTGCCACGAGCACGGGGCGTTGCTGATCGTCAGTGCCTACCCGATCGCCCTCGGGCTGCTCAAGAGCCCCGGCGACATGGGTGCCGACATCGTCACCGGCGAAGGTCAGTCGCTCGGCATGCCGCTGAACTTCGGCGGCCCGTACCTTGGCTTCATGGCCACCCGCAAGAAGCACATGCGGAAGATGCCCGGCCGCATCGCCGGCCGCACCGTCGACCAGAACGGCAAGGACTGTTTCGTGCTGACGCTCCAAGCCCGCGAGCAGCACATCCGCCGCGAGAAGGCCACCAGCAATATCTGCACCAACCAGGGCTTGTGCGCCCTGACGGCCATCGCCTACCTGTCGCTGCTCGGCAAGGAGGGCCTGCGGAAGGTCGCCCAGAACTGCGCCGAGAAGGCCTGGTATGCCCAGCAGGAACTGCTGACAATCCCCGGCGTAGAACTGCGTTTCCCGAATCGCTGGTACTTCAACGAGTTCGTTCTGGAACTGCCCACGCGGGCCGACCGCGTCATACGCCGACTGCTCCGCGACGACATCGCCGCCGGATTCCCGCTGGCGCGATACTATCCCAATATGGACAACGCCCTGATGGTGGCGGTCACGGAAAAACGGACAAAACGCGAAATCGACTTCCTCGTTCACAGCTTGGAGAACGCACTGTGAAACTGATATTCGACAAATCAATGCCTGGCCGACGCGGCGTGATGCCCGCCGAAAGCGACATTCCCGTCCGCGCGAATCTCGACTCGCGATTTCTCCGATCCGAGCCGGCCGCGCTGCCGGAACTGAGCGAGCTGGACGTGATGCGCCACTTTACGGCCCTCAGCGAGATGAACTTCGGCGTGGACAGCGGGTTCTATCCACTCGGTTCGTGTACGATGAAGTACAACCCGAAGATCAACGAGCAGCTCTGCGCGCTGCCCGGTTTCGCCAACCTCCACCCGCTGCTGCCGCAGCTCTCGACCGGTCGCGACCGCGTGCAGGGCGCCCTGGCCGTGCTGCATCACATGGACATGCTGCTCCGCGAAATCTGCGGGATGGCCGCGTTCACCATGCAGCCTCTCGCCGGCGCGCACGGCGAACTGACCGGCGTGATCGTCATGGCCGCCTACCACAAGGCCAAGGGCAACGATAAGACCACGATCCTGATTCCCGACAGCGCCCACGGCACGAATCCCGCGTCGGCCGCGATTGCCGGCTACGACGTCAAGACCGTCCCGTCCGACGAGAACGGCGTGATGGATATCGACGCATTGCGGGAAGTCCTGGACGAGACAACCGCCGGTGTGATGCTGACCTGCCCGAATACGTTGGGGCTGTTTAATCCGCATATTGCTGAGATCTGCGATATGGTCCACGACGTCGACGGCCTGATGTATTATGACGGTGCAAACCTCAATGCCATTGTCGGCCGCAGTCGGCCGGGCGATATCGGTTTCGACATCGTGCATCTGAACCTGCACAAGACCTTCGCCACGCCGCACGGCGGCGGCGGGCCGGGCAGTGGACCGGTGGGTGTCTGCGAGCGGCTGAGGACGTTTCTGCCGATCAGCATCGTCCGCGAGACGCGCGACGGCCACTACTACCTTGATTACGACCAGCCGGAGGCGATCGGCTATATCGCGCCGTTCTATGGCAACTTTGCCGTGATCGTTCGGGCCTACGTCTACATTCTCATGCAGGGAGCGGACGGCCTGGCCCGCGTGAGCGAGAACGCCGTGCTGAACGCCAACTACATCCGCGAGCGGTTGAAGGACCACTACGAGCTGCCGTACCCGCAGCTCTGCAAGCACGAGGTCGTCTTCTCGGCCAGCCGGCAGGCCAAGAAGGGCGTCCATGCCGTCGATATCGCCAAGGCGTTGATTGACCGCGGCTATCACCCGCCGACCGTGTACTTCCCGCTGATCGTCGAGGAGGCGCTGATGATCGAGCCGACCGAGACCGAGAGCAAGGAGACGCTCGACGGGTTCATCGAGGCCATGATCGAGATCGCCAAGCTCGCCGAGACGGACCCCGAGAGCTTCCACGCCATGCCGACGTCCGCCCCGGTCAGCCGGCCCGACGAAACCCAAGCCGCCCGAAAACCGGACGTGGCCTCGCTGGCGTAATACGGAATACGATAAGTTATTGAGCGGTGTAGCACCCGCCCTGCAGCGTCTAACTAGCGCATATACCATGAAATAGCACGGTGGAACTGTGCCGGCGGCATCTCTACGGGAGTGCTCCACCTGCACGAGCGTTGATACCGACTTCGAGGAAGCGCTTAAAGTGGTGGATGATCCCTCACTCGATGAATTCGTTCCACCGACGTTGGAAGAGAATGGAATCGATGCAGTGGTTGTTTTCACGAATGACGCAGATCTAATGTTCGCCTCGGATACATTGGAACGTCGAGCAAAGCCGGTGCTAGCGTTAAGCAGATGCTTCAGGACATCTGCGGCCTGAAGGGGGGCGGCGCCTGATACCGACCTTTGCTTTACGTATCTTTTCTCCGTGCTCTCCGTGCTCTCTGTGGTTAAATGTCTTCTCCGCCCATGAGCGTACTGAACGTCAAACATCTCGGCCCCGCGGCGTATGGGCCGGTGCTGGCCCGGCAGACGGAGCTGGTCGGCCGGGTTCTCGAGCGTCCGGAGGAGGCGTACCTTCTGTTGGTGGAGCATGACCCGCCGGTGATCACGCTGGGCCGCCGGGGTGGCGAGGCGGACGTCCTGGCCAGTCGCGAGCGTCTCGCCGAGTTGGGCGTGGAGGTCCACGAGTCCAGCCGCGGCGGGGAGGTCACCTACCACGGGCCGGGCCAGTTGGTGGGCTATCCGATCCTGCACCTCGACCGCCACGGGCGGACCGTCCGCGGCCACGTGAAGAACATCGAGCAGGTCCTCATCGACACGCTCGACGAGTTCGGCATTCCGGCCCATCGCAAGGACCCCGCCGAGGAGCTCACGGGGGTGTGGACGGGCTCGCAGCCGCACTCCGGGGAAGCAAAAATCGCCGCCATCGGCGTGGCCGTACGGCGGTGGGTGAGCTATCACGGCTGGGCGTTGAACGTCAATACCGACCTGTCGCACTTCGACCTGATCGTCCCCTGCGGCATACGCGACAAGGGCGTAACGAGCATGGCCCGGCAGCTTGGCGGCGAGCAGGACATCGCAGCCGTCGCTGACACCCTCGTCCGACGCTTCGCCGCGATGTATCGTTTTGAGTCTGTTGCCGACGAGTGATTGGAGGGTCGGGCCGGAATCCGGTGTCACGGCAGATGCTCTGCCTACAGCGTAACCGCCGGTCTTCAGCCTCGGCCGGCGTCGGTGTCGTCAAGTCTCCGCTGACGCACCTTTCTTTTCTTGAGCCCCGTCAGGGGCGGCGTTTAGTAGCCCCACGCGCCAGCGTGGGGTTTGGATCATGCGTACGGTCAAGCCCCGCCAGGGGCGCCTTATCGCCGCCCACCTTCAAGGCGCCCCTACCGGGGCTTCATCCATGCCAAGCGCCTGCAACCCCCCGGGCTGACGCCGCGGGACTGACATCATCGCTGATGAGATTCAGGCGGACCGGCTCGCATGGCCGGAAATGACGGGCGCTGGCATCGGCCGACGACACCTTCACACACCGCGTGCGAACTTCGTTGTACCCTCCAGTCGTGTCCTCCGATACAATGACAGCGAGGTCAGCGACATTCCCCCGTCGGGCGGGCCGATGTGTGGGGTTCTGTCTCGTAAGTTCACATGGTTCGCGGGGCCGCCGGGCGGCCAGTGAGGTGCGGTATGGGTAAGGTGCTGAAGGTCCTCGGCGTTTTGTTTCTCATCATCATCGTCGGCGTGATTGCGCTGCTCGTCTGGGCACACGGCGAGGGCGACGAGCAGATGGACAGGTTCTTCCGCGCCGTCGAAACCGGCGAGCCGGAGAAGGTCCGCGCCCTGATGGTCCCGGAACTGGCGGAGACGTTTGATCCGCCGGTCCTGGAGATCTGGCTGGACGCGTTCAACAGCAACATGGGCAAGTTCACAGGCCTCGCCAAGAGCGAGTTCAGCACGAACAAGAAGACCACCTCCGCCGGGACGGTCACCGAGATCGAGGGCAAGGCTCTTTTTGAGAAGGGCGAGGCGAAGGTGGCGATGAACCTCATCGACGGAAGGATCAGCTATCTGAAGATCCCCAACGAAACGCTCGGCGAGAATTGGTTCAGGAAACCCGAAACCGAATTCTACCGCGAGAAGGCCGAGACGTTTATCAAGCGCCTTGCCGCCAGTGAAGGCGCGCAGGCGATGGCCATGATGCACCCGGCCTTAAGCCGGCAGTTCCAGGCCGAGGAGCTCGACGCGGCCATGGACAGATTCCGCGAAAAGACGGGTACGATGAAGAGTATTGAGTTCACCGACGAGAGGTTCGTTGGCAACGACGAGGGCGGCCGGTTGCGGCTGATGATGAAATACGTCGGCGAGAAGGAGACCGTCCCGGCCTACGTCGGCTTCGAGTTTGTCGGCATGAAAGGCGAGCTGGTCGCCTTCAAACTCCCCGGCGTGCCGGGAGACGACTCATAGCCAGTAGCCAGTAGCCGGTAGTCCGGAGCCAGGAAGAAAGAGTCTCGGCCACAGAGACACAGAACCGCAGAGAAGGAACAGGATGTTAGCGAATACCATGGGGAAAGAGGAATCGTAGGGTGCCTGCTCCGCCGGTATCCTTGATCTGATGCTGTCTGAGCTCACGACCCATTTCAAGTCTGCTCAATCATTGACACCCTCTTTTTCCCTCTGCGTCTCTGTGGCTGAGGATTCTTTCCGGCTACGGGTTGCTACTCAAAGAGGGCCGTGCCGATGCGGAGGAGGGTGGCGCCTTCTTCGACGGCGGGGACGTAGTCGCTGCTCATGCCCATGGAGAGGTGGCGAAAGTGGTCGTCGCCGACGCGCTCGCCGCGCATCTCCTCGAAGAGTTCGCGGCAACGGGCGAAGGCCATCCGTGACTCGTTGGGGTCGTCGGTCAGCGGCCCCATGGTCATCAGGCCGACGAGACGGATGTTCTCCAGCGAGGCGATCATCTCGCCAAGGTGGAAAACGGCGCCGACGGCACAGCCGTATTTCTGCTCTTCGTTGGAGCAGTTGACCTGCAGGAAGACGTCGACGCGGCGGTCCATTCTGCCTGCACGGTCTTGCAGTTCCTCGGCCAGGCGGAGCGAGTCGACCGAGTGAATCGCCGTGACGACGGGCAAGACGCTCTTGACCTTATTGCGCTGCAGGTGGCCGACCATGTGCCAGCGCACCGGCGCCGGCAGGGGAGTTCGGCGTCGTTGGAGATAGGCGTGAATCTCCTCGGCGCGGCTGGCGAGACTCTGGCCCCGGCTTTCACCGAGTTCGGTCAGGCCGGCGTCCAGGAGGTTCTTGATCGTGTCGATATCGGCGGATTTCGTGACGGCGATGATGCCGACCTCGTCGGGGTGTCGCCGCGCACGCTGGCAAGCCTCGCCGATCTCCTCGCGAATCCGCTGGACATTCTTCTCGATTCTGTTGGTCGTGACGGCCATGTCGTTTCCAGCGTAACGCCCCGGTCTGTCCAGTTCAAGCATCTACAAGCATCTACAAGCATCTGGACGGCCTGCCACGGGCGTCATCCGTGAGATTCCGGCGGCGTCAGTTGCCGCGATTGTCCTCGACCGTCACGGTCACCGTCGCGGTGTCCGTGCCACCGTTGCCGTCGGTGACCGTGGAGTCGAACGAGTCGGTTCCAGTGAAGCGGCCTGGTAAAACTCCACAATCTCCCGTGCGTCGTAGATACGCACCGCGGCCCCCGCATCCTCGGCAGCCTTGATTGCGTCGCGCTGCGCGGCGTACTCGTAGCCCATCATGACGATGATGAGTTTGCCCCCGGTGTCGTTGACCCGTCTGGCCAAGGCGGTTGCCTCGCCCCTGAGGTCTTTGTTGCGGATCATCAGCACGACGGTCTTTGGATTGTGTTGCAGGGCTTCGGCCACGCCGTCGGCGGGTGAGGTCGCCCCCATTCCCAAGCCGTCGAGTTCACCGGCGACGCCAGCGGCGACGGCGGAGGCACGTCGCAGGACGCTGCCGCCGATGACGTCCGGCCCGCTCTCACGGGTGACGATGACACCGGCCTTGGCGTCGCTGGGAAGCGACCGGGCTGAAGCGGCGGCTATTTCGCCGGCGTACAGCAGGAATTCGCCCATTTTCTTGCCGCCGTCGACCACGTAGATCACCGGCGCGGTGACGGGGATATCGCCGGCCACGTGCGGCCCGGACGAGGCGGGTGTGAACGGGCTGGCGATCGTATCGGCGTGGGTGTCTGGTGCGTCGGCGACCCAGTAATCAGCGGAGTCATCGGAGTCGCCCATGAGCTTGACGCCGAGGTAGATGCAGGCGACCGTCATGAAGATCAGCACGATCAGCAGCACCAGCGTTACCATGCCCTGGAAGAAGACGGGATCGGCCTGGGGGATAGCGGCGAGCTGTTCGGGCGTGAGCTGACTGGTGTCGACAGCCGGGGCCTCGGGGATGTGCTCGGCGCCCTCGGCTTCGGCGGGAGGAGTGCCTTCGGCTTCGGCGGAGGCTTCGTACTCGCGGGCGGCGGCTTCGGCCTGCGCGGCGCGTTTGCTGCCGACCTCGGCCTGCTTTCGGGCGGCCTGTTCCTTGGCGGCATGCTCAGCGGCGGCCTTGGTGGCTTCCTCGGCTTCGCGGGCCGCGCGTTTTGCGGCTTCCATGGCCTCGCGTGCGGCCTGGGCGGTCTGGGCGGTACCGGGTTCTCCACTCTCACCGGCCGCTTGTGCGGCGGTCTGTTTGGCGGCTTCGGCCTGCTTCTGGGCCTGTTTGCGTGCGGCGCGGGCTTCTTCGGCTTCCTGCTTTGCCTTCTCGGCGGTGGACCGAAGTTTGGCCAGTTGTTCCTTGATCATCTTCGCCGCGTCGTCAGCAGCGGCTCTAGCGTGTTCCTCGGCCCGTTTCTCGGCTTCGCGGGCTTCGGCTTCGGCGGCCGCCTGGCCGGCCTGCTCGGCTTCCTCACCCGACTTGCCGGACGCGGCGGCCCTGAGGGACTCGAGTTCGGTCTGGAGCTTCTTCTGGCGTTCGGTGGCGGCGCGGGTGGCTTCCTCGACCTGCTTGCGGGCGCGGGCCTGGGCGTCGGAGACGAGTTTGGCGGCCTGCTTCTCGATTTCGCGAATTCGGCGTTCGGCCTCTTCGGCGGCCTTGCGAGCGGCTTCTTCGGCGCGGGCGCGGGCCTGGGCTTCCTCGTTGGCTCGCTTGACGGCGTCGGCAGCCTGCTGGGCCTTGGCGTAGGCGTCCTGCTTGGCTTCGGCGGCGGCCTGGCGTTTGGCGTCTTCAAGGGCTTTGGCGTGGGCGCGAGCTTCGGCGGCTTTTTGCTGGGCTTCGAGGCGGGCGGCTTCGGCTTGCTGCTGGGCTTTCTGGCGGGCGTCGGCTTCGTCGTCGGCCTGTTTCTGTGCGGTCTGTGCTTCCCGGGCTTGCTGGGCGGCGGCCGACCGTGCATCTTGGATGGCCTGGCTGACGTCGCCGGGCAGCTGCGGCTGGCCGGGCCGGGCGATCGGCGTGACACCGCTACGGCGGGTGCGGCGAAGCTCGGTCTTGCTGATATCGATGATCGGTCGCGAGCCGACCACATTCTCGACGCCGCTGCCGTCGCCGGCGTCATCGCGTGTCTGGGGTCGCTGCGGCCTGGTAACCCGGCCCTTGCCGGGCGCGGACGGTCTGGCGCCGGCCGACGGAGGCGGGGCCGCGATCTTAGGCACCATTACGATGGACTTGCAATACGGACAGCGGCACATGCTGCCGGCAAACGCTTCATCCACCGAGATTTTTTTGCGGCACTCGCTACACCGGATCTTCACGGCCATGAGAGTCCTTTACAGCACGCAACCATTGCGAATGCCTTCAGGATAATCCTTCGGCTCCCGCCGGTAAACAGAAAACCCCCCCCGCAGGCCCGCCAAGCACACGCGGAGAACCGCCAGCCGGCACGTCACCGCGCCACGGCGCTTTTGGCCGGCTTGGCGACGACGTGTCCGTCTGCGCCATGGCCCGAATCCAGCGACGGCCCGAGCGCGACGGTGGTGCCGCCTGCCGCGTCGATCATGCCCACGTCCTTGTCACTGAGCGTGTGCAGCAGGTCGATCCAAGCCGCCGCGAGCAGGTCGATGGTGATGCGTTGCAATACGCGGCGTCCAAGATGTGCGGGCGGGCACGCGAGGCCTCAGGCGTCGCGATGGGCGAGACAGCGGTCGATGCGGGCGAGCGTCTTGGCCTGACCGAGCATCTCCAGCGTATCGCCGATGCCCGGGCTGATCGTGCTGCCCGTCGTGGCTACGCGAAGCGGCTGAGCGACCTTGCCCATGCCGAGTTCGCGAGTCTCGCCGTAGTCCTTGATGAACGCTTCCAGGGACTCGGCCGTCCAGTCCTCGTGGGCGGCCAGCTTGTCCTGCAGATCGACCAGTACATCGTAGCCGGCGCCGTCGTTTTTCTCGAGGACCTTCTGGACGGCTTTGGCGTCGAAGTCATAGCTGTCGTCCGCGGCGAAGAGCACACCCGCCTTGGCCACCACATCCGCGTAGGTTCGCAAGCCGCTGCAGGCTGCCAGCACTTTCCGTAGCAGCGTGTCGCTGTCGACGGGTATCGGCTGATCGTTGCAGGCGAGATAGTCCTTGAATCCCACAAGCAGTCGGCCGTCATCGGCGGCGGCAAGGTAGTCGGTGTTGAAGGCCAGCAGCTTGTCCCGGTCGAACCTGGCGTTGGACTTGTTGACCCGACCGATATCGAAGAGCGCTACGAACTCCGCGAGCGTGAACTTCTCCCGGCCGTCCGCCGGCGTCCAGCCCAGCAGGGCCAGGAAATTCACCAGCGCCTCCGGCAGGTAACCCGCCCGACGGAACGAATCCACTTCCACGTCGCCGTCACGCTTGGAGAGCTTGCGGCCTTGCATATCCATGATGAGCGGTAGGTGGGCGTAGGCCGGTTCGGGATACTCGAAAGCCTTCCGAAGGAGTATGTGTCGCCACGTTTGGTGCAGAAACTCTTGCCCTCGACAGACCAGTGTCACACCCATGAGATGGTCGTCGACGACGTTGGCAAGATGGTACGTCGGCCAGCCGTCGGCCTTGGCGATGATGAAGTCGTCCTGCTGGTCGGCGGGAACGGTGACATCGCTGAAGATCTCGTCGTGGATCGTGACGTCGTGGCCGGGCACGGCGAAGCGCACCACGACGGACCGTCCCTCGATCCTGGCCTTCTCGGCGTCAGCGGCCGTCGGCAGGTCGGCCGGCCGCTGATAGTGGAAGCTTTCCCCGCGACTCTCGGCATCCTTGCGAAGGGTATCGAGCTCTTCGGGCGTTTCGAAGGCGTAGTACGCCTTGCCTGTGTCAAGCAGTTGCTGGATGTGCTGCTGGTAGATCGCTAGGCGCTGCGACTGGCGATACGGCCCGTGGTCGCCGCCGATGTCGATGCCCTCGTCCCAGTGGATACCCAGCCACTCGAGGTCGCGAACGATGGCCTCGACGGCCTGCTCCTGGTGGCGGGCCTGGTCGGTATCTTCGATACGCAGAAGAAATTGGCCGCCGAGCTTGCGGGCCAGCGCCCAGTTGAACAGGGCCGTACGGGCGCCGCCGACGTGCAACGAGCCGGTTGGGGAGGGGGCGAATCGCGTTTTGATCGTTTCCATCGTCGTTGATTCCTTCCGTACGTTTGGGATCCCGGGCCGCCAAGGCTAGTCGGCCGAGGAGGCATTTTCAACCGTCATGTATATCCATGACGACCAACGGGCGGTGACTTGCTTCGGTCGCTGTTCTCTGCGAAGATGACCCACCGTGAGGCAATCGTCTCGGCGAGGCAACCATGACGTCCGCAAAGGGTCCCATATGACAAACGACACGAACGAGAAGGAATCCCTCGACTTCATCCGGCACATTGTGGCCGAGGACTGCAAGAGCGGCAAGTGGGGCGGCGAGGTCGTTACGCGATTCCCGCCCGAGCCGAACGGCTATTTGCATATCGGCCATGCCAAGGCGTTCGGTATCGACTTCGGCGTCGCCGCGGAATTCGGCGGCCGCTGCCATCTGCGCTTCGACGACACCAATCCGACCAAGGAAGAGCGGGAGTACGTCGACGCCATCCAGGAGGACATCCGCTGGATGGGCTGGGACTGGGGCGAGCACCTGTACTACGCCAGCGATTACTTCGGCCAGATGTACGAGTACGCCAAAGAGCTTATCCGCAAGGGTCTGGCCTACGTCGACGACCAGACGCCCGAGCAGATCCGCAGGGGCCGAGGCACGCTGAAGCAGCCGGGTGTCGAGAGTCCCTACCGTGATCGGCCCGCCGAGGAGAGCCTCGACCTCTTTCAGCGCATGAAGGGCGGCGAGTTCCCCGACGGCAGCCGCGTCCTTCGCGCCAGGATCGACATGACCAGCCCCAATATGAACCTCCGCGACCCGGTCATGTACCGCATCCTTCACGCCACGCACCCGCACACCGGCGATGCGTGGTGTATCTACCCCATGTACGACTGGGCGCACGGTTTGGAGGACAGCATCGAGGGCGTGACGCACAGCCTCTGCAGCCTGGAGTTCGAAAACCACCGTCCGCTGTACGACTGGTTCATCGACGCGATCAACCAGGGCCGCACCGACGACGGCAGCGGCGAGTGGGGCAAGACGATCCGGCACCCGCAGCAGATCGAGTTCGCGCGGTTCAACCTGACCTACACCGTGATGTCCAAGCGCGTCCTGCGCGAACTGGTCGAGGGCGGGCACGTCAGCGGCTGGGATGACCCGCGCCTGCCGACGCTGCGCGGCATGCGGCGTCGCGGCTATACGCCGCAAGCCTTGCGCGAATTTCTCAGTCGCGTGGGCGTGGCCAGGTTTGTCAGCACCGTCGATCTCGGCCTGCTGGAGTTCTGCCTCCGCGACCACCTCAACAAGGTCGCACCGCGCGTCATGGGCGTGCTTAATCCGTTGAAGGTGGTCATCACGAACTACCCCGAGGATCAGGAAGAGACGCTGGAAGCCATCAACAACCCCGAAGACGAATCGGCCGGCACGCGACAGGTGCCGTTCTCGCGCGAACTGTACATCGAGCGTGAGGACTTCATGGAGGACCCGCCGAAGAAGTTCTTCCGGCTGACGGTCGGCAAGGAGGTCCGCCTGCGATACGCCTACTTCATCACCTGTACGGACGTGGTCAAGGACGACGATGGCAACGTGGTCGAACTGCACTGTACGTACGACCCCGCTACGCGCGGCGGCGACGCCCCCGACGGCCGAAAGGTCAAGGGCACGCTGCACTGGGTCAGCGCCAAACACGCCGTGCCGTGCGAGACGCGGCTGTACGACCGGCTGTTCACCGCGGAAGACCCGATGGATGTGCCGGAGGGCGGCAGTTTCACCGACAACCTGAATTCTGAATCCGACAAGACGGTCACTGCCATGGTCGAGCCGGACGTCGCCGACAAGCCAGCCGGCTGGCGTTGCCAGTTCGAACGCAACGGCTACTATATCACCGACCCGGACAGCCAGCTGGGCAAGCCGGTGTTCAACCGCATCGTCACGCTTCGCGACTCCTGGGCGAAGATCAAGAAGAAAGGTTGACAGTGAGAATGATCGAGTTCATGAGTGAGGAGTTCGGATGTCTTTAGGAACACCACTGGCGGTAATGCTGGCCATCATATTCTTGGTGCCAGGGCTTATTATGAAGAATATGCTCCGAGTGTTGGCACGGTATGAACCGACGAGCAGGAAAGTTGAGTTGCTTGAATGCCTGACGGCAAGTTGCTTCAACTACCTGATCGGCGCATTCTTCGTATGGTATTTGCTCCACGTCTGGCCGGACGGCCTGGACTTGAGGAGACCGGAAACCGTTCCTCACCATGCGGGCTATCTCTTCCTGTGGGCTGCGATTGTCCTTGTGCTTCCTGCCATTCTTGGGCTGATTCTTGGCGTTGCCGCGAGGAAGCTCAGCCTTCGAAACTTCCTGTCACGATTTGGTGTGTCAATACTGCATCCTGCCCCAACAGCTTGGGATTATGCCTTTGCTCGCGGCAAAGCGTATTGGGCACGCGTCATGCTTCGGAACGGTGGCATTGTTGAGGGGCTCTTTGATTCGAATTCGCTGTCATCCAGTTCAGCGAGTGATCGAGATATCTTTCTCGAAACAGTCTACGAACTTAAGGAGGAAACGAACGAATATGAGGAGCAGACTCAAAGCGCTGGTGTTTGGATCAGTGCGACGGAGATTCAACGGATCGAGTTTTTCGAGATTGAAAATTAGGATATCCGCATTGGTTTGCTAGAATACATTAATACCGAAGATTGGAGAAGCGGCTATGGCGCAGAGCAAAGGCACAGATACTCAGAAGACCATCAAGCGCGGCTACCAGCCACCACCAAACAAACCGATACATGGTGGGCATCAGCCGCCTCCACGGCAGGTTGGTGAAGTCAAACCGCCTCCACCGCCAAAGAAGTAGTCTGCGTATGCGATTCTTGACGTAGTGGATATTCGAGAAGTGGACAGTGAAGGCGAAGGCCCACGGATCGCAATCCGTGGGCCTTGGTCATTGGTGGCAGTTCGATGGATGACCCGCTCGAGGCGGGCTCGCCAGCAGACCGACTCGCTCAATAGTTCTCAGCGGCGATTTCGAAGTACGCTTGCGGGTGCTTGCAGCAGGGGCACATCGGCGGGACCTTCGTGCCCTCGTGGATGTAGCCACAGTTGCGGCATCGCCACGTGGTGGTCTCGGACTTCTCGAAGACGCTGTTGTTCTCGACGTTCTGGAGCAGGGCGCGGTAGCGGGCCGCGTTACGAAACGTCGCCGTCGTCGGCCCTTGTGGCCTTGGAGGCCTGACTGGTCTTCTCGGCGCGGGCAGCCTCTCGGGCGGCCTTGCGCTGGCGTTCCTTGCGCTTGCGGGGGGCGTTCTTCTTGCGGGTGGCCTGCTGGTCGGTCAGTCGCCTGTCTTTGCGTTCACGTCGTCGTCCCATGGGTGCTTCCTTTCTGGCATTGGGGAACCATGAAGGGTAGCCGAACGGGGGGCACGATTCAAGCGGGTTGATCGGCGCGTACGGACCGCAGGGCGGTTCAGGCCACGCGTCGCCAGAACCAGTCGCGAATGCGCAGTTTGACGGGGTCAAACGGTTTGGCGTTCGGTTTCCGCGGGCCGGGATCGATCAGCGGGGCGTTGAGATCCTGCTTATCGAGTGCGTCCAGGCAGTCCAGAACACGCGGCATGCCGGCGAAGGGGCACTCCACGGCATCCGCTTCCTGACGCGGCGATACGCGCATCGCACACGGCTGGTTGTCACCGGGGGGCATCGGCGGTTCCTTTTCTCGGCGGAACATCGCCTCCGGCCGAGGCGACAGAGGCGGCGTCTCGGAGTTCCTCTCCGCAGTTGGTATCGGCGCTTGCAGGGGAGGACTTCGATTGTATGCGAAAAAAGCGCGCCACCTCACCCGACGGCCACTTCTTCGGGCAGGGCCGACAGCGGGCAGCCGTAGACCTTCTCCGCCCATTCGCTGAAACGGTCGTACATATGGGGCTGTGTCTCGGGGTCCAGTACGTTGATGGCCTCGTTGTCGCCGTAGTCGCTTAGGACGATGCCGCCGTCCGGCCTCACCCGGTCTGTCATAAGCGCCTCGACCTCGCGCTTCAAGACACGGTTCCGTGCCGAGATGGGCCTGGGATTTGCGATGTCGCCGTACTTCGCGACTGTCTTTCATCTCTGTCTGCAGACGACACCCACGGCCGGGTGAGAGGGACGTTGGCGGCCGGCCGCTACGCCTCGCCGAGCGCTTCGAGGTCGGCCAGGTCCTTCGTCCGACCTGATGCCCGCTTGTTGGTGATGTAATCCTCTCGGGAGAGGTAGTGGACTTGCAGGTCTCCGTAGGGGCCGGCCTGTCTATTGGCGTCCGCCTGATCCCACGTGACGCCACTGATGGACGTCATGAGATCAATGCGGTTTGGCGGATAGCCCAACTGCACCACGCTGTCTGCCCTGCAGAAATCATCCGTTGTCAGATTCGGGAACTCGAAGCCGAAGTCGGCAAGGGCTGCGAGCACGCGTTGGGCATTATCCGTTTCCGGCCGCACCCAGATGTCCATGTCGCCTGTGTACCGGGGCGCACCATGAAACGCCAGGGCGTAACTCCCGACGAGAAGGTATTCGACCTCATGCTCGTTGAGTAATACGAACAGATCTCTGAAGTTCGGATTCGTTTCCATGGTACTGTCGACGAAGAAATTCGACGGCCGCAATCCGTTCACGCGGGGGACGACTGAGCCAGTAGTCGAGGTCATCCATCAGGGTTGAGTCGGTCAACGTCAGCTTTTTTATCACCTTTTCCATTGCTGTCATTATATCACAATGTATCGCCGGTCGTGCAAGCAGGCCATCGTAGTTTAGTTCTTAAACGGACTGCCAGCCGAGCCGGATGATCCTTGCAGGTCGGGCGACGCTGCGGTACGCTCCTGGCAGCACGGAGAGTTGACATGCCCGATGAATCCGCCTCGATATCCGTGGCCGACCTCCTCGCCATGATCGACCACACGAACCTCAAGCCCGAGGCGTCTGCCGCCGAGATGCGCCGTCTGTGTGACGAGGCCCGGACGCACCGCTTTGCGGCGGTTTGTGTCAATCCCTGTCGCGTCGACCTGGCGGCGGAGGTGTTGGGCGACTGTGACGTCAGGGTAGCTTCTGTGGCGGGCTTTCCGCTCGGGGCGTCGACGACCGGGGTCAAGATCGCCGAGGCCGTCCAGGCCATCGAACACGGGGCCTCGGAAATCGACGTGGTACAGAACATCGGCTGGGCGCGGGAAGGGCGGTTCGACGACATTCGCGACGAGTTGATCCGGTTGGTCGATGCCATTGACGGGCGAGCCTGCCTGAAGGTCATCATCGAGTGCTGCCTGCTGGACGACGCTCAGAAACGGGCCTGCTGCCGGGCCGCCGCCGAGGCGGGCGCGGATTTCGTCAAGACGTCCACGGGTTTCGCCGCCTCCGGCGCGACGGTCGAGGACGTGCGTCTCATGCGGGAGGTCGTCGGGCCGGACCTTGGCGTGAAGGCGGCGGGGGGTATCGGCAGCTTCGAGATGGCCGTGGCGATGGTCCGAGGGGGCGCGACGCGCATCGGGGCAAGCCGATCCGTTGAACTGCTTTCCGGAGCTCCGCATGACGGTCCGGGTCACCGCCTATAGCAGCCCGTTTCGAAAGCTATCGCTGCCGCGGCCGGGGCCATTCGCAGGACCGGAACGAGCATATTGATTTACTCCTGCCGCAATATTATCATCAGATGAAGGTCAGTCAGTGCCGCCGCGGCCGTCATATTGCCCATGGGAGAATCCGTGCCTGAATCGTCCGCCAGTTCGTCTGCGATGCATCGCCGATGGTGGATTGCCGTGCGCCGACTTCGGCGGTTTCTTTCCGGCCAGCGTATCCGCCCGCTCGTGCTGGTCGCCGTCTACGCCTATGTGTTATTCACCGTCTTTCGGGGGGGGCTGCTGTTGTTGGCGACGGCCTTATTTCCCGAAAGGCCCTTTGAAGGTGTAACGCTGGGCGAACTGCTCCACTGCTTTGGCGTAGGGTTCTACTTTGACAGTATGGCCGTCGGCTACGTGCTTCTGCCGATGGCGGTGGCATTGACGCTCGCCTCCGAGAGTGTCGTCCGAAAGCGTGGGTTCCGCTGGTGCGTGACCCTCTACGCCGCCGCAACGAGCGTGTGGCTGCTGGCGCTGGAAGTCGTGGGGGTGGGGTTCTTCCTGCACTACGGCACGCGGCTGGACTGGAAGCTGGCGTATTACACACAAAGCGCTCACGAGGTCTGGGGCTACCTGTTCCACGAGTATTACATCTGGGCGTGGCTGCTGCTCGTGCCGCCGTTATGCTACGGCGTCTACCGGCTGTATCGCCGGGCGTTTTGGGTCGGGCATGTCTCGTACCTGCCGGGCTGGCGACGCGGGGCCGTGATGGCCGTCGTCCTGGGCATCTGCGTGCTGGCCTGCCGGGGCGGGTTCGACAGCCGCCCGCTGAATCGCTCCAAGGCCTGCTTCACGACGAACAACCTGGTGGCCCAACTGGCCATGAATAACAACTACACGCTCTATGGCGGGGCGGTGACGGTACTCGACGACGATGACGAGGAACGGGATCGCTTCGACATGAAAGACATGGCCGAGGCTCGTCAGATCGCCCGGAGGCTGCTGTGGCAGGAGGCCGACCAGCCGGTCGCCGGCTCTCCGAACCCCATGTGGCGGCGAACGGCGACGGGCCGCCCGATGCGACGGCGGAACGTCGTGCTGATCATGATGGAGAGCATGGCCGGACGGCACATCGGTGCGCTGGGGTATCCACATTCGCAGACGCCGCATCTGGATGCGATCTGCCGTGAAGGCCTGTTCTTCAGCAACGTCTACGCCGTGGGCGCGCAGACCTCACGCGGGCTGGTCGGCACGCTGTGCGGGCACCCGGACCTCAGCGGCATGACACTGCTGGCCCGGCCGACCGCCCAGGGGCGGTTCCTGACCCTGCCCGGCCTGCTTCAGCAGCGGAACTACCGCACGGTGTTCCTCTCCTGCGGCAAGCCCAGTTTCGACAGCATGGATGTGTTTTTTGCTGCCGGCGGGGTCGAGCGGATCATCGGCGAGGAAGAGATGTCCGCCGAGCCGGCGAGCACGTGGGGCGTGTCCGACGAGTACGTCTACAACAAGGCTATTAACGTCTTCGGCGACATTCACCAGCGCGACGACGGGCCGTTTTTCGGGATGATTCTGACCATCTCCAACCACGAACCCTATCATGTGCCGCGCGGCCGGGTTGCACTGCTGGCGGGGGACGAAAAGGAAACGCGCGTCATCAACGCCACCCGGTACGCCGACTGGGCCCTGGGGCGGTTCTTCCGGGAAGCGGCCAGCGAGCCGTGGTTCGACGAGACGATGTTTGTCCTGGTAGCCGATACGGGGCGGCAGTTCGAGTACGATCGTTCGCGGTTGATCGACGCGACGGGCTTCCGCGTGCCGCTGGTGTTCTACGCGCCGGGCCGCATCGAACCGGACGTCATCGGCACGGTCGGCAGCCAGACGGACATCGCGCCGACGCTGCTGGCGATGCTGGGCGGCACGTATGAGCACGGGTTCCTGGGCCGCAACCTTCTGGCGGTCGAGCCGGGCGACGGCTTCGCGTTGCTGCACCAGTACGATCGCCTGGGCTTTGTGCGCGACGGGCGGCTGCTGGTCCTGCCTCCGAAACGTCAGCCACCGGTGTTGTACCGCGTGGGAAGCGATTTGCTGCAGCGCGTCGCGACGGCCGAGGAAGCCAGCCGCGCCCGCCAGATGCACCGCGACATGCTGGGCCTGTACTCGATGGCCTGGCTGCTGTATAAAGACGGGTTGTACCGGTCGCCGGCTGCGATTGTCGCCGAAGCTGCGCAGACGGCGACGCGTTGAATACCCGGGTCGGGGCGTCCTCATGCGTGTGTTGGGCGGTGGACCGGCCGATACGTTCATCTGCAAGGAGCATCGCCGCATGGTCGATCTCAGTTCGCTGATCCGTGACGTCCCCGACTTCCCGAAAAAAGGCATTGTTTTCAAGGATATCACCCCGTTGCTGGGCAATGCCGAAGCACTTGTCCAGACGGCTGACGCGCTCGCCGAGCCGTTTGGCGACAAGGGCGTGGAGATGATCGCCGGCGTGGAGAGTCGCGGGTTCATCTTCGCGACGATGATCGCCGAGCGGCTGGGCGCGGGTTTCATCCCGATCCGCAAGCCCGGCAAACTTCCCGCCGAGAAGATCGGCCGCACGTACGGCCTGGCGACCATCGAGATCCACACAGACGCCGTCGAGCAGGGCCAGAAGGTCCTGATGGTCGACGATCTGCTGGCCACGGGCGGAACGATGTCGGCCGCGTGCGAACTGGTCTCGCACCTCGGCGGCGATATCGTCGGCTGTGCATTCCTGGTCGAACTGTGCTTCCTGCCGGGTCGCGAGAAAATCGGCGACTACGACATCCGCGCGCTCCTGAAGGTCGGCGGCGAGTAGCAGCGATGTCGCAGCGCGAGCCGCCAACGACGTTTCGATGTCCTCGCGCGTCCCTGGCGGCAAGCCTCAGCGACGGTGCTTTCCTTGGAGCAGGGCGACGGCCTCGACGCCCTGCAGCCTCAGTGATGTCGGCTCGGGTCCGACGTTGTCGCTGCGTATGATACAGGACGCATCAGACATCTGCGCGGTGTAGCGCTGCCGACGGGATGCCGTTGGCACGGCTGCACCGCGTGAAACCCGCTAACATGGAATAGGTTGACCTGGCAGCCCGTCGGGCCGCCATGCACAAACCTAGTGCGCGGCGTATGAAACAGTGCTTCCGGGACCTTCATCGCCCAGAGAAGATGTCCGGTAATTGCGGCGGGGTGTCGGATTTCGCGCAAGCGTCACGTGGCGGCGTCGGGCGGAGCGGCTCTCTGGGGCGATACCTCGCGGCCGGTGTAGACCGCAATGTCGAGGCCGGGCAGGTCGCTGCCGATATGGGCGGCGATGGCCCGCAGGTCGGGCTCGGGCAGCATGGCCACGCCGGGCATTGCGGGCGGACGAGCGACGGTATGCAGTTGCAGCAGCTTGACCTGTCCGCCGTTGCCGATCAGCCATCGCAGTCGCCCGATGTACGCGGCGATCTCCGCGTCGACGGGCGGCTCGCCGTCGATCCGCATCAGCAGCGTCTGGATGACGATCGGCCGCACCAGGGCCGTTGCCAGCAGGTTGTCGCAGATCTCCTGCAGCGTCAGGCCGGCCGGGGGGCGATTGACACGGCGGAACATCTCCTCCGTGCCGGCGTCGAGCTTTGCCCAGATTTCGCCGTTGTGGGCGTCCAGCAGCTTCAGGCCGTCCTGCGTCGTCGCATCGCGAAGGTGGGTGGAGTTGGTAATCAGCACGATCTTGACGTCGTCCGCGTCGGCTCGCTTCAGGGCGTCGACGGCGGCATCAACGGCGTCGGGGAACTGCGGCAGGCAGGTCGGCTCGCCGTCGCCGCTGAAGGCGATGTCGTTGATCCGCCGCATGGGCTCGGGCGTATCGGCAAAGCGGGGCTCGCTCCACACCTCGCCGCTGCGGGCGGCCTGCAGAGCGAGATCGAGTTCCTCGCCGAGGCGGTCGACGTCGATCTCGACACTCCGTCGGCCGACGCGTCGGTCGATCTGGCAGTAGATACATCTGTAGTTGCATCGCTTGTCGATGTTGAGGTTCACGCCGATGGACAGTCCGCCGGCGCGTCGACTGACGACGGGGTAGACAAAGCGGCAGTCGCGCCATTGGCGGCGGTGGTTGTCGACGACGCGATCCGGGTTGGGGTCGGGACGAAGCGGCATACGTCTATTGTACCGCATCGGACCGGTCAGGGCGACAGGCAGATGGCCTCAGTTCGGTTCGGCGAGGCGGGGACGGACCGTGTCGGTCTCGTCGGGGGGCGCGGCGGCATCGTTGGGCTCGGCGGAGGGTCCATGATCGTCTGGAGTCGGCTCGTCGCGGGCGGGCGGCGAGTCGAGCTTGATCGGCACGGGGCCTTCCGGTATGTCCGGCGGGACGGGGCCGAGTGCGTCCAACGAGACCGGCTGGGCGGGCGTGATCTGCGGCGAGGCTCCGCCGGCGGGCGAGGGCGTCTCGGCCTCTCCGGTGGCGACGGTCTCGGGCGGTGCGTCCGGCAGGGGGCTGAGCAGGGCGTGTTGCGGCGGGGGGCACCGCTCTTGCAGGCGTGCGATGGCTGTCAGCAGGTTGTCGGCTTCGTCGCGCTCCTCCATTGTCCACGTGGCATCGCGGACGCGGCGAAGCTGGCGGCTAAGCATCCGCAGCATGGCTCCGGTGGGCGGATCGTTGGCCGGCAGCATGTCGCCGACACTGGCGACGCGGCGGGCGGCGTCGAGGACCTTCTCGTCGCTGTAGGCGCTGCCGGGCGTAAAGCGGCTGAGCGTGACCGTCAGCGGTTTTTCACGCTTGTAGGCATGCTCGAAGTGGGCGTCGTAGAAACGTTGTGGATCATAGCCCGGCCGAAAGACCCAGTATTCCCACGAGCCGGTCCGCCCGTAGGCGTACGGCCCGAAGAGCGCGACGTTGGTCCCTTCCTGGTGAAGTGTCTCGTCCGGCCGCAGCAGGAGGACGTCGGCCGAGCGCGGCACGAGGGCCGCGCCTGCTTCGCGCTCGGCGATCCACCAGTGGCCGCTGGGTTCAACGCTTCGGCTGGCGATTGTCAGCACGAGCAGGTCGGGCATCTCGCGCTGGTCGAGGTGGTCGACGCCGCGGACGTTCACCGAGCCCTCGTGTGCCGTGACGCACCCGCCAAGCATGACGGCCAGAGCGGTCAGCAGGTTGGAAAGCAATCGCCTCGGCATGGCGGGAGTTTACCTCGGGTCAGGTCGGGCGATCAAGCCTATGGCGACTTGATCAGTCGGAGCATGTCTTTGAAAAGGGGACTGGCGGCGTCCTGGAGCAGCTCGAGCATAGCCATCTCGACGCTGGTGAGCGTGGCGCCGGAGGTCTGGATGCGGCCGAGGCCGATCTCGTGGTTTTCGGCGGTGCGACTGGAAGTGCAGTCGGCGAGGACCTGGACGTCGTAGGCGTCGTCGGCGAGGCAGGCGGCGGTCTGATAGACGCAGACGTGCGTTTCGATGCCGGCCAGGAGGATCGACTTGGCTCCGCTGTGCAGCAGCGCCTGTTCGAACTTCCTGGCCCCGCAGCAGCAAAACGTGGTTTTGGTGATCGGCTCGTCGTCGCCGAGACATTCGGCCAGCGGCTCGATGGTGGGGCCGAGCTTCTCGGGCATCTGCTCGCACCAGATGATCGGCAGTTCCAGGAGCTGGGCACCTTTGACGACACGCACGAGACTCGCCAGCAGCCGCTGCTGGTCGTGGATATGCTCGAAAAGCTTCTGCTGGACGTCGATGAGGACGAGGGCTGTGTTCTTGGCTTTCAGCATGGTTTCGGTCCTATGTCCTTGCGGCGCGCCCTGTCATTGTAGCTTGTGCCGTCGCGATGTCCAGAGCCTGACGCATCCTTAATAGTCGCACGCCTAACCATCGCGGGTGTGGTTCGCCCTGGCCATCTTGGCCGGACTCTTGCAATCCCGGGCGCCGGGACTAGACTCGTTCGTCAACCATCTGGGTTACGCTCTGCTCCTTGCAATCGCGCCGGGGTTAGACTAAAAGGTCTCTGCACGTGGCTCTCCGGGTGTCGCGACACGGGCTCGACCGTTACGTGCTGAGGTGTCTTACAGCCCATAGAGCGGAAGGAAACAGACGATGTCGGAAGCACAAGCAGATCTTGGTCTCTACGGTCTGGCCGTGATGGGCCAGAACCTTGTTTTGAACATGAACGACCATGGGTTTACCATTGCGGTCTTCAACCGCACGGTCGAGAAGGTCGACCGGTTCCTGGAGAACGAGGCCCAAGGCACCCACGTCGTCGGCACGCACAGCTTGGAGGAGTTCATTGCCTCGCTGAAGCCGCCGCGCCGGGTGATGATGCTGGTCAAGGCCGGCGACCCGGTGGACCAGCTCATCGACAAACTGCTGCCGCTTCTGGACGACGGCGACATTATCATTGACGGTGGCAACAGTCATTTTCACGACACGATCCGCCGCTGCACGAGGGTCGAAGAAGCGGGCAAGCTCTACATCGGCACCGGCGTCTCCGGTGGCGAAGAGGGCGCGCGTCGCGGCCCGAGTATCATGCCCGGCGGCAGCCCGGACGCCTGGCCGCACGTCAAGCGTATCTTCCAGGCCGTCGCGGCCAAGATCGGCGACGAGCCGTGCTGCGACTGGGTTGGCGAAGGCGGCGCTGGCCACTTCGTGAAGATGGTCCACAACGGCATTGAGTACGGCGACATGCAGTTGATCTGCGAGGCCTACCATTTGATGAAGACCTGCGGCATGAGCAACGAGGACATGCACGCTGTCTTCTCCGGCTGGAACGAAGGCGACCTCGACAGCTACCTCATCGAGATCACCCGCGACATCCTGGCCTACAAGGACGATGGCGGCGAGTACGTGGTCGACACGATCCTCGATACCGCCGGCCAGAAGGGTACGGGCAAATGGGCGGGCATCACGGCCCTGGAACTCGGCCAGCCGCTGACACTGATCGGCGAGGCCGTCTTCGCTCGCTGCCTGTCGGCCCTGAAGCACGAACGCGTCGAGGCCAGCAAGGTCCTCGCCGGTCCGAGCGGCAACGAGGTCTGCAGCGAGGAGACGTGCTGCGGTCGCGAGGCCTTCGTCGCCATGATCCGCGATGCGCTGTACGCGTCCAAGATCGTCAGCTACGCCCAGGGCTACCAGCTCATGCGCGAGGCAGCCAAGGAGTACGGCTGGAACCTGAATTATGGAGGCATTGCCCTGATGTGGCGCGGCGGGTGCATCATCCGCAGCCAGTTCCTCGGCAAGATCCGCGACGCGTTCAGCAAGAACCCGGACCTGGTTCACCTGCTGCTGGACGATTACTTCAAAGAAGCCGTCACCTCCGCCCAGGACAACTGGCGAAAGGTCGTCGCCAAGGCCGTCGAGATGGGCGTGCCCGTCCCGGCCTTCAGCAGCGCCCTGGCCTACTTCGACGGCTATCGCTGCGAGCGTCTGCCGGCGAACCTACTGCAGGCCCAGCGCGACTACTTCGGCGCACACACGTACGAACGCGTCGACAAACCGCGAGGCGAGTTCTTCCACACCAACTGGACGGGTACCGGCGGCGACGTGACGGCCAGTACCTACAACGCGTAGAGCACGATTCATATAGTGAAGATCGCAGGGAGCGCAGAGACCGCCATGAATTCAGTCGTGTTGCCAAGGATGTCGGCCGGACGTTCCGTATCGGCTGGAACGACTGCGTGAAGGTCTCGGCGTTCTGCGCGGTTGCTGTGGTTTGATCTCAACAGGACAGGAGAACAGGATGTTTCGAATGACCGCTTTGTTGATCGTTGTTGTGGCCGTAATGGCCCCGCTGACCGGCTGCAAGACTCCCGAGCAGATGAAGGCCGAGTATCCCGACTGGCCCCACTGGGGCTGGTGGGAGAACCCCGCCTCTGCCTCTACCGATGCCGACGGTCAGACGCAGCAGGCTAGCGGGCCGTCGATCGAACCACCCACCGCCGGCCCCGCGACGGCGGCCCGGCCCGATGACAGCACACGCTACGACTCGCCGGCGGAAGCATCGGTCGAGGCCTCCTTCACCAAGGCCGACCCGCTCGCCGATCATCGCTCGGAGGTCTGGAAGACGGTCTCCCTGCTGCGCGATCTCGACGCACGTGGCGACGAGCAGCGCGCGGGACTTCTGGCGGTCGCACGTCGAGAGATGCCCACCTGGTACCGGCCCATGCCGGTCGACGCCCCCGACCCGACCGAACCCGACTGGGTGAAGGTCCTCATCTGGGACTTTATGCCCGAGAAGGACTTCAAGCGAGCCGTGGCCGGCTGGCGGGCCATCGCCACACGCGAGGAAGCTGACTTTCCCTATCCCGCGACGCGACGTCGCGTGATGACCTTCGTCGAGAATATGCTCGATGCCCAGGCCGCGGCCGCCGATGCCGCCGAGGCCGAGGCGGCAGCCCGCGACGCCGACGGGACCGTTACCGTCCAGGTCGACGAGCCGGCCGACGACACACAACCCACGCCGGTTGAGCTACCGCCGGCTGAAACCGAAACGGATACCCCCGATGAGTGACCTGGCCGCTCGCCTCCGCGAGGCGACAGACCTGAACATATATGACAGAAGCGTAACGAATGACGATTGCGGCGCGACGTACTTTCTTGCCAAGGCCGGAGCCGAGAAAGTCATCGGCTCGGTCGGCGAGGGCGTGGTGTCCGGCACGCTTCGCGGGCAGATCGACGGTCGGAATATCGTCGTCGGCGACTGCGATGCCGCCAATGCCGCCAACCTCCGGTCGACATTCCCGTGGACCGCACCGCAGACCGTCGGCCTCGACACCAGCGCCGGCCTGGGCGACCGCCTCGGCCTGGCCACGCCCGGGCACATCCGGGCCGTCCGGCAGCAGGGCGGCAAGATCGCGCCGCTGCTCGCCCAGCAGTCCATCCGCGAGATGACCCGCACACAGCGAACGCCCGTGGAGGTCATGGACGACGCCACCTTCGGCGTTTTCCAGGAAGGGTGGCGGGATGGCTTCGGCAGCGATGCCGACCACCTGCAGACCCCCGAGGACATTAACGCGACGGCCGCCGTGGGCTTCACGATGTTCACCATCGACCCCAGCGCCCACGTCAACGACGCGGCGGACAGTCTCGATACCGAGGCTCTCGCCCGCGCCTACGCCGGACTGAATTTCGATGCCCTGGAGACCACCGCGGACGATCTGTCGAATACGTATAACGGCAAGAGCTTCGATCTCGAAGGCGGCCGGAGCGTCGATGTCGACGGCGAGGCCTTTCTCCGCGCGGCCGTCAAATACGGCAATGCGATCGGGCACGTCGCCCGCATGTACCGCCACCTTGCCGATGTCTGCGACGGCGAGTTCGAAGTCGAGGTCTCCGTCGACGAGACCGAAAGGCCCACCAGCGTCGCCGAGCACTACTTCTTCGCCGACCAACTCAAGCGGCTGTCCGTGCCGTGGGTGTCGCTGGCTCCGCGATTCGTCGGGCGAATGGAAAAGGGCGTCGACTACATCGGTGACGTCGACGTTTTTGCCGACGCCTTCCGCGGCCACGTCGCCGTCATGCGGACGCTCGGCCCGTACAAGATCTCGATCCACTCCGGCAGCGACAAGTTCAGTATCTATCCCGTGGTCGCCGAGATGACCGACGGCCTGGTGCATCTGAAGACGGCTGGCACGAGCTACCTAGAAGCCATCCGTGCCATCGCCACGATTGACCCGCCGCTGTTCCGCGAAATCTACGACTTCGCCCGGGAGCGATGGGAGGAAGACCGCAAGACGTACCACGTCTCGGCCGACCTGAGCAAGGTTCGGTCGGCGGCTGATCTGCCTGACGAGCACCTGCCCGCCGTCGTCGACGAGTTTGATGCCCGGCAGGTGTTGCACTGTACCTTCGGCAGCGTCTTGACCGCCGATGGCGGCGAACGCTTCAAAGCACGCATGTGCGAGGAACTCAAACGCGACGAAGAAGCGCACTATGACCTGCTGGCCGAACACCTCGGCAAACACCTGAGCTGCTTTGCAGATCACGCCGAGAAGGCGTAGTGCCACTTCAGGAGCCACATCATGACCGACATACTATTTGATATCAGCGGCAAGACCATCGCCGTCACCGGAGGAGCCGGGGTGCTCTGCGGCGCTATGTGCAAATCGCTCGCCCAGCGTGGCGCGACGGTTGCCATCCTTGATTTGAACATTGACGGTGCCAAGGCCCTCGCCGAGGAGATCAAGGCCGACGGCGGCGAGGCCAGTGCCGTCAGGTGCAACGTCCTCGACCACGAGTCGATCCGCGCGGCCTACGAGAACATGACCGAGGCCTGGGGCCAGGTCGACGTGCTCGTCAACGGGGCGGGCGGCAACAAGAAGGAAGCTACCTGCGTCCCCCCCGAGACGGCCTTCTTCGGACTCGATGCCGACGCGATGCGCTGGGTGTTCGACCTCAACTGCCTCGGCACGATGATGCCGTCACAGGTCTTCGGCCAGCACATGGCCGACCGCGGCGAAGGCGTGATCGTCAACGTCAGTTCGATGAACGCGTTTCGCCCGCTGACACGCATTGCCGCCTACTCGGCGGCCAAGGGCGCCGTGAGCAACTTCACGCAGTGGTTGAGCACCTACATGTGCCAGCAACACGGCGACAAGGTCCGTGTCAACGCCATCGCGCCGGGCTTCTTCCTGACCGAGCAGAATCGCTTCCTGTTGACCAACGAAGACGGCAGTCCCACGGCGCGCGGCCAGCAGATCATCGACCACACGCCGATGGGCCGTTACGGCACGCCGGAGGAACTGGTCGGCACGCTGGTGTGGCTGATTTCCGACGCGGCCCGGTTCGTCACCGGAATCGTCGTGCCGGTCGATGGTGGATTCAGCGCCTACAGCGGCGTATGACGCGAGCCGCAGGCAGCGACAAGTACGGCGGAGCACCGTACGTGCTTAGGCAGAACGGTTGCAGGGCCGAAGACCCGCCACAGGTATAGCGTTCGTGACCTGCCTGCCGGCAGGCGCGTCACGCACCAGATTGTCGGCCGAAGAGTGGTCGGCGGCTGGACGACCTGATCGTCGTGTTCTTTGTGCCGTTGTGGTTGTCTCAGTTGACATTCAAGGAGCGTGGCGATGAACAAGAGCATCCGTTGGGGCATCATGGGCCCGGGCAGGATTGCCCACAAGTTCGCCAAGGGCCTCGTCGTCGTGGACGGCGCGGAGCTGACGGCCGTCGGCTCGCGGAGCATCGACCGGGCGCACGCCTTCGCCGACGAGTACCACATCCCGCAGCGGTGCGGCAGCTACGAGGACCTTGCCGAGCAGGGCGACGTTGACGCCATCTACGTCGCCACGCCGCACCCGGCCCACGCGGAGAACGCCTTGCTTTGCCTCAACGCCGGCAAGGCCGTCCTCTGCGAGAAGCCGCTGACCGTCAACGCCGCCGAGGCCCGCCGCGTGGTCGACGCCGCCCGCCAGAACAGCGTGTTCTGCATGGAGGCTATGTGGTCGCGCTTCGCGCCGCCGTTTGCGAAGCTTCGCGAACTGATCGCTACGGGCACGCTGGGCGAGGTCCGCATGGTCCACGCCCACTTTTGTTTCCGGACAGGCTGGTACCCCGACAGCCGCACGCTGAATCCCGACCTCGCCGGCGGTGGCCTGCTGGACGTCGGCGTCTACCCGATCAGCTTCGCCAGCATGCTCTTGGGTCGGCCGACACACATGTCCGGCTCAGCCCACATCGGCGAGACCGGCGTCGACGAACAGGCCGGCATGGTGCTGGGCTACGACGGCGGGGGCGTGGCCGTGCTGAGCTGCGGCGTGCGAACCAACGCGCCGAAGACCATCACCGTCTGCGGCACGGACGCGATGGTGCAGATCGAAAACGCCTGGTGGGGCGACCGCGGCCTGACGCTCATTGCCGCTGACGGCGAGTCGCAGTACATGCCGCTGCCCCGTGTGGGCAACGGCTACAACTACGAGGCCGAGGAAGTCGCCCGCTGTCTGGCCGACGGTAAGCTCGAAAGTGACATCATGCCCCTCGACGAAAGCATCGCCGTCATGGAAACCATGGACGAACTCCGCCGCCAGTGGGGCCTGACCTATCCCTGTGAACGTAATCCCCAATGACCCGCCGGCCTCCCTCTTGAAGCGTCTTGCGGTAGCGGCGAAGCAGCCGCCTGTGTCCGAAACAGCATCAAACCTATCGGATGGGCAGGACATACAGATTGCCCGCAAGCGCGAACATGGGCGTTTGAAAATGGCTGCCCTTCTTGGTGCATGGTTGCTCATTTCTGGGGTGAGCATTGTCGTCATTGGAGCCTCGGCATTCATCTACTTCCATCCACTATGCATTGGCAGCATCATGTGCCTGACACTGCTTGTTGAAATGGGCACCCTCGGCAAATTCGGCTGGGTGTTGTCTTGACGTTGGCCTCAGCATCGGTAGAATCACCCCCTTCATATAGAATGATCATTGCGACGGTAGCGTCAGTCGCGACGGGAACGACCCACCGTAGCCACCCAGCCTAGCTGCTAGCTGAATCACATAGTAAGGAAGATCATGTCTTCACAAACAATGGAACCAGTCGTCATCCGCGGACGTGCTGGGTACGTTGGCCGGCGCTGCATGATCGTCGCTTTTGCGGCATGCCTTTTGTCTGCCTCCACATCCATGGCGGCAGCCAGTC
>JAAAOJ010000043.1 GCA_009908915.1 Planctomycetota bacterium
GCGGCTTATGAGGCTATGCCGCGGATGTGATTCCAGCGTCGATGCACTGTAGCCGTGTTTGCGTCGACGTTGAACAAGAGTAGCATGCAAATGAGGTTCATGGACCGATCCTTTCCTGCGCATAGCCTCGACTGACAGCCGCATATCAAGGGTCGCAGCTACGGCGTGCTGCACAGCTCCTCTATGACCTTACCGGTCATTCCTGCTTCGTGGGCTCGGGTGGCGATGTCGCCGACGGAGATCATCCCGACCGGAATGCCGTTCTCATCCTTGACGATCAGCCGGCGGATGTTTTGCTCCCGCATCCGCTCGGCCACAGTCTCGACCGCGTCTTCCCTGTGACGGAACACCGGATCTGTAGTCATCGCTTTACGGACGGCAGTCGTTTTCGGATCCTTTTTGGCAGCGATCGCCCGGATGACAATATCCCGATCGGTAACCGTGCCGACGACATCGCCGTCCTGTACAACGGCCAGGCATCCGACGTCGTGCTTGTCCATCAGCATTGCGGCCTCAGAGATAGTGGCCCCGGTTTCGATGCCTTCCAACGTTGCGGTCATGATTTCCTGAAAGATCATTGGTTGCCTCCAGATGATGCTCAGCGTCGTCCTCATACGTGTAGACAGGCGCGTAGTCATACCAGTCGTAGTCATACAGGTAGGTGTCGTCGAGATACGGGTGGTAAGCGAGCGGACCTTCATACTCGACATCGAGATAGTTACGCACATCGGTCACACCGGCGACTGTCGCGGCGATATCCTCGGCCTGGCCCTTCTCGAAGTAAGAGTCGACCGTGCCGTAGAGATAGGCCATACCGTCCACCACGGAGACGTCGATCTCGTATGATTCTGTTGTCCTGTCGGTCGCCAGCGCCATCACGATGTCCGTGGATATCTGTGCATCGGTTCTATCCACCAGCGGCTCCACAGCCAATCGATTGACCACGGCTCGGACACCCTTGACGGTCTCGACGAGGCTCAGAGAAGGCCGGCATCGCGTCGGATGTCACTGACGCGCGTGGAAGCGGACAATCCACAGGCCGAGTGGCCGATTTGCACCGCTGGCGGGTCCCCATGACGCTGAAGGGCTTTCTTCACAATCGCCCCCGGTGGCACAAGTCCTTGCTCGCCGGCTTGGGATGCTCTATGGTATCCCGCATGCTGGAAACACTCGCTCCTGAAACAACCAAACGCATTGACACCCTCTTGGCCGGAATGTCCGTGAAGGACAAGATCGGCCAACTGCTCTGTCCCGTCGCCTGGGACTACGACGAAGTCGCCTGCGACAAGCTGATCGACCGCACGTTGCGGCGCGTGGAGCAGTACGGCGTCGGTTGCGTTTTTCTGGCCGGCGGCAGCGAAGAGGCCACCGTCAAGCTGACCTCGCGGTTGTCGCAGGTCTCGGAGGTGCCCATCATTGTCTGTGCCGACATGGAGAACGGCGCCGGCGGGCCCGTGGCGGGGCGGATGGTCTTTCCCGCCGGCATGGCGTGCGGCGCGGCGAATGACCCGGCGCACGTCGAGACGATCGGCCGGGCCGTCGCTCGCGAAGGCCGGGCGCTGGGCGTTCATTGGACGCTCGGGCCGGTGTCCGATCTGTGCCTGTGCCCGGCGAACCCGATGACCTTCACGCGGACCTATGGCTCTCGCCCGGAACACGTCGGGCGGATGGCGACGGCCTATATTGGCGGCGTGCAGCGCGGCGGGCGGATGTCCGCGACGGCGAAGCATTTTCCAGGCGATGGCGCCGAAGAGCGTGAGCCGCATATCTGCGCGGCCGTCAACGCCCTCTCGCCAGACGAGTGGATGGACACCTATGGACGGGTCTGGCGAGCCGTCATTGACGCCGGCGTGATGACGATCATGGTCGGACACATCGCGCTGCCGTTCGTGGACGGCGAGGCGGACACCATGGGCCTGCCGCCGGCGACGTTGAGCCGCAAGATCCAGGTGGACTTCCTCCGCGACGAACTCGGTTTCGAGGGGCTGACGATCTGCGACGCGGCGTCGATGCCGGGTATCGCCGGGTATACCGATCCTGTCGAGCGGTGCTGGCGCAACGTTGCGGCCGGCACGGACGTGCATCTGTTCGCCGAGCCGGAGACGGACAGCGACGGTGCCCTGGCAGCCGTCCGGGACGGCAAGCTGACGGAAGAGCGATTGACGGAAGCCGCCCGACGTGTTCTGGAACTCAAGGCGCGCGTAGGACTGTTTTCCGATGCGCCCGAGGCGGAGACGACGCCCGAGGAACGCACCGACTGGCAAAACACCGCGCAGACGATTGCCGACAACAGCATCGTCGTCGCCCGGAACGTCGGCGGTCGGCTGCCGGTCATGCTGGGCGCCGGGGCCAAGGTGCTGACCGTGACCCTGCTGCACACCGAGGGGCTCCGCCACGGGCACGTGCCGGATATCCCCGTGGTTGACGAGGAACTGCGCCGGCGCGGCATCAGCGTACGGCACGAGGTGAACCTCTTTCGTGATGAGCTGCGCGCGATTCAGGGCGATTACGACGCCGTCTTTCTGAATCTCTGTGTCCGCCCGCGTTACGGGACGACGCGGATGTATGGCGACATGGTCATGACGCTGTGGAAGGGTTACTGGCGGGAGCATCCGTGTGTGATATTCTCATCGTTCGGTGACCCCTTCAAGTTGCAGGAGATTCCCTACGCGCCGAACTGGGTAATGAGCTTCGACGACTCTGAGCCCTCGCAGCGGGCCATGGTCAAGGTCTGGCTCGGCGAGATGGCAGCGAAGGGCAGGTGCCCGGTATCGCTTCCCGGCTATTTCGATGCCGAGGTGTGACCGTGCAAATCCCCGAACACCCCCCCATGCACTTCACGGCACGTTGGCGTATTCACATTCCGCGTAGAAATGGATCCCGTCGCGAGGTCGAGGCGCTTCTTGCTTGTATGAATGGGCTGTCAAGGCCGTGCCATGCGTACCTTGCCCCTTTTCGATGCCTCGCCAGGAACCAACAGAAACCACCAGCCACCACCACCCGGCTGTCAAAGAACGCCTTCGACAGTCATCCGCATCGTCGCCGGAAGGGCCGCTGACCGCTCGGCGTATTCGACCACCACCGTCCGGCCGCCGCTGCTCTCGCCCCGCCATCGCAGCACGCCCTCAATGTGAGACTCCTCGTTGCTCGGGCCGTAACGCTGCTCAATCCACGCCAGAACCTTCTTCGGCGAGCCGCTGACCAGCCGGGCCTCGCAGAACTTGCCGTTCAGGAAACCGTAGTAGATCGCGTCGACCGGCGCCCCGGCGAACCGCCGCAGCTCATTCTCGCGGACGTACCACTTCATGTCGGCCTCGAAGATTGTCCCCAGATCGCCCGCCGACGTCAGCCCGTCCAGATTCGAGGCCCGCGCCATCCACCGCACGCCGTTAAAGCCATCCCAGACGGTCGGTTCGGCGTCATAAACCGTCCCCACGTCGGCCACAACGCTCTTGGTTTCCGGCTCCGGCTCCGCTGGCACGCTCTCGCCCGATACGCTCGACGTCGGCAGCATCGACCGATCGCGGCCGTATTGGGCTGCCCTGTCGTCACGAACCGCCTCGACACCTGTTTCGGAAGACTCCTCGGCCACCTCGCTCAAGAGCCCGGTCTCAATCGCCAGATGAACCAGGTAGCCCACCCCGACGATCAGCAGCGCGGCCGGAACCCCCATCCACGCGCCGCCCAGACGACGGTGCGTTCGCCGTCTCAGCGGCCCCGTGACGGGCTCGCCTCCCAGATCCACGGGCGCGTGAGCCTCCTCGTCATGGCCGTGGGCGACGTGAATTGCCCCGCCGGGCAGCGAATGCGGTGGCGTGACGTCGTCGGCCGAGCCCGGCTCGACGATCTCGATGCCCCCGTCGCCGTCGAAGTCCTCGTGCTCATCGCGAAAGCCGCCGCCGTGCGCCGCATCGCGGCGAACCGCCCCGCCGCGATCGGCCTGCGGCGTCGGCTGATAGACCGCCCGCGTCTTGCAGTGGGGGCAGGGAAGTTCCAGCCCGGCATTCTCGTCGGCAACGCAGAACTGATGACCACAGGATGAACAGGTAGACCAGAACACAGATAACCTCTGATACGGCTACGGCAGTAAATGAAACAACCGGCCGGCCGCCATGAGGCGAACCGACCGGCACGGTACATCCAGCATACCAGAAATCCCCCCGTATTTGCGCAAAAACTGTACAAATGTATGCGCAGGCATGCGATATGGGTCAGCTGTTCTTCGTCATGTTCGCCTTGTCCGCGGCGGCGGCTTGCTTGCGATGCTGCTCGGCATTCCTTTGCATCTGGCTGACGGTCCGGGTCTTCTTGCGAGCGGCGCCCTTGCCCTTCTTCGTCCCGCAGTACTGGCCCTTACGTTTCGCGGCGGCGAGGCGCTTCTTCGCCGCAGGAATCTCATCGGCATACTGCGGTAGCCACTGTGCTTGCGCGACAAGCATCTCGTCCACCATCTGGTCGATCTCGATTGGATTGCAGACGGCCCCCGTCAGCGGGTCCATCATGACCGCCTGTTTGAGCAGTTCCACGTCGCCGGCGATGGCGGCCTCGACGCTCATCCGCTGGACCTGGATGCTGCTGTTACAGACGGCCGCACATCCCAGCGGCAGATCGCCCACCTGCGGAATGTTCATGCCATTGCGATCGACATAGCCCGGCACCTCGACGATCGCGTCGTCCGGAAGATTCGTGACGCAACCGTTGTTCGGCACGTTGAAATGGCCCCGGTACACGCGACCGGTCTCTAGGCCCTCGATGATGTAGCTGCCATGCTCCTCGCTGCGGATCTCCGGGCCGATCGGCGGGTCGTCGGCCTCCATCCACTCCGGGAAATCGGTCTCAAACCAGTTCCGCCCTTCCGTAGAGACCCGAAGATAGCCGCCCGTCTCGCCATTGATCCACGAATCCATCGAAATCCACTTGCGAATCTCCTTCGCCCGCTTGCGGTACCACGGCACGTACTCGCTGAGGTGACCGTTGCTTTCGGTGCTGTAGTAGCCGAAACGTCGCAGCATGTCGATGCGAATCTTCTCGGTCTTGCTGAACTCCGGGTGTTTCTCGAAGCCCTCCAGCAGCCGCCCCGTCCAGTCCTCGCCGTTGTAGATCACCTGGACGTACCACGTCTGGTGGTTGATGCCGGCGCAGATGATGTCCACGTCGGATTTCGAGACCTCGACGTAGCCAGGCGAGCCCTTCTTGCGGCCTTCGTTGACCAGCAGCTCGATCACCTGGCCGATCTGATGGTGCCCGCCCTGGACGCCGTGGCACAGGCCGACAGTATCGACGCCGCCGTACAGATTCGCCGCCCAGGTATTCATGGCGTTGGGGTTCGCGTAGTTCAGCAGCAGCGAGCCCTCGGCGGCGACCTCGCGGATGTCCTGACAGAACTCCAGCATGCAGGCGATGTTCCGCTGGCCGTACATGATGCCGCCAATACACAGCGTGTCGCCGACGCACTGGTCCACGCCGTACTTCAGCGGAATGTCAATGTCGGTCTTGAAGGCCTCCAGCCCGCCGATACGCGCGCAGTTCACCACATAGTCGGCACCCTCGAGTGCCTTGCGGCGGTTCGTCGTGGCTCTCAGCTTTGCCGACAGCTTGTTGGCTTTGAGGTCCTTGCGGCAAAGCTCCCTGACCATGTCGAGGTTCGCCTTGGAAATGTCCGTAAAGGCGAACTGTGTGTCCTGGAGTTCCGGCACGGTCAGAATGTCGCGAAACAGCCGCCGCGTGAAACCCACGCTGCCAGCGCCGATGAATGCTACCTTGATTGCCATGGTGTCACTGCTCCTATTTTCGTGTGAGGGACATCTGTGCCCTATCGTATTGCATTGCAATAACAAGGCAATCATAATCGTGTGACATGAATAGCACTATTGTGACATCAGCGCTGACAGCCCGCGAGCCCGGCAGCCGGGCCTTGCTGTTCGCCCGCACCGTCCCGCGCCTCCACGCCATGATCTCCTCGGCCGGCTGGTCACACGAACGAGCAAACAACTACGACTGGCACGGCTTGCGGCGGGGCCGATCGCCGTGGGCGCTCATCCAGGTGACTCTCGACGGGGAGGGACGTCTGGACTGCGCGGGCCGGGCGTATACGCTCCGGGCGGGCCAGGCGATGCTGCTGCACATGCCGCACGATCACCGCTACTGGCTGCCCACGGGCGGCGAGTGGCGGTTCTTCTACCTGTGCCTGCACGGATCGCAGGTCCTCCGTATCTGGCGGGCCGTCGTCGATGCAATCGGACCGCTCGTCGATCTGTCTGACACCAGCCCGCTGCTGCAGACCGCCGGGCGGGCCACGCTGGCCGTCCTGGACGGACAGGTCACGTCCCCCTGGCAGGCATCGCGACTGGCCTACGACGTGGCGACGGCCCTCGGCGAAATGGCCCTGCCCGCCAGGCGCCGCGGCGGACAGGCCCGGCGTCCGCCCGCCATCGCCCGCGCCATCGACTATGCCCGCGAGCATTTCCACGAATCCATCGGGGCTACTCAACTCGCCGAAGCCGCCAATCTCAGCCGCGCCTATTTCACGCGCCTTTTCACCGCCAGCGAGGGCCAGCCGCCCGGCGAGTTCCTCACCGAGCTGCGAATGCAGCACGCCGCCGAACGGCTGCGCCACGAGGACCGTCCTGTCGCCGACGTCGCCCGCGCCTGCGGCTACCGCGATACGAGCTACTTTGGCCGCGTCTTCCGGAGAACCTTCCAGGCCTCCCCCCGACAGTTTCGCCACAGCGGCATGTATTGAGTGTATGTTGCGCCGAGCCTCCCTCGGTTTTTCTCGTGCAATCGTACGCAGTCCTGACTACATTGGCCTCCGTCGCATGGAAGCGACCGGCCCGCCTGCCCCGCAGGCGGGCTGCGGTGAGTCCAGAATCCGGGGCAGTCGACCGGGACGACATCGACGCACAATGTACATATGGCACGCGCCGCACGCTACATGCGGCGTTGGATCCGGGAGAACTGGGATGCACTACAAGACGATCGTGCTACTTTGCTTGGGTACGTTGCTGCTCGCCGCCCCCCAGGCCATCGCCGAGGAGGCAACGGCCGCCAACGAAAAGGCCGAGGCGTCGGCGCCCGTGCCGCGCGAAATGGCCGGCGAGCGAGACTGGCTGGCCATTCTTGATGCGATGGGCCTCGCCGAGGATCCCTCGCGGTCGGCAACGGCGCGACGATACACGCAGAGCGGCTTGCTCGGGATGGGACAGCTTCTCGCCGACAAGATGGCCCTCTACCGCCAGACGGGCCTATACGTTGTCGGACGCCACACGCAGACCTACCAGATGAACCTGCACTCTGAGAGCGGCATCTTCACAGGCCGACACTCCGGCCGCTGGCAGGGCCGATACGACGTCGATATGCACTGGGACATGGAGCCGCTGCTGAAACTCAAGGGCGCGTCGGTCCACATGACCGCCACCGGCCACTGGTCCAACGGCCTGAACGCATCGAGCGTCGGGGCGTTCATGAATGTCAGCAGCTATGGCACGTATCGCGGCAACGGCGACGAGGCGATCTACGTCTCGCAGTACTTCTACGACCAGCAACTGCTCGACGAGAAGGTACTCGTCCGCCTGGGTAAGTTTGCCCTGAGCAACTTCGACCGCAACTACTTCGCCGAGGACCCGTCGCGGCAGTTCATGAATGCGGCCCTGAGCTCGAACCCCTCGATTCCCTTCCCCGAGGCCGGCCTCGGCGTAATGGTCGACGTCCGCCCGCTGCCGGAGTTCTACGTGACGGCTGCCGTCGTTGACGCCAACGCCGACAGCCGGGAGACCGGCTTCAACACTGCCTTCCACGGCCGGGACGACAGTTTCACGATCGTCGAGACCGGCTGGGAACCGCTCATGCCGTTCGGCGAAACCATCCTGCCGGGTGCGTATCGCATCGGCTTCTGGTACGACCCGCAGCCCAAGGGACGTTACCACGATGGTTTCTACATTTCCGGGTCTAAGCGGGACGACTGCGGCCTGTATCTCAACGCCTCGCAGATGATCTGGAAGGAATGCCCGGACAATCCCTTTGACATGCAGGGCGTCGGCGTCTTTGCCCGCTACGGCTATCGGCCGGGCAACATTACCTGGAACCATGGCTTCTGGTCGGCCGGCCTGCAGTACCAGGGCCTGATTCCCGGCCGGCCCGCCGACACGATGGGCTTCGGCGTTGCCCAGGCGATGCTGGAAAGCTCCGCCGCCATCGACAAGTCCCAGGAAACCGCGTACGAAATCTACTACGACGCGCAGATCATGCCCTTCTTCAACATGGGCGGCTCGCTGCAGGTCATCGAGAACCCCGGCGGCGTAAACAACGTCGACCACGCCACCGTGATCGGCCTTCGTGCATCACTGACATTCTGATTACATTCCCAGCCAACCGGGAGATATGACGATGACACATTCTCAGAACATACATAAACAACGTCTACGTGCGACACTGCTAATGCTCTTGGGTTGCTTCGCTGTTCTCCAGACCGCATGCAAGGGCAGCGGGCCAAGCGAATGGGTTATTATCAAAGGCCTAGGGTATAACTCGCCGTTTGAAGCTTACATGATGGCCGTCTCACTGGACGCGCGCAAAAGACTGACGAAGAAGGAAGAATCAGAAGGTTTGACCGACGAGGAAAAGAAGCTGCTTGAGAAGGTCAATGCCTGGATCGAGGACATGGACGCGAAGCTAAGCAAACGCCAGAAAAAGAGAACGAAAGAGTTCGTGGAAAAAGCGGAAAGAGAACGCCAGGAACGTTTGGCTCAGATAAAAAAACGCCAGAAAGAGGCCCGGCCTCACGCATGGGGCGGCAAGAATCAGCCGTGGCCCCCAGATGACATAGGCACGGGAAGGATCACCACGACCGGCACCGGCCTGCCGGCCGGCGCCACGGTTGTCAGCGTCAGAATCGGCGATCAGTGGTACACCACCAACCCGAATGATCCACCGATCCCCGGTGACTGGTCAAGCCGAGCCAATGAAGTCTACTACGTAGACTCCGACGGCACAGAGCACCATGTTTCCAATTGGATGCCCACTCTGCCGACGAATACGGGCTGGAGCGATCCGCGGGCCAAGAACTTCACGCCCCCCAACCAGGGGCTGATCCAGAATCGCGAGTAGTTGCCCCCTCCGGTGTCTTTCCCGGCCGCGACAGCGCCTGATGCATTGTCGCGGCCGTTTCATTGCGCTACGATGAAATGAGATGAAACCGCGCGTGGTCATTCTGGGCGGGGGCTTTGCCGGGCTGTGGTCGGCCCGGACGCTGGCGCGGCGGGCCCGCGCGGGCCAGCTCGACGTCACGCTCATCAACCCGCGGCCGACAAGCGACTTCCACCCCCTGCTGCCGGACGTCGTCGGCGGGCGCGTCCGCCGGGCCAGCGCGACCTACGACCTGCGGCAGGCGGAGCAGCGATGGGCGCTGACCTTCCGCCAGGCCGAGGCGACGGACGTGGACGCCGACCGGCGTGTTGTAAAAACAACCGATGGCGACGTGCCATTCGACCACGTTATCGTTGCCACCGGCGCCCAAACCAACGTTCGTGGCCGCGGCGACCTCCGAGCGCACGCGTTGACGCTCGACAGCGCGCGCAATGCCGAGTCAATCATCCGCACCGCCACGCGCGACCCGGCCGCCGCGTTCGTCATCGCTGGCGGTGGCCCGACCGGTGTGGAGCTTGCCACGAACCTCCGCCTGCGGTGCTGGCCCCATCGGCCCCGCATCGTTCTCGCCGAGTTCCTGTCCCGCCTGTGCAGCCTCCTGCCGGAATCGCACAGCCGCTACGTCCTTCGCAACGTCCGCCGTATGGATACCGACGTGCGGTTGGAGACCACCGTCGAGGCCGTCGACGGATCGACCGTCGTGCTCTGCGACGGCGAACGCATCGCCGGCGCTCGACTCATCTGGGCCGCGGGCGTGGCACCCGGCGCCGTCGCCCGCAAGCTGCCCCGCGGCGACCGCAACGGCCGGGCCGCCACCGACGAGTATCTCCAGGCCGGCGAGGGCATCTGGGCGGCGGGAGACGCGGCCGGGTTCGTTCGGCCGGGCGAGTCGCGACCGATCCGCATGAGCGTCCAGCACGCCATCGGCGGCGGTGTGGCCGCGGCCCGGAACGTCCTTGGCGCCATCGGCGGGCGGGACCTCCAGCCATTCCGGCCGCTCGACCTCGGATACATTGTGCCAATGGCCAACGGTCTCAGTTGCGGAACGGCTCTGGGCGTGCCGGTTTTCGGGGCACCGGCGACGGCACTGCACTACGTGATGAGCGGCTTCCGCTCGCAGGCGCCGGGCAAGACCGCCGGTGTGTTGACCGACGCTCTGAGTAGCTATCTCGATGCCCGCCGGTTCAATTCTCGACCGCCTTCAGCCCACGACGCATCCTACAATAACCCGTAGGCACGCAACGCAATGAAGGGAGGCCCCATGGGCTGTCTGCAGGGCAAGAACAAGAACAAGAACAAGAACAAACCCAAAGCCGGCCGCTTCCGCTGCACGAAGTGCGGCGCGGTCGCCAAAAAAAAAAAGCACCTCTGCAAACCCAAGACAATCAGAAAGGATTGAACGCCGTCTATGTGGCCTTGGTCTTGCAAATGCGTAACCACAGAGCCGCAGAGCCATAAAGGAACTGTCAGTCACGAACTCGGCGTTGTGAATCAAGAATCGTAACCGTGCGTCGTGTCAATCTATCAATCAGTATTCCGTGTCGTATTCGAAGTCTCCATCAGCACGGAAGGAGAACCGGAAAACCACGAACGCATCAAGACACGAAGAAATGAGCCGGGCAAGCCCAAGGCGATTGCGAGTTCTTTGTGCTCGTCATGCCTTGGTGGTTGTTCATCTCTTTGCGCTCTTTGACTCTGTGGTAGCGCGAATTGACGTGGGCGGACTCAGGCGGTATCGTGGCCGACATGGATGATGCACACCAACGATTCATCGGCGTCGACGTCGGCGGAACCAAGATTCACGCTGCCGTCGTCAGGGCTTCCGGGCAGGCCATCAAGCGGCACCGGCTGGGGACTCCCCAGGGAGCGACCGCCCCGCAGATTCGCCAGACCATCGAGGAAACCATTCGCGCGTGTCTCGACGCGGCCGATCTGACGCCGGCCGGTATCGGCGGGATCGGCCTGGCCGTGCCCGGCATCGTCGACTATGAACAGGGCCAGGTCTGTGCCGCGCCCAACATCGGCATCTCCGGCGAGCCGCTTCGCGAACCGCTGGCCCGGACGTTCGGTGTGCCGGTCGCGCTGGGCAACGATGTGGACGCCTCGACGCTCGGCGAGTTCTGGGTGGGCTCGGCCCGCCAGGCGTCGTCGGTGATTGGCATCTTCGTGGGCACGGGCATCGGCGGGGGCATCTTCGTTAACCGCAAGCTCATCCGTGGTGAGCGGTACAGCAGTGTCGAGCTCGGCCACATGATCATGGACATCGGCGGGCCGCTCTGCGGGTGCGGCAGTCATGGCTGCCTGGAAGCCATCGCCAGCCGAACCGCCATCGAACGCGACATCCGAGCGGCCATCAAGGACGGCAAGTCGACCGTCGTGCGAAAACTGCTGGACGACATCAATGGACGGATTCGCAGCGGCGTACTCAACGACGCACTCGAAGCCGACGACACGGTCGTCACCGGCATCCTCCGCCGGGCCGCCGAAGCCATCGGCCTGGCGTGCATCTCGCTGCGTCACCTGCTGACGCCGGACGTGATCGTCCTCGGCGGCGGCGTGATGGAAGCCTGCGGCCACTTCATCATGCCCATCGTTCAGGAGACCGTAGCCAAGGACACCTACCTTGGCGACCAAGCCCAGACCCAACTCATTCAGTCGGTGCTGGCCGACGACGCCGGCATCCTCGGGGCCGCCGCGCTCGGCATGCAGGCCGCGGGCATCGACCCGCTCGACCGCTCATCGCCACGCCAGGCCTGCTACCCCAAGGTCCTGGCCACCGAGGAGGGCGTGACTATCGACGGCAGGCCGTGGACCCGCGACGTGATGGTCCGCGTCAGCGGCAGGCCCAAGAAACGCAAACGCAAAAAACGGAACCTGCAGCTCAGCGACGTCTCGCAACTGACCGTTGACGACATACGCCGAGCGTGCAAAGGTGGCCCGGAGCTGCTCTTCATCGCCGGGCCGGGCAGCGTTGATGACCTGCAAAGCGATGTCCGCGACTTCCTCACGCGCCACGCCATCGAAATCGATATCCGCCCGCGAGACGAGGGCATCCGAGCCTTCAACGAACATTCCGCGCGCAAAGCGCTGTTGGCGCTGGTCGCCCCGACGAGGAGCTGACGACCACGCGAACCAGACGCTCAGGCGCTTGGTCTGGCCATGGCGGCCCGTAGGGGCTGGATGTCATATGCAATGCGTCCGCGATCAGGCCCCGCAGCATTACGGCTCGCCGCGGTCGGGGTTGCGAATCGGCCGGAACTGTGGCCCTTCGTTCTCGCTTGCCCGCACCGCTGCCACCGCCTCACGCCAACATGCTTCCTGCGAACGGACGCGATCGCCCTGGGTGTTGACAGGTTCCCACGAGCCGTCCGGCAGAAGACGCCGGGCCTTGACGTTGTCCCGGAAGTACGTTCGCAGGATTTTCCGCAGGCGCTTCTGCCGATCATCGCTGACGACCGGGAAGAGCGTCTCCAGCCGCTTGTCCAGGTTGCGGACCATCCAGTCGGCACTGGACAGATAGATCTCGCCGTGCCCGCCGTTGCGGAAGTAGACAACCCGCGCATGCTCGAGATAACGGTCGATGATCGAGACGACCTCGATGGTCTCGCTGACGCCCGGCACGCCCGGCCGCAGGCAGCAGATGCCGCGCACGTTTAGCTGAATCTGCACGCCGGCCTGGCTGGCGCGGTACAGGGCGCGGATGACCTTCGGGTCCTGAAGGCTGTTGATCTTGGCGATGATCTGGCCGGGCTGGGCATCGGTCGACGACTGGATCTCGCGCTCGATCAGCTCCAGAATCCGGGGCCGCAGGCCTGTCGGTGCGATCGCCAGCCGCGACCAGCCCACCTCGTGCGAGTAACCGGTCAGCAGGTTGAAGAAGGCCGAGACGTCATTGGCCAGTTCGCGATCGGTGGTCATCAGACCGATGTCGGAGTACAGCTTGGCCGTGCGGTCGTTGTAGTTGCCCGTCGCCAGATGCACGTACCGCCGAATGCCGTACTCCTCCCGCCGAACGATCATCAGTGCCTTGGCGTGCGTCTTCAGCCCTGCTACGCCGTAGATCACGTCGCAGCCGGCGTCTTCGAGCTTTCGCGCCCAGCCGACGTTTCGGGCCTCGTCGAAACGGGCCTTGAGTTCGACGAGCACCGTCACCTGCTTGCCACTGGCAGCCGCCCGGATCAGCGCCTTGACGATCGGCGAATCGCCGGCCGTGCGGTAGAGCGTCTGTTTGATGGCGATGACCTGGCCGTCGTCGGCCGCCCGATCGAGCAGTTCGATGACGGGGTCGAACGTCTCGTACGGATGGAACAGCAGCACGTCCCGTTCCTGCAGCGTGGTGAGCAGGTCGTCGCTCCGCAGCAGGTCGCGCGGCGTCTGGGCGGGCCAGTCGTCATACTTCAGCTCGTCGAAGCCCGGGCGTGTGGCCACGTCCATCAGGTCGGCCGCACCCAGCATGCCCGCGATACTGTAGACGTCGTCATCGGTGATCTCGAAACACTCGCGGAGATATTCCAGCAGGGCCGGGTCGGCGCCGGCCGTGATCTCCAGCCGCACGACCTGCCGACGCATGCGGTCGCGGACGGCGTGCTCGATGCTACGCAGGAGATCGTCGGCTTCGTCGTCGCGGACGCTGACGTCGTTGTCGCGCGAAAGTCGGAAGGCTGCCGAGTCGATGATGTCGTAGCCGGGGAACAGGCGGTCGGCAAAGGCGGCCACCACGTCCTCCAGCGTCGCCACCTGTAGACCTTCCCGTGCGGGGATGGTTACGAAGCGTGGCAGGCCGCGCGGCACGGGCAACACGGCGATCTTCGGCTCGGCCTCGGGCGCGTCGGGGTTTTGCAGTCGGAGGGCGACGTTCAGGCGCAGCCCGGCCAGCAGCGGTTTTGGCTGGACGTCCTGGATGGCAATCGGCGTGACCGCCGGCTCGACGTCCTGTCGGAAGTAGTCCTCCAGAAAGCGTCGCTGCGATGGTGACCAGTCGTCGCGACTGAGCATATGAATGCCTTGCTCTGCGAGGTGGTCGAGCACGTCGTGGATGGCGGCCGTCTGCTCGGCCACAAGTTGCCGGACGCGTTGGCCGATGCAGACGAGCTGCCCGGTCGGGGTCAGGCCGCTGGGGTCGGTCGCGGGGACGGCGGCGACCTCTTGCTGCTTCAGGCCGGCCACCCGGATCATGAAGAACTCATCGAGGTTCGAGCTGACAATCGCGAGAAACTTCAGCCGTTCCAGCAGCGGCACGTCAGGGTTCTTGCCCTCCATCAACACACGATGATCGAACTCCAGCCAACTCAGTTCGCGGTTGATGTACAACTCGGCAGATGTCAGGTTCGTCTCGCTCATGTGTCGCCCGTCCGTTCCTACGATTCGTCCAGCCGCAAGCGCAAGCCGTATGTGTCCTCGAACAGGTCCCCCTTGCTCGCCAGAGCCCGACGCTCCAGGGCAAGATCATTCACGCCGTGGACGTGCAGGACGATCTCGTCATCGACGCGTTCAACGTCAAACTCCCACACGGCCTGGTTGTGGCCGCGTTCCAGGGCGTCGGCCACCCGCAGAATTGCCGCAAGCTTGCTGACGGCGACACGTCGCTCCCGCGGCAGCGACATGTAGGGCAGGTGGCTCTGGCGCGGCGCGCTGCGCCGGTGATACCGCGCAACGTTGGCGACCACGTCCTGCTCGTCGGCCCGAAGACCGAAGACCGGCGTGTTGGAGATAATGTAGTAACTGTGCTTGTGATGCGCCCGGCCGTTAATGTAGCCGCCCACCTCGTGGAGGACCGCCGCAACGTTCAGCAGCAGCCGATAGCGACTGGCCAGGCCGTGTTCGTTGCGAAGCTCATCGAAGAGCTGGAGGCTGAGCGTCGCGACGTGCCCGGCGTGGTTCATGTCGCAGTGGTACTTCTCGGCGATGGTCTGGGCCGAACGGATCGCGGATGTGGCCTCTTCCTCCTGGCCGCGGCCGGTCGCCCGCAGGGCTAGGTCGTGCAGCACGCCGTCCCGCATCGAGACCTCGGAGACGAGCAGTGTCTTCGCCCGCGTTTCCTGCATGATCGCCTGGTAGACCAGCAGGGCCGGCACGACGGTCTCGGCCTCGGCGAACGGCAGCTTGTACTTGCGGGCCAGGTCGTCGGGCGTATGGCCCTGGCAATCGTTGATGAGTTGATCAAATGTCTCGCGACTGATGGCCCGGTCGTTGCCGGTGTGTCCGGGGCCGACCTGGTCGGCGGCAAAACGCGCATCGCCACCGACGGCGACAAACGTGCGAACCTGCTTGAGCGGCAGCGTCTTGGACATGGCCGCGACCACGCTGGCGATCTGATGGCGCAGCATGTCGACGGCCCGGTCGGGGCGTTCCCCGGAGGTATCGAGTGCTTCCTGCAGGCGAATGGCGCCGAGAGCGTAGCTGCCGGAGTTGACAATCTCGCCATCCTCCAGCAGGGCCAGCATCGCACTGCCACCCCCGACCTCCGAGACCAGCGAGCATCCTTTTGACAACGCCTCGCTGCCGATCGACTCGCGAACGGCCGAGACGATAAGCCGCGACTCCTCGACCGGCTCGATCACCTCCACCTCCAGGCCGAGGGCAATGAAAATGCGGTCCAGGAAGGCGTCGGCATTGGCCGCCTCCCGCACGGCGCTGGTGGCCACGGCCCGAAGCTCCTCGACCTGGTAGGTCTCGATCATCTTCATGTAGCCGCGGAGAATGCTGATCGTCGCATTCATGGTTCGCCGCGACAGCGAACGATCGACGAATGTATCCTGGCCCAGCCGGGCCGGCAGGCGGGCACGCTCGAGCACCTCGAAGTGCCCGTCCGGATAGACTTCGGCAATCTCCAGGCGCACCGAGTTCGAGCCGATGTCAATGACACCCACCGTCTTGGTCGCACGCTGCTGTGGCTCGGTCATTTCGTTCATGGTCTGTCTCGGCACCGCCAGCCCGCCTATTCTATCGGCCGACCGACCATCATCGTAGACCCCGATTTGCTAAGATTATGTTAACGCTTTTGCGGCCGGTCGTCATCCGTCAACTCGTCGATGGCCGCTCGGATCGCTTGCCATGCCTCGTCCAGCCCGTCTCGCTGATGGGCGGCCATGTTCGATTTGAATTCGTCGCTGCTGGCAAGGAACGTCTTCATCTGTTGCGTGGTGAGATGGCTCTGCGCGACGGCCATGCCGATCTCCCAGCGATCGACGAAGTGGGCGTTGAGCCGCTGTTCGAGGGCCTCTTCCGGACACGTGAGAATCGGCTTGCCGAAGTGGATCGCCTCGCTAATGAGCTGGTTGCCGCTGGTGCTCAGGACGGCCCGGCAACTGGCAAGGTCACGGACGAACGGCTCATTGCCAAGCGGATGGTAGACCACATTGTCGACCCCGCCGCGTTTCTCCGGGTGGTAAACCTTCACGGGGATATCCAGCCCGCGGAGGGCCTGTTCCACCGCCGGCGTGTAATGCTGCCGGGCGTTGGTGAAGTACACCAGCAGGTGATCGCCGTCGGTCGCTTCGGTCTCGCGAACAATCTGCCGAAGGATCGGGCCGACCACGTGGACGCCGGGCTCGCGCGGCTCGCCGGGGAAGAAGGCCGCCGTGACCACGCGGTCCGGCCGGACGACCAACCCCCGGTAGCAGAGCGACTCGAACCAGCAGACCAGCCGGTCCCAGGTGTTCATCGGCAGGCGGCTGTAGACCAGCACGCCGAAATGATCGAACGTGATGCGCGGAATGCCCTGCCGCCGGGCCGCCCGGTGCGTCCAGCCTTCCGAGTCGCTGATGACCACGTCCGGGGCGAACTGCCGCATCTCGTCCTCGACCATATAGCTGATCGGCCCCTGCAGCAGCAGATCCAGCGAGGCGGGAATGCTGCGCTTGATTGTCTGCCACGCCGACCGCCGACCGCCGCGGCCCTGGTAGTATCGCAGCGCGGGAATGCGGATGACGGGGTAGTCCGCCTTCAGTTGATCGTAGGCGTCGTCGCCCGCCAGCACCAGGACCTCGTAGGCGTCCATGAGCTTCGGCAGCATGGCCAGTGCCCGCGCGGCGTGGCCCCGGCCGTACCCGTGTACGCCGTAGAGCACTCGCTTCTTCCGTTCGGCCATCGTCACTCCGTTTTGGAAAAGCCAACCCACGCGGAACGCCCGCCGGGCCTGCTTCGTTGTGAAGACAGAGACAATCGTACTGACTGGCGACGGTGATCTCACGTTAAGAGTTCATTGCCTACCATGATGGGAAACTTGTGATGCGCGTTGCTGTAGCGATATGCCTGTGCTCGACGACGCTGGCCGCATGCACGGCCTCAAACGCCACGCGCGAATCCCCGCAGCCCCGTGAGCAGGAGCCAACCATGACCGACCCGCCCAACAAGGCAACCGACGATGGCGACCTGCGGTCGCGCCTGACCGAGGAGCAATACCGCGTGACGCAGCAGTGCGGCACCGAGCCGCCCTTCACCGGAGTCTACTGGGATACCAAGACGGCGGGCACGTATCACTGCGTCGTCTGCGACAAGCCGCTGTTCACCTCCGAGACGAAGTTCGCCTCCGGGACAGGCTGGCCGAGTTTCTATCAGCCCGTCGACAAGGAGAGCATCCGGTACATCGACGACCGCAGCCACGGTATGGCGCGGACGGAAGTGCGGTGCGGCCACTGCGACGCCCACCTCGGCCATGTCTTTGACGACGGCCCCGAGCCGACGGGCAGGCGTTACTGCATCAACTCGGCATCGCTGAAGCTCAAGGCCGAGCAATGACAATTCAATGACCACTTGCTCTCACGGAGGGAGGCGATGGAGCGCTGACCAACGGCGAACTCGCTTTCCGAGAGCAAGGCCCGTCTGCGGGCCGCGGCCAGCTTGCCGCACTGTCGCCCGGCTTACGGGCAACCCGGAAAGGCCGGTTGTCGGACCGGCCTTTCTGTGCGGTGTACTCAACCCTCAAGATCAGCCAGGCGCCGCCGGAGGCGTTCCCTGCGGTCCTCGGGCATGTCGTCTTCGGCCAGCAGCGCCCGGCAGCCGTCGACAAAGAAGTCCTTCGCGAACTCGCTGGACCAGACGCGGTCGGCGCACTGGCGCTGATTGACGGTGTTCAGGAAGCCCTCGAACTCCTGGACGTAGCTGCCGTAGATGTGGAACGAGTCCGCAATGTGCATATACTCGCCAACCTCCAAGCCGAGTTCGCCGGCGATCATGACCTGCAGTTCGATAAACGCGTACATGTTCATGAAGGCGGCCTTGAAGGCATCATTGCTGCGCATGTGGACATTGAGGTTCAGCTTGCCGGTTTTGCTGGACACGCGGAACCACAGTCGCTGCAGGCAGGCCGGGTCGTCGATGTTCGTGTCCTGCCAGACCTGCCACGTGACGGCCTGGGCCCGGCGCGTATGGCCGGCCGAGCGGAGTTTGTCCGTCAGCGCGGCGATCTGGTCGTAGACACCGCCGCCCGGCACGCGGTATTCGAACAGCCGCTCGTGGTAAGTGTATTCCCACTTGCCGACTGTTGGATCGATCCAGTGGTTATGCACGCCGTAGACGACTTCGGCGCGATACTTCTCAAGGTCGTCGAGGCCGGCCGGGAAGGCGCGGTGGATGCGCGGCTCGCCGACGGGGTCGAGCACGTGAACCATGGCGGTCACGTCGCGGCTGGCTGGATCGTCCGGCTTGTCGTACTCGGTGGCGAACGGTTCGCCCTCCTCCCAGCAGGCCAGTACCGCCCGCTCCCAGGCCATCGGCAGATGTTCTTCGACGATGTGGATCGACTTCATGGCGTCTCCTTCCGCGCGAATCCGTGCCGCCATTGTCCCTGATCGGACGGGCCGGTTCAACGGCCTCCGCGCGAATGAAAACGGCCCCGGCGTCTGGGTGAGACGCCGACCCGGCCTATCATGGTCGTGATCCGCCGTGCGGTACTGGCCAGCGGTTGCCGGCAGTCCGTTTGGAAATGGGTCGCGTCGCGCGCGTCGCGAGGCCGCGGCAGTGTGCCGAGCATCAAGGAGCGGAATCGCAGGTCAAGGGTCAATGAGTGCATTCATCGAGTTTCTGCGACGATGACGCGCAGGCAAAAGGCCCGGCCGCAGCAGCGACAGCGTTCCAGACGGGCTGCTAGGAGCGTGCTTCCTCTTCATTTCGCTTCCGGCGGGCGGTGATGATCTCTTCGGCGATGCTCTGCGGCACGCGGGCGTAGCGGGCCATCTCCATCGAGAAGGTGCTCATGCCCTTGGAGAGGCTTCGCAGCACCGTCGCGTAGCCGAACATGTTCGCTAGCGGCACCTCGGCCCTAACGAGCGTGGTCCGGTCGCGCATCTCCGTTCCCAGGATCATCCCGCGGCGGCTGTTGAGGTCGCCGACGATCGCGCCCTGGAACTCATTGGGCGTCTCGATTTCCACGGACATGATCGGCTCCATCAGGCAGGGCTTGCTTCGCTCGAAGGCCTGCTTGAAAGCAGCGATGGCCGCCGTGCGAAACGCCATCTCGCTGGAGTCGACATCGTGGAAGCTGCCGTCGTCGAGCGTCATCTTGCAGCCGACGATTTCGTAGCCGGCGACCGGCCCTTCCTTCATCGCCTCTTCGAAGCCCTTGTTGACGGACGGAATGTAGTCTCGCGGAATCGCGCCGCCCTTGATGTTGTCCTCGAAGTCGTAGGCACTTTCGGCGTCGTCCGGCAGCGGAATGAGCTTGCCGACGACGTGGGCGAACTGGCCCGAACCGCCCGTCTGCTTCTTGTGGCGGTAGTCGTACGACGCTTCCTGCGTGGGGGCTTCGCGGTAACTGACATTGGGCTGGCCGATGGTAACGTCGGCTTTGTACTCGCGCCTCATCCGCGCGATGTAGACGTCCAGGTGCAGCTCGCCCATGCCGGCGATCAACGTCTCGCCGCTTTCGGGATCGGTGCTGACGCGGAACGTCGGGTCTTCTTTCATGAAACGGTTGAGTGCCTTGGCCATGCGGTCCTGGTCCTGGCTGCTGGCGGGGATGACCGACAGGCTGATGACCGGATCGGCCACGAAAATACTTTCGAGCGAGACGTTCACGCCCTCGCCGCAGAATGTGTCGCCGCTGGCGGCGTCAATGCCGACCAGGGCGACGATCGCGCCGGGACCGGCCTCGTCGACGTCTTCGCGATCGTCGGCGTGCATACGCAGGATGCGTCCGACACGCATTTCCTGGTTGGTCCGGGCGTTGCGGTACTTCTGGCCCTTGACGAGCGTGCCCTGGTAGATGCGGACGTAGCTCAGCTGGCCGAACGTCTCGTCGACGATCTTGAAGACCATGCCGACGCACGGGGCATCCGGGTCGCACGACAGGGGCGTCTCGGCACCTTCATTGTCGTGGTCGCGGGCCGTGTTCGTCACATCCAGCGGGCTGGGCAGGTAGCGGGAAATCGCGTCGATCAACGGCTGGACGCCCCTGTTCCTGAAGGCCGTGCCCAGCATCAGTGGCACGATGTCGAGGTTCACCGTCGCCCAGTGAATCGTGTCGTGAACCATCTCCTCCGGAACGTCCTGCTCCTCGAGTAGCAGTTCCATCATGTCGTCACTGTACATGCTCAGCGTATCGAGCACGTCATGGCGGGCCTGGTCGGCCTCGTCGGCATAATCGGCCGGGATATCGGCCTCGATAACCTCCTCGCCCTGCTGGCCTTCGAAGGTCAGCGCCTTCATCTTGATCAGATCGATCACACCGATGAAATCATCGCCGAGCCCCATCGGGATCTGCAGCGGCACGACGGTCAGACCGAGCTTCTCGCGCATTTCCGTGGCAACCCGTTGCGGGTCGGCGCCCTGGCGGTCCATTTTGTTGACGAACGCAATGCGGGGCACGCCGTAGCGCTTCATCTGGCGGTCGACGGTGACGGACTGGCTCTGCACGCCGCCGACGGCACAGAGCACCATGACCGCGCCGTCCAGCACGCGCAGCGACCGCTCGACTTCGACGGTGAAGTCCACGTGGCCGGGCGTGTCAATGATGTTGATGACCTCGTCCTTCCAGGCGACCTGCGTCGCGGCCGAGGTAATCGTAATGCCACGCTCCCGCTCGAGGTCCATGAAGTCCATGGTAGCCCCGCCGTCGCCGCCGCGGACCTCGCGGACGCGGTGAATGCGACCTGCATAGAAGAGAATCCGCTCGGTCAGCGTGGTCTTGCCCGAATCGATGTGAGCACTGATGCCGATGTTGCGAATTTTGCGAATGTTTTTCATGCTTCCTGTCCGGTCGTTGTACCGGTACCTGTGCGGACACGTCGTCCGCGATCTGGTGGTCTCGGGCCCCCCGTGGAGGCCTCGGGGAACTGTCGTATGCAGCAAATGACCGTTGTCGCACGTCTGCCGACACGTCGGCCTTGCCGCGCCCCTCCGACTCGCCACTGTCACCGCACGAGGGTTACGTAAAACGCGCCAGCGTGGGACAGACACCGAGCCAAGAGCTTGCGATACGTGCAAGTAATGAGACATTTTATCATATAAGCAGCGGGCGGCAAGAAGAATTCGCCGCCTTTTTCCGCGGGCGTGGTCGGTCTGATACGAACGATTGAGATGTGTTGAGATGTCATGACATGGCAGGCCGCATGCACGAACCTGGTCCGCTGCGTACGGGCGCCGCCCGGCGGCGGAAACGCTCGATCTCCAAGCTTTGCCAACAGGCTCCAGCAGCGTCGGCCGCTACGGGTCAGCGGCTTCAGCGGCATCCTCGTCCTCCCCAGCGGGCTCCTTGGCCGACCTGGTGAAGCGGGCGAAGCGCTCGTTGAAGAACGCGTCCCAGTCGGGCATCTGCTCGGGCCGAAGCACCGCGCGGACCTGCTCGTTCAGCGCGCGGGCCTGCTGACCCATCTTCGGACGGACGACCTGCTGAATCTCCTGAACCGCCTTGAGGCGCTCCTCAACGATCTGTCGCACCTGCTCGTGCTGTGCGGCGCTGAGATCGACGGCCTCGTCGATGCGTTCGGCAAGGCGATCGCGACGATCCTCGAAACTGAGCGGACCTTTTGGCCCGAAGTCAGGCGGGAAGACGACCGCCAGGGCATAGCCGCTGATCAACCCCGCCAGGAGGATCACCGCACAGAGCAGCCAGGTCAGCCAGCGGCGTGGCCTGGGCAGTCGGGTGGAGAAAGCTGTTTCGCGCGCGTCGTTCATGGTTGTGTTGTCGTGGCAAGGGTCGGCATCGAGCCGAACAGATCGCGGCGGGCGGACTGGACGTTGCGACGATGGATTTGGATCCACAGGGCTGCAGCAACGACAAAGACGGCCAGCAGACTTGCCGCCATGGCGAATTCGCCGATAATGCGTTGCGGTCTGGGGCGCCAACCGGCCAGTTCGCCGATGACGGCTTCGGCGACGTCAACGTCCGGGGGGGCGTCCTGGCGAGCCCGCCGGGCGAGCGCGTCGATGTCGTATTCCGGTCGCATGGGTCACCTCTAAGTATTGTTTCGGCCGGATGTGGCGTTGTCCAGCAATGACTTCAGTCGCTTGCGGGCCCGGTGCAGTTGGACCTTCACCATCGATTCGCTCCAGCCGGTCTGCTCGGCGATCGCCGCGATCGAGGAGTCTTCAAAGTACATCAGTGTCAGGACCAGCCGATCACGCGGCTTCAGCCGGGCCAGCATCGCGTGCAGTCGGTCGGCGGCCCCGCTCGGTTCGTCCGGCACATCGCCGGGCGGGTCGTACTCGCCAAGCGATACTTCGCGCCCGCGCCGGCGGTCGCGCTGCTTCCAGAAACGGTAGCCGACGCGCGTGGCGATGCGGAGCAGCCAGTGCTCCAGCGGCCCCGTGCCGCGAAAGCCGCCCAACGACTTGTATGCTTCGACAAACACCGTCTGCACGAGCGACTCCAACTCCAGCGGATCGCGCGTGAACCGCCACATGCGGCGCGCGACGCGGTCCTGGTAACGGCGGATCAGCCTCGCGTAGGCCTCGCCGTCGCCCGCCAGCGTCGCCTTGATGTCCCGCCGTTCGTCATCGCTCACGCTCACATGATACGCCCGGCGAGGGCCCGGATGCCAGCGGGATCAGTCGTCCCACTCCCAGCGGCCGTCGCGCTTGTCATGTGGGCGCCGGGACAGCGTTGGTTACACGGCAGCAGGACATTCCAGCAGACGTTGAGTCCGGTGTAACCTCTCGCCGCCCCGGAAGCACAGAGAGGATGCACCCGGACGTTGCCGCGCGACGCCGGAGCTATCTGAAGAAAGGATGCAATCATGAAACGCTCCACCACACTCATTGCAGCGCTGTTCGTGCTCGGTGTACTGGGAGCCGCGGAAACCACCCATGCGGGAGATTTCCGGTTCAGAATCGGGGATCTGAGCTTCGGCAGCGGGCACCGTGGACACGGGCGGACGTACGTGGTCATCGACGACGACAACGACGGCCACAGCTACCGTCGCCGTCACTGCCGGGGTCGCAACTTCCATCGAAGTCGACGCCATCACGACCGGCGTCGCGGCCATCACCGAAGTCGACGCAGCTGGCCGCGCGTCCGTAACATCACGCCCTTCCGCGGCCACCCGCCGGTGTATACGATCAAGCCCTTTCCCGGCCACCCGCGTGTGATCGTCGCGCCGCAGCCCTACTACCCTCGCCGCGGCAGCTGCCGCCGATAAACAGGAAGACGGGTACGTCCGACGCATCGGCCGACACCGGTGCGTCGGCGCACAGAAAAAGAAGCTACCTCCACATAGGAATGGATCGCGTCACGAGGTCGAGACATTTCTTATGTGTTTCTTGTCGTTGTCGTATTCGTCGAGTCCACTATTGTCGTCTCCGTCCGAACGTCTGGGCGTCCATGCGTCCGCCGCCGAACGTCAGCCCCACCCAGCCATGGCGGGCGGTCGAGAAGTACCGGTAGCGCCGGCGCAGCTCGTCGTAGAATTGCTGGATGTCGGCGCCGGCCGAGGGCGGCCCGCGCGGGTCCACGTAGTTGCTGCACAGCACGACCTGCGGATCGACCGCTTTCAGGAATGCCGGCAGCGACTGCTCCCAGCTGCCGTGGTGCGGCAGCATGACCGCATCGGCCGACAGTCTCTCCCGCGACGTCGCCAGCAGTTCGGCCATCCCGTCCTCGCCGATGTCGCCCGGCAGGAGCACCGACCGCCCGGCATGGACGACGCGCAGGACGAGCGAGGCGGCGTTGCCGTGCAGGTCGCCCCGTCCCGCCGGCGGCCAGAGGACCTCGGCCGTCGTGGTGGGGCTCAACCGGACGACATCGCCGGCCGCCACGGCCTGGACCTCCACGCCGTGACGGTCGAGCATGCCCAGCAGTCGGCGGGTGGCGCTGAACGGCTTGTCGCCGCTTCGCAGGAGATCCTCGCATGTGTAGACGCGCTGCAGTCGGCCGCTGCGAGCCAGGCCCGGCATGGCCGAGTAGTGATCGACGTTGGGGTGAGAGATAAACGCAACCGACGGGGCCTGATATCGCTGGTGTCGCAGAAACGGTTCGAGCACACGGTCGTAGACCTCGAAACCGCTCCGCGTGCCGGCGTCGATTAATACCGGCAGGCCGTCCGGCAGACGCAGCATGGCGCACTGGCCCGCCCCGACGGCCAGCATGTGCAACTCGGCCCGATCGGGCGGCGAGGCCGTCCGTTGCGTCCATGCCGTCGTGCCCGCCAGGGCCAGCACCAGTCCCGCCGCAACCCATCGGCCCTTCGGCAGGCGTGGCGCAAATACAGCCGCCAGCAGGGCCGCGTAGCAGAGAATCACCCAGCCCACTGGCACCTCCCGTAGCGACACCGACAGCAGCGGCAAGGCCTCAAGCTGCCCCACCCCCCACGCCAGCGCCCCAGCTGCCGCGGTCGCAGCCGAGCCGATCGTTGCCGCGAGCCCCGGCAGCGGCCACGCCAGCGCCATCGATACGAAACCCGGAATCAGCACTGCCACCACCAGCGGGAACAGCAGAATACTCAGCAGGACCGCCCATGGACTGAAGATGCCGAACCACGCCGCCACCAGCGGGGCCGCCGTCAGGTAGGCCACCGCACTTGCCGCGACCAGCCCCGTCGCCGCATCGGCTAGCCGATAGAACACCCACCGCCGCCATCGCTCCTCCCCGCGGAAGACCATCAGCCCGCGCCGGCGATACCACCAGCCGAAGAGCCGCTCATGCATCGGGCGCGTCAGCAACAGCAGCCCGGCGACAATCGCGAAGCTCAACTGGAAGCCCGCCTGCAGCAGTTGCAGCGGATTGATCAGCAGCAGGACGATGGCGGCCGCCGCCAAGGCGTTGAGGGCCGAGGAGCGTCGCCCGAGTAAGACCGACAGTGCAATGGCCCCGGCCATGATGCCGCTGCGCAGAATGGCGGCCCGGGCTTCGGCCACCAGTAGATACGCCACAAGGGCCGCCAGCACCACGCCCGCCGCAGCGCGAGGCGAAAGCCTCGCCGCCCGCCCGATGAGGTAGATGAACCCGCAGAAGACCGCCAGGTGCAGCCCGGAGATGCTCAGGAAGTGGGCCACTCCGCCGCGGACCATGGTTCGGCCGAGATCGCGAAGGGCCGGGCTGCGGTCTCCGACGACCAGGGCGGTTGCGACGTGGCCGGCCTCGGCTTCGTCGAGTTGCAGGAAGTGCATCCGGGCCGAGGCCCGAACGCGCCAGTAGAGCCTAGCCAGGGGCCCGGCCCGGTCGGCGGGCTCGAGCAGCGTCACCCCGTCGGCGGCGGTCACCTGCATCCAGGCATACTGGCCCCGCAGGCGGGCGTGGGCGGCGGCATCGAACCCGGCGGGGTTGGCCGGTCGACCGAACCGCCCCAGCCAGCCGACCAGTTCGACCCGATCGCCCGCGCGGTAACGGTTGTACGGCTCGTTGACAGCCACGCGGAGTACGCCGCTGACGGGCGTCCACATCTCGCCGGTGAGCACCTGGCCGGCCTGGAGGTCGAAGACCAGTTGCGGCTCCGGCCGGTAGCCGAATTCGACGTCCGAGTGGAACAGTTGCGGACGACTGGCCACGCGGCCGCGCACCGTCGCCAGCATCTTGCCATGCGGCGCACAGCGGGCGATATCATCGGTGGCCACGGCGTAGTAGCACTCGGCCGTGCGGAACGCCCCGGCCCCCGCGGCCAGCAGCATTGCGCCGGCCAGCCCCAGTGAACTCAGATGCTTTCGCCACAGCGATGCCAGCAGCATCGCCACCCCCAGCCCTGCCGCGCCCAGCCATACCCACGCCGCCGCCGGCAGATAGCGCGCGACGAGCACCCCCGCCATCATCGTCAAGGCCGGGCCTGCCAGCGGCGCTCGGATCAGCCGACGCCGCCTCTGCCGGGCATGGGCCAACTGCTCTGCCATGCCGAGATTGTACGGACTCGTCGGGCTGCTCGCGACCGTAAATGCCCGGCGTCGACACCAGTGCAACGGCGGCTTGTGATGTCGTTCGGTGGCCGGAACCGATGGGCAAGATGCGGCGAATCGGTGCCAACGGCATCCCGTCGGAAACGCTCCGCCGCCCGCGTCAGCACACCGCCGATATCCCCGAACTCGTCCCATCCACCTGTCACGTCTCCTGCACGAAGGCGCAACAACACCATGCGTGGCGTTCTATTCGGACTTGACGACCTCGACGTCGACGTGCGGGTTGAGATCAGGCACGGCGCTTAGTTCGGCCTGAACGCGAATGAGTTCGTAGCTCGGCCATTCGGACTCGACGGTGAGCGTCGGCGTGAAGGTCCGTGTCTCGCCGGGCTGGAGCGTCCAGGGCGTGATGACCATGGCGCCCATCTCGGGGTAGGTCTTGAACCGCTGCCACTGCCCGGTGTCGGGTCGCCAGAGGTGTATCGTGTAGAGGGCGGAACTGGTCGCCTCGATGTCGACCGGCTGGTCGGAGGCGTTTGTGGCCATGATGGTGGCCGTGAACGTTTCGCCCGGCTGGAACTGTGCCTTCGGCAGGTCGAGCACCAGGAAGAGGCCGTCCTTTTCAGCGACGGAGGTGTCTTCATCGTCGATGGCTGGCGCGACCGGACCGCGCGGCGCGGTCTGATTGCCGGTCTGACAGCCGCCCGTGGCCAGGATAAGAATGAGCAGGAGGCAAGGGACGATACGGCTTGCGGCGGCAAGGCGATAACGGTTCATTCGTTAGTCTCCAGTGTCTGCGTAGGTTCGGTGGGCGAGGTCGGCTGCATGTACTCCGCCTGCGTGAGGTAGCGGTATTCCGGCCCGCAATTGTGCGTGCAGAAAGGGAAGACGCCCGCGGACGTCGAGTAGAGTATCACGCATCGCTTGACCCGTTCCACGTCGAAATTGTAACGGTCCTGGAAATGCATTCCCGCACACAGGAGCGTTTTGTAGGTTTGCTTTTCGCCCTCACCGCGGCCGACCTTCTTGTCCACCATGCCCATGATGGTTCGGATCAGGCGTTTGACGTCCAGGTCCGGCGGGGCGGATTCCGGCCTCCAGTGGCGTTTGAACATTCGCAAGAGCCGCAGCTTGTCCAGCCAGGTGAACCGCCCTTTTTTCTTGATCCGCTGGGCGTGCTCGTACATGTCCCAGAACAGGCCTTCGACGTTCACGACCGACGGCCACGGGTACGCCTGCCCGGTCGGCGAGACCAGGAAGTACGTGCCGAACGCACAGTCGGGGTGGCAGCTGGCGCGAATTTTGGGGTCGCCGCTGATGGCCTCCAGCAACTCCGACAACGGCAGGACCGTTCCCACGGGATACAGGTCCCGCAGGGCGACCAGATTGGCCTGGGGAATGTCCGCGAGGTCTCGCCCGAGGTCGCCCAGCGTGTAGCGATGGGCTTCGAGTTCTTCCACGCTCATGCGGCCGGTGAAGCTTACCGGCTGCCAGCTGATGCCACTGATCACGTCGATGTTGTCCAGGGCGAACTGGAAGATGCCCGGGATCTGATCGTCGTTGATGCCCTTGACGATGGTCGGCACGAGGCAGACCTTCATGCCGACGTTGCGACAGTTCTCAATCGCCGCGAGCTTCTTTTTCCAGATGCCGGGATGGTTTCTCGTCTCGACGTAGGCCGCCTCGCCGATGCCGTCGAACTGCAGGTACAGCGTGTGCAGGCCGGCGTCGTGACACTGCTGGGCGAAATCCAGATCCGACATCGTCATGCCGTTCGTGGCGATCTGGATGTGACTGAAGCCCATCTCCCCGGCCGTGCGAATGATCTTCAGGAAGTCCGGATGGATGGTGGGCTCGCCGCCGGAGAACTGGATGGCCGTGGTCGGTGTGGGGCGCATGTCTCGCAGTTCCTGCATCTGCCGGACGATTTCCTCGTAGGGCGGCTCGAAAATGTAGCCCTGAGCGTTGGCGTTAGCGAAGCAGATCGGGCAGCGCATGTTGCAGCGGTTGGTCAGGTCCACCTGCGCGAGCACCGGCGAGGACAGGTGTTGACTGCACAGGCCGCAGTCGCCCGGACACGTGCCCTCTCCGGTTCGCTGCGGGCGCTGCTGGCCCGGATGCTCGTGGAACGACCACCAGCTGGCCTTGGAGAACAGGCCGACGTCGGCGGAGATTTTGTCTCGGAAGTATCCGTGCTCCGGACAGGCCTTCTCGATCCATACCTGGCCGTCGCGGACGAAATATCGACCGATGATCACGCTGCAGCAGGCAGGGCAGAGAGTCTCGATCGTTCGCGGCAGGCCGCGGATGACCGGTCGGATGCGGCTGCCGGTGAGGGTGTGGGTGTGGCTGGTTTCCAGCGGGCTGGCCAGGTCGGTCCAGATAGCATCGTGGTGGGCGACGCTTGGGTGCCCGCAGCGCTGGCAATCCCAGGTGAGCGTGACGTGCTTGCCCTTGCGCTCAAAGCGAGCGGTGCGTACCTCGCCGCAGTCGGGGCAGGAGGCCTGCGTATCGAGGGGCAGGGAGGCGTTGTGGTCGGCATAACGCTGTATGTGCCGCCGGAAGTCGGCCAGCGCCTCGGCCGGCGAGGTCTCCGGGGCCTCTGTCTGCTGCGAAACAACGTTTTCGGTCATCGGACCGTCCTCGTCAACCGCGCGTGCCTGCGGCCGCGGCCAAATCAGGTCTGCTCTTGAAAGTATGCGGGATAGCGTCGCGTCCGGGTCTTGCGCTTTCGGTAGCTGTCAGCCAGCTCCATGAAAATGTCGAGGTCGCGATCCATATTCGAACTGGTGGCGTCAAAGTAGAAATTGCGGATTGGCAGGTGTTCATGATCGGCTGACACATCATGATAGACGGCCTCGCTGACAATACCGTTCATGCAACTGAACGGGCTGATGTCGATAATGCCGTCGACGCCCTGGTTGTAGAGGTAGATGCTCTTGCCGACCGACAGCGTCATCTCGCCCAGCGCTCCGTCGGCGGGCAGGTACGGCCAGCCGGGTTCGAGCACGTCGTGCTCGATGTCATGCGGCTCTTGGTAGCCCTCGAAGTCCTCGGTGAACAGATCGAGGATGCGGTTTTCGTCGCTTCGCTGGACTTTGTTCTTGATGACCGCGCCGAGCATCGTCAGGCTGAGGGTCTTGCCGTCCCGTTTCAGAAGGCTTTTCTGCGACCAGTTGGTGTACCAGACCCATTCACTGACGTCGCTGAGCCAGCACTCGCCGCCGTGGGCCTCGATCTTGCGACAGGCATCGTAGTTGCTGAACGTGTGCAGGCGGCAGAAGATCTCGCCGACGATACCGATCAGCGGCCGGCCTTCTTCGTATTTCGCAGGCACGGCCCGGAACAGATCGCGGACCTTCACCATCTCCTCCAGCATCCTTTCGAATCGATCGGATTCCGAGAGGTGGCGGTCGTCGAGGACGGCTTCGACCAGTGAGAGGCTCCTCTGGAAGGCCTCGTCCGCGTCACCCTTGTTGGTTTCGTAGGGGCGGGTCTTGAGCAGCAGCTTGGTAATGACGTCGCTGCAGACCAGACCGCGCCACAGGTTTCGCATCATCGTCGGGCCGTGGTCGCCGAAACCGTCGTAGCTGTTCTTGCTGGTCGGCGAGACCACCGGCACGTTGTCGTAGCCCATGTCGCGAAGGACCTCGCGCAGGTACGGCGCGTACTGGCCGAAGCGGCAGGGTCCCTCGGCGGTGGGCATGAAGAACGCGTGCTTGTCGGGATCGAAATCGTCACACTCGACCACCCGCAGGAAGTCGCCGAGCGTGACCTTCGCCGGGTAGCATTCCTCGCCGGACGTGTACAGGCCGCCGAGTTCCAGCGTGCGGTTGTTCGACGGCGGGGTGATTTTGGCATCGACGCCCGTCGAGCGGAAGACAGCGGCAAGAAACCGCGCGCCGGACAGACTCATGGGCGGTACCCAAAGTGTTCGGCCCTGCAGGGGCGTTTGTGTTGTCGTTGTGGACATTGCTCTGCTTTCCTGAGATCGGTCGATCGGGCCTGATATCGTACCGCATCGCGTCGGTGAGGCAAACCTTTTGACGCGCCGGAGCATAGGCGGCCGGCCTGATCCCAGCTCGTCGCTGCTTGCCGGTGCCCCGGTCAATTGACGACATCTTAGCAAACTACCCCCCCCGTTTTGCCGATACCGGAGATAGCCTACAAGGCCATGACCCTTGTCGCAGCGAGGACTGGCCCGGTCGTGTCACGATCCGCCGTGGGCCACCGGCGATGCGCAACCGAGGCGCATCCCTGAGATCTTCGATTACCCCCAGCCAAACCTGACAGGAGACCGGTATGACCGGCACGCCCGCTGCCATCGACTACGATGAAGCCCTTGACCGCATGGACGGCGACCGCGACCTGCTGCGCGAGATGGCCGAACTGGTCCTGGAAGATATTCCCTACCAGCTGACGACCATGCAGCAGGCCATGGACGCCGACGATTCCGAGGCCCTGGCGAAGTCCGCGCATTCGCTGAAAGGGGCGGTGGCGAATCTCGCCGCGCGTAGCACGCAGCAGGCGGCGTCCGATCTCGAACAGGCCGCCCGGGTCGGCGATATGGATCGCGTGGCGGCCGGACTGCGGGTACTGCAGCAGCAGCTCGACTCGCTCGTGCCCGAGCTGCGCCGCATCTGCAGCGACTGACGGCCAGCTTGGAGAGTTCATAAACACACAGACACGGACGCACAGCAAACCAAGGTGTTCTATGTTCTATGTTCTATGTTCTATGAAAGGGTTTGCGTCTCGTATGTCCGTGTAACGATCAGTGAAGGCTGCACAGTCTGTCTACTCTGAGTATAGCGCGACCCTTTCTGAAACAGATACCTCTGATCCTCCGTGCTTCTGGGGCGGCATGTCCGGGCGCAGGGGCGCAGACCAACGCGGCCGGCGTCCCTGCCGACCGCGCGGGTCTCACAGAAAGGAGATCGCTGTCATCGGCCGACGTTGTTGACGACGCGGGCCGCTCGGGTTTGTTCTCTCAGGCGCCGGCTTCCATCAGTTCTCGAAGGCGCTCTCGCTGGCCTCGCTTGGGCTTGGGCTGGGTGACCACGTCGTGTGTCCGGGTCATCAGCACGCCCTTGGCATCCATTCGCTGGACGGCGTACTCCGCCCGTGGGTCGTCCAGCGTGACGACCGCGTCGCGGGGAACGATGACCGTAAAGCCGCGGCTTCTCAGCCCGACCGCCGCCTCGACCACACCGGCGTGAACCGCTCCGCCGCAGACGACAAAGCCGGTATTCCCGTTGCTTTCAGTGACCAGGCGCTCGGCCCGGCCGTGCTTGAAGATGTCCGTGTGCCGCTTCTCAATGATGACCTGCTGATGGCGACTGAACACGTCCGGCGGCAGGTCGGTGTTGTTGCTCATACCGAGGTTGTGATAGTTGTTCAGAAGCGTCTTGGACAGTTTGCGTTCGCCAGCCGTATCTTCGATGCAGTGCGGCACGTCCGCCAGCGGGCCGATGTGCCCGCGGGGCAGCCGCAGCACCGTGCTGATGATCGGCTGGCCGTTGGTCCTGGCCCAGTCGAGGAGCTTGTAGATGTTCTTGCGGGCCTCGGCGGCCTGGGGTGTATAGCAGCTGCCCGACGGCAGGAAGAGGTCCCGCTGGGTCTCGATGTCAAGCAGTATCAGGTCGTACGTCATGGTTCGCACCTGTGAGTATTCTTTGAGTATTCTTTGAGTATTCTGTGAGCGTGACAAACCAGACATCGGCGCTGTCATGGGTCTGTGGCGACCTTGCACATCTGTCTGAAATGTACCTACCAGTTAAACGAGCGTGATGCGCAAACCGTTCGGAAAAAATCAGGAAAAGGCCATCGAGGCGGCCAGGAGGCCGGGGGTCCCGTATATGATCTAAGTGTCTTTTTTGTATGTTTTTATATGCGGACTGCCTGGGCTGGGCGCAACGTTCCGTACGGCACACGCCGCCACGAGGTGGTCACGCGGCTGCCAGCCCCTCCATGATGAATTCATCGAGGTTCTGCGGCGATGACCCGCACGCAGGAGATCCGACCTCAGCCACGAAAGCCTTCCAAACGAGTCGCTGTGCTATTCTGCTGCCAGATCCTTCAGCCCCAGCCTCTCGCGGGCATTGGCAACGGCGTCGGCGAGATCGGCGGCGGTGGTCTGCGGTGTCCAGTGGACGACGGCGCCGCGTCGGTCGGCCCCGGCGAAGAGCAGTCGGCTGACGAGCCCCATTCGGAGTCGGCCGAGTTCGTCGGCCGGCGGGGAGGTCTCGGCCAGGTAGGCCATCGTCTTCAGGACGTTCTGGAGTGGCTTGTCCTGCAGCGGCCAGGCGAGGGGCCCGGCGTACTGGATGGCGGTTCGGCTGGCGAGCAACGCGCGGCACTCGCGGATGCCCGCTCCCGGCTGGATGAGCACGTAGTTGAAGTCCTCGGCCGGCCGAGCGAAGCGGCACGGCGGGGAGTCGAAGTACGCCAGCCGGTCGAGGCGCGTCTTGATGGCGGCGGCGCGTTCGTAGGCCTGTTCGGCGGCGGCCTGCTTCATTTGCTCGATGAGTTGCTCTCGTCGGTCCTGGCGGTCTCCGGCGGCGAAGTCGGCGGCCTGGTCGAGCACGGCCCGGTAGTCGTCCATGGCGATCGAGCCGTCGACGGGGGAGAGGCACTTGCCCATTTCGGCGTAGGCGCATCGCGGGCCGTCGGGCGCCTGGCGGAGGCAGGTGATCGAGCGGCAGAGGTCGAAGGCATCGGCGAGGGCATCGACGAAGGCGTCGGCGTCGCGGGCCGCCGCGAAGGGGCCGATATATCGGCCCGGCCGGGCGAAGACATCGCGCACGCGGGCGAAGTGCGGGTAGGCGTCCGGCGTGTGCAGGTGGACGAACCAGGGCGGCTTGCAGGCGACCATTGTGCCGACGCGGTCGGGCCAGAGATCGGCGACGCGTTCGAGGAACTGCCAGTCGGTCTCGAAGTGGCTCTCGCAGCGGCGGAAGAGAATCGCCCGTGTGATCTGGCGAAGGTCGGCCCGGCGGACGGGCGTGGCGTCGGTGTCCTCGTCACGGTCGGCGAGGCGGTTCCGCGTGCGGCTGCGCATGTCGGCCGCCGTCAGCATGACGATGGGCTCGTCGTCCTCGGCGACCAGCAGGATGACGCCGCGTTTGGCGGGAATCTCCCGCAGACGCTCCTCGTCGACCGGCGGATCGACCGGCAGACGGTCGTCGAAATGCTCGCTGATGACAGGCATTAGCCAGGAACTCCAGATTCCAAATGCCAAACCTCAAACAAGAAAGAGGCGCGACGAAAGGGCCGCGCGCAGGCTCTGTTGGAGTTTCTCTCTGGTTGTTTGGAGCTTGGACGTTCGACGTCGGTGGAGCTTTCTCTAAATCCACATCCCGGTAATTGTACCTTCGTAGACGATCTTGCCGTCGACGAACGCCTGTGTCTCGCCGATACAACGGCGCTTGCGTATTTCGACCATTCGGCCGAGCATCACGACGCGCTGACCAGGGTGGACCGAGCCGCGAAACTTCACGCCGTCGACGCCGCCGAAGCCAAGAAAACCCTCGCCTTCCTGGTTCTTCATCGTGTAGTAGCTCACCAGCTGGGCGGCCGTCTCGATCATCATCACGCCGGGGAAAATCGGTCGGCCGGGGATATGGCCGCGGACCCAGAAGTCGTCGTCCCGCAGGTCGACGTAGCCGGCCATCACACCGAGATCGGTGTCGAGCAGACAGATACGGTCCAGCCGCATGAACTCGTGGCGGTGCGGCAGCAGCGAGTAGATCTCGTCCTGGTCGGCGACGAGGCGGTTCATGTCCAGCGAGTCGATATCGATAAACGGTTGGGGGGGCATGGGCTCTGTCCTGTGCCGCCGGCACGTCCTTGCGGTTTCGAGTGGAGGATACACCGCGAAGCCTAGCAACTTTCCCGACGGGCGGTCAATCAAAAACGCCGGGGCGAGGCTGGCTGAGCATTCGCAACGTACTTATAATGCACGCAAAGGAAAGGAGCCCGGCATGAGAACACACGCACAAATCCTTATCGCGCTGCTGCTGACGGCCGGTGGCGTGGGGCAGGCAGCCGACGCCACAGCGGACGCACCGTCCGAACAGGTGAAGAACGCAGACCTCAGCGAACTCTACACGATCGGCAAGGACACCACGTGGGTCACCGGCGATGTGCCGCGGACCAGGGACGGCCGCGTGGATTACGCGGAGTGGCTGAGGCAGCACTACAGCAAGGGCATCACGCGAGACAACAACGCCGCCGTCCTGATCGTCAAAGCCCTTGGGCCGGCGATCTTCGACCGGGAGGTACGGGCCGAGTCGCTCGAACGACTGGGATTCGAGGAGCTGCCCGACACGCCCGGTTGGGTGGAGTGGGACGATTTCATCGCCAGAAAACAGGCAGCAGCCGGTGCGTCGCCGGACCTTGAAGAGGTCGCCGGCAAGCAGTTCAAACGTGCGATGGCCGGGCCTTGGGCCGCGGAGGACTGCCCCCTGGTCTCGGCCTGGCTGGAGCGTAACGACCGCGCCATGGACCAACTGGTCGAGGCATCAGCGCGTTCGCACCTCTATTTTCCGTACGTACCGGCCGACGATCCCCCGACCGTTATCGGCACACGGATCCCCTCGCTGTCGTCGCTCCGCGAAGCGTCCGAAGCCCTCGTGGCCAGGGCCATGCTGCAGGCTCGCGAGGGCGGATTGGATGTGGCCTGGGCGGATCTCTTTGCCGTCAGCCG
>JAAAOJ010000010.1 GCA_009908915.1 Planctomycetota bacterium
TTCGGACACGATCAAAGCCCCTCACCGGCTCGAAGACTCGCCACCTCTCCCAGCGGGAGAGGGGTCAAGGAAGAGAATGCGTTTGCCCTATACGGCCCGGAGCCGGTTTTGCGGTGTGGCCGGAAAGCGTGCCGCGGGCTTCCAGCCCGCGGGCGCCTTCTCGTGGCCGATGTACGCCATGGCCCGCCGTACGGGCGGATCGCTGAGCTTGTCGTAGCAGTAGATCGTGCCGGCCTCGTCATAGACGACGTTGCTGTTGCCGTCGTGGCCCGGCAGCATCCGCTCGTGTTCGTGCTTCCACAGCGACCGCATCTGAACCAGCGGCTTGATGTCGGATTCGTGGAGCGTCTCATGCACCTGCTCGGTATCGGCGGCCTTGTCATACGCCAGCGTCTGGATACGGCTGACGGCGGGCCGCTGGTTCAGGTCGTCGCCCAGGTTGGCCCGGGCCTGCTTCACCAGTTCCGGCAAGACCTCGCAGTCGCCGCGATTGGCCGAAGTGACGCGATAGGCCAAGGCCACCTCATGATCCACGTCCACCAGCAGGTGCAGCTTGTAGCCGAACCACTCGACGACCTTGGTGACCCTGCCTTCCTCGTCGAGGTACTCTTTCTTGCCGCCGGTGGGCTGATCCAGAGACGACGCGTTCTGCAGCGGATTTCGCGGCCGGCGAGCCGACAGGCCCGTCGCGTCCCCGGCCGTGTGACGGCCGAGGTCCTCGACGGCCGAGCCGAGCCGCTGGACCATAACGTTGAACATCTCGTTCACCAGTCCCAGGTGGGGCTCTCTGCCCAGGACGGTCTGGAAGCGGGAGATGTTCCACTTCTTGGGCACCTGCTCGGCGTGCTCGATGCCGATGAGTTGTCTGAGTCCGGCGTTACGTCGCAGTTCGGCCAGACAGCCCTCGATGGTGGTATGTCGCAGCAGAGGCGTCAGGACGAGGACGCCCCACAGGGCGGTCACGGGATAGTCGTTTCGGCCTTTACCTCTCCATTGCCGTAACGATTCCAGCAGCGGCCCGTCGGGCAGTGCGTGGAGGAAGTCTCGAATGGTGGCCAGGTCGGGGCTGTCGTCGAGGCAGTCCCAGGCGAACAGTGGCTTGGTGATATGGATTCGCATCCGTGCGTTCTCCTTCCATGGGTGTCTGTTATCCACGACGATATTCTACACCGCAACCAATACCCGGTCAAGAAAGAAGTGGGGTAAAAGAAAGGAAAATTGTCCTGTGCCCCTCGATCGAGCTAACGAAATCAGGCCCTCGCTGGGGTAAGGCAAAACCAGAGCCATGAAATACCCAATGATCTCAAGGCGCTACAACACCGCAACCGGCTCCAATTTCTTGTCGGTGGGGTCTTTAGCGCCGCGATCATTGCCCGTACAATACGGTCCCGTCGATCCTACGGCGGCAGGCGCCGCCGGGCAATGAACCGACACGAGCCCGGCCGGCGGAATCGACAACGTGGAACCTAACGCATGGCCATGAAACGCAAAGAGGGCATTGGTGTTTCCCCGGGCATCGCCATCGCCCAGGCGGTGATGATCGATAACGAGGAATTCGATATTCCCGAACGCCACGTCCCCGTCGACCACGCGCAGAGCGAACTCGACCGCCTCAACCAGGCCACCGAAATCTCTCAGCAGGAAATCCGCGACCTCCAGGCCCGCACCGTCGAACGCATCGGCAAGGAGGCCGCCAGCATCTTCGACTTCCACCTCGGGCTGCTGAATGACACCGTCCTGCACCAGAAGTTCAAAGAGACGATCCTCAGCGGCCACGTGACGGCCGAGTACGCCGTCGCCACTGTCCTGCGGGGCTACGCACGCGAGTTCCTGTCCATGCCGCAGTACCTTGCCGAACGCGTCAAGGACGTCTACGACATCGAGAAGCGACTGCTGCGCAACCTGACCGGCCAGCGCCGCCAGAGCCTCTCGCACCTGACGCGCGACGTGATTGTCATCGCCCACGACCTCACGCCCAGCCAGACGGCGGGCATGGATCGCGACCACATCAAGGGTATCATCACAGACGCCGGCGGAGCCACCAGCCACACCGCCATCGTCGCCCGGGCGCTGGGGATCCCGGCGGTGGTGGGCCTAAACGACATTACCACCGACGCCGCCGGCGGCGACACGATCATCGTCGACGGACATCGCGGATCCGTCGTCGTCCAGCCGGACGACGACACGCGCGAGCAGTACCAGCGCTACGCTCGCCAGCAGACCGAGTTCATCGACAGTCTCGATGCGTTGCAGGCGCTGCCAGCCGTAACCAAAGACGGCCACGACATTTCCCTGCTGGGCAACATCGAATTCCCCGAAGAGGTCCAGTCCGTCCTCAAAAAGGGCGGCCTGGGTGTCGGCCTGTACCGCACGGAATTCCTGTTCCTCGGCTCGGACACCGAACCGACCGAAGAGGACCACTTCCATGCCTACCAACAGGTCATTGAGGTCTGCGGCGATCGGCCGGTCATCATCCGCACGCTGGACCTCGGGGCCGACAAGTACACGCAGAGCCGTGCCCGCACGCCGGAGCGGAACCCGTTCCTCGGCCTGCGTTCCATCCGCTTCTGCCTGCAGAACATCCCCATGTTCAAGCGGCAGGTGCGGGCGATTCTTCGGGCAGCCGTCCACGGCGACGTCCAGATGCTCTTCCCGCTGATCACAAACATCACCGAACTGCGGCAGGCCAAGAGCATCGTCAACGACGTCATCGAGGACCTCGAAGAAGAGGGCATCGAACACCGGCCGGACATCCCGATCGGCATCATGATCGAGACGCCCTCGGCCGCCATCCAGACCGACGCCTACGCAAAAGAGGTGGACTTCCTGTCCATCGGCACGAACGATCTGGTACAATACACGCTTGCCGTCGACCGCACAAATGAGCGCGTCGCATCGCTGTTCACCGCGGCCCATCCGGCCGTGCTGAAACTGATCCGCGACGTCATCCGTGTCGGTCAGCAGCAGGACGTGCCGGTAAGTCTCTGCGGCGAGATTGCCGCCGACCCGGAATTTACACTGCTGCTGCTGGGGCTGGGGCTGCGGCGCTTCAGTTGCACGCCGCCGGCCATCCCGGAGATCAAGCAGGTCATCCGCTCGGTGACCATACAGCAGGCGCTTGACGTCGCCCGCCAGGTCAGCCGGCTGGACTCAGCCGCCGAGATCCTCAGCTACCTGCGGTCGGTCACGAGGAAGATTCTGCCCGAGGTTTACACCGAGTAGAGCCGCTACAACCGGTAGCCCGGTCCATCGGCCTGGCGAGTGGTACACGAGACATGCAGATCAAGTGATCTGAAACGATATTGACAACAGAACTGGCTGCCGGCCACGAGGCCTGGCGGCAGGTCGGCGACGCACGCCAGGGCTCCGCGGCCGGAGCCTGAGTAAGGCAGGCGAGCCCCGACCGAGGAACATTGCGGCCTTCGCGCCGGGTCCGCTCGCCTGCAAAGGCATCGCAGCGGCCCCGCAGCCGCGACACCGCAGCACAACAGACCGCCGGGGCACGCGCCACCGGCGGTGGACAGGATTTCGTCTGACGTCTGACCGCCACAACCATGGCGAGCCGCGGCGATGGGCTCTTGCGATGACCATCGCCGGCGACCTGCGATTTGCCTCGCATCACGACACGATGCGCGCCGTTAAACGGCTCCTCGGCCGGGCGAAGCTCCCCGTCGAGTTCTCGCATGGGTTCAATCCGCGCCCGCAGGTCTCCCTGACCGTGCCGCGCCCCGTCGGCATCGCGACGCGAGACGACCGCATCGTCGTCAAGCTCCGCGGCAACCTCGCCGCCGCCGACATGCTCGGCCGCCTCAATCGGTGCGCCCCAGTCGGCATGAGCTTCACCGCCGCAGCGGCCCTGCCGCCCAGCCAGTCACCCGCGCCGCAGCGCGTGACCTACACCGCCGCCCTGCCCGCCGACCGCGCCCGCGACGTCCAGCGAACCATCGACGACCTTCAAAAGCAGACAACGTGGCCCGTCGAACGTCTCGTCAAACCGAAACGTCGACGCGGCCGAAGAACCACCGTTTCACCCCGCACGAAGACCATCGACCTCAAACCGCGCATCGCGGCGTTGAGCGTCGACGGCGAGACGCTGCACATCGAGACGATCTGCAGCAACGCCGCGGAGGCCCGAGTGGTCGACGTACTCGGCCTGGTCGGCCTCGACGCGCGCGACGACCTCGTTCGCCTCGTGCGAGCGCGAATCACCGACAACAACCTGCCGCCGGCAGATTAGCCACGGCAAAGTCAAACGAAAGGCAACACACGAACATGTCAAAAACCATGCTCATCAACACCACCGAAGGCCACGAGTGCCGCATCGCCGTTGTATCCAACGGCCGCCTCGAAGAGCTGTACACCGAGCGTACCTCCTCGGCCAGCCAGGTGGGCAACATCTACAAGGGTCGCGTGACCAACATCGAGCCGTCTATCCAGGCCGCCTTCATCGATTTCGGCGGCACGAAGAACGGCTTTCTCCACATTTCCGACGTCCATCCGCAGCACTTCCCCAGCGGCGACAAGAATGCTGTCGAGCCGGTCGGCCGACGCACCGCCCACAAGACGCGGCCGCCGATTCAGAAGTGCCTCAATCGCGGCCAGGAGATCATCGTGCAGATGACCAAGGAGGGCATCGGCACGAAGGGCCCAACGATGACGACCTACCTCTCGATCCCAGGCCGCCTGATGGTCTTTATGCCGGGCATGAAGCACATCGGCATCAGTCGCAAAATCGAGGACGAGGACGACCGCGGCAAGCTGCGATCCATTCTCGACCAGCTTGACGTGCCGAACGAGGTCGGCATCATCGTCCGCACCGCCGGCGTCGCCAAGAGCAAGCGCGACCTCCAGCGCGACCTGAGCTACCTGTCGCGACTGTGGAGTTCCGTCAAGCAGCGTGCCCACCAGAGCAAGGCCCCCGCCGAGGTCTATCAGGAATCCGACCTCGTCGTGCGGACCATCCGCGACGTCTTTGACTCCCAGATCAACCGCATCGTCTGCGACAGCGAAGACGTCGCGACGACCGTCCGCGAGTTTCTCGACGTCGCCGTGCCCCGCGCCAAATGCACCATTGAGCTTTACCTCGATCACAAGGGCCTGTTCTCCGAATTCGGCATCGAGGCCGAACTGCAGCGCATCCACTCGCGCACCGTCGAACTGCCCGGCGGCGGGTCGCTGGTCTTCGACCAGACCGAGGCGCTCGTGGCCATCGACGTCAACTCCGGCAGCTTCCGCCAGCATTCCAACGCCGAGAAGAACGCCTTGAAACTGAACCTGCTGGCTGCCGAGGAAATCTGCCGCCAGCTTCGCCTGCGCGATATGGGCGGCGTGATCGTCTGCGACTTTGTTGACCTGAGGCAGGACAAAAACCGGCGCCAAGTGGAAAAGGCCATGCGCGACGGCCTGAAGAAGGACCGCGCCAAGAGCAAGGTCTTGCGGCTGAGCAGTTTCGGCTTGATGGAACTGACCCGCCAGCGCCTCCGCCCGAGCCTCAAGCAGAGCATCTACTCACGCTGTCCGCGATGCGCCGGCAGCGGCTTGGTCATGAGCGACGAATCGGTGGCCCTGGAGGTCATGCGGAAGCTCCGCGCGGCCTGCAGCGACACGGACGTCACCGTCGTCGAGGTCGCCGTCGCACCGACGGTCGCGCAACACCTCGCCAACGCCCAGCGACGTCTCATCGCCGACCTGGAACGCGAGACGGAGCGAACGATTACGGTGCTCGCCGACGATGACCTGACGCAACAGGAGATCCAGCTCGTCTGCCGGAACGCCCGCGGCTCGGAAATCAACTGCGAGCCCCCCCCACCGACCAAGGGCGACCGCAATGCGCGCGATGACATGCCAAAGACCATCGATCTGCGACAGTACCTTGCCGAGAAGGACAAGCCAGACGGCAAGAAGGACGGCAAGGACGACAAGGGCGGCGACGGCGGCGACGGCGACAAGAAGAAGAAGAGCCGCCGCGGCCGGCGTGGAGGCCGACGCAAGAAGAAGTCCGATGCCCAGTCCGGCGAGAAGCAAAACAGGGACAGCAAGGACGAGTCGAAGAAGGACAACTCCGACAGGCAGGACAAGGGCCGCAACGACGGCAATGACGACGGCGGTACGAAAAAGAAGCGCCGTCGAGGCCGACGTGGCGGTCGCCGGCACAAGAAGACGTCCGACAGAAACAACAACAGAGGCGACAGCAAGGACAGCAACGACAACAACAAGGGCGGCAACCAAGGTAACAATGGAAACGACAAGGGCGAGAAGAACTGAGCCCGCGGTCGTCAGCCGTCCGGCGTGCCGAGGTAGAACATGCCGCCGACGCGTAGCACGTTGAGCAGTGGATCGAGCACGCAAGCAGCGAGGCGAGCCGCCCCGGTGTGCTTGTAGCGCCACCGGCCCGTCGTCAGCCGAAGCGTCCGCAGCCCGGCCCCGCGGGTCAGTCGACTCAGGCTTCGCGGCGTGTAATAGCCGGCATGCTCGTCGATGACGCCCCAGGCGTTATCGATCAGCCGGTTCATGCCGGTCACGCGCCAAGCCAGCCAGTGCGGCGAGCGGATCGACGGTAGATCAATGGCCAGCACACCCGTCGGGGCCAGTTGCCGCCGGGCTGCCGCGAGCACGTCGGCCGGGGCGGCGAAATGCTCCAGTGAGTGAATAAACGTTACGGCCTGTGCGCTGCCGGCGGGCAACTCGCCCAGAACACCGATGGCGTCGCGTCCGCCGATGACCTCACAGCCGCTTTGTTCCTCGGCCCGACGCGCCAGGACTGTGTCAGCCTCAATGCCGAGTGGATCGAGCCCGGCCTGGCGGGCAATCGCCAGGAACTGTCCGTCCCCGCAGCCGACGTCAACCGCCCGGCCGCCCGGCCCTGCATGTCGCAATACGCGAAGCGCGATGTCACGCAGCACCCGCTCGCGATGTGGATACCGCCAGCCTTCGCCCGCCTCCACGTACGCATCGGACCCGGTTCCGGAAATCGCTGCCGGCGCCCGCCAGACACCCGGCCCGATGCCCGGCGAGACGTACCCGCATGCACGACACCGCCACAGGCGGATGCGCCCGTCGTGGAACAGCGCGAACCCGTCCGGCTCGTACTGCCCGCAGACGGCGCACGGGTTGCTCGTTGCTTCGGTCATTCCTATGTGCCGTCCAACGACATGGGATGTCCTTTCAGATCCAGTCGCGTGCATCCTACCGCCTGCCGCGGCAGCGGTCAATTCGCCGCCAAGGTCGCCAGGGCCAGACCGAGGTATCGCAATCGCATGAACGGACTGACAGCCCGTGCTGCGCCGTAGATCGCCTGTGGCAGGGGCGATCGGTGCGTTACACTGTGCATGTAACCATGGCCGCCGATCTAACATTGCGAGTCAAACATCTTGCTGCCGAGTTCGGCTTCGCCACGGCGGGTATCGCGCCGGCCACGGCCGTCGACGGCACCTGGCGGCAACGCTTCGAGCAGTGGCTCGCCGAAGGCCATGCCGCAGCGATGGACTACATGCACCGCGATCCCGCCCGGCGCTTCGATCCACAGCGCGTCGTCGACGAAGCCCGCAGCGTGATCGTCCTGGCCACGAGCTACGCACCCGACCCAAACGACCCCGTCGGCGACATCGACATCGCCCGCTACGCCCGCGGCCGCGACTACCACAAGGTGCTCAAGAAGCGCGCCCACGCCCTCTGCGACCGCCTCCGGGACATGGCACCCGACTTCGCCGGACGGGCGTTCGTCGACAGCGCGCCGGTCGCGGAGAAGTCGCTGGCCGTGCTGGCCGGGCTCGGATGGATCGGCCGCAACGGCTTGTTGATCGTCGCCGGCCTCGGCAGCTACGTGCTGCTGACGGAGATCGTCTGCAACCTGCCGCTGACGCCCGACGCTCCGTCCGGCGGCAGTTGCGGCCCCTGCCGGGCATGCATTGACGTCTGCCCGACAGCCGCCCTTCTGGGCGACGGATTGCTGAACGTCCGCCGCTGCCTCAGCTACCGCAACAAGGGCGGACGGTCGCTTCCGCGGGAATACTGGCCGGCAGCCGGCGTGCGCGTCTTCGGCTGCGATGCCTGCCAGGAGGTCTGCCCGCACAACATCGACGTCCCGCCTGGCGACCCACAACTACGAAGTTCGCCCGGGCGACGCGCCCTACAACTGGCAGACCTACTGGCGTGGAGCGAGAAGGATTTCAACGCCGCCACGCGGGGCTCGCCTGTGCGCCGGGCCGGCTACGACGCGCTGATGCTGCACGCGGTCGTGGCGGCCGGCAACGCGCGGCGAACCGACCTGCGCGGCCGGCTGGAAGCGCTCGGCCGTGACCGCCCTGCCCTGGCCGAAGCGGTCGCGTGGGCGTTGGCGCGCATCGAAGGCGATTGACCCGGACGCACCGGCGCACTATAAGGATGAACATGACAGAACAACCGCAAGACAACTCCGCCATCGCCGATGCCGTCCGCTCGATGCTGGAAGCCATCGGCGAGGACCCCGGCCGCGAAGGCCTGGCCGACACGCCCGACCGGGTCGCCCGGATGTATGAAGAACTTTTCGCTGGCCTGCGCGACGACCCGGCGAGCTACCTGGAGGTCGGCTTCAGCGAGGAGTACGACGAAATGGTCGTCCTCCGCGACATTCCCTTCCACTCGATGTGTGAGCATCATCTGCTGCCGTTCATGGGTAAGACCCACGTGGCGTACCTGCCGCGCGGCAAGGTCTGCGGGCTGAGCAAGCTGGCCCGCGTGGTCGAGGCCTACGCCCGCCGCCCGCAGCTCCAGGAGCGTCTTACGCAGGAGATCGCCCACCTATTGATGGACCGCCTCGACGCCAAGGGCGTCGGTGTGATCATCGAGGCCACCCACACGTGCATGACCATCCGCGGCGTCAAGAAGCCCGGGGCCGTCATGGTCACATCCTGTATGCTCGGCCTCTTCCGCAGCAACTCCGCCACCCGCGCCGAGGCCATGGACCTGCTCACCGGCGGCGGCGTGAAGTAAGCCGCGCAAAAGAGGGTCTCCACAGATAGCACACACTTCGCAAACAAGGGAACTCGACCTGTCACACCATCTCGTCACAGGAGACGGGCATGACTCTGGCAGCAGCACGCACACCGTGCGCAAAAGATGCAGACGACCCGGTGACCGCAGACATGACATGATCAAGCGTGAGATACTGGCAACGTATCCCGGACAGTGGAAGCGCAGCTCGATTCAGGCACATCCGCATGAATGTCTCGCCAACACCCCAAAGACGTATGTGTAGTCTAGCAGCCCGTTTGGAAAGCTGTCGCCGCTGCGGCCGAGCCCCTGCCAGGCCGAATGATCGGCAGAGTCTTGCCTGACGCTGGCGAGGTGACTATGCTTCCAGAAGGTGACGCATGATTGATTTTCACACGCATACGCTGCTGAGTGACGGAGCCCTCATTCCCACCGAGCACATCCGCCGGGCCGAGGTGCGCGGCTACCGCGTGCTTGGCATGGCCGACCACGCGGGCCTGGCCGAGTCGCCCCGCGTGCTGCCGGAACTGATCGAAGCGGCCCGCCGGGAGAACGAACTCGGGCGGCTGCGCGTCTTTGCCGGGGTTGAGCTGACGCACGTTCGCCCGGAACAGATGTCCGAGGCGGTCGACCGGGCAAGGGAGTTGGGCGCGGCATACGTGATCGCCCACGGAGAGACCATCGTCGAGCCGGTCGAGCCGGGTACGAACCGGGCCGCCATCGAGGCCGGTGTGGACATCTTGGCCCATCCAGGGCTGATTTCACCGGACGACGTGAAGCTGGCCGCCAAACGCGGCGTGCGGCTGGAGATTTCCGGCAAGGCGGGGCATTCCCTGAGCAACGGCCACGTAGCAAAGCTCGCGACCGCCCTGGGGGCGACGCTGATTTTCGGCTCCGACGGTCACACGCCGAGCCAGATGCCCATGCGAGACTTCGCTGAGGACGTCTGCCTCGCCGCCGGCTTGGACGAGGCGACGGTCGCCGGCATGTTTGCCGCGGCGGAAACGTTGGCGGACTCGCTGGCAGCAAGGTAAGCACACCACCAAGGAGACGGCCATGGCTGACTACCACTTCTCGCCGCGTCGGTCGCTGGGGCGCACGGGGTTCATCGCCACGCGACTTGGCATCGGCGGCCTGGCTGACCCGAACGTGCCTATCGAGGACTGCATTGCCACCGTCCGCCGTGCCATGGACGCGGGCCTGAACGTCATCGACACCGCCCCCGGCGACCAGGACGGCTGCAGCGAGGAGATCGTCGGCCGGGCAATGGACGGGCGGCGCCAGGGCATGTTTGTCATCGACAAAATCGACCACCCGGACCAGCCGGTGGCGCCGCAGATCGACGCCAGCCTGCAGCGAATGCGGATGGAGATGGTCGACCTGTTCGTGTTCCACGACGTTTCGACCATGAGCGGCTGGCACGCCCTGACGGCCCGGGCGGGCGGCATGCATCAACTGGAACAATGCGTGATGACGGGCAAGGTACGGTTTATGGGCATCAGCAGCCATCATCCGAAGGTGCTCAAGGCGGCGGTGGACTCCGGCCTGTGCGACGTGGTGATGTTCCCGGTCGGGCCGTTCGTCGACGCGCGATATATCACGGAGGTCCTGCCGGCCGCCCGCAAGCACAACGTGGGGACGGTGGGCTTCAAGGTGTTCGGTGCGGGCAAGCTGCTGGGCGATACGACGGGCTATGGTCGCCCACTTAGCGGGCGTCCCCGCGGAACGGTCAGCGCCGGCGGCAGCGCCGAGGCCGAGCCCTCCCTGCGGCGTCTGTCGGTCGAGCAGTGCCTGAACTACACGCTGACATGCGACCCCGACGTGGCGCTGCTGGGAATGAGCTTTCCGAACGAACAGGACGCCGCCTTCGCCGCAACGAACGCGTTCACCTCACTGAACGAAGCCAGGATGGACGCCATACGCCTCCTGGCGCGGGAAGCGATCGAGGGCAAAGGCGACTGCTGGTGGAATCCGTAACGGTTCGTTTGGAAACGGATCGCCTCAGTGAGCATCAAGGGAGTAGACATGCAGGCGACCTGGTTCACTGGGCAATTCGTTAACTCGCTAATTGGCAGAAGGCCGAGTGTTCGGGACGATGACGCGCAAGCAACAGGCCCGACCTCGGCAGCGATAGTTCTCTAAACGACACTATGTAGCAAGTGTAGCAAGTCTCCTCAAGTGGTACGCTGAGCTTGAGTACGGGCTGGCAGACGTCGTGTCGTTGTTGCCCACAGAACGCATGCGGCGCGCCTTGGGAGCACGTGGGGGGGGCCACACCTGTACACCGCCAGAAGCGTCTGCAAGAAAAGAAGGGCGGCGGATCCTGGTAACCCACCGCCGTTCGGCAGCGCCCAAGGCTGATACTCACTTGACAGCACACATATGTGCCTTGGCGTTTCTTATGTCGGCAAGGGGAGGGAGTCGGCTTTAGCAGAGGACGTGTAAGTCTATGTTTTTTCCGCAGATGGGTCCGATAAGCACTTCGGGAGGCGATCATGGCAGGCCTGCCGGTTCTCCATACAGCCGGACGCAGACAGCCGAAGCCGGAGATAGCATGGCCGCGACAGGATTCTTGTAAACCGCGCTAGACGGGTTGCTAGGCGGCAATCTCTTTCCAGCCGCCGTGCAGTTCTTCGAGCATCGTGATGACCTCCTGGACCATCTCGGGGCTCTTCTGGAAATTGGCTTTGAGCAGGTGTTCCTGCATGAAAAGGTACAACTTGCGAAGATTCACCGCGACCTCACCGCCCTTCTCCATATCCAATGCGGCGTTGAGCTCGCTGATGATATCGATGGTTCGGTTGATCAGCCGGCCCTTCTCGGCATACTGCTTCTGCTCGAGTGCCTCGATCGCCTGCTTGAGGAAGCGAATGGCGCCCTCGTAGAGCAGCACGACGATCTGGCCGGGCGTCTGGGTGGTGACGGCGTTGTTCTTGTAGGCGTTCAGAGCGTTGGCGGGCATGGTTCTGACCTCATTTTCCGTACTTCATGTGTGTGGGCTCACCGCCCATGGTTACTCTTTGGCGGCTTCCATCGCATTCAACTGTGAGAACATGGCCTCGAACTGGCTGGTCATCGAGCCGAGTTGGGCAAGCGTGGCCTCGAGGCGGGAGAATTTGGCCTCGAGCGCGGTTCGCTTGCGGTCGATGCGAGCCTCAAGGCTCTCGATGCGGTCGTCAAGGTCGTCAATGGCATCCTCGTAGGAGTCCTTCTGGATCGCCAGCGAGCCCTCGTCGCTGTCGAGAATCGTCTCCAACAGCCCATCGATGGCGTTGGCGAACCCATCCTGGAGTGCCACCTCAGCCGTCATCTCCGAGCTGCTGCCATCGTGAACAACCGTTACGGCCAGGCCAGCTTCGTCGTTGCCGTCTTTGCCGGTGATCGTATTGCTGCTGGCATCGATATCGGCTTCGCGCCAGGTCGTCTCGCCCTTCACGCGGACGTAGCCGGCCGTCAGCGTCGAGCCGGTGAACTCGGCCTTGACCTCATAGTTGCCCCGCTCAGTGCTGTCCAGGGCACTGTTGAACCGGACATAGCTGTTGTCGCTGCGGCCCCGACCGTCGGCACCGATGAACTGGATGACCTGTTCGTAGTTGTCTTCAAGTGCGGCGTCAAACACGTCGTCATCGAGAGAGAACTCGCCATCGGAGTCGATTTCGATGCCGATCTCGGCAAGCATCTCGAAGCCGTCGGTGTCACGCTCGAACCCGGCGAGCCCGCCGGTCATCATGCTTCGGATCGGGGTCAGCAACGACGTGACCGTGCTGTCGCCCTGTAGGACGCCGGACGTCTTGGTCGCCGAGTCGTAACCGGTGTAGAGGTCGACGGTGCCGTAGACCGTGTTGTACTGCTGGATCATCTGGCGGACGCGCGTCTTGACGGTCGAGGTGTCCGTCGTTGTCGTCACCGTGGTCTCGCCCGTGCCGTTAAGCGTCAGCGTCACCGACGGGATGGCACCGGTCACCGTGTTGGAACTGCTGGTCATCCACTCGCCGGAGGCTTCCGTCGGATACCCATCCACGCGGAATTGCGCGTCCAGGGCCTGCTGCGATTCGGTCCACTGCGACGCGTCGTTGTCAAACGTGTCGATCGTTGTTTCGGTGGAATCGATCGTGATCTGGTAGTCCGAGCCGGTGTTCTGCCCTGCCAGCACAAGGTGGTACGCGTTGTTGTGCTGGATAATACTGGCCGTCACGCCCGGGTTGCTGCCGTCGTCGTTGATCAGGTCGCGGAGGTCCTCCAGTGTGGTCTCCGCCGACGTGGCCAGATTGCGCGTCGTGCCGTTGTAGGAATAGCTGAAGACGCCGTCGCTCGGATCAGCGCCGTCAAGGTTGTTCGTATACTGGTCGCTTTCAAGGACCGAAATCGCATCGCCGTCCATGCGAGCGACGACCAGCGTGTCGCTCGTTTCGTACTTGCTGGTCATCTGAAGCGTGTAAGGCCCGGCGCCGGTCACGCTGGCGGCATCGTAGCCAGCGGCACTGTCGATGGCCGCGGCGACGTCATCCATCGAGTAGGTCTCCCCACTGTTAAAGGTGACCTCAAAGGTCTCGTCGCCCCAGGCGAACTCATACGTTGTGTCGGTGGTGGGCGTGAACCAGGTCGCGGCTGAATCGGCGACCGTATTGTCATTGTCCGTCGTGGAAACCGATCCACCATTGCCGACCTGTGTGTAGAGATTGGCCAGCCCGGCATCGTGGACCAGACGATGTGATGTCGCCAGGCGGTTGACCGTTATGGTATGCGAGCCTTCCGATGCGTCCGCCGCCGCGGAGATGTCAAGGACGTCTGTGTCGATGCTCTTGGCCTTCACCTGGGCGATGGTTGATGTGTCCGTCAGTGTCCCGATTCGCGTTTGGAACGTGGTGAAGGCTGATCGGATCTTCCTGACCGCGCTGACCTTGGATTCATAGAGGTCCTGGCTTTCCTGAGCACGCAGCAAGGGCTTGTAACTCGCGGTAAGGCTCGCGGCAACAAGCGTGTCGTAGTCGATGCCTGAGAGTACGCCGCCAAGTGAAAGGTCTGCCATGATATCCGCTTCCTGATCCCTGGGACCGTTTGCTTCTTCCACAGCTATTGTCGAGTGACCGAGCGAATTCTTGAGCGGATTATCAGGTTCTCTCTCAAGATGTGGCCCCACAACCCCATTTATGGACCGACCTTACGGAGCATTGAGCGATTTCTGCCGAAAATCACGAAGAAAATGGGCCCGCGATCGTCGTCAGGACAATCCCGAGCCCATTCGTACTGCCGACGGCTGCGATTGACTCAACCGGTCAGGTTGGGTTGGCACCGGCTGCTTCGGCCGCCACTGGCATCTCGGCGTCTTCATAGTCGAGCAACTGCAGAACGCGCCAGTAGTCCTCGCAAGCCCGGAAGGTTTCCAGCAGATCCGGCTCGAATACGGCGCGAGGCATCGGCTGGATCGTGTTCCGGATGGCCCCGCGAGAGTTACTGGTATCGCCCGTAATCTTGCGATATGTCCACCAACGGCATCGGTAGCCCGCGTCGAACGGAACGTCGAGTTGCTCGCAGAACCTTTGAAGCGTCTGGTCCGGCGAGGCCGTGAAATCCTCGTATCGGACAAAGCCGATATCGGCGGCCTGCTCGGCAAACAGGCGCGTGCCGCGCAGGAAAACGTCGGGCGCAATATTTCGCGACATGACCGCAAGCTTTCGCAGTGACAGGAACGTGTCGAGCGGATGCCGGACCAGGCAGACGTTGCGGATGTCAAATCCATCGGCCAAGGCGTCGACGAGGCCGAGCCGGTTGGACGGCACAGGCATGAACGGAACGGCGATGTAGTCCAGATGGGCCCAGTCTCGGATGACCAACGTCTTGCCCTGCTCTTCCGCCCGTTGCGCGATCAACCCCACCGCGTCGACAAAGCTCATCGTCTTGCCGTCTTCATGGAATGCCCGAACGTCCTCATCGCGCAGCAGGCCGTGCCACGCGCATGCCTGGTCGAGCGGGTTGAATTGACTCACCCCCTGCGGGTGAATCTCACTGAGCAGCGCAATGTCCTGCATGCTGCCGAGGCACTTGCCCAGCAGCGTTCCGCCCGTCCGCGCCATGTTATGCAGCACCCGAATTGTCGGACGCGTCCCCTTGTTGCCAAGCCGCCGGCGCGCTGATGCCGCCAGGCGATCCTCGTGAGACGTCGTCAACTCAGCCGGCGCCTGCTCGGGTATCTCGACGCCCTGGCCTTCGCACCATCGGTGCCACATGCTCCGGTAGAGCAGTTCCAGGTGGTGGGCGAACCGCGGCGCATTGCACAGCGGGCTGGCCGCCAGACGCTGACGCATCGTCTTGCGGATGGTCTCGCTCGCCTCGGTATTGCCGGCCAGCGCAATGGCCTTACGAACGTACTCCTCGGGGTCATGAGCAACGAAGAACTCCATATCGCAGTTGCTCAGCAGACTGTAACCGACGCGGCTGCAGTGGACGTCGCCGCAGAGCGTCAGCACCGGCACACCCATCCACAAGGCCTCACAGGTCGTGGTGGTGCCGTTGTACGGATAGCTGTCGAGGGCAATGTCGACCTCGTTGTAACAGGCCAGATGGTCCGTCGCGTTGCCGACCATGCCTCGGATAATGACTCGCTCGCGGTCGACGCCGACCCGCGCGAAATCGTCCAGCAGCCGCTCGTGAACGATTGCTTCCTCGCCGCCGCGGATCTTCAGTATCAGCCGCGAGTCGGGCACTGCCGCCAGCACCTGCGCCCACAAACCGCGAACCAGCGGCGTGACCTTCATCAGGTTGTTGAAGGACCCGAACGTGACATGGCCGTTTGTCGTCCGTGGCGGCGGACCGATTGCCGGTGCGTGGACCGGGGGGCGATAGCACAGGAACGAGTCGGGCATGTACGCCAGTTCCTCGGTGTGCCATGTCTCCGTGTCGGGCGGATCGGTCAATGCATCGACAATACGATAGTCGATGGCCGGATTGCCGACCGTGTCCGGATGGCCACACCAGGTGACCTGAATCGGCGCGGGCTTGACCCCGAATACCGCCTGACGGTTGTTGGTCGTGTGGCCGCCAAGGTCGACGAGTATGTCGATCTGGTCGTCCTCTACCTGCTGGGCAAAACGGGAGACGTCGTGGCTGCCCATGTAGCGAAACTCGTGGAACTTCCGGGACAGACGCTCGGTCGTGGCGTCCTGGCTTTCACCGACGGAGTAGGCGATGTTTTCGACCGCCTTCGGATTGCAGCCGTCCAGTACCGACTCCATGAAGTACGTGACCGAATGCGTTCGGAAATCGGCCGAGACGTATCCGATCCGAAGTCGCCGGTTCGCCGAGAGGTCGCGTTGGTGGTCGGTGCGTATACTCGATGCGTCAATGTGCTTCTCCGCCCATGCGACGGCACTGCGGTAGCAATCCTCTCGCGTGAAGGACTGGCCATAGTGTTCGAAAAACAGAACGCTGCTGTGGCGGGCCCTGCCGGCCCCAGGCGTGTCACGCGCGACGACTTGACGCATTTCATCGAGCGCCTCTTCGGTCCGTCCCGCTCCCATTAGGATGTAGGCGTGGTTGATCTGGGTCTGGCAGGAATCCGACAGCGCACAGGCCTTCTCGCTCCACTTGAACGCCTCGGCAATCTCACCCCGCTGCTGCAGGAAGTTCGCCAGCAGGTCGCAGTTCTGCTCGGTTTCCTCAATCTCAACGGATCTGTAGAACGCTCCCCGCGCTTCGCTCGCCTGGTTCGCTCGATCGTAAGTCTGTGCCAGTTCCAACCAGTCAATGGCCGATGGGTCTGGCTTCTCATCAACGAATTTCTGGAGGATCGTGGTCATCTCGCCCCAGCGTCCGCACCACTCCAGGGCGGTCATCAGTCGACCGACCAGGCCATCCGTGTCCGGCTGCATGCGATAGGCGGCCATAAGCGGTTCGATGGCCTCGTCGATCCGACACAGTTCCATCAGGCAGATACCCAGGTTCATCAGCATCGTCGTTGTCCGCTTCGGTTGCTGACAGGCCTCCCGCAGGTATGCCGCCCCCTGCTCGAAATCGCCGTCCATGTGCATGGCCAGTTCGCCAAGCGTCGCCAGAACCAGGCCACTGGTGTCGCCCTGCTGGCGAGCCGCCAGGGCCAGTTCACGGGCAGCGGCGAAGTCCTTCGATGCGATCGCCTGACGAATGGCGTCATGGCAGCCTTTATTGCCGAACGTGGTAACAGATGCCATATCCCGCATGACGGGTCCTTTCAAAAGTGCTGTCGCCCGCGCAGGCACGTGGGCGCGAAGGGCTCCAGGGAATATGTCGGAACAAGCCGCCCCCACATTCGGCCGATAGATCGCTTTGCGGAAAGAATGTCGCCTTCCGGCGTTGGCGCGGAGGAGACCGACATGGACGGTGACTCGTGCTTCGCAGGGACGCTGCTTCGCAGAGTCGCAGTCAGGCAACCCCGCGGGCTGCCGACCGGCCTTCCGGCAGGCAGGTGCAGCCGGACGCAGACAGCCGACACCGCAGACAGCATGGGGGCGGAATTCCTGTAACCGCTCTATTCGTCGACCATCGTGTAGAACGTCACGTAGTCGTGCTTCTCGGCCTCGTCTTCGATGCTCATCTGGCGGATGGCCGATTGCGGGTGCTGGTTCAGGATACCCGTAATGAAGTACGGAATGTGGTAGCCCCACTCGATGTCCTTCTTCAGCGGCGTGATGTACTTACCGATGCAGTCGAGCACCGGCAGGATGTCGAGGTCGGGATTCTTCAGGAAGCTCATCAGCAGTTCCGTCGTGCAGTTGCCCGCACCCCGGCCGAGGCCGTTCATCGTTCCGTCGGCCCACGTCGCGCCGTTGACGATGCCTTCCATCGTATTGGCGAAGGCGAGCTGCTGGTTGTTATGGAAATGCACGCCGACGTCCTTGGTCTTTAGATGCATCTGGTACTTGGCGACCATGTAGTGCAATTGGTCCATGTACATGTAGCCGAAACTGTCGACGATGTAGACCGCACTGGCCTGGGTTTCTTCCTCGGCCTGGTCGAGGCAGGCTTCCACGTCCGGCATATGGACGTGCGTGATGGCCATGATGTTTATGGTCGTCTCGTAGCCGAGTTCTGTCGCGGCGTTGCAGGTGCGGACGGCCTGGTTGATATCCTTGGTGTAAGTCGCCACGCGAACGATATCCACCACCGACTCGCTGGCCGGCAGCAGATCGTCCGGGTTGGACTTGTGCGCGTCCATCATCACGGCGACCTTCGTCCGGCCGGGCCCGATCCCATCCGTCGCCTTGCGCAGATCTTCTTCGTCGCAGAAACGCCATGGGCCAAACTCGGCGGGGTCGAACATCTCCTTGCTGTTGCGATAGCCCAACTCGCAGACGTCTATGTTCGCCTCGCAGCAGGCCTTGTAGACGGCGCGGACGGTCTCGATGTCGAAGTTCGAGTCGTTCATCAGTCCGCCGTCGCGGATGGTGCAGTCCACCACTTTCACGTTGTCACGATGCATGGGATGCCTCCATGGCTATGCCGCAGTTGATGTCGGACCGCCTATGATACACACTTTTTGCCCGTTTGCTCGCAGAATCATCCAAAATGCTGAGCCCGGACCAACGCATTCTCTGCCTTGTTGGCCCTGGCGAGATGGCGCTATTCAACGACGAGCTGGTGGGCCGTGCGGCGGATGATCTGGTGGCGTTTCCAGATGGGATCGGTCTGCGGAAAGTCCTCACGGAAATGCACGCCGCGCGTCTCCGTGCGACGCAGGGCGAGTTCCGTGACGAGCCAGGCGGTGGTGAGCATGTTCTGGGCCTCCCAGCCACCGGGATCGCTGAAGAATTCCTTGTCGAGGACGTAACGTCCCCAGAACTGGATGATCTCAAGCGTCTCGGCCAGTCGTGGGCCACTGCGGAGAATGCCGACGTTCCGCCACATGATCGACCGCAGCGAGTTTCGAATGTCAGCGAGGTCGAGTTCGGTCCGATCAGACCGCTGGACCGTCCAGTCGACGTCACGGGCGGTGAATTTGCCGTCATCGTCGGCGGCTTCGCGTCCGGCACGATCGCCACAGCGGGCACCGAACACCAGCGCCTCGGTGATGCTGTTGGAGGCCAGGCGGTTCGCGCCGTGCAGACCGGTGCAGGCCGCCTCGCCGCATGCAAAGAGCCCGGACAGGCTGGTTCGGCCCTCCATGTCGGCCCGCAGACCACCGATCATGTAGTGGGCGGCAGGGAAGACGGGAATGAGATCCTCGCCCGGGTCGATGTCGAACTCGCGGCAGGCCCGGTCGATGCCGGGGAATCGTCCGGCGAAGAACTCGGCCCCGAGGTCGCGGACGTCGAGGTAGACGCGGCTCGATCCGCTTCTGGCCGCCACGTCGAGGATGGCTCGGCTGACGATATCGCGTGGAGCCAGCTCGGCCATCTCGTGATAGTCCGGCATGAAGCGATGGCCGTTGCGGTCGACGAGCTTGGCGCCCTCGCCGCGGACCGCCTCGGAGATCAGCGACCGCGAGGCACCGGCGACATAGAGCGTCGTGGGATGGAACTGCATCATCTCCAGATCGGTCAGGGCGACCCCTGTCCGAAAGGCCATCGCGATGCCGTCGGCCGTCGCGACCGGCGGGTTCGACGTCTCCCGCCAGAGCACGCCCGCCCCGCCACTGGCGAGGATGACCGTTCGCGCCCGGATGATCTGCATGCCGAACCGCGGGTGGTCGGTCAACGCGCCCACGCAACGAGCGTCGGACCCGGCCTCGGGCGGATCGGTCAGCAGGTCGAGCGCGAAGCACTCGTCGAAGATCTTCAGGTTCGGCGTCTGGCGGGCGCGGTCGAGCAGGCCGAGCATGATGGCCCGGCCGGTTGAGTCGCCGTCGGCGTGGACGATGCGGGGCTTGTGGTGGCCACCCTCGCGTCCCAGTTGGAGTTCGCCGTCGTCGGTATCGAACGTGACGCCCCACTCGCGGAGTTCCTGCAGGTGTCGCGGCGCGGCGGCCAGGCAGTCGCGCGCGACGGCTTCGTCGCACAGCTCGCCGCCGGCGGCGAGGGTGTCCGCGACATGGGCGTCGAGGTCCCTCGCGGCGTCGGTCGGCACGGCCATCCCGCCCTGGGCGTGCCACGTATTCGATTCGGTCTGGGCGTGTTTGGTCATCAGGATGACCTCGCCGTGCCGCGCGGCCTCGATGGCGGCGCGAACGCCGGCGGCGCCCGAGCCGATCACGAGCACGTCGGTGAAGATATGCGGCAGACGCCGGCTGGCGAAACTGACCAGATACCGTCGCTGAAGGTAAGGAATATCCATGGTGCCGTAATATCCTATGCCAAGACCGCGCAACAGTCTACCGGAGGTTTGACAGCCCCTCTGTACAAAAGTGCCTCGACCCGGTAAACGGGTTCTTGAGGGAGCATCAAGCACATCACCGGAAACGATGGCGGTCAGCCGCCGGACTCATCCTCGGCCGCTTTGCGCTCACGGGCCTGCTGAAGCTTGCGACGCAGGTAGTTGCGTTCGGTGGGTAGGCCGGCCTCGTCCCAAGCCTTGAGAATCGCGTCACTGAGCGTTGCATTGCGGGCTTTGAGTTCATCGAGCATGGCCGCGTCCGGCGAGCCGGGCGGCACCTGGAGGACCGCATCGTGGCTGTCGACCGAGAAGACAAACCCGGGATCGTTGGGCAATCGCGCGAGGCGGAATTTCATGTTCGGATAGAAAGCATTGCCCAGCCGGACGTCCGCGACCTTCAGCGAGGCCGGCTCCGCGCCGGGCGGGTCGCGCTCGATCATCTCGCCTTCGAGCCAGTCCGCGACATCGAAATCACCGGGCGGAGGAAGCATCGCCTGAACTCGCGGCGGCGGATCATCACCTTCCCATGCATGTTGCAGATACACGTCTATGGCCCGACGGACATCGTCGGGTGATGGCAGGCGAACGGATTCATTGTCGATATCGGTCATGCTTGGGTGTGTCAAAATCCCCGGTCGTGTAATGTTGGTCGTTGATTTCTAACGATACATTACGGTAAGACTATTGACAAGTCCCGCTGAACAATCGTGAACGGACAGGTTATGGGTTCTGACAAGCCGCTCATCATGGTCGTCGAAGACGACGCTGAAATGAACCAGCTGCAACGCGAGCTGCTGGCCATACACGGCATGGACTCGGTCCCCGCCTACAGCGGCACCGAAGCGCTCGCCGTCGACGCCGATCGCAAACCCGACGCGATTCTTCTGGACGTGATGCTGCCGGAACTGGACGGCTTTGAGACCTGTATCCGCCTCCGTGAGAAGCAGCAGCGTTCCGTGCCGGTCATCATGCTGACGGCGATGGACAGCGACGAGTGTCGCCAGCGCGGCTTCGCCGCCGGGGCCGACGCCTACTTCATCAAACCCTTCGATCCTGACGACGTCATCAAAAGCCTCCACGTCCTGCTCGCCAAGAATCAGTAGCAACGGCCTGAGCGAAGTCACCGTCAAGCCCTTCGAAAAGCAGCAGGCTGTCGACGGTGCTGCCGTATGAGTAAAAGCCCTCGGCTTCGCCCTTCGGATTGCGCTCCATGTGCCAGGACTCGTGGAGAAGGGCAAACGGATACCTCTGGACGACCGTTCGTGTCGAAATCTCGGGCTAGGCCTCCGGCTGGTAGCTCATGCCCGGATGGCGAGTCGTCGGCGGCGGGTCGATCGGCAACTGCACGATGAACGTCGTGCCGTTCGGCCCGGTGATGAACTGGATGATGCCGCCATGCAGCTCCGTAAAGTGCTTGACGATGGCCAGGCCCAGCCCCATGCCCTTCTTGCCGTAGCCGCTCTTGCCGGTCGAGTGCGTCATAATATCGCTGCCGGAATAGAACGGTTCAAAAATGTGCGGACGGTCCTGCTCGGGAATCCCCGGGCCCTGGTCGAAGACCTCGATGGCCACGTATCCACCCAACTGCTTCTGCACGGCGATGCGGACCTCCCCGCCGTCCGGCGTGAACTTGATGGCGTTCATCACCAGATTCTCGATGATGTCGCGCAGCTTCGACTCATCGGCCTGGATGATCGCCTCGTCCTCGCCGGTTTCGATGATCAGCCTCTGGTCGCGGCGTTCGATCCACGGTTGACAGTCGGTGTAGACGCTCTCGAGCAGCTTTGTCAGGTCAACCGGGCCGTATTTCAGATTCTCGTCCAGCGTCTGCTCGGGAATCAGCTTGAACATTGACTGGATGATTTCGTCCAGCCGCCCGGCCTTGAATCGGATGGTGTCCATCGCCTGGACGAGACGGTCGCGGTCCTGGCAGTCCTTGAGCAGCTTGCTCATACCGACGATGTAACTGACCGGCGTGCGCAGCTCGTGGCCGGCGATGCGGATGAAGTTCTCTTTCAGCTCGTTGGCCTCGGTAAGTTCGGCGTTGGACCGCTGCAGCTTACGGACCATGTTGTTGAAGTCACGCGCAAGGTCGTCGATCTCGTCGGTGCCGAAGAGGCGCGTGCCGGTCCAGGTGGCGTCGGCCCGGGCCTTGAGCTCGCCCTCGGCGACCTGCCTCGCCGAGCGGCTGATGCGGCGGATACGGTTGATCACGCTACGATCAATGAGCACCACCCCGCCGAGAAACAGGCCACTGATCAGCAGCAGGCCCACGAGCAGGACGGTCATGGTCAGCCGCGTCAGGCCCCGGCGGGCTTCCATCTCGCGCATCGACAGCACGAGCGTCCACGTCGGCTGGGCCACAGGCAGGTCGTCCATCTCGGCCGGCAGGAGTACCGGGGCAAAGCCCACGATGCGCTCGTCAGGCGTGACGCGCCAGCCCTGGCGGTCGCTGGCCAGCCCGAGAGCCGCCCAGCCTGGATAGACGCGTTCGAGCGGCTCGGCCTCGCCGGCGACGACCTGCGGGCTGTAGATGACGGCGCCGGCGTCGTTGACCACCGACAGATGGGCCTCGCCGCCGCCGACGTCCCGCGTCGCCTCGGGCAGCCAGTGACGCAACGACAGAAACAGCTTGGCCACGCCGATGACGTCGGCGCCCCGCAGGACCGGTACGCAGATGGTCACGCCCCAGGTGCCGGCGCTCGTGTCGAAGGTCACCTCCCGGACACAAATCCGCCCCATGCCGTCATTGTAGCTGCTCTGCCACCAGTCCTCGTCCGACTGGTCAAAGTCCGTGGTCCGGCCCGTCGCGGCCAGCAGCTGTCCGAAGCGGTCGGTAACGAGGATTTCGGCGACCTGCTGTTCCTCTCGTTGGATAACGGCCAGTGCGTCGGCGATCTCGTTGTCGAGTATTCCTTTCAGCCGAGGGTCGTCGAGTTCCAGCGTCGGCCAGGCCAGATCGATGTCGGCGAGTTCCTCCTCAGACATGCGGGTCTCCGCGGCGGCCAGCATGGCCACGACCGGCTTCTGGTGAAGCCCCACCTGGAGGACTTCGATCTCACGGAGGAGTTGGTCTTCGACGTTGGTGGCAGCCGGGGAGACCGCGGCGAGAATGCCGCGCCCGAAGACTTGGCTGCGCAGTTGCCGCCCGCCGACCACGATCGTCAACAGAGCAGCGAGCAGCGGCAGCAGTGCTACCGCCACGAGCAGAATCACCAGTTTCGTGCGTATACCTATTCGCATGAATCCCGCGACCTTCCAGCGGAACGGCTCATTTTAGTGAAACGCCGCGCGAAGGGCAGTGTTTTTTACGAAATCCAGTCCGCCGGCGTTCAAACCCCGTCGTGGCGACCGGCCGCGGCCGCTGCGGGCTTGTCGGATGGGCGGCGATACGATAGGCTACCATGCTGTCAGACTCGTACGAGTTGTTCCTGAATCAAAGGATGCCTGCCGATGCAACGCGAATCGAAGAACTTCCTGATGTCTCTGCTGACCACCCCTTCGCCCAGCGGACATGAATCGGCCGCCCAGAAGCTCTGGTGCGACTACGTCCGGGACGCCGCCGACGATGTCAAGACCGATGCGTACGGCAATGCCGTTGCGGTCGTCAAGGGCTCGGGCGGGCCGAAGATTCTTCTCGACGGCCACATGGACGAAATCGGCATGATGGTCAAGCATATTGACGACAAAGGCTTCGTCTACATCCAGCGCATTGGCGGGGTCAACGCCGCCCTGTGTTCCGGCAAGCGGGTGAACATCCACGCGGCCAAGGGCATCGTCCGTGGCGTCATAGGCGCGACCGCCATTCACCTGATCGACAAGGACAAGGACCAGAAGCCACCGAAGTGGCACGAGTTGTTCATCGACATCGGCGTTAAGGACGGCAAGGCCGCTCGCAAGCGCATCGCCGTTGGCGATGCCGTGACCTTCGTGGATGACTTCGAGCAACTCGACCGCAATATCGCCATCGCCCGCGCCTTCGACAACCGCATCGGCTGCTTCCTCATCGCCGAGGTGCTGCGGAAGGTCGCCGCCGGCCGCCGCAAGCCCACATGCAGTCTCTACGCCTGCAGCAGCGTCCAGGAAGAAACCGGCTGCAATGGCGCACAGATGAACGTCGCCAACGTCAAGCCCGACGTCGCCATCGCCGTGGAAGTCACCCACGCGACGGACACGCCCGGCATCGACGCCAAGAAGCACGGCGAGGTCACGATGGGCGACGGCCCGACCGTCAGCATCGGCCGCGAGCATCACCCCGTGGTCGTCCGCCGGCTGCGCGACGTCGCCGAGGCCAAGAACATCGACTACCAGGTCGAAACGTTCAGCCTCACTGGCGGCACGGACGCTTACGTCATGTGGAACAAGATCGGCGGCGTGCCGGCGGCCCTGATTTCCATCCCCACCCGCTACATGCACTCGACCGTCGAGATGGTTGACCTGCGCGACCTGGCCAAGGGCATCGACTGGCTGGCCGAGTTCGTCCTCGACGTCAAGAAGGGCGAGTCGTTCAAGATCAAGGTCTGACGGACAGAGCGAAGGGCTGAACGCTGAAATTCGCGCGTGGCGGCCCACTTCCTGCCTTGCCCCCTTCTCCCTGGAGGAGAGGTTCCCAGCATGCCCTGAGCCTGCCGAATGGGTCGGCGAGGCGGTGAGGGGATGGATGTTTCGTCCTGCAGGTAAACCGCTCACCTCGTCGTGGCCCAGGGGCGTCAAGAGCCCTCTCTGGCTCGAAGACTCGTTCTCTCTCCCAGCGGCAGAGCGGTCCAAGCGACGACACGCTGAACGGTATACCAGCGTATTCCGACCGCACCCTCTGCGCCCTGCTACTTCTTCTTCGTGCCGAGGATGGCCAGGAACTGCTGTTCGGCCGGGCCGGGCTGTCGGCCCCGCCGCCGCAACACGCCGATCGGCCTGACCCACTGACCGCCGTGCCGGATCGGGACCATCGTCAGGTCGCCGCGGCTGGCTTCGAGTTCCACGTTGCCCTTCGGCAGAATACTCACGCCCGAACCGACCATAATCGCGCGCTTGAGCAATTCAATGTTGTCGAACTCCAGCGTGACGTTCACCCGCACCCGCTCGCCCTTGAGCAGCTTGTCGATGTGACGCCGCGTCGGAATGTTGGCCTCGAAGGCGACGAAGTCCTCATCGTTGAGCTGTTGTGGCTCGATGTCGTTCTCGCCGGCAAGGTCGTGCTCGGGCGGCAGAACGGCCACGAGTTCCTCGTCTACCAGCGGGACGATTTCCAGCGAGCGGTTCGTCTCCGGACAGGCCACCACGCCAAGATCCATCTCGCCGCCGATGATGGCCGCGCAGATGTGGTTCCAGCCGGTGTACTCCACGTGCAAATGCACCTCGGGATGCCCGGTGATAAATTCGCGGACGTAGGGATCGAGCAGGTAGAACCCCACGGAGTAGATCGTGCCCACCCTCAGCACGCCGCGGACGGCGTCACTGGCAGACCTGACCTCGCCGAGCATCTGCTCGTAACGGCGAAGGATCTCCCGGGCGCCACGGTAGAAGGCTTTGCCCGCTTCCGTCGGAGCGACCATTCCCCCGCCACGCGAGATCAACTGGACGGACAGGTCGCGCTCAAGCTTCGCCAACTGCTGGGAAACCGCGGACTGAGAAATGTAGTTCGAGTCGGCCGCGCGTGAGAAACTGCCCGTATCGACCAGATCACAAAACGTCTTTATCACGTTGATGTTCATCGGTATGCCACCTCGCAAAAACCCGGTTGCATCGAGATGTCATCCCTCTAGCGTTAGCAGCCCGTTTGGAAAGCTATCGCTGCTGCTGCCGGGCCTGTTGCTTGCGCGTCATCGTCCCGAACACTCGGCTGCTTGCGAATTAATCCATTGACGGATTAACGAAGTAACCAATTCGCCTGCGTTTCCGCTTTTTGATGCTCGCGGCGCGATCCATTTCCAAACGGACTGCCAGCCCATCGTATGGCGCAGTCGCAAGGAATAACAGTCCTTTTTGCAGCAACGACGGAGCAACGGCGACAGAAAGGAGTGTAACTGTTTGTCAGAAAGAGCGATGCGCGTCGCAGGCGGGCGCACCTGGCTGGCAGGACACTGCGGCCGAGTGGAGTCGAACCACCACTCCCCGAAGGGAACAGGCACCTGAAGCCTGCGCGTCTGCCAATTCCGCCACGGCCGCAATATCGGATGCACCTGCACCGCGAAGGAACTACTTTAGTAATCTGCTCACAAAAGTCAATGGCTTTTGTTGCTTGAGAAACGCGTCCCCGGCAGAATACTATTTCATGACCTGTGGGCAGGCCGATGGCTCGGCCTCGCGACCACGATGTGCAACACACTGGGCCATCAGCATGAAGGATGAAACGATGGATCTGAAGACAACGTACATGGGCATGGAACTCAACGGGCCGCTCGTCGCTTCGGCAGGCCCCCTCCAGGAGGACCTCGACAAACTCAAAACACTCCAAGACGCCGGCGTCTCGGCCGTCGTCCTCTGGTCGCTTTTCGAGGAGCAGATTTCCCACGAGGCCCGCGCCCTGGACTACTACCTCGAACACGGCACGGAACGCTTTGCCGAGTCGCTGACGTACTTTCCCGAGGCCGACACATACAAGCTCGCCGCCGACGACTACATCGAGCACATCCGCGCGTGTAAGGACGCGGTGGACATCCCGATCATCGGCTCGCTCAACGGCGTCTCGGCCGGCGGGTGGATCGACTACGCCAAGCAGATGCAGGACGCCGGCGCCGACGGCGTGGAACTCAACGTCTACTACATCCCGACCAGTTCGTCGCTGACAGCCGACCGCGTCGAGAACGTCTACGTCGCCATCCTCGAAGCGGTCAAGGAATCCGTGACCATCCCGGTCTCGATGAAGCTCTCGCCGTATTTCTCGGCGACGGCCAACATGCTCCAGAAGCTCGACGCCGCGGGCGCCGACGGCCTGGTGCTCTTCAACCGTTTCTACCAGCCGGACCTGGACATCGACAACCTGGAGGTCAAGCCCGACCTGCAGCTCTCGACGTCGTACGAAAACCGGCTGCCGCTGCGGTGGATCGCCATCATGCACGGTCGCGTCGATGCCTCGCTGGCCGCGACGACCGGCATCCACAGTGGCGAAGACCTCGCCCGCGCGATTCTGGCCGGCGCCGATGTTGCCATGAGCACCTCGGCCCTGCTGACGCACGGCCTCGACCACGCCAAGACCATGCTCGACGGGCTGACGGCGTACATGGACGGCAAGGAATACGAGTCGGTCCAGCAGATGAAGGGCGTGCTCAGCCAGAAGCACTGTGCCGAACCCGCCGCCTTCGAGCGTGCCAACTACATGAAGACGCTCGGCTCGATCGACCTGACCCGGACGTTCGAGTAGAGCGACCCACGCAGAAGAAGAAGAAGAAGAAGAAGAAGAAGAAAACGGGCCGCTGGCGTCGATGTTTGTCCGGCGCGCCGTGACCGTAGACGCCGGCCCGACAAAGCACAAGCATGCACCGGCCAGTTTTGATACACTTCGGCCCATGATCATCACGATTGACGGACCCGCCGGCTCGGGTAAGAGCACGGCCGCGAGAAACCTCGCCGGCGCTCTCGGCATTGCCTGCCTCGACACGGGCGCAACGTACCGCGCCGTCACACTGCTGGCCCTGCGCAGCGAGATCGATCTTGCCGACGAGACCGCGTTGGCCGAACTGGCGCGGACCATGGACCTCGACATGAACCTCACGCCCCACGGCCTGCAGGTGCTGCTGGATGGCGACGATATCAGCCTCGACATCCGCAGCGAAGCCGTCAGCGAGGCCTCCCACCTCGCCGCGCGATCGCCGGTCGTCCGCGGCGTGCTGGTTGACCTCCAGCGCCGCATTGGAGGCAGCCTCGGCAGCTTCGTCGCGGAAGGCCGCGACCAGGGCACGGTCGTCTTCCCCGATGCGGACACGAAGTTCTTCCTGACAGCCAGCCCGGATGTCCGCGCCCGGCGACGCGTCGAGCAACTCGCCGCCCAGGGCGAGACCGCCGAGGTCGACCAGGTCCGCCAGCGCATTATCGACCGCGACCGGCGAGACAGCACCCGAAGCATCGCGCCGCTCAAGCCCGCTGACGACGCCATCCACCTCTGCACCGACGGCCAAACGCCCGACGAGACCCTCGCCACCCTCTTGAGCCACGTGAAGGCCGACGCATGACCGACCACCGAAGCCACCCCAACCCGAGCCTCCGCGGTTGGCACCTCGGCCCGGGTATCCAGCAGCCCGGCCTGTACTACCGCTTCATGCGCCGTGGCTGTCATGCCCTGTGCACCACGCTGTGGAACACGCGCGTCTACAACCGGCACCTCGAACCGCCCACCGGCGGCGTGGTCTACGTCTCCAACCACCAGAGTTTCCTCGACCCGGTCCTGGCGACGATGGCCCTGCGGCGACCGGGCAACTACATGGCCCGCGATTCACTGTTCCGCAACCCGCTGTTTTGCAACCTCATCGACTCGCTCAATGCCTTTCCAATCCGCCGCGGCGCGGCCGACCTCGCCGCCCTGAAAGAGGCCATGCGCCGCCTCAAGGGCGGACGGACCCTCGTGATCTTCCCGGAGGGCACACGGACCAAGGACGGGACGATCAACCCGTTCCTGCCCGGCGTGGCCATACTCAGCCAGCGGGCGGCCGAGTGGACCGTGCCCGTCGTCATCGACGGCGCGTTCGACGCCTGGCCGCGGTCGCAGGCACTGCCCCGCCCGGGGCGCATCGCCGTCCAATACGGCCAGCCCGTCCACCAAAGCGACGCCCGCAAACTCGACGCCCAGGCATTCGTCGACAACCTCCGCCACAAGATGATCGACATCCAGACCGACATCCGCCGGCGTATCGGCCGAGGCGAACTCCGCTACCCCGACGCCGAAAGGATGTCGAGCCACAGAGATCGCCAGTCCATTTAAAATTCGCCCCGCCTTCAACGCGCTGGCCTTCGGGGCGGTGTGACGCTACACTTCGTGCATGGCAAAGCGACGTTTCAGCTCCGACTACCAGGCCATCCTCAACGAGATCGAACGGACATTTGAAATCCGCATCCACCCCGCCGAGGCAGAACTCGTCACTGACGGTGAGATGATGGTCCGCGTCATTCGCGACAAGGTCGATGCAGTCGGCCTGGGCAAGCGATGGCCCGAGCCGATCATCTGGGACACCCTGCGGCGCATCATCGCCTCACAGTACCACGCCTGGTCCGAGGACGTCAAACCCCACCACCCGGTCGACCGCGACGGCTACGACGCCGATCTGTTCTGAGGCCCTGCGAGTACGTAAATACCAGCAGGCCTTGAAAGAACGGACACATGCGGTATTTTTATGCTATGGCGAGAAAGAATGGCATCGGTATCTCCTCGGCAACATTCGATGAACTCGCCGAGGAATACCGTCGGCAGTGGCGGGTCAAGCTGCTTGCCGCGGACGTCGAAGGGCGCATTCGCCGCGGCGAGGCCGCCTGCGAGTGCGGTCGCTCGGCGAGCTGCGCCCTGTCGCGTGCCCATGCCATCGCCGAGAGCCTCCGCTGGGGCGAGCCGACGGTCATGTACTGCCCGCGGAAGCGGCTAATCTGGGCCGTGCCGCTGATGCACAACGCGCGTCTGCTCGGCGGGCTCCTCGCCAGCGCGCCTGAGCGACATATCTTCGCCACGGCGGGCGGGCCGCCGCGCCTGAGCCTCCGCCGGGCCGGCGAGGACCTTCTCCAGCGAGCGCGGCACCTCAACGTCACCAATGCCGCCCTGCTCAACGAGCATCGCCAACACCAGATTCGTGAACGCCGCCGCGCCGAGGCCATCCACTTCGCCAAGCATGCCGAGGCCACGAACGTCCGCGCGATGTACCTCGCGGAAGAACCGGCCCTGCTGGCCGCCATCCGTCGCGACGACCGCGGCGAAGCCCGGGCGATTCTCAACCGTCTGCTGGCCGCCATCCACTACCAGGCCGGCCGACGCATCGAAGTCGTCAAAAGCTATTTCCTCGAGTTGATCGTCATGATGGCCCGCTCGGCCGTCGAGGCCGGTGGCGATGCCGAAGAACTGCTCGGCCCGAAGTTCGACGCGATGGCCTCGCTTAGCGCCATTACCAGCGAGCGACAACTCGCCGCCTGGCTACACACGACACTCGAACGCGTGATGGACACCATCCACCTCCAGCGCCAGCCGCCGACCGAGCACGTTATCGCCGAAGCCCTCCGCTACATGGCCGACCATCTCGCCGAGCCGATCAGCCGCGAAGACGTCGCCGACGCGGCCGGTCTGTCGCCGTCGCACTTCTCGCGACAGTTCACAGCGCACATCGGCCGAACCTTCACCGACATGCTCAACCAGATGCGCATCGACAAAGCGACGGGACTGCTGGTGCGCACCGACCGGCCGCTCGTGCTCATCGCGATGGATTGCGGCTTCAGCGACCAAAGCTACTTTACCAAGGTTTTTCGCCGCTACGCGCGCACCACGCCCGGCCAGTACCGGCTGCGGCACCAGTGACATCGTCTCAAGCTCGGACGGAGTCACGCGAGGCAACGACCACGCGGTTGCGCCCGGCGTCCTTGGCGGCGTAGAGCGCTTCGTCGGCTATGTGGACGAGGTGGTCGCTGGACGCCTGATCGATTCGGTCGGTGGACGCCACGCCCAGGCTTGCAGTGACCGTCAGCTGCGATCCGTCCGGGACCTCGAAGGGAGTCTCGGCGATCGTGCGGCGGAGACGCTCGGCCAGGCCGCCGGCCTCGTCGGAATCCGTCGACGGGGCCAGGATAATCAGGAACTCCTCGCCGCCGTAGCGTCCGACGACGTCGTAGGCCCGGCAGGTATCGACCATCCGCTGGGCAGCCTTGGTGAGAACGGCGTCGCCGGCGGCATGACCGTGGGTATCGTTGACGGCTTTGAAGTGGTCGAGGTCCACCATCACGACGGCCAGCGGGGCCGACTGACGTCTGGCGCGCGCCCGTTCGCGGTCGAGGGCCTCAAAGATGGCCGCCCGGTTGCTCAGGCCGGTCAGCCCGTCGTGCGTCGCCTGGTGGGTGAGCTGGTCGTGTGCAGCGATGAGCTGCTTCTGCAGTTCGATGATCCGCTGGCCACTGCCGATTCTCATCCGCAGTTCGCGCTTGTCGAATGGTTTGACGAGGTAATCGTCGGCCCCGGCGTCGAGGCCTTCTACGACATCCTCGATGAGCGATTTAGCCGTCAGCATCACAATGTAGAAATACTCGCCGCCGGACATTTGGCGCATCTTTCGGCAGACGTCCGGGCCGTCCATCACGGGCATCATCCAGTCGAGGACGACCAGCCGCGGCGGATCCGGCGCCTGCAGCGCCTCCCAGGCCTCGCCCCCGGTGGTCGTGGCAATGACCTCGTGGCCCCACTTTGTCAGGGTGGCTTCCAGGACCAGGCGCGAGACCGGATCGTCTTCGGCGATCAGAATTCGCACGGTGCCCCCCGTTCAATTTGCTTGTGTATGACCGCCAGCAGTCGCGTCACCTCCTGCTGGAGCCGTGCGACGGCCTCGGCTGCAGCGACCATGTCGTTCTGCTCGGCCAGTGAGTGAACGCGTTCAGCGGCCCAGGATGCCGCATGGGCCGAGATATTCGACAGCGCTCCGCGAAAGGTGCGGGCCGAGCGCGCCAGGAGCGTCGGGTCACGTGCCGCCAGCGCATCCCACACGGCCTGCACCATGGCCTCCTGCTCCTGCGAAAAGACCTTCAGCAGTTCCAGCAGCATCGCGCTGTCGCCTTCGAGCCGCTCGATAGCCTCGTCTTCACAGAATACATCCGCAGCATCGATGTCTTTCTGTTGCTCGCCGGACGCCACTGGGCCCTCGGCCAGGCCCGCAAGAACGCGACGTATCTCGAGTGCGAGAACATCCGAGCGGATCGGCTTGGCGACATAGCCGTCCATGCCCGCTTCTAGAAACGACTCCCGGTCGCCCTTCATGGCGTGAGCCGTCATGGCGATGATCGGCACGTGCCGGTCGCCGCCCGCCTCGTCGGCGCGAATCTGGCGTGTGGCTTCCACGCCGTCCATCACGGGCATCTCCACGTCCATAAGGACCACGTCGGGCCGGCTCTCGGTGGCGGCCTCGACGGCCAGGCGTCCGTTGCCGACGACCGTGACATCGTGCTGCATCTTCTCCAGCAGTCGAATGGTCAGTCGCTGGTTAACGGCATTATCCTCGACGAGCAGGATCCGCAGCCCGCCGGTCTCGCTTTCGGTTTCCGCCGACGCTGGCGCATCCTGCTGGGCCGGCCGACCGCCCAGTATCTGCTGGACGGCGTCGAGCAGCGTGGACTGATGCAGCGGCTTGAGAACCGCGGCGTCGGCACAATTCAACAGTGTGTCGTTTCGCCGCGGCGACGCCGGTGCGAGCAGAATGGTCGGCAGTGGCTGTGGGCTTTGCGCGTCGCGCAGTTCGCCGCAGGCAAGCCCATCGGTTTCCGTGGAGATAATCGCCAGATGGAAGGCCGCGTCCTTGTCCTTGGCATGGCGAACAGCCTGCCGCGCCTGCGTCTGTGTCCGAGCGACAACCGGTCGCATGGACCAGTTGGCCAGCATCTCGCGCAGGACATTCGCCGAGGAGGCATTCGGCTCAACGACCAGCACGCGGCGTCCCTCGGCGATGTCCATGCTCGCCGGCTCGGCTTGATGATCGCTCACGCCGACCGTGATTGTGAAGCAGAACAGGCTGCCGCATTCCACGCCCGGCTCGCCCCACATCTCGCCGCCCATCATGCCTGCCAGTTGGGCCGAGATCGGCAGGCCCAGGCCGGTTCCGCCGTATTGACGCGTCGTGCTTCCGTCGGCCTGCTCGAAGGCCTTGAAAATTGACCGTCGCTTCTCGTCCGGAATGCCGATGCCGGTATCCTTGACCGTCACCTTCAGTTTGGCCTCGCCGTCGCCACAGGCCAGGGACTCCACACGGATGACGATCTCGCCGTCATCGGTGAACTTGATGGCATTGCCGACAAGATTGATGAGGATCTGCTTGAACCGCAGCGAGTCGCCGACGATACCGTCCGGCACGTCGGGAAGGATATGGCTGACGAGTTCCACCCCCTTGTGATGGGCCCGAACCGCCAGCGGTCTGATGGCCTCGTTGACGGCGTCCCGCAAGCTGAACTCGGCGTGCTCCAGCGTCAATCGGCCGGCCTCGATTTTCGAGAAGTCAAGAATGTCGTTGATGACCTGCAACAGGGAATTGGCCGACCGCCGCACCAGCGTGAGGTATTCGCGCTGTTCCTCCGTCAAGTCGGTATCCAGGGCCAGTTCCGTCATGCCGATCACACCGTTCATCGGCGTGCGTACCTCGTGGCTCATCTTGGCGAGAAATTCGCTCTTGGCCTCGTTGGCGGCCTCGGCCTGAACGGCCATCTCGTTGGCGCGGGTAATGGCGTCCTGCAATTCGGCGTTCGTCGTCTCGGCGTCACGGCGGGCGGCTTCGGCGGCCTCGCGGGCGTCGACGAGTTCGGTCACGTCGATGAACGATTCGATGCCACCGACAACCTCACCGTTGGCGTCGTACACGCGGCTGGCATTTTTCAGGATGACGCGCCGCTCGCCGTCCGGACGGTGGATGATGCATTGGCGCTTGCGGATGAACACGTCGTCGTCCCCGGCAAACAGCGCACAGCCTTTCATGCAGTCCTCGGGGCGCATGATGCTGCACGGCTGGCCGAGAACATCGGTTCTGGCCAACCCGGTAATCTCCTCAAACTCCTCATTACAACTGAGGACTCGGCCTTCAGTATCGACCTTGAAGAACGCCGTCGCCGCCGTCTCGAGCAGTTGTTGCTGCATGGTGTTGGCGGCCTGCAGTTCGCGCTCGCGAGCGGCCAGCTCGTCCACCATGTTCCGCGACGTCGACCGCGCGGTATCCAGTTCTCGGGCGTGGACGGCCGACTCGGCGGAAGCCTGTTGCGTCTGCTCGCGGGCCGCCACAAGGTCGCTGACATCCATCAGCGTCAGTAGCCAGCCTGTCTGTCCCGGGCCGTCAACGCTCTGCAGCCTCAGGACGCACATCGCCCCGCCCACGCGACGTTGGGTACGACCGCCGTTGCCACGGCCCACCTGCGTCGCAACGATCAGATCCTCCAGCCCGCCGCCGACGTCAAGGTGCTCGAGCTTGCGGCCGATGACGTCGCCGGCGCCGACACCGACCGTGCGGCAGAAGCTGTCGTTGGCCTCGACCACCACACGTTCGCTGTCGGCCAGAACGATGCCCGTTTCCACGCCGGCCAGGATAGCCGAGAATCGGTCGCGCTGCTGCTGCACGGAATCGGTCGCCCGCTTCTGGTCCGTGATGTCGAGCATCGCCCCGACAAGGCCGGCCGGTCGCCCCGCTTCGTCCCGGAAGACGGCGTTGTTGCAAAGAACCTCGCGTCGTTCGCCGTTGGCATCAACCGCCGCGGACTCGTACTGCTGCCTGCCACCGCTGGCGAGCAGCTTCCGGTCGGCCGCCTCGTCGACCGCCGCCAGGGCCGGCTCGTAGCCCGTTTCGCTGAGACGTCGACCGATCACATCCTCTCGTGTGCGGCCGAGGAGCGCCAGGAACGCCTCGTTGCAGCCGCGATAGCGCAGCGCCAGGTCTTTGTGGAAGACGGGGCTGGGAATAGCGTCGATGACTTCCTGGAGGCATACCGATTGGTTCAGCGGGGCCGACGCGGACCGGCGCAACCGCCGCCTCATCCGCCGGCGGACAAACGCATAGGCGCCCCCCAAGGCTGCCAGCGCTAAGGCCGCCACCAGAGCAACACCCACCGCCTTGTCCTGCGCGGCGGCCATCGAGGCCGTCCGGTCGCGGCGGACCGCAAAGAGGCCGACCTCGCCCCCAACAGCGTCGACCAGCGGCAAGGCCACGCCCTGCCGTCTCCGACCGCCAGCGATCGCCTCGAGACGCTGCTGTTCGCGCACATGCTCGACATCTGCGTCAATCCGGGCCTGCAGCAGTCTCGTTGCATGGCGCCGTACATTCCGCGACCTAGAGGTGATGCGACATTTGTCGCTTTGGTAGCTCGTCGCCACCAACAGCAGCGTCAGTAGGAAGCCGACCGCAAGGAGACTGCAGACCCAATGCTGGGGCGCGAGTATCGGCGCCAGCCGACCGGCAGCCGCATCGTATGCGGGCGCCGCAGACCGACACGAGTCGCGGCCTACACCACGTCCTTGCTCCATAAAAATTCCTTCCCGTACGTTCCGCGCACCGCACGAACGGCACGTGCGCGCCCACAACGCAAACGCAGAGCAGCATCGGTAAGTAATCGGAGGCTCGGGGAACACAATTGTGTTCATTTTTTCCTGGCGAGACCGACGGTCCCCCGGCGTAGAGACAGCGGCTCGTGATTGGACACTTGCCTCGAGCCACGGCGCCCGGTACGCTCCTGGCATGGCTCGCATAGGATTCGGCTTCGACTCGCACCGTTTCGCGCCCGACCGGCCGCTCGTGCTCGGTGGCGTCCAGATCGAACACACACTCGGCCTGGCCGCCCACAGTGACGGCGACGTGATTCTCCATGCCCTGACCGACGCCATTCTGGGCGCCATCGCCGCCGGCGATATCGGCGAGCAGTTTCCCGACAGCGACCCCCGCTGGGCCGACGCCGACAGCCGCATCTTCGTCAGTCGCGCGATCGAACTGGCCGGCCGGCAGGGCTTGCGCGTCGGCAACGCCGATATCACCGTCGTCACCGAGGTGCCGAAGCTCAATTCCCACAAAGCTGCGATCGCCGAATCCGTCGCCGCGATGCTCGGTCGCGAGCCCGCCGATGTCGCCGTCAAGGCCAAGACCTCCGAGGGCATGGGCGTGATCGGAAGCGGCGAGGGCATCGCCTGCTTTGCCACCGTGCTGCTGGAAGACGTTTCGTAGCCCGACGCCCGCCCGCTACAATACGGGCATGAAGCCATCCCGCTGCATCCTCGCGATTCTGGCCGTCCTGCCCGCCGTCTGCGTCCGCGCGGCAGAGCCCGCCGGCGCCCTTGCCGAACGGCCGCTCTGGCTGGTCGTAACGAGGCCGATATTCGTCGAAACGCTCGATCCGCTGGTCGAGCATCGCAGCGAGGCCTTCCGCACGAAGGTCGCCACCCGCCCTGTTGCCGAGGCCCTCGCCGCCTGCGATGCCGCGCCCGATTACATCCTGCTGGTCGGTGACGACCAGCCCGGCCAGGAGGACCAGCCGTGGCACCTGCCCGCGCCGCGCCGCAAACAGCACTACTGGCGGGCGGGCGAGGCACCCGTCTACGCCGCCGACAGCCTGCGCGGCGAGACGGACGACGACGGCCTGCCGGACATCCCCGTCGGCAGGCTGCCTGTGCGGACGCCGAAGCAACTGGCCCTGGTTGTCGAGAAGATCATCCTCTGGGAGAGGCCGCCGCCGGGGCCCAGCGACATGCGAATGGTCGTCTGGGCGTGCGACCCGGCGTTCGGACCGCTGGCGAAGCTTTTTGCGACGTCGATGGCCCTGGGGCAGATCGAGACGCGTTCGCCCGACTGGCTGCAGCCGTGGGTGCTGTCCGCCGACCCGGCCTCGGCGTTCTGCGGCAAGCCGACCGCCCAGCCGCGGCAGTTCGGACAGACGCTTGCCGACGGAGCCGGCTTGGGCGTGATCATGGCCCACGCCTCGTCGAAACGCATCTACGTCATGCGACACCGGGGACAGCCCATTGTCTGCCTGCCACGCGATGCCATTGGCCCGGCCGATGGCGGTCCGCTGCCGCCACTGCTTGTCATCGCCTGCCACGCAGGTAACTTCACCCAGGCCGAGCCGAGTTTCGCCGAGACGCTCCTGCTGGCGCCGAGAGGGCCGGTCGCGCTCGTCGCCGCCACCGCCGAGAGCCACCCGCTGCCGAACGTCTACACCGGCCAGGCGCTGCTGGATGCCCTCGCGGACCGTCCGCAACGCCTCGGCGACCTGTGGCTGTCTTGCGTGCGAGCCGCCTCGCAGAAACGCAGCTTCCTCTACGAGGCCGTCCTGAAACGCATGGAGGCCCAGCGCGGCATCCAGACCGATCCGGCAAAGCTGCTGCGGGATCATCCGTTGCTGTACGCCCTGCTGGGCGACCCGGCCACGCGCCTGCCGCTGCCCGGCCCGCTGAAGGCAACCCTCAGACAGACCCGCAATGGCTGGCGGTGGCGCGTCGAAACGGACAATCGCCCTGTCGATGCAAGGACGCTGATGGTGCAGTTCCGCTCCGCTGCGCGTAAGGCGCCGCCGGCCGACGCCCCCGAGCCGCTTACGCCGGAAGCCCTGGCCGCCGCCAATGCCACCTACGCCTTCACCACCCAGAGGATCATGGCGGCCGGCGAGGAGTGGACCGGAACCGTCGACGCACCCGGCACGCTGCGTCTGGTGGCCATCGGGCCCAAAGCGATGTACGCCCGCGCCTTCGTGCTTAAGACCACCGATCCGTCGACCGCTGCACACATCCCGGCAAAACAGGACTGATCCCCCAACAGTTCGTTTGAACATGGATCGCATCGCGAGGTGGAGGCACTTTCGCATGACTGGGCTGCTGACCGCAGAACGGCCTTGGCCAACGGGCAGACTAGAGCCTTTTGCAGCAATCTTGTCGTTCCTCGGTCATCCGGAGCAAGCGCAGCGAGACAAGGGACCTGCCGGTCTGAGGACCTCTACGCCGCCAGTACCTCCGAAAGCAGACAGGGCGCCGATTGTTCTGCATGGAATGCCCCTCGACTTCGCCCCGCCTCAGCTCCGCTCGGGGGTGACAGACGTCTTGATGATGCCTATAATGTTGGCAGGTTCATTTGGTCGACCGCGCCGCAAGGGCTACAATTGTGTAGTACGCTCGCGAACGTGTAGCTCCGTGGGAAGTGGATGATGTCCACATTGAGAGTCCAAGCATGGCTGACAACAGACACCGATGGTACTACCTGGGGCACGACCGCAAGCCTGTGGGCCCACTAAGCCTGGAGGACATGCTCGACGCCTGGATACACGGACGCATCGACGCAAAGACCTCCTGTGCCCTCCATGGCGCCGACGGCTGGACGAACGTGGGTAAGACGCCGCCGTTGGACCGATTCGCCCAGCGCATTGCCGACGGGAAGCTCATCAGCTATCGCTGTAAATGCGGCAACCGCATCATCATGGCCGCCTCCCACTGCGGGAGCCTTGCCCGCTGCAAGAACTGCAGTACGGTTTTTCTCGTACCCGATCCACCCGGCCGGGACGAAGCGCCGGCCTCACCGTCGACCTGGCCGCGGCAAACAGAAGCCTGACAGATTGCTGCTATACTTTCCGCATGTTCGATGATGCCCGCGACGATCCCGAAGGCCCCGATATCGCCGACGATGACCTCATGGACGAGGATCTCCGCTGGGACACCGACACCACCGCCTGCCCTCGATGCGGTGCGGCCCTGCTGGAAGACCTCGGCCGCTGCAATGCGTGCGGTTACTGGCTGACGCAGCGGGATCGACGTCACTGGCCTTGGTGGGTGGTTGCCCTAGCGATACTCGCCGCGGCAGGCGTGCTGATGCTGCAGGTGCTGTGAGATTGCACGGGACCGGGGGAACGGTCAGTCGGTATCGCCGGCGGGATCGAGGGCGTCGCGCCGGAGCTGTTCAGCCCGCTTGAGGATGCTGTTTGGATCGGGCTCGGTCGTCGGCGTCAGGCGATGGACGGTCTCGCGCCGGTCGTGATACGTCCACGGCGCGATCTCTGACCAGAAGTCCACGCCCGGCCATTCGAACCACGGAGGATCCAGCTTGACATTTGTGATGGTCGTCTCGTATCCGTCAAGCTGGTAGACCACCTCGTAATCGCCGTACCATGTGAAGTCGATCGTCACGGGCGTCCGTCCTACTTCCACGCCGCTGACGTAGGCGACGGCGCCGGGCGGATCGGTTCGCAAGGTCCACTCGCGCTCGACGCACCCGCTGAAGACCGCCATCAACAACAGAATCGCGCAGGGGATTCTCATGGTGGGAGTTATACGCATCCATCCCCGCCCACTCAAGTCAAAAACGTTTGCGTGCTGACCTTGGCCTGTCGTCGTACCGATCTACCCGCCCACTCAAGTCAAAAACGTTCGCCTGCTGACCTTGGCCTGTCGTCGTACCGATCTACCCGCCCACTCAAGTCAAAAACGTTTGCGTGCTGACCTTGGCCTGTCGTCGTACCGATCTATAATTGTGATGATGGAACCGACAGCAGCCCACACAGCCCGTGGCAGCGAAGAGCCCTTCGCGCGCCAATTCAGCGTATTCATGCCCAATCGCGTCGGACAGTTCGGCGATATCCTGGATGATCTGGCCGAGCACGACGTCCGCATCATCGGCGTTTCCGTCGTCGATGCGACCGACTGGGCCGTCATCCGCCTGATTTTCGACGACGCCAACCTCGGCCGCGAAATGCTAAACCGGCGAGGCCAGAGCTTCACTGAAACCGAGATCCTGCTGGTGCAGCTCGACGCGGACGACACGTTGCGGCAGCTCTGCTCCTATCTCGTCGGTGCCGAGATCAACGTCCACTTCGCCTACCCTCTGACCATCCGCAGCCGTCTCAAGCCGGTGATGGCCGTTCACGTCGACGACCACGTATTGGCTACGCACATTCTCACGCGACACGGCATGACGCTCCTGGGCAACGAAGACCTGGACCTGCCGTCATAGCATCCCGCATAACAGAAACGGATCTCTCGCTTGCATCGGACGGGTGACTCCCTACACTCATAAGGTTTGCTATGAGAAACTGTCCGCAGCCGCACCCCGCCTTCGCCGCGGCGCGATCAGCAGGTTCTGCGAGAGTTTCCGAAACAGGATAGCGATGCGCTTTGGAGAACACGTAACACGCTGGCGGTGGGCGGTGCTGGGGGCATGGGTTGTCCTCTGCGCCGCATTCCTGGTGGTCCTGCCCGAGGCCGACCCCACGGCCAACGAGCGAACGAGTTTCCTGCCGGAGGATTCCGCCTATCGCCGGGCGATGGAAACACTGGGCGAGCATTTCCCGAAACAAGGCGGGCTGAGCCAGGCCGCCATTCTTTTCGAGCGACCCGAGGGCGAGTTGACGTCGGCTGACCGGCGATTCATCAATACCATCGCCGGCGAATTCACTGAGCCGTCGCATAGCGACATCCGTCCGCAGGACCTGGCGAACTGCACCGTCTCCAGTCCCGGACCGATCGAGGCGGCGCTGACGGTCGCTTCGGCGGACGACGCGCTACGTCGCGGGGTCAATCTGTTGAATCGTCTGATGGTCACGGGTGATGAGGTGGGTGAGAGCGAGGACGCGCCGGCCGAGCACAAGCGGCCGCGCAATCCGATGCGAAGTCCCGTAACGTCGCACGGTCAGGCTGCCATGGTGCGGATGAATATTCCCGTCGACTTCATCACGTACCGGTCGACAACAATCATCAAACATATCCGCACGATTCTGACCCAGGCCGCCAGCCCCCAGGGCCTGACGATCAACGCCGCTATTCCGCTCAGCGAGCAAACGGGGACCGAAACCGAGGTCAAAACGCTCCGCAAGCCTGACGGCCTGCGCGTCGCGGTCAGCGGCTCGGGCGGGTACGGCTACGATTACGCCGAGTTTGTCCGCGAGAGCCACGACCGAACCATGACGGCTACGCTCATTGCGGTGGTCGTTATTCTGCTGGTGGTCTACCGGGCGCCGATCGCCGCCATGGTGCCGCTGCTGGCGATCAGCGTGGCCGCCGCATGCGTCATGAGACTGATGAACGTCGTGCAGAACGCCGGGATGGCCATCGGGATGGCCGAGCGGATCTTCGTCTTCGTCCTGATGTACGGGGCGGGCATCGACTACTCGCTGCTGCTGATCAGCCGCTACCGCGAATGCCTCGCGACAGGCGGCCGTAACCGCCGAGCCGCGGCCGACGCTCTCGACGCCACCGTCCCGGCCATTACGGCCTCGGCCGCCACCGACGCGGCGGGCATTCTCATGCTGGTGTTTTGCCAGTTTCTCATTTTCCGAACGACCGGCCCGGTCGTGGCCGGGTCGCTGCTGGTGGCGTGGGCGGCAGCGGTCACGCTCGTTCCGGCCCTGGTGACGATCTTCGGCCGCCGAATGTTCTGGCCCGCCAAGCCCCACGTGTTCCAGGACGGCGTGGCCGGGCGCGTCTGGCAATTGCGGCTGTGGCCGGCCATCGCGCGACGCGTGGTCAAGCGGCCCGGCTGGGTGCTGCTGGTGACCCTGGCGCTGCTGGCCTGGCCGGCGGCGCGAAGCTTCCAGATCCGCTGGGTCTACGACGCGCTGGCGGGCATCGACTCACACTACATCAACGCCGACGGCGAGATCGTCTCGCCCGAGGAAGGCGTGGGCAACGCAGCGGCCGGCATCGATATCGCCCGACGCCACTGGCCCGTCGGCGAGATCGCGCCCGTGACGGTGCTCGTCGAGGCGGACAGACCGTTGTCGTCGCGCAAGTGGCGGCAGGTCGTTCAACAGCTATCGGCCGACCTCCGCGAGGCGTTCCCGGACCTCCTCAGCGGCATGCGGACGCTCGATAAGCCTTTGGGCACCGGCCATGAGTTTCCGCGAGGCTCGACCATGGGGAATATCGTCCGGCGATTCGCCCGGGCGGAGTACATCTCGCCCGACCAGCGGCTAACGCGGCTTGAGGTGCTACTGAACGTTCACGGCATGAGCAATGAGGCGATGGCCTTTGCCGACCACGTGCGCGAGGTGATCCATCGGTCTGCCGTCGAATCGCACCTGGCCGGAACGACCGTGCATATCGCTGGGGCAACCGCCCAGATGCAGGAAATCCGCGAGACCACGCAGCGCGATTTCCGCCTCGTGGTCATACTCGTGCTTGGCGTGATCCTCGTGATCGTCTTTGTGCTGCTGCGTGACGTACTGCTGACAGCCTTCATGGTCGCGGCGATCGGCGTGAGCTACCTGGCCACGCTGGGCATCTGCATGTGGTTGTTCGCAGCCCTGTTCGGCGACGCGAGCATGGACTGGAAGGTGCAGGTCTTTCTGTTCGTCGTGATGGCCGCGGTCGGCGTGGACTACAACATTTTCCTGGCGGCACGGCTGGCCCAGGAGGGCAGGAAGCACCCGCCGCGCGAGGCCATCTGCCAGGCCGTCGCCCACACCGGGCCGGTCATCAGTTCCTGCGGAGTCATCATGGCCGCCACGCTGGGCAGCCTGGCCGCCGGACACGTCGAACTGCTGCGGCAACTGGGCGTGGCCCTGGCGATGGGTATGCTGGTCGACACCTTCATTGTCCGGCCACTGCTGCTGCCGAGTTTCGCAGCCCTGCTGAAACGCACCGGCAAGACCGCGCGACTCATCGCATAGACGGCAGGCGACTCGCTCGGGTTCCGGTTCGACTTGCGGTTCTTTGCATTGTACCATCGTCGCCATGCAACTCAGCTTCCGAGCGAAACTCTTCGCCTCCATGGTGGTGGTGAGCATTCTCATCAGCGGCCTGACACTGCTGATGGTCTACCGCGAGGTACGCGAGCTGCCCGAGAGCGTCAGTCGAACGATGCTGCTGGCGGCTGTGGGCAACGCGGCCATGGGCATCGATGCCGACGCGGTCCGCGCGCTCGAACGTGAACTGGACGCGGCCACGCGGGCCGCAGCCGCCGAGGCGCCCGGCCAGCCGTTTGTGGCCACAACACCCGGCCAGGCCTACACCCGGCTGCCCGCCTACCGGTCGCTGCGCGCGCGGCTGGAGGCGATCGACCTCGCGCCGCCTCACTTCGGGCCGATGCAAGGCGAGGCCGGCCCATACGCCTACCGCCCCGCGGGCGGGGGATACGAGAAGGACGTCTACGTCATGGTCCGCACGGACCGCTCGGGCATGGGGCGCGTGATTGCAGGCATCGACCCTGACGACGCGGGAATGGAATACGACATGACCGAGGTGCCGGAGATGCTCATGGGCTGGGAGGGCCCGGCCGCCGAGCCGCACATCACGGCGGGCGAATACGGTCGGAGGCTCGGCGCCTGGGCGCCGATTCGCGACCCCGACGGTACGGTCGTGGCAATCCTCGGCATGGACGCACCGGCGGCACCGATCGAGGGCGTCCTTCACGACATTCACCTGCTGTCGTTGACGATCTTTTTGGTGGCCGTGGGGCTCTCGGCGATCCCGGCCGTGCTGCTGTCGCATCGTCTGCATCGGCCCGTGCGGCTGCTCAGCGATGCCATGGCCAAACTCGGCTGCGGCGAGTGCGACGCGCACGTGCCACCGCAGAAGACGCACGACGAGTTCGAGACGCTCATCGAAACCTTCAACGAGATGGTCGACGCCCTGCGGGAGCGAGATCAGCTCCGTCACAGCCTGGCCGTCGCGACGGAAATCCAGCAGCACCTTCTTCCGCTGCAGACGCCGACGCTGCGCGGATTCGACATCTGCGGCGGGATCGACTACTGCGACGAGACCGGTGGCGACTACTACGACTACATCGACCTGCTGACCGTCGACGAACACCGCATGGCCATCGCCATCGGCGACGTCACGGGCCACGGGATCGGGGCGGCCCTGCTGATGGCCTCGGGCCGAGCGGTGCTGAGATCGCACGCGAGCCACAGCGGCGTGGACCTGCCGAAGCTCTTCGGTGACGTCAATAACCAACTCGTCCGCGACACCGGCGACGAGCGATTCATGACGCTGTTCTACGGCATACTCGACGCCGAGCGACGTGAGCTGACCTACGCCTCGGCCGGTCACGACCCTGTGCTGTGGTATCGGCGCGGCGAAGGCGTGGTTGAGCCGCTGGGCAATACGGGCATTCCGCTGGGAATCGTCGACGACTGGGCGTACCAGCAGGCCGGGCCGATGATGCTCGCCGACGGCGATCTGCTCGTGCTGACCACCGACGGCATTCGCGAGGCCAAGAACCCCGCCGGCGAGGAATTCGGACCAGACCGCATGGCCGAGGTGATCGAGGCCCACGCCGACGAGCCGGCGGACGCCATCTATGCTGCCATCGTTCAAGGCGTGCGCGACTGGCAGATCTCAGCCGTCCAGGAAGACGACATCGCGCTGGTGGTCATCAAGGCCGTCGCAGCGGGCAATTGACCCGCCGGGCCTTTCCACGCTAAGGTAGGAACCGCAGGCGGCCGGGCCGATGGCCGCGCCTGGCGGCACCGTTTCTGCCACGAACCCAGGAAGGCAACTGATATGCGCTACGTACTGTTACTGCTGACAACCGCAGTGGCCCTGACAGGTCCGGCCTGCGAGCAATCCGGACAAGGGCCTCGAACCATCGAACCGCGGGAACCGTCCCATCCCGCACCGGCAGCCGACGCTGCGGACGCCGACGGCGACGTCATGGCGACCGTCAACGGCGAGCCGATTCCGATGGCGCGACTGCACGAAGCCCTCGTCACTGACTTCGGCAAGCCGATCGCCCAGCAGCTTATCGCCAACGAGGTCGTCCGCCAGACGCTGCTCGAGAAGGGACTGCCCGTCGAGGTCTCCGAGAAGCAACTGCGTCAAGAGACCTATCGAGCAATGAACCAACTATTCAACTTCCAGGACGAGCCGTCCTGGCCGCAGGTGGAGAATCTGCTCAACCAGTTCCTCAAGCAGAAGGGCCTGACGCGTCGGATCTGGGACATGTCCATGCGTCGCAACGCGCGCCTGATGCGATTGGCCGAGGTGCAGGTCGAGGTCACGCAGGATGAACTCATCCGCCAGTATCACATCGAGTACGGGGCGAAGTGGCGGGTGCGGCACATCCAGGTGCCCAATCTGGACACGGCCCAGGATCTCCTGGAGGAGCTCAAGGCGGGCACGGACTTTGAGAAGCTGGCTTTTGAGCATTCGACAAATCCGGATGCGAGGCAAGGCGCGTGGCTGCCGGAGTTGAGCGCCCGGGCCGATACACCGGGGGTGCCGAAAGCCCTCGTCCAGGCGGCCATGGCCATGGAAACCCCGGGCGAGTTGAGCAACCCCGTCCAGGCCGGTACGAACTTCCATATTCTCAAGCTCGAAGAAATCATCCCCCCCAAGGACAAGGCCTTCGAGGACGTCCGGGCGACGCTTGAGCCGGCCGTCCGCGACCGGAAAGTCGTAGAACTGCAGCAGCAATTGCTGAAGGGCCTGATTGCTGCGGCCGAGATCGAGTATATTGACCCGACGCTGCGCGCGTCGATGCCGTCGGGAGATGACCATGACTGACGAATGGACCATCAACGTGGCCGACCGGATCCGGCGACTGCCGCCGTACCTCTTCGGCACGATCAACCGCATGAAGTACGAGAAGCGCCGCGCGGGCGTGGACGTGATCGACCTGGGTATGGGCAATCCACTGGACCCGACCCCGGAGACCATCGTCGAGAAGCTCTGCGAGGCCGCCCACGATCCGCGCAGCCACCGCTACAGCGCTTCGGCGGGCATCTTCAACCTGCGCCGCGACCTGGCCCGGCTGTACCAGCGAGTCTACGATGTGCAACTCGACCCGAAGCAGGAAGTCATCGCCACGATCGGCAGCAAGGAAGGGTTCAGCCACCTGTGCCTCGCGATGATGGGCCCGGGCGATACCGCCATCGTCGGCGATCCGTACTTCCCCATCCATGTATACTCGGTGGCCCTGGCAGGCGGCAACGTCATCAACGTCCCCATGGGCAACGACGAGGCCTTCCTCAAACGCATCCAGTACGTGGTCGAACACCTTTACCCCAAGCCGAAGCTGCTGATCCTGAACTATCCGCACAACCCCACGGCCATGACCGTCGACAACATCGGCTTCTTCGAGGCCGTCGTGGACCTCGCCCGGCGCGAGCGCATCTACGTGGTTCACGATTTTGCCTACTGGCGGACGTGCTTCGACGGCTACAAGGCGCCGTCGTTCATGCAGGCCCGCGGGGCCAAGGACGTCGGCGTGGAGTTCGTGACGTTCTCCAAGCCGTACAACATGGCCGGCTGGCGTGTGGGCTTCTGCGTCGGCAACCCGGAGATGGTCCGTGCGTTGGGCACGATCAAGGGCTACTACGATTACGGCATGTTCCAGGCCATCCAGGTCGCCAGCATCATTGCGATGCGCGAGTGCGAAGAGGATATCGTGGCCCAGAACGCACTGTACCAACAGCGTCGCGACGTGGTCGTTGGCGGACTGCGGCGACTCGGCTGGGACGTTCCGAGCCCGCGCGGCACCATGTTCGTCTGGGCGAAGGTCTCCGGGGCACACCTGGCGGGCCAGGGCACGATTGATTTCTCCCTGCGGCTGCTGGAGGAGGCGGAAGTGGTGGTCAGTCCCGGCCGGGCCTTCGGCGAACAGGGCGAGGGCTACGTGCGCATCGCGCTGGTGGAGAACGAGCAGCGTCTCAAGCAGGCCATCCGGCAGATCGACCGGGCGCTGAACAAGGGCATCGTGGCCCCCTCGGCCAGCAAGCTCAAGAAGTAGAGCGATAGCGTCCACAGATTTCACGCTTGAACTCAGCGGCGGTACTCCGTCCGCTGAAGTGACTTGTTCGAATCTGTTTTTTCTCTCGCCAAGCCGCCAAGATCGCCAAGGATTGATTATTCTGGCAGCCCGTTGACCGTGCGAGTGATGCCACGCTTCATCATGTCCTCACCGACGTTCAGTCGGTAACCGAGCTTCATGCCGGTGAGCTTCAAATAGGTCAGACGCTTCTTCTTGTGGGCATTGGTGATCCGCTCAACGGACTTCAGCTCGATGATAACCTTCCTCTCGACAACAATATCGGCCCGGTAGCCTTCGTCGAAACGCACGCCCCGGCACACAATGGCAATCGGCAATCCGGATCTCATCCAGAAGGACGACCTCGTCGACCGTCTCCAGCCGTCCTGGACCATGTTCACGATGAACCGCAATAGCAGCGTCCACGATTTCTTTGCCTATGCTGTTCTCATCCATCGTTGCGATCTTTGCGCCTTGGTGAGAGTCATTCTTCCTGTCTTCGAACGCTTGGGATACAGCAAGAGGAGTGCGGAGACGTTGACGGTGCGTTGCTCGGACGATTTGACGATGCAGACGACGGCGACGGCTCATCGTACTGCACGATTCCCGCCGCGACGACCGTCACGCCAGCCGTTGGGCGTGGCAGGCCGCTACTCGCCGGTCGTGAGAATGAGCGTATTGTTCTGCCCGCCGAAGCCAAAGCTGTTTGACATCACCGTGCGAACCTCCGCCTTGCGAGGCTCGTTGGGAATGTAGTCCAGATCGCACTCCGGATCGGGCGCATGGAGATTCATCGTCGGCGGGAGGACCTGATCCCGCATGGCCCGGATGCACGTGATGAGTTCGGTCGCGCCGGCGGCGGCAATGAGATGCCCGAGCATGCTCTTGGCACTGGAGATCGGGACCGTGGTCTCGTCGCCGAAGACAGCCTTCATGGCCCGGGTTTCGACCTGGTCGTTCTGCTTGGTACCCGTGCCGTGGGCCGAGATGTAATCGATATCGTCGGTGCTCACACCGGCATCGTCGAGGGCGGCCCGCATGCTGGTTGCCGCGCCGTCGCCTTCGGGGTCCTGGTCGGTGATGCGAAAGGCGTCCGCCGAGGCGCCGTAGCCGACGATCTCGGCGAGGATGTCGGCACCGCGGGCCTTGGCCTGTTCGTAGCTCTCGATGATCAGGATGCTGGCGCCCTCGCCCAGGACAAAGCCTTCCCGGGTGAGGTCGAACGGGCGGCTGGCCGTCGGGATATCATCATTGCGTTGCGAGAGAGCGGTCAGGCGGTTGAAACCGGTCAGCCCGAACGGGTGAATCATGCTGTGCGCGCCGCCGGAGACGATTGTCTCGGCCATCCCGTAGCGAATCTGCATGGCGGCTTCGCCGAGCGCCTGGGTGGAGGCGGCACACGCGGTGAGCACATTGAACGCCGGCCCGACGATATCAAACTGCGCCGCGAGGTGCGCGACGACCATGTTGGATTCCTGCTCGATCTCGCGATGCAGTTCCATGCGCTCGAAAGCGAGCTTCGGCCAGACATCCGTGTCGACCTGGCCGTCCTTCCAGGAGTCAACAAGCAGGCCGACAAACTTCTCGAAGTCGAGGCTGCCCTCGCCGCTGCCGAGGTAGATACCGGTGCGTTCAGGATCCAGGCCGTCCCACGCGTCGAGGCCGGCCTGCGTCCAGGCCTGCTGCGCGGCGGCAATGGCGAACTGGCAGTGGCGTCCGGCGTGGCCGTGCTTGTCTGCATCGTCGAGATGGTCGGCGAGGCTGAAGTCCTTGACCTGTGCGGCGAACGTGGTGGGGAAGGTGCTGGCATCGAACAGTTCGATGGGGCTGGGCGCAAGCTGCCCGTCCAACAGGGCCTGCCACGTCGAGTCTACGTCGTGGCCCAGCGGGTTGATCGTCCCCATGCCGGTTATGACAACACGTCGCATTCGCATGTGCTCCGGGTGCGGGTTCAGACTTTCTTCAGTACCACCGCGCCGCTTTGGCCGCCGACTGTAAAAGCAGCGCAGACCACGCAGTTGAGGTCCAGATTGCGGGCTTCGGCGGCGACACTCAATTCGCAGCCTTCGGCCGGCTGGGTGTGGTTCCGTGTCGGCGGCAGCTTGCCGGCCTCGATGGCCTTGCCGGCCAGCGCCAGTTGCATGCCGGCCGTGCCGGCGTACAGCGTGCCCATCGCCGCGGTGTAACTGTAGGCGGGAATAGAAGCGGTCCGTTCGCCGAGGGCGCTCTTCCAGGCGACTGCCTCGGCGAGGTCTTCGCCCGGCACGCCCGTGCCCTGGGTGAAGATCGCGTCGACATCGTCGGCGGTCACGCCCGCCATCGTCATGGCGTTACGGACGGCCAATCCGAGGTTGCCGGCGGTGGCCTTCTCGATTTCGATGCCGGCCGGGTCGCATGCCGCCCCAAAGCCGGCGACTTCGGCATAGATTCTCGCACCGCGCTGTCGAGCGTGTTCGAGTTCTTCGACGATCACCAGCCCCCCGCCTTCGCCGACCGTCGTGCCGTCTGCGTCCGCATCGAACGGACGAATCGCCTCGGTCGGACGATCGTTCCGCGTCGTGCAGAGGCGCCCCAGCAGCCCCTGGCGGAGCAGGCCCATCGGGTTGATCTTGCTTTCGGCGCCGCCGGAGATTGCCACGTCGGCGGTGTTCCGCATGATGTACATGGCCGCTTCAGCCGTCGCGAGATGGCCGGACGCATCGCCGCAGGTGATGCAGTTGCTCGGCCCGCGGGCGTTGTGAATGATGGTCACGTGGCAACTGAGCATGTTCGGCAGGTACTTCAGCAACCACAGGGGCGTGAGGTTGTTGATGCCAGTCTCGCCCCAGAGCTTGTAGTCGAACTTGCCGTCCTTGACAGCAGTGTTGATCGCCACGCCAAGCTCGTTGAGTTCGGTACAGATCAGCCCCGCACCGATATTGCAGCCGATGCGTTTAGCGGGGACGGTCATCTCCTCGCCGTCGCTCGTGCCGCGCGTCTCGAGGTCGGCATTGCGAAAGGCCTGGTCAGCGGCGGCGACGACAATTTCGATGTCGCGAGCCATGACCTTGACGGCCTTGCGGTAGCTCTTGGGGACGAACCTGCGCGCGGAGAAGTCCTGGATCTGCCCGGCAAAGGTCACCGGGAAGTTGCCCGGGTCGAACAGGTCGAAAGTACGCAGTCCCGAGGCTCCGTCCAGCAGCGCCTGGAAGGTATCGTCGACGCCGATGCCCAGCGGGCTGACGACGCCGAGACCGGTCAGCACGGCACGGCGATCAGGCATGGTCACCGTCTCCGATGAATGGCGAGAGCAGCCGCTGGAAGCTCTCGGTGAACACGAAGCCCTTTGGCAGTTCCCTGCCGATGGCGCTTTCGTTCGCGTAGGAGAACATCATGCGGATGTTGCCGATGACGTCGCCGTTGCGATGGATCGTCCCCTCGATGCTGCCGCCGGCCTCGCCGAGGTGCTCGACAATGGCCTCATAGATCAGTTGGTCGCCGGGAGTGGCGATGTCCGTGAATTCGGCGCGCGTGACCTTGGCCAGCACAACGTCATTGGCAAAGCCGTCGGCCTGACCGACCAGCAGCCCCGCCGTCTGTGCCATGCCTTCGATCATGAGGGATGCGGGCATAACGGGGTAGGCCTGCCAATGGTCGTGCAGGTGTTCCTCGGCAAGCGAGACGTTCTTGATGGCGACGGCTCGCGTGCGGGGCTCGAATTCGGTAAAGCGATCTATCCAGATCCAGCGCATAACGTACTCCGCGACGAGCGAGTCAAGGCAGCGTGGCGGCGGGTGTTTGCCGCGCGATCAGCCGTCGACCTTGTTCGAAACGTAGTTGACGATGGTCTGTACCTTGAAGATCTCGGGCATCTTGTTGATGTCCGGATCCTGCTCAAAGTCACTGAAATCCGCATGCGGCATGCGGTCCTTGAGTTCCTTCAGCCCGGCGTCGGTCATTTTACCGTCCTGCACGAACTCGGGGTTGTTCAGGATATTGTCCGGGAACAACTCGCCGCGCGGGATCTTGATATCGAAAGCCTTCTCCAGGTGGAAGACGATATCGAGGAAGTCGATCGACTCGGCTCCGAGGTCTTCACGGAGGGTGGCCTCGGGGGTGACCTCGTCGTCATCCACTCCGAGCGTTTCCACCAGCGTCTCCTGCACCTTCTCGAAGATTTCCTGTTCACTCATCGGCATGGGTATCTCATCTCCTTATGGTTCGCCTTGACCCGCGCCGCTTCTTGCCGCAAGGGCCGGGCCGGGAGTTCCATAGATATAGGCCGTTACGGCCACAATGTCAACGATTTAGCTCAAGCCTCCGCGGCTTGGGATGCCTCGGCGGCGGCCAGCGCCCCGGGGCCTCCGATCAACGCGAAGGTTTCCTTCAACTGTTCCACGATGCGACGGTCGGCGTGGGCGGGCTCACTTCCCGGGCCTCCGACGTTGCGCCACATCAGTTCCAGCTTCGCCGAGACGGCGGGCGTCTCGCCAACACTGCCGCTGGCGGTGAACGCCGCGCTGTCGTCGTCCATCGTCTTCACGGACACCTCGCAGCGGAGCGTGTTGCCCGGCCGGAGGAAGTAGTTGTATCTGGCGTTTCGGGCCGTCTTGAGAACCACGATACTGTTGGCGTAGTCTTGCGCCAGCCGAACCAGCCACGCAGCCGATTGGGTCATCGCCTCGATCATCAGCACACCGGGGAGGATTGGAAAGGACGGAAAGTGATCCGCCAGATACTCCTCGGCCAGACTCAGCGTCTTGACCGTGACGATCCTCTCGCCCGGCTGCAGCAACTCGATTCGGTCGATTAACTGAAACTTCATGTCGTTCTTAGTGTCAGCGTCAGCACAATGGATACCGCCTCCGGTTGGAGGCGAACTGCGAGGTTTTAGTCATTCGAGGCCAATCTTGCAAGACCATTTTAGAAGCAAAAGTACACAGGCCGCTGAACGTCGCTCAGGCCGGCCCGCCCGCCAAGCGTCGCGGGAACAGAATCGATGCGGTCGGGAAGCGACGATTTGTCGAACGGTGGCGACGCTCCGACGTCATGTTTCAGCGTTCCACTTCCGCTCGTGCCGCCGCGCGGAAGTCGGTCGGCGACAGGCCGGTCGCGCGGCGGAAGGCCTTGCCGAGCCGCTGGACGTCCGGTTCGTCGAGCGCGACCGTCACTTCGTGGCAGGCGATGCATGCCCGCCCGCTGCCGCTGTTGAGCAAGCTGGACCTGACCGGCACGAACGTCGGCGCGACGCTGACGGTCCGCGAGATCCGCGACCACCTGCCCAACGCGGTCATCAACGGCCAGCTCGCGCCGTTCACGTTCGGGGACAAGGTGCACATCGCTGCGGATCAGTCAGATGTGTCAGCCCCGGCCGCGCGCCCGGGGGGACAAGCCCCCGCCAGGTTCCAGCCCCGTAGGGGTGGCGCAAACGCCGGCCTGTCTCGCCCCTATCAGCCCGTTTAGAAAGCTATCGCTACTGCGGCCGGGCCTTCTGCCTGCGCGTCTCCGTCGCGAAAACTCGATGAATGTACTCATTCGCCTATGTTTTCGCTTCTGGATGCTCGGCAAAATGCCTCGGCCTCGCGACGCGATCCATTTCTAAACGGACTGCTATGGGGCTCATGCCTCTTGAGGCATCGCTCGTGGGCTCGCGCCCACGGCTCCTCCTGCCAGGCCCCGCTATGTAGCAACGTGTCAATGCTCATCTCGGACAGGCACGTCTGGAACGCTGATCACAAGCAACCTTCGGGGCCTTGGAACCAGGAAACGCGCCGCCACACGTGGCGGCACGACCGTGGCGTGCGGCCTCAGCAGTCCGTCAGCTCATGCACGTAGTCGGGGTGCAGCCGCCCTGTATAGGTCAGCCGAACAGGCGTGTCGAGGCAGCAGTCGTCGATGTGGCCATCATCGTCGAGCGTGAATGCCATCCGCAGCGTATAGCCGCCCCGCGTATGCACGAGGACCGGCTGCTCGCCGGTGACGATGTCGCCACCCCAACCTTCCCGAAGGGCGGTCATGATCGCCGAAGCCGCACTGCCCGTCCCGCAGGCGAGCGTCTCGCCCTCGACGCCGAACTCCCAGGTCCGCAGCGCGATCTCGCCTTCCCCCAGGACCTGCACGAAGTTCGCGTTCGCGCCGCGCGGCTGAAACTCTTCGTGGTGCCGCAAGGCGTAACCCCAGCGGTCGACGTCGGCCTGCTCGACATCCTCAACGTACGTGATGACGTGCGGGATGCCGGTGATCACAAAGTCGCAGGCAAACTCGCGCCCGGCCGCCTCGAGGCGCAGATCGGTCAGTTCGCCTTCCGGTGTGGGGATGCAGACGCGGACATAGGCCTCGTCGAGGTTCTGGCCGAGGACCACACCGGCCGGCGTGAGGATGCGAATCTGCTCGAAGCGGCGGTTCGGCACGACGTCGGTCATGCTCACCCAGTAAGTGAAGCACCCCGTACCGTTGCCGCACAGCTCGCACTCGCTGCCGTCGGCTTCGTAGTGCAGTGCGGCAATATCGGCGACGCCCTCAATATCCGGGCGCGTGGCGAAGAACACGCCGTCGGCGCCGATGCCATGGCCGCGGGCGCAGAGCTTGCGGGCCAGGCCGGGCGGCTTCCGCGGTTCGCGCAGAACCGTATCGAGGGAGCCGCCGCGGGCGTCGATGCAGATGAAATCGTTGCCAGCCGCCGAGAGTTTCCAGAAATCGATCGGTGCTTTGCTCATCGTCGGATCATTCTAGCCGGCCGGGCGAAATCGGGCGCGGGATTTCGCCGGGCTCATACGCAGCCAACTTGATTTGAGCGCCATGCAACACCGCTTGCACACCGAAAACAGGAGGTGGAGCGGGTGCTCCACCACCCTCAATGCATTCTCGACGCGACCTAGATCTCCTCGCCGTACAGCAGGCTGCGCGTAAAGCGGGTGACGATGCGCTTGTTGACGAACAGCAACGGCAGGAGCATCTGCAGCGAGGTCGTCGGCGGGCGAAGGTACTCGGCCAGTTCCTTCCGCCAGGTTTTGCGGAATGTCATCAATTCGTTCTGTACGTTCTTTCCCTTCAGGGCACGGTCGACGGTGTCCGCCGCCAGGAGGCAGGAATACACGTCCGGCAGGATCGTATGCCCCGAGGCCGACTCGGCGAACCCGCCGGCCGACCCGGCCAGTAGGGTCCGTTTGGCCTCGTGGCTTTCCAGCTCCAAAGCCGCCCCGGCCGTGGGGTGCCACAGTGCCCCGCGCGCCTTGCCGATCTGCAGATCGCCCGGCAGGACGTCGGCCTCCTGCAGGCCTCGCAGCATGCCGGAAAGCTCCTCGGCACGGTTACCTGCAGCGGCCGAGGTCGAGATAATGCGCAGGTGCAGATCCTTCTCGCCCAGGAAGAACATACCGTACTCGCTGCGTTCAGGCCGTTCCACCACGTGTAGCGTACTATGCAGATCGGCGGACGTGTTCGTGCCGAGCGGAACGTCCAGCCCGACGCAGGTCATCGGCGGCAAGGGCGATCGACGCGCCTGCTGGGACAGCATCGCCATCGCGCTGGCGGGTCGGCCCTGGCAGATCAGCAGGGCTTGGCCCCGCGTGCGGTGCGAGCCGATGACCGTCACGTCCTCTTCCTGAAGTTCGATGGCCGGAGGTGTTGTGGTGCTGGTCGCACGGACGCCGGCCTTCTTGGCGCGGGCCTTGAACGCAGCGAGCAGATCGCGCGGGTCGACGACGTAGCCGGCGATCGACGGCGAGGAGTAATCCGCCGTGTCGTCGTAGCTCGCGTTGATGTACTGGACTTTCTTGAAGGCGCTGGCACTGACGTTGTTGAGCAGCGTCTTGGGAATGTCCGGCAGGTCGGCGAGGGTCTTGGGAATCCATTCGAGCAGCGGGCAGGCCGTGGATGCATCGGACGGGGCGTCGATGACCACCACGTCACGTTTCTTCTTCGCCAGCCGGGCCGCCGCAGCGTAACCGCCACACGTGGCCCCTAGAATGGCAACGTCGTAGAGTTTAGGCATGCAGAAACTCTAACCGCTTGCGGCGCAACAAGCAAGCACCGCCCCGACACGCTCAGGACACATACTTGACACTGACGATCGCCCGGCAAGCAACCAACAGCGACACGCCCACTGCAAGTGTCGATTCCTCACCGTCATGCTCTTTCCTGACTGCCGTCGGCGCCCGATAGGATAGATCCTCCAGCACGGAGGCCTGACGTCGGCCAGCTCAGTCAAGCCGTGGGAAACCCCGGGCCCCGGCCGCCTCGACAGCCAATCCCGAGTCGCCCTCAGGCAAGTTCCCCGCTGTTTGCCACCGACAGGTCGGAAACGGCCAAAGAAGTCGCTGCGGACTTCCTCGAATACCGTCGGTACAACGATCTGCCGGAGAGCGAACCGCCCTGGGACGATTGGGCCACCGGCGGATCTCGTCGGTTCCGACACTTGATCGTGCGGGCGACCGGGGTATAATGCCCTCACTCCGCCGGGGGTGGTTCCCGGGGAGCATGGCCGATCTCGCGAGCGCGTCGCAGGAGGTTCCACAGCGTTTGCGGAAAGAATGCCGTGTTCAGGTGTTGCGCGACAACAAGGCTGACAAGGACGGCGACTCGTACTTCGTAGCCAAGCTGCTTGGCAGAGTGGCAAGCAGGCAACCCGGCGGGCTGCCGACGCCGCCGACAGCATCGGCACGACAGGATTTTTGTGACATAAACCGCTTGTGAACCGCTCTAATGCGGAATTTGGGTACAAAAGGTGACAGATCAGTCATTCCCACGCCCCTACCCCCGAACCCGTCGCGCCGCGGCGCGACAGCAAGCCAGCGAAATCAATTCCCGTCGAGGTGTACTTTGCTGAAGAACATTCGTGCAGCGATCTTTGAAATGGACGCGGTGGTTGACGCCCACGGCAGCGCAACAGACCTGGCACCCGGGCTGGCCGCCTTTATCCGGAAGCTGCGCAAGCAGGGCGTCCGGACCGGGCTCTGTCATAGCGACGGCAAGAATGCGAGGCGGCTGAAGCCGTTGAAGTCGGCCGATCTGTTCGAGACAATCGTCGCGTCCGGCGATGCCGATCAGGCGGGCACCGACGCGCGGGGGCTCGTTCTCGCTGCCCGGCAGCTCGGCACGCATCCGTTCAACTGCGTGGTCTTCACGGCGAGCAATGCCGGGGCTCGGGCGGCCTCGCACGCGGGCATGAAGTGTGTCGGCGTCGGTGGAGCCGGCGAGGCGGACGAAGCCGAGGACCGCATCGGCAAATATGCCGAGGTCGACATCACCGCCCTGATCGAAACCGGCAGGACCTCGACGCTCGAAGTACGGCCCTGGAGCGTGGTCGAGACCCGGCCGAATCCCAACCGGTCGACCTACTGGGAATCGATCTTCGCGCTGTGCAACGGCTACCTTGGGCTGCGCGGCACATACGAGGAGCGATACGACAAGACCCATCCCGGCATGTTCATCAACCGGGTCTTCGAAACCGAACCGCTGAATATGAAGTTTCCACAGAAGGACTCGCCGACCTATCGCACCACGATGGCGAACCTTCCGGACTGGCGGCTGATGGAACTCGAGATCGACGGCGAAGGACTCGATCAGTTCCAAGCGGACGTGTCGGAGTACTCGCGCGAGCTGGACCTCAAACGGGGCACGCTCACGCGATCGCTGGTCTGGCAGACGACCGGAGGGCGACGGATCAGAATTCGCACGACCCGTCTGGTCAGCATGGTGCGCCGGCACAGCGCCGCGATCCGGTACCAAGTGACACCGCTGAATTTCTCAGGCACCGTCACGCTTCGGTCGTCAATCGTTGATGACGCTACCACCGGTTGGATCTGGCGCAAATGCACGCGGATCGTCGACAGCGCCGAGGTCAACGGCAACTCGCACTACAGTCTGATTCGTATTGAGAATTCCGGACAGAGCATCGCCATGGCGTGCGGGCATGTCATCGGCGGCACCGGCCGCCGCGACGCCGTGGCCCGGTCCCACACCGCTGGCAATACGTGGTCCTACACGATCAACCTGCCAGTCCAGAAGGGCCGCACCACCACCGTGGACAAGCACATGGGCTTTGTCACATCGTGGGAATCGACGGAGCAGGAACTGCCGTCCGCGTCCCTGGCCATCGTCGCCCGGGACATGACCGACGGCTTTCCGCAGCTCGCCCGCGAGCAGAAGGATTTCTGGGCACGGCACTGGGACATCGCGGACGTGCAGATCCAGGGCTGCCCGGCCGACCAGCAGGCCCTGCGCTTCACCATGTTCCAGTTGCGGCAGAATCTTCCGAACGATCCGCTGCGATCGATTTCGGCCACGGGGCTTACCGGGGACCACTACTTCGGGATGGTGTTCTGGGACACCGAGATGTTCATGTGCCCCTATTTCCTCTACACCGAACCGGAGCTGGCCAAATCGCTGCTGATGTACCGCTGCGCGCACCTGGGGGAGGCACGACAGCGCGCCGCGGCCATGGACGGACCCGGCGCCTGCTTCCCCTGGTCGACGATCGATGGGCTTGAGACCAATGCCGACACCATGGTTTCCTACGCCCAGTACCACATCAACTGCGATATCGCCTACGCCATCTGGCGCTACTGGCTGGCCACGCAGGACAAAGCTTTTCTTTACGAACACGGCGCCGAGGTGGTCTTCGAAACGGCCCGCTTCATGGCCAACCTCGGCGCGTTCGTGCCTATGAAGGACAACCGCTTCTGCATCAACTTCGTCACCGGGCCCGACGAATACAACTACGGCGTCAATAACAACTGCTACACCAACGGCATGACGCAGTTTCTCTTCGAGTTCGCCTGCTCGACATACGAGTCGATGCGCAAAGACCGGCCCGATGCCCTCGCCGAGCTCTGCGAGCGGATCGGCCTGACGGCCGACGACACCGAGCAATGGCGACGCTGCGCCGACAACATGTACATTCCCTTCAACAAGGACCTTGGTGTCCACGAGCAGGACGACACGTATCTGTACCGCGATCCGGTGGATGTCGCTTCGTATCCTCAGAATTACGAGATCAAACAGGACCTGTCGTTCATGGGCCTCGGCCGCATGCAGGTGACAAAGCAGGCGGACCTGATCCTGCTCATGGTCACACTCGGCAACCGCTTCTCACCTGAAACCAAGAGAGCGAACTACGAATTCTACGAACCACGGACCACGCACGCTTCCTCGCTGTCACCGGCGGTTCACAGCATCGCCGCCGCCGAGCTGGGCAAGAACAATCAGATGTACCGGTTCTTCAGACAGTCCATGTACCTCGATCTATACGACTTCAAGGGCAACACGCCCGAAGGCGTGCATTTCGCCTGCGCAGGCGGAACGTGGATGGCAGTGGTCAACGGCCTGGCCGGTCTGCGTGAGTACGAAGACGGGATCTCCTTTGCGCCGAGAATCCCCGACGCCTGGCAGAGCTACCGTTTCCGCCTCGTGCTCAAGGGTCGGCACGTGCAGATTCGCATCACCCAGGCGGCCGCCACCTTCACGCTACTCAAGGGCAGGCCACTGTCGTTCACCGTGGGCGGCCGAACAGTGCGACTCACCCGGCAATCGCCCAAGGCGCGCACACCGTTGGCCCCCTAACAATCCGTTTGAAAATGGATTGCGCCGCGAGGTCGAGGCCTCTTCCATGTCAATGGGCTGGCAAAAGCCCCTGCGAGGCCGAGGCGCTCTGCCGAGCATCAAGGAGCCGAAACGCAGGCGAATGGCAAACTGGCAAACTAGTAAACTGGCAAACAGACCGAGTTTATGGAACAATGACGCACAGACATCGGCCCCGGCCGCAGCAGCGATAGTCTTCTATGCCCACTGCTAGCCGGTCGAACCGGCCGCGTACAGCATGAACATCAATATCCACATCGACAGCAAGCAGGCGGGCCGACCGCTCGATCACTTCTGGTCCCGTTGCGTGGGCGCCGGGCGGGCTCACGAGGGCTTGCGCGCCAACTGGCAGGAGCAACTGGCGCTTGTCGCCAAACAGTGCGGATTCAAGTCGGTGCGTTTTCACGGCCTGTTCCACGATGAGATGTTCGTCTGCCGTGAGCGAGACGGCGAGCTGTTCTACAACTGGCAGTATATCGACGAGTTGTTTGACCGGATGCTGGGCCTGGGCGTGCGTCCGTTCGTTGAGCTGGGGTTCATGCCCGAAGCCCTGACCGAAAACGACTGGCGCTGCTTCTGGTGGAAAGGCGGCGCAACGCCGCCGGCGGACATGAACAAGTGGACGGCGCTGGTCGACGCTTTTGTGCGGCACTGCATCGACCGCTACGGCTTCGACGAGGTCGCAGGCTGGCGTTTCGAAGTGTGGAACGAGCCCAACCTGCCCTACTTCTGGCAATGCGAGGGCGATCGTGAGCGACGATACTTCGATCTGTACGCCGCAACGGCACGAACGATCAAGGCGATCGACCCGGCGCTGAAGGTCGGCGGCCCCGCGACGAGCAACTTCCACACTGATCAGCTCGATCATGTGCCCGACGAGACCGAGCTACGCTCGCTGGTCTGGAAGGCGGTCTGGATCGAGTCCTTCCTGAGCTATTGCACGAAGCATCGCGTGCCGGTTGACTTCATCAGCGCGCATCCGTATCCGAGCGATTTCCCTCTGGATGACGTGGTGAAACCGGGCCGCCCGCGGCTGCGGCGTTCGGTTCGCAGTACCGCCGAGGATCTCGCGACGCTGCGCGCCCACATCGACGCCAGCGCATTCGACAGGCTGGAGATTCATTGCACCGAGTGGAACTCAAGCCCCTCGTCGCGCGACCACGTGCATGACGAGCTGCCGGCGGCGGCATTCATCATCAGCGCAATCGCCTGTGCGATCAATGCCGCCGATTCGCTGGCCTACTGGACATTTACCGACTGCTTCGAGGAAGCGGGCGCCGGCGACCGGGCGTTCCACGGCGGGTTCGGGTTGATCAACTTCCAGGGTGTTGCCAAGCCGGCCTTTCACGCCTACCGCTTCCTTCACCGGCTCGGCGACGAACTGCTGTCCCACGATGTGGACCACATCGTCTCGCGTCGAGCCGACGGCCGGATCAGCGCGGTGCTGTGCAATTATGCCGATGATCGGATGGCGCCGGTCGACTGTAAGCAGCGTGAGCAGATCGCGGCGTTGCGTGCAGCATGCGATCCGGCTCAAGCACGGCTGACACTGACGAACCTGCCGCCGTGCGCGCGATTCGACTGGGAGCAGGTTGACGACGAGCATGGTTGCGCGGTGACACGGTGGAAGGCCATGGATATGCCTCAAAGCCCCAGCCCGGAGCAACTCGCCGCGCTGCGGGCCGCCACGGCCGATACGCGCATCGAGCAACTGCAGGCCGACGATGACGGTGTGCTGAAGATTGAACGTGAGGTGCCGCCGTGGGCCGTGGTCTGCCTCACGCAACGAGCGTGAGAGAAGCGACTTCACCGTCGGCGACATGAGACCACAGCCGCAAGCACAGTGTCATGGCGGCGTCTGGTAAACACCGATGACAAAAGGATCAGATGATGAATGAGTTTCCCCAACAGGAGAGCGGCGGCCCCGCCGGCGCCGCCGGCGGGACGGCGTTTGATCACGGTTTCGATATGCGCGATACGCTGGACCCGCGCCGCATGACCATGGCCATGTGGGACGCAACGTTCCTGCAGCGCCACACACCCGACGGCGCGTTCGCCGACTTCGACGCCGTCCTCGATCAGACCGTCGATCGCGGCTACAACGTCGTACGGCTCGATCCCATGCCGCAGTTTCTCGACCTGTCCGATCCCGATCGGGCGATCGCGTTTCCCGACCCGCGTCCTCGCGAGGAATTCCGGCCGTGGTTTTTCAATCGACCTGTATCCGGCCCCATGGTGCGCTGGCTGGATGAGTTCATGACCAAACTGAAACAGCGCCCCTTGCATTACGCCCTGTCAAGCTGGTGGCGCTTCGACGCAACCGACGACACGCCGGTTATCGCCAAGCCGCACACGCATATTGAGGCCGCTGACTTGTGGCTTGGCTTTCTCGAACAGTGGGCCGAGCGATACGGGTTCGATCGCCTGGTCTATGTCGACATTCACAACGAAGTGCCCTACTTCCTACCGGGCTACCGGGAGCGGATCAAGGACGAGACCGGCAGCGACTGGAGCGGAACGCGTTTCAGCCCGGCGGTGATCGACTTTCTCGCGTCAGACATCAACGAGGCGATGGATCGGCTTCGACGTGCGTTTCCGCAGCTGCGGTTCACCTGCTCGATCCACGGCGACACGCGTTGGCTGGACGTACCGGTTGAGTTGGACTGCCTTGACGTGCATTTCTACGCCGACGCCGACCCGCGGTGGGTAGCGCGGACGCGCTTCGACCATTTCATGGCCGACGGTATGTTCCAGCGTGATGACTGGTTCGCCGAATTCAGCCGCCGCTGCAGCGAGGCGCACGAGGCAATCGCGCCGATGCTGCGTGCGAGGCAGCGAGCCAAGCTGTTTGCATTCGCAGGATGGGCGCGGCAGCGAGGCATGCCGCTGACCACGACTGAAAGCTGGTCGACATGGTACTACGTCGACCACGCGAACCTGGACTGGTCGTGGCTGCTGGAGTGGGCCGAGTGGAGCGTCCACGACGCAATCGACGCGGGCATGTGGGGCTGGACGCCGCACAACTATCTGCAACCGCAATTCCGGCAGTGGCAGGACGTTGACTGGCACCGCCGCCTGACCCGCACATTCTGTCGATCGTGACCGACCCCGGTGCGCATTGGCCGGCCCCACATGAGCAAAGCCAGCCCCGGGTGAGGCTCCCTGACATGCAAACCACTCTAGGACTTCGACTGCAAGCAAATGGCTCCGCCGCGCCCGGCTTCCGTGTTCTGCGTGCTCTCCGGGGCCAGCCGTCTCCTTGGGGACAATAAGAAAAGCCCGAAGCTCTCGCTCCGGGCTTCCCATACAAAGCGGCGTCCACCTACTCTCCCGCAAGTGCAGTACCATCGGCCGTCAGGACTTCACTTCTGTGTTCGGAATGGGAACAGGTGTTTCCCCTGACGCATCGACACCACCATAGCAACGCGAAGCCTTCCGGCCTGCGCGCTGCATGAATGTCATAGGTGAGTGAATCCTGCCGAATCGCAATCAATCGAAGCGTGTGGCGGCTAGATCACATTGTCCGTGCCTCGTCCCACTGGACAGGCCCGTGACAAATGCGGTCAAGCAATCGACCATTAGTACCGGTCAGCTGAGGACATTTCTGCCCTTACACTTCCGGCCTATCAACCACCTGGTCTAGATGGGGTCTCTCTTCCGACGAATCGGAAATGGAACACTAATCTTAGGGTGGGCTTCCCGCTTAGATGCCTTCAGCGGTTATCCTTTCCGAACGTAGCTACCCTGCGGTGCCGCTAGCGCGACAACAGGTTCACCAGAGGTTCGTCCTTTAAGGTCCTCTCGTACTGAAAAAGAATCCCTGCAATGTTCCTACGCCCACAGCAGATAGGGACCGACCTGGCTCACGCCGGTCTGAACCCAGCTCGCGTACCACTTTAATCGGCGAACAGCCGAACCCTTGGGACCGCCTTCAGCCCCAGGATGTGATGAGCCGACATCGAGGTGCCAAACGACTCCGCCGCTATGGACGCTCGGGAGTCATCAGCCTGTTATCCCCGGAGTACCTTTTATCTGTTAAGCGATGGCCCTTCCATACGGGACCACCGGGTCACTAAGCCCTGCTTTCGCATCTGCTCGACTTATAGGTCTCGCAGTTAAGCACCCTTGTGCCTTTACACTCTGCGCACGATTGCCAACCGTGCTGAGGGTACCTTTGGGCTCCTCCGTTACTCTTTAGGAGGAAACCGCCCCAGTTAAACTGCCCACCAAGCACTGTTCCACGCCCGGATTCACGGGTCGCGGTTAGATACCTCATAGCACAAGGGTGGTATTTCAAGGATGACTCCCTGACTGCCGGAACAGCCAGATCAACGCCTCCCACCTATCCTACGCATGAGATACAAGATACCAATACCAGGCTACAGTAAAGGTTCACGGGGTCTTTCCGTCTTGCTGCGGGTACCCGGCATCTTCACCGGGTTTGTAATTTCACCGAGTCCGTTGTTGAGACAGTGCTCCAGTCGTTACGCCATTCATGCAGGTCGGAACTTACCCGACAAGGAACTTCGCTACCATAGGACCGTCATAGTTACGGCCGCCGTTTACTGGGGCTTTGGTTATAAGCTTCACCCGAAGGCTAACCTACTTCCTTGACCTTCCAGCACCGGGCAGGCGTCAGTCTCTATACATCCTGTTACCAGTTAGCAGAGACCTGTGTTTTTGATAAACAGTCGCCAGAGCCATTTCTCTGCGCCCTCCACCTGCCCAGCATATATGTTGGGCGGTGGGAGGGACCCCTTATCGCGAACTTACGGGGTCAATTTGCCTAGTTCCTTAACAACGGTTCTCTCGAGCGCCTGAGGATACTCTCCTCACCTACCTGTGTCAGTTTTAGTACGGACACGCATTTCGTCCCCACAGAGCTTTTCTTGGCACCCACGTTCCAGACTTCGCCTACAATTTGGGCTCGAGCTGACCCCTTGCGGGATCCCCAACCACCACGACTAACGGGTGGATCTGGTGTGTTGATGCGTCCTCTGTGGTTCAACCTACATGCGTGGTGCAGGAATATTAGCCTGCTATCCATCGACTACGCCTCTCGGCCTCGCCTTAGGTTCCGACTAACCCTGGGCGGATTTACCTTCCCCAGGAAACCTTAGGTTTTCGGCGAGCAGGATTTTCACCTGCTTTATCGTTACTCATACCGGCACTCTCACTAGCTGCCGCTCCAGCGCTCCTCACGGTACGCCTTCGCCGCCGACAGCTACGCTCTCCTACCATCCTTACGGATCCGCGTCTTCGGTATCATACTTAGTCCCGATCATTATCGGCGCCGGGTTGCTCGACCAGTCAGCTATTACGCACTGTTTAAATGGTGGCTGCTTCTAAGCCAACATCCTGGCTGTTAAGGCAATCCGACTTCCTTATGCACTGAGTATGAATTGGGGACCTTAGACGGCGGTCTGGGTTGTTTCCCTTTCGACCACGAAAGTTATCTCCCGTAGTCTGACTCCCGAGATAATCGCATTGGTATTCGGAGTTTGACTCGAGGAGGTACCTGGGTAAGGCCCTCGGTCGATTCAGTGCTCTACCCCCAATGCGTAGTGGCTCGAGGCTAGCCCAAAAGCTATTTCGGAGAGAACCAGATATCTCTGCGTTTGATTAGACTTTCACTCCTCCCCACAGCTCATCCCCTAACTTTTCAACGTTAGTGGGTTCGGTCCTCCAGGACGTATTACCGTCCCTTCAACCTGGCCATGGGTAGATCACGCAGTTTCGGGTCTACGACATACGACAGACGCCCTGTTCAGACTCGCTTTCGCTGTGGCTCCGCGCCGGAGACGCTTAGCCGGGCCGTATACCGTAACTCGCCGGTTCATTATGCAAAAGGCACGCCGTCACCCGTTCTTACCCGAAGGCAAGCATAGGGCTTCGACCATTTGTAAGTATATGGTTTCAGGTACTTTTAACTCCCCTAATAGGGGTACTTTTCATCTTTCACTCGCGCTACTTTTACGCTATCGGTCGTGATGGAGTATTTAGCCTTGGAAGATGGGCCTCCCAGTTTCATGCCGAGTTTCACGGGCTCGACACTACTCTGGAGCAGCCTAGGCAGTTCACGGTGTCGCTTACGGGACTGTCACCCTCTCTTGTGTGCCTTTCCAGACACTTCAGCTACCGATTCCTGTCCATGTTGGCTGTCCGCAACCCCGCTCCCAATGGGAACGGTTTGGGCTTATCCGCTTTCGCTCGCCGCTACTAACGGAATCTCGGTTGATTTCTATTCCTGCAGGTACTTAGATGTTTCAGTTCTCTGCGTTCGCTCGTACAGGCCTATGCATTCAGCCTGCCGTGACACCATCTGCTTGCACAGTGATGCCGGGTTTCCCCATTCGGACATCCTCGGGTCAAAGCTCGTTTGACAGCTCGCCGAGGCTTATCGCAGCCTACCACGTCCTTCATCGCCTCATCACGCCTAGACATCCACCATATACTCTTAGTAGCTTGACCACATTTGTCGCAGGCCCCGAAGGGCCCGGACTCCTGCCATCAAGCCGCCTTATGCGCTCGATTGTTTGGTGAATCAGACAAGATTCATTCATCACCTATGCACTTGTCAAACGTGATCGCCCTGCCCTAGCGGCGGGGTCAAAAAACGCCTGCTCGCCGACTTTCGCCAACCACAGGCGTAGAATTGTATTTTCTATCAAATGTACTTTCCGATAGCAAGTATATTATTGGTTTTTTTCACCAGAAAATCAAATCGATTTTCACGCGATGCCACGCGCGGCCCACACCACGAGGCTGGAGCCGATCGGGCTCCCTCATCGGCGTGCTGACAGTATCTCCACGGCAGATGAGCGTACACCCAACGTAGCCGTTGTCGTCCTTCACAGGCACGCCAACACGGACACGCCATGTGTCATCGCAGGTTCCGACTGGAGCCGATCGGGCTCGAACCGACAACCCCTAGCTTGCAAAGCTAGTGCTCTCCCAATTGAGCTACGGCCCCGGATAGACGATGTCGGGTTGTCGATTTCAGATTTCGGCTCCGTATGTGGATTGCCACACAAGGTGACGGCAATCCAGAATCTCGAATCCGCAATGCAAAATCGCCAGTGGGCCTGGTTGGATTCGAACCAACGACCTCACCCTTATCAGGGGTGCGCTCTAACCAACTGAGCTACAAGCCCGTTGCATCTGTATTCACTTGCATTTGTTCTGTCTCGCGGTCACGCGGGGCCTGTCGCCCCGACCGGCAAGCCACACATGGTAAAGCATACCATCGCCCAGTCAATAGGTTCTCGGGCAAATTCCGGGCTTTTGTTCAGATGAGTTGCCGGCCGCGTCACCGCTCGGGCCGGGCCACCAGGGGCAGGGCCTCGGTGACGGGCTCGACGCGCTGGGCCCGCTCGTCCATGCGATAGACGCGCAACAGGCGGTTGTCGTTGTCCGTAACGTACAGCAAATCTTCGCGACTGCTATTGGCCGCAGCCCGCATGGAGTAGTTTCGCGCGCCGGAGTTCTCGAAGTCCCGCGTCAGGTCGCGTGCCCCGATCGCCACGGGTCGCTCGCGCATGGCATCCCAGCGCAGCACCAGCAGCACGCCCTGGTCGGGGTCGAGGACGGCCATCGCCTCGTCGCTGCCGCTGATCTGAACTTCTACCAACTCAACCGGGCGCCCACCCACGCCGATCCGCCGGGCCTGGGCGTCGGCCGACGTCGTGTACACCAGCAGGCCCAGCAGCCCGGCCGCCGCAATCATCAGCATCGCCGTCGATATCGTCTTCGCGTGCACTAGCATCTCACATCCTTCATCTGAGCGCGCCTTACTCAACGTCCGGCGCCCGGCCGCTCGCATCCACGGGCCCCACGATGACGGCCGAACCGGAGAACCGCCCTTCCCGCAAATCGTCCAGTGCCTGCGGCGTCTGCTCCAGGGGGTAGGTGTGAACGGTCGTCTGCACACCGGCCTCGCTGGCGGCCTGCAGGCTTTCCGCCCCGTCGCGCCGCGTCAGGTTCGCGACGCTGCGGACCACGCGTTCCTGCCAGAGAATATCATACGGCATCGCGGGGATCTCGCTCATGTGAATCCCGCCGCAGACCACCACGCCGCCGCGCTCCACCGCCCGCAGCGCCACCGGAACAAGCTCTCCCACGGGCGCGAAAATGATCGCCGCATCCAGCGGCACATCCGGCTGCTCGTCCGAACCGCCCGCCCAGACCACGCCGAGCCCTCGCGCGAAGTCCTGAGCGTCCGTGTCGCCCGGCCGCGTGAAGGCGTAGATCTCCCGGCCGTCGGCGATCGCCACCTGACAGAGAATGTGGGCCGCCGAGCCGAAGCCGTACAGCCCCAGCCGCTTGCGCCACGGGCGCGGCAGCAATTGGCGATCTTCGGCCGAGAGCATCTCCGGCTCGGCCGTCGCCATGCGATAGCTGCGGTAGCCGATCAGCCCCGCACACAGCAGCGGCGCGGCCTGCAGATCGGGGTAGCCGGCGGGAATCTCGAAGCAGAATCGCGGGTCGGCCAGGCAGTACTCGGCGAATCCCCCGTCGCGCGTATAGCCGGTATACGCAGCCTCGCGGCAGAGGTTCTCGCGGCCGGTGCGGCAGCACTCGCACTGCCCGCAACTGCCGCCCAGCCACGGCACGCCGACGCGGTCGCCCTCGGCCAGGCCGTCCACGCCCGGACCGAGCTGGTCGACCACGCCGACGATCTGGTGGCCCATCACCAGCGGCAGCTTGGGCTCGGTCAACTCGCCGTCGAGGACGTGGAGATCGGTCCGGCAGATGCCGCACGCCCGCACGCGCAGCCGCACCTGCCCCTCGCCCGGCTGCGGCGTATCGACCTGCCGCAATTCCGGCCGCTTGCCCTGCTTGTCCAAAACCATTGCTCGCATCCACTGTCCTCTGCAGCGGTTGTCGCGCGCTGCATTGCATTCTATGCACCGGGCCTACGGCGAACCGTGAGCCTTCTCGATGTCGCGGATCATCTGCTGGAATGTCGCCTCGTCGACACGCAGGACTTTCATGTCGCCGGTGACGAGCATTCGCTGACCGTCCGGCAGCACGGGTTCCGCATACCACACCAGCAGCCCCTGCCAGTCGATGATATCGTCTTCGCTCCATCTCGACGTGATGCGGCGCCGCCTCTCAGCCGCCGGAAGCTGATCGTAGTTCGGCACGGCCTGGCTGCAGAGATACTCCAGGGCCGTGACAACCTCGGGATACCGTGGATCGTCCCGGTGCTGCTCGGCGACCGGCGGCGAGTCCACGTTGGCCGCCGCGCCAGGTTCCGAGCCCGCTGCATCCGACAGACGCGCCACCAAGAGGCTCTCCGGACCCTGCCCGTCATGGCCCAGGCTTTCCAACATGACGTTCCGCGCCACGCCCGAAAGGTGTGCCTCCAGACCGTAGTCCGCCACCATCGTCCGGGCACTGACGACCGACACGGCGGCCGTGATCATGAATGCCAGTAGGCAGATCGCACCGACCCCGCCCCCGGCCAGCGCGGCCGGCCAGATGCGTTTGCCCGCCAGGCGCCGCTTACGGTGCCGCACGAGCAGAACCGCCAAGACAGGCAGCAGACCTCCGACGGCGCCGATCGCCACGCTTGCAGCCGGCGGCAACGGATGATACCTCGCGTCAACGGTCAACAGGGTGCTCACCACGAGCCCAACCAGCACTGCGAAACAACAGGCCGCCCCGATGGCCGGGCCAAACCACCTGCCCTTGCCTCGCCACGCGTTCCGACACGCCCACGCCACAAAGACGTTCAGGCCAACCAGCAGCGATAGTATCAGCAACTCTGCCGGGCCGGGCACGGCGCCGCTGGTCACAACCCCGTCGATGTAGCCCCAGATGACCGGGACGGTGACCATCGCCAGAACGCCGACCATGCCGAGGATGAATGGCTTGCGTTTGTCGCGTTTGGGCGGCTGGGCATAAGCGAGTCGGCCCGGGATGGACGGCCCGGCCGGCGTGGGCGTCGCGGGTGACGGCTTCCTGGCCGGCGGTGACGCGTCGACCGGCGCAGGCGACGGCGCGGTTGACGTGTCGGCCGGCGCAGGCGACGGCGCGGTTGACGGATCGGGCGGCGCGGCTTCGTCGCTTGCCGGGAGCATGAACTCCCGGCCGCACGGACAGCGGTGAGGCGTGCCCTCAAGCGACGGGGGAATACGGAAACGCTTGCCACATTCCGGACAGCATACTCTCAGCATATCGACCCCTTTCCCTGCCAGGTTCATGGTCGCCGCGAAGGTACTGCGGCAAGCTTACCCATGACCCGGCCTGCGGACAAGCGTTTATCACGTCAACAGCTCGCTCAGGCGGTGGACGATGCGGTCGGGGCGGACGTCCCGCCCGTCGAGGCCGCGGCCGAGGTGGTCGTGCCAGACCGCGTAGAAGCCCAACTGCTGCGGCACGCTGACCTCCCACTCGATGTTGTCGCCGACAATCCACGTCTCGCACGGCGTCGTGCCGATCTGCTCGATGGCGTGCAGGTAGGCCCGGTGCTTCGGCTTGCCGAAACCGATCTCCCCCTCGATCTGCACGTGATCGAACCGCCGCGCCAGGTCAAACTGCTCAATCTTCGGCCGCTGCAGGTCGGTCCCTCCGTTGGTCAGCAGGGCCAGTTTCACACCGCGGCGACGGAGTTCGTCGAGCGTCTCGATCGCGCCCTCGAAGGCGACCAGGCTGGCCTCGCGAAGCTCGCCGTACGTGCGCCCGATGGCCTCGCCGACATCGGCACGGTCGCAGCCCAGCCGCCGCAGGGCCACGATAGGCCCTTCACGTCGATAGCGCCGCAATTCCAGCCGTCCGATGCGGTGACGCTCGGCACTGCCCCAGAACCAGTCGAAGTACTCGTCAATGGCCGCGCAGACCGCGGCGGGTTCGAGGCCGACCGCCGGGGCGTGACGCCCGCACGCCTGCCGCCAGGCATCGTCGCTGCCGATGCCGTACGTGACGATTGTGTCGTCAAGGTCAATGAGCATGGCTTTGGGGAGGGAGGACACGCAGCAACTCCAGCCGAGAACCGGCCGTTTGCATTCGGCGGCCGTTCTACATCGTCGCCCGTTCGTAGTCGATGACGTCGCGGAGGGTCCGCTCGAGGTCGTGGCGGGGTTCGTAACCGATCAAGCCGCCGATCTTCCCGAGGTCGGGCTGGCGCCGCATCATGTCATCGAACTCGCGGCCATACGCCTGCTCATAGCTGATCTGTCTGACCTCGCTGTCCGAGCCGGTCATTTCTACGACGCGGCGGGCCAGTTCGGCGATGCTAATCGGCACGTCATTGCCGACATTGATGACCTCGCCGACGGCGTCTGGACACTCCATGAGGCCTCGCAGCGCCCCGACCACATCGGCCACGTGGCAGAAGCAGCGGCTCTGCGCGCCCGTGCCGTAGACGTCCAGCGGCTCGCCGGCCAGTGCCCGCCGGACGAAACGCGGCACGACCATGCCGTACCGCCCCGTCTGCCTCGGCCCGACCGTGTTGAACAGCCGCACGACGATGGTCTCCAGGCCGTACTGGTCGTGATAGGCCAGGGCAAGAAATTCGTCGACCATCTTGCTGCAGGCGTAGCTCCATCGCGTGAAGCGCGTGCTACCAAAGGTCGTATCGTCGTCTTCGGCGAACGGTACTTTGATGTTCTTGCCGTAGACCTCGGACGTACTGGCCACGAGAATGCGCCGGCCGAAACGGTTGGCAAGGTTCAGCATGACCTCACTGCCGTGGATGTTGGTTTCGATGGTGTGGACTGGCTGGTCGACGATCAACTGCACGCCGACGGCGGCCGCCAGGTGAACAATCACGTCACAGCGATCGACGAGGACGGCCATCGTCTCGCTGTTGCGGACGCTGTCGCGGACGAAGCGAAACCGCTCGTGGTCTCGAATGGCCGCTATGTTTTCCAGCGATCCCGTGGACAGATCGTCCGCGACCGTCACGGCATGGTCGTCGGCCAGCAGCGACTCCGCCAGGTGCGAGCCGATGAAGCCCGCCCCGCCTGTGATGAGTACATTCATGGTGCATCCCTGAAAGACAGTACGTTCAGACAGAATACCAGCCCCGCGGCGGTTTGCAACCCTCGCGTTTCGGCGGTCCACGCAATGTCGACCCCCGTCCAGTTCACCTCTTCCCTCTCACCTCTTCTTTCATCCCTTCGCCTGCTGCCTTGCCTTGGCCGGGCCGGAGGCGTACAATCCGCCGCATGAACGAACTTGCCCGGGAACTGGCCCGCTGGGGTCGACCAACGATCGCCGTGATCGGCGATTTCATGCTCGACGAATACGTCTACGGCGATGTCGCGCGCATCAGCCCCGAGGCCCCGGTGCCCGTGCTGCGCGTCTCCAGCCGCGAGAGCCGCTGCGGCGGGGCCGGCAACGTCGCGGCCATGCTCGGCGCGATGGAAGCTGCCGTGGTCTGCATCGGCGTGACCGGTCGAGACGAGGCGGGCCGACGCCTGCGCGACCTGCTTGGCGCCTGGGGAGCCGCCACGGACGGCCTGCTGGAACTGGCCGACGGCCGCCCGACGACCGTCAAGACGCGTTACGTCGGTCTCGCCCAGCACAAGAATCCCCACCAGATCCTCCGCGCCGACGCCGAGAAAGCCGATGACTTCCCCGGTGATCTCGCCGACCGCCTCGGCCGGACCCTCGCTGAGGTCATCGGCCGCGTCGACGTCGTCGTCTTGCAGGACCACAAGAAGGGCGTCCTCAGCGACGGCCGGGCCGAAGCCCTCATTGCCCGGGCCAACGAGGCCGACGTGCCCGTGGTGGTCGACCCGGCCCTGCTGGACGACTTTGGCCACTACCGAGGCGCGACTCTGCTGTGCCCCAACCGCTACGAAGCGTCCCTCGCCACCGGCACGGAGATTGCCTGTCAGAGCGACCTCCGCCAGGCCGCCCAGGCCATCCTGCGGACCACCGGCGCCAAGGCGGTGGCCGTTACGCTCGACCGGGATGGTACGTTCCTGCAGACCGCCGATGCCGACGGGCAGGCCATCCCGCCCGCACGGACGCACGAGGTCGCCGACGGGACGGGCGCGGGCGATGCCGTCGCCGCCCTGCTGGCCCTGGGCCTGGCGACCGGCACGGACCTCGACCAGACCGTTCAGCTCGCCAATATCGCCGGCGGCCTGGAGGTCGAACGCTTCGGCGTCGTGCCCGTCACGCGGTTGGAAATCGCCCAGGAGCTTCGGCACATCATCGGCCTGCGGGGCGGGAAGATCCTCGACGCCGCCGCCCTGGCCACCGAACTCGACCGCCGCCGCGACTACGGCGAGACCATCGTCTTCACCAACGGCTGTTTCGACCTGCTGCACATCGGCCACGTAATGGTCCTCCAGCAGGCGCGCGAACTCGGCACGTGCCTCGTCGTGGCCATCAACTCCGACGACAGCGTCCGCCGCCTGAAGGGCCCGTCGCGGCCGGTCATCGGCGGCGAGGAACGTGCCCGGATGCTGGCGGCTCTGGAATGCGTGGATTACGTGACGGTCTACGACGACGACACGCCCAAGCCGCTCCTGCGGCAGCTCCGCCCGGACGTGCTGGTCAAGGGCGGCAGCACCGGCCACATCGTCGGCCGCGAAATTGTCGAAGACTACGGCGGGCGCGTCAAACGCCTCGACCTCGTCGACGGCTGGAGCACCACCGACATCATCCACCGCGTCATGGACAGCAACGACGAGTAAGGGGGCGCCATGTCTGCTCCGCAGGCATGGGAACGGACTGTTAAACTGCACCTGTCCACCAAGAAGTAGCTAGCCCCACCTCTTCTGTTTCATCTCCAACGGCTGGGATATCATCCAGACGCCAGCCAAACTCATTGCCTGACTGAACGGTGTCCTTGGGACAGGGAGAGTTTTGACCAGACGTTCTGGAAGCATTGGGCGTCCCATCAAAGCGCCGCTCGTTCTTCGCTCATTGACGCCTCCCTCAAAAGTCAGGTGGGCGGAAAACCAGAACGATTTTGCAAACAAAGAAGTGATGACACGAACACGGTGCTGATCGGCACTTCCTCGGATTTCTGAGGGAGGCGTCAATAAAGGGCCTCTCGGTGTCGTCAGTCCGTTGGACACACGTTGATTCCGCCGGGCTTGAGCCGCCCCAAAGGCCCCTTGGTATTCCTCCTTGAATCTATCGTCAAACCAGACTCGGCTGAGCCGCCAAGTCATTACACGCCGTGTGGACGTCTCGACTTCGTGAACTTTTTCACGTTTTTGAACGATACATGATTTGACTTATGCGCTGGGGGGCGATACGCTTATAAGCCCCTGGCGGTCCCGGCCCGGTCTTGCGGGCCAGCCGGTGAGGGAAAAGTTACCGCGTCGGGCGGCAAGCGTGGAAAGGGTCCACGCCACTGCCAGCTTGTACCCGCCGCTGAACGCCCTGAATGAAAGGGTTTCTCGATGATCAAGAAGCGCCTATTTACCCCCGGTCCCACGGATGTCCCGCCGGACGTCCTCAACGAAATGGCCAAGCCGATGTTCCACCATCGCACGCCGCAGTTTCGCGAGGTCTTCCGGGCCGCCACCGACGGCCTGAAGACAATCTTCCACACCGAGCAGGAAGTGATCACCATTTGCGGCTCGGGGACGGCCGGCATGGAAGCGGCCATCGCCTGCGCGACGCCGCGTGACAAGAAGGTTCTCGTGGCCAACGGCGGCAAGTTCGGCGAGCGCTGGGCCAAGATCGCCCGCGTCTACGACCTGGACGTTGATGAGGTCGAGCTCGAATGGGGCACGGCCATCACAGCCGACGACGTCAAGGCGAAGGTCGACACCGGCGAGTACGGCGCGGTCATCGTCGTCCAGTCCGAGACCTCCACGGCCACGTGGACGGACGTCGAGGCCATCGCGAAGGTAACCCGGGACACCGACGTGCTGCTGATGGTGGACGCCATCACCGGCGTGGGCGCCCTGCCGATGGACATGGATGCCTGGGGCGTGGACGTGGTCGCCTCCGGCAGCCAGAAGGCCCTGATGACCCCGCCCGGTCTGGCGATGGTCTCCCTGAGCGACAAGGCCTGGGCCAGCGTGGACACCATCGACGCCCCCTGCTTCTACCTGGATCTCAAGAGCTACCGCACGAGTCTCGCCAAGGACGACACGCCGACGACCGGCCCGGTCAACCTGATCACCGGCCTGCGCGTCGCCGTGGACATGATCAACGCCATCGGCGTCGAGACCATCTGGAAGCGGACGGCCCTGTATGCCAAAGCCCTGCGGACCGCCGCCGAAGCTATCGGCCTGACGCTGATGAGCAAGAGCCCGTCGGATTCCGTGACGGCCCTGGGCTGCCCCGAGGGCGTGGACGTCGACGGCCAGTTCCGCAAGATCCTCAAGACCACGTACGGCGCCAGCATTGCCGGCGGCCAGAACGAATGGAAGGGCAAGGTTGTCCGTGTCAACCACATGGGCTACACCGATCCGCTCGACCTCGTCGGCCTAGTTGCGGCCATGGAGTTCGCTCTGAGCGATTGCGGCGCGGAGGTCGCAATCGGCAAGGGCGTCGCCGCCGTCGCGAAGGTACTGAAGGATTGGCAGTAGCATGGCCATCCTGGCCATGTGTATCACGGGCGTCTCGCCCGTATTCGCATTGAACACCACGGCCGTGACGGCCGTCATACTAACGGGCACGATGCCCGTGCCACGAAAGGACCCCCTGCCATGGCAGAGACAATAAAGATTCTGGTAGCCGACAAGCTCAGCCCCGTCGGGCTGAAATGGTTGGAAGAACAGAACGACGTAGAACTGACGAACCTCCCCGGGCGCGACCCGGAGGAACTCAAAGCCGACCTGGGCAACTACGACGGCATCATCATCCGCTCGGGCGTGAAGCTCAAAGGCGACATGCTGGACGAGCCCGGCCGGCTGAAGGGCATCGCCCGGGCCGGCGTCGGCGTGGATAACATCGACATCCCGCTGGCAACCAAGAAGGGCATCATCGTGATGAACACGCCGGACGGCAATACGCTGTCGACGGCGGAACTGGCCCTGACGCTGATGATGGCCCTGAGCCGGAAGATCGCGTCGGCCAACGCATCGCTCCGCAGCGGCGCGTGGGACCGCAAGAAATTCCAGGGAACACAACTGGCGGGCAAGACCCTCGGCGTTATCGGCATGGGGCGAATCGGCCGGGCCGTCGCACAACGCGCCCACGCCATGGAAATGCGCGTTCTCGCCTACGACCCGTTCTTCGCCGGGGCGGCCACGGACGGCACGTTCGAGATGGTCAAGGATCTCGACGAACTGTGCAAGCGGGCCGACTACATCACCGTCCACGTGCCCAAGAGCGACGACACGCTGGGCATGATCGGCAAGGAACAGATCGACGCGATGAAGGACAACGTCCGCCTGGTCAACGCCGCACGCGGCGGGATCATCGACCCCGAGGCCCTGCTGGAAGGCCTCAACAGCGGCAAAGTCGCCGGGGCCGCCCTGGACGTCTACCTCAAGGAACCGCCCGAGAACGAAGCCGAGAAGGCCCTCACCCAGCATGACAACGTCCTGGCCGTTCCGCACCTCGGCGCAAGCACGGAAGAGGCCCAGGAACAGGTGGCTGTCGACGCCGCCCAGCAACTCGTCGAGGCCCTGCGCGGCGGCGAGGTCCGCAACGCCGTCAACGCCCCCGGCTTCGGCGAGGCCCTGCCCGACGTCCTCCAGCCCTACAGTGAACTGGCTACACGGCTGGGCATGCTGCTGGCGGGCATTACGCCCGGCGCTATCAACAAGGTCGAGGTGGCCTATCGCGGCGCGATCGGCGATTTCGACTGTTCGCCACTGACGACCTACCTGCTGGTCGGCCTGATTCAGCCGCACATGGACACCACCGTCAATGTCATCAACGCCCCGGTACTCGCCAAGAGCCGCGGCGTCGAAGTCGACCAGACTACCAGCGGCAAGCCGAAGGAATTCAGCCGCCTCATGGAGGTCAAGGTCACCACCGACAAGGGCGAGCGGTCCGCCAAGGGCACGATCTTCGGCAACAAGTATCCGCGCGTCATCGACATCGACGGATACCCCATGGAGATGCGTCCCGAAGGGCACACTGTGGTGCTGCAGACGCTGGACAAGCCCGGCGCCCTCAGTGCCTACACGGCCATCTTCGCCAGGCACGAGATCAACATCGCCGACCTCAGCGTCAGCCGTAAGATCCGTAGCGGGCGGGCGATGGTCGGGCTGAATGTCGACCAGAAGCCGCACGATGAAGTCCTCAAGGAAGTCGGCGATCTCGACGTGGTGGAATCCTGCCACTACATGAAGCTGCCGGACCTTCTCGTCCCCGGCGGCTCGGACGAGTAGGAACGTTACCGCGATAGAGCGTCCTCACAATCAGCCCCGGGCATGCCCGGGGCTCTTTTTTTTGTTCTTTCTGCTTCCGCTGCGAACACACACCGGTGCTTGGGATGATTTCCCGCCAGTTGCGCCCTGCTGATTCCGATAGATTCCCGGGCGCTGCTGCGCCTGGAAAGCGGCCGGTCATACAGGACGCACTAAAATACGTGCGCGGTGTAGCGCTGCCGACGGGATGCCGTTGGCACGGCCGCACCGCGTGTAACCCGCTCATATGGAATAAGCGGCGTATCAGATGCAACCACAGACGCAGGACGTCACAATGCCCAGCAAGAACACACCAGATCAGGCACGATACGAACCGACCGTCGAAGACAACGCGCCGAGTACGCCTGTCGCCGACGTCGACGATGCGTGGTCAGCCGAGGTCCGCGATGCAACGCGCGACATTGAGGATGAGAAGCAGTACAAGGGCGCGCGGGCGTTCCTGCTGCTGGTCGGCCTGGCGATGATCCTCGGCGGCGTGGCCCTGCAGCGAAAACGGATCGTCGAACTGACCGCCGCCAAGCCGACCGACGTGCCGCCGATCGTTGACGTCGAGCCGCTGCCATTCGAGCCGCCGGCCCCGGAGGCCTACCCGTGGCTGGCGACCGGCAGCGGATACGATCCGGCCAACAGCATCGTCGCGCGCATCGCCCCGCCGCAGGGATACCGCCGCCTGCCCGTCCCGCGTGAGACCTTCGGCGACTGGCTGCGGTATCTGCCCATCAAGCCCGGCGAGCCGCCCGTCAGGCTTCACACAGGCCAGCCGCGACGCAACCAGCGCGGCCACTTCGCCGTCGTCGATCTCGACGTCGGCCAGGCCGATCGTCTGCAGTCGCCCGACGTGCCCCTGCGCTTGCGGGCCGAGTACCTCTGGACGACCAATCAGGGCGACCGCATCGCCTTCGAACTGGCCCCGGGCGAACCGGCTCCCTGGCACAAATGGGCCAACGGATATCGCCCGACCTTTGAGGACGCTGGCGTCGCCTGGAACAAGACGGCCACGCCCGACCATTCCTATGAAGCGTTCCGCGGGTACCTCGACGAGGTTTTCGCACGCACCGACACGGCCCTACTCGCTCGCCAGATGCACCGTATCGCCAACCCCGCCAACGTGCGGATCGGCGATGTTTTCCTCCACGCGGGCAAGCCCGGCCACTGCGTGATCGTCCTGGATATCGCCGAGAGCGTTCGTACCGGCGGGCGGCTGTTCCTGCTGGGCCAGGGATTCCTGCCGGCCCAAGACGTGCATATCCTGATGAACCCCGCGCATGCACAGTTCAGCCCCTGGTACTCACTGGACTTCGGCAAGACGTTGCAGACCCCCGAGTACCGTTTCAGCGAGACCGAACTCATGCGGTTTAACGGCTAGCAGCCCGCCTGCTAGCGCCTCTACCACTGTTTGTCGAGAACGGACCTTAACTGCGCCAGGGCCTGCCTTTCGAGCTGGCGGACCCGCTCGCGGGTGAGCCCGATGATGTCCCCGATTTCCTTGTAGGTCCGGATGCCGTCGTGCCCGTCCAGCCCGTACCGCAGGACAAGGATCTGCTGCGACCGCTCATCCACGCGGTCCAGCAGCGAGCGGATGATTGTTCCGGTCGACGCGTCAAGCATCCGCTGATCGGGCCCGTCGGTGTCCAAGTCGGCCAGCATTTCCGCCGCGGCCTGCGCTTCGTCCGAGCCGATCTGTGTCGGAGCGTTGGCGGCCGTCATTCCCTGCTGGATGATCTCCGCCTTCTGGCGACTGATGTGCAGTCGCGAGGCCACTTCCTCCACCTCGGGGGGTCGACCAAGTTCGACCTCCATCTGTCGGGTGGCCCGACGCCAGCGGTTGATGAGTTTGGCAAGGTAGGCCGGCACGCGGATGGGCTGACCGGTGTTGATCAGCGCCCGTTTGATGGCCTGCTTGATCCACCAGGCCGCGTAGGTGCTGAACCGCACGCCGGCGTCGGGATCGTAAGCCTCAACGGCGCGAACCAGCCCGATATTGCCCTCCGCCACCAGATCCGCCAGTGTCATGCCCGGGCTCGAGTATTCCTTGGCGATTTTGACGACCAGCCGCAGGTTGGACTGGATCATCTGCTCGCGCGCCACCGGATCGCTGTGCTCGCGAACGCGGCGGCCGAGTTGCTGCTCCTCTTCCGCCGTCAGCAGTGGCGTGCTCTTGATCTGGTCGAGATACCAGCCAAGTGGTGTTCGTTTCAGGGCTGTGGACATGGCGTTCCTCTCACTGCTCCGTCCCGATCGCGGCAAGGACCGTGACATCTCTATTGTCGAACCGATCCGCAAGTCACTTGAAGAAGCGACAGGTTTTGGCCACAGCGGCCGCGCGGCCGTGACGGCCGTCGCCACGGGGGCCGAGGTCCATGACCGTATCCCACCGCTGGTGGACAACATCGCCCCGGCGGTCGAAAAGGCCCGCAAGGAGCAGGCAGCGCTCGAGCACGTATAGAGCCTGGAAGTACAGGCCGACTGTGCAGACGAAAAACGGGCGTGATCCTCAGTGGACCACGCCCGTTTACTGTGCATCCGGATTCAATCGAGGATCAGGCCTCGTCGCTGTCCTTCTTGTCTTCCTCGTGTGCGCCGGCGGCTTCGGCGTCCTCAGTGGCTTCGTCCACGGCATCGATGTCCGTCTCCGATTCGTCCGGCGAGGAGTCGCCGCCCTGGGCGGCGGCGTCAGCCTGTTCCTTCTGACGAATGGTCTGAAGGATCTGGTCGCCCATGTCGCCGAGGGCGCCGCCCTCGGAGCTCAGGCCGCCACGACGCGGTTCGCCCGCCGGGCCACCGTCCGTGCTGCCGTCCTCGGCGGCCCACTGGGCTCGCTTGAGGCTCAGGCCGATCTTGCGGTCGTCGATATCGACGCGGAGGATCTTGACCTCAATCTCCTCGCCGACGTTGACGATGTCCTTCGGGTCGACCTTGTGGTCGGCGAGTTCGGAAATGTGCAGCAGGCCTTCCAGGTCCTCTTCGAGTTCGACAAACACGCCGAAGTTGGTGATCTTCGTCACGTGGCCCTTGATGATCATGCCCGGCTGGTAATGCTCGGGGATTTGACGCAGCCACGGGTCCTCGGTCATCTGCTTGAGGCCGAGGGCGACACGCATCTTCTCCTCGTCGACGGCGAGCACCACGCACTGCAACTCCTGGCCCTTCTTGAGGCACTCGCTGGGATGCCCGATCTTGCGGGTCCAGCTGAGGTCGCTGACGTGCAGCAGCCCGTCGATGCCTTCTTCGATCTCGACGAACGCGCCGAAGTTGGTCATGTTCCGCACCAGGCCGGTAATGACCGTGCCCGGAGGGTACTTCTCCTTCACGACGGTCCACGGGTTCTGCTCGGCCTGCTTCATGCCGAGGCTGATTTCCTGCTTTTCCTTGTCGATGTCCAGCACGACGACTTCGACTTCGTCGCCCCGGCTGACCATCTCGGAGGGATGGTTGATGCGCCGGGTCCAGCTCATCTCGCTGATATGCACCAGGCCCTCGAGGCCTTCTTCCAGCTTGACGAACGCACCGTAACTCGTGACGTTGACGACCTCGCCCTTGGGCTTCGTGCCCACGGGGTACTTGTCCTCAACGTCTTCCCACGGACTCTTGGACTTCTGCTTGAGGCCGAGGGCAATCTTCTCCTTCTCGTGGTCGACGTTCAGGATGACCACGTCGAGTTCATCGTCGATGTTGACGATCTCGGACGGATGGTTGATTCGGCCCCAGCTCATATCGGTTATGTGCAGTAGGCCGTCAATGCCGCCGAGATCGACAAACGCACCAAAGTCGGCGATGTTCTTGACCACGCCGGTGCGGCGTTCGCCTTCCTTGATCTCGGCCATCAGCTTTTCCTTCTTCTCCTCGCGCACTTCCTCGATCAGGCGGCGACGTGAGATGACGATATTGCGACGATCTTCATCAATCTTCAGAATCTTGGCGTCGATTTCCTTGCCGATGTATTCGCCGATATCGCTCGGGCGACGGATGTCGACCTGGGAGGCCGGCAGGAAAGCCGGCACGCCGACATCGACGAGCAGACCGCCCTTGATCTTGCGGCTCACCGTGCCGCTGATGGTGTCGCCTTCTTCGTTGTTGTCGATGATGCGCTCCCAACCGCGGATGCGGTCGGCCTTGCGCTTGGAGAGTTCAACCAGTCCGCTGTCAGACTCGACGTCCTCGAGCAAGACTTCCACTTCCTGGCCGGGCTTGACGTCATCGGGGTTGGGGAACTCGCTGAGTTCGATCGTCCCTTCGCTCTTGAGCCCGACCTCCACCACCACGTCGTTGCCGATGATATCAATGACCCGGCCGGGAAGAATGGTGCCCGGCTGGTGCTGCATCGTGTCCTTGACGACCTCGCCGAGAGAATCCTGGTCAAAATCGCTGCCGAGCGCCTCGGCAACCTGCTGCTCGACATCGTCCATGGGCACGTCGAGCGACTTGATCAAACTGTAATCTACCATATTGTCTGTTTATCCCTGTTATGAACTGTCGGCGGCGGCGAACTCCGCATCCCCGCTGGATGCGGCGCCGTCGGGGCCTGTTGCCTTGCCCGGCCCGGGGCCGGCCGGACCATCCGGCCGCGACCGCCAGCCAGCGCGTACGCTGCCAGGCAGCCCGTTTAGAAAGGGATCGCGTCGCGAAGTCGAGGCACTTTGACGAGCATCAAGGATACGGAAACGCAGGCGAATTGCTAAACTCGCCGAGTTTTCGCGACGATGACGCGAAGACGAAAGGCCCGACCACAAGCAGCGATGGCTTTCTAAGCAGGCTGCTCGCCGATCGAACCCAATAGTGTACTCGCGAATCGGCCAATGCCAAATGGTTTTGTCAGGTTTTCCTGCTGTCCCAAATGGCAGCGGCGCGGTAGGCTTCTCAATACGACGGTCGAGACCGTCACGGAAAGGAACGCTCCGCCATGCCAGAAGGACTCGTTATCAACCGCACCGAGGGTATTACCACGGCCATGATTCGTTACCGCAGCCTGCTCGAGGGCGACCAGATCGACCGCATCGGCCATGAGCTGTACACGCTGGTCGACGAGATGGATCACCAGAAAGTCATCGTCGATTTCCGACAGGTGAACTTCCTGGCCTCGGCGATGATCGGCACGCTGGTGGCCCTGCACAAGAAGGCCGAGGCCATCGACGGCAAGGTGATTCTCGTCGGCCTCAAACCCAACCTCATGAAGGTCTTTGAGATCACCAATCTCCACAAGGTTCTCAACTTCGCCGAAACCGAGGAGCAGGCTGCCAAGCAGTTCGACCCCCTGCAGACGTAGGTCCATGGACGACGAAGCGTGGGCCTCGCCGTCCATGCGCGCGAGTCTCGTTGCTTATGCACACCCAGAACAGAACGCGGGCGGATCTGGTTGCGTATTACTTGCCCTGCAGGCCGACGTCGATTGTGCCCTGGTGGTTCCTCCGCCCCGAGCCGTCAGCCTTGACGCTCGTGAGTACCAGGTTCGCCCCGGCCGTGCCGTAGACGGCGTGCTTGCTGAGGTACAGCACCGTCTCGTCGTCCATCCAGGTCGGGTAGATGGTGGCCTGGTTGCCCATGCCGCCGCCGGTCTGCTTGGCCGCGTCGTCAACGACTTTCTTCATGCCGCTGCCGTCCGCCGCGGCCACGCTCAAGGCGATCGCGCCGTCCTGCTCCTCGGACGCGCCGATCAGCATCTTCGTGCCCTTCGGCGAGTACATGGCGAAGCCGGCCGAGTCGCTGATTTCCTTGCTCGCGCCGGACGTCATGTCCAGCGAGTACAGCTTCGCCTTGCCGTCGACTTCGTCCGGCAACTCGGCGTTGGCGGCATCGACCTTCAGCGCCGTGACCATCGCCGTTTTGCCGTCCGGCGAGACGTCGAAGAACGCATCCTGTTCGCCCATCATGCCCGCCAAGGCGACCATCTCACCGCTGGCGACATCCAGCGTCATCAGCTTGCCGGCGTACTGGTTGGCATCCTCGCTCTTGCGTTCAATTTGAAAGACGACGAGCTTTTTGCTGTCCGGCATCCAGCGATGAATCCCCGCGACATTACTGGCGAGCTTCTTCGTCGTACCCTCGGCCACATTGATCAGAATCATCTCGGGGAGGTTCTGGTCGACAGGCTCAACTTGCTGGTCGGCCACGCGGGTGATCGTGGCATACATGCCGTCCGGGCTCCACTGGGCGTAGGTAATGTTGCTGCGCGAGCAGATCTCCGTGGCCTCCCCGTCGGCGCCGATGAGCATGACCTTGAACGACTTGCCCATGCCGCCGCCCGAGGCCTCCACGATCGCCAGGGCGCTTTTGCCGTCCGGCGAGTACATGGCGAAGGCGGCCTGGCCGCCCGCGGCGTCGTTCCAGACCTTCACGGACCCATCGGCCGGGCTGTAGACAACGAATCCCTCGGCCCGGGGAATCAGGACCTCGCCGGACGGCGAGACGCTGAGTTCCACCGGCAGGCAGCCGACAAACAGGCCAGCGACGAGAACAAGCGGAAGCAGCCACAGGCAGGTACGGTAACGACGGTAAAGCATGTTGCAATCCTTTCGGTCTTCGGAGGTCGGAAGTCTTCTGTGCGCAACAAGCAACGCGCGGTCTTCCTGCATCAACTCTATACCATGAATACGACCAAAGGCAAGCCTCCGTCATGAGACACGCCGCGAGCGAGCGGATTGTCAGTCGTCAAACCGGAACGGTGACGCCGAAGGCCGCCAGGCTCGCGCCGGTCAGCGCGGCGTGGACGCCGGCCGCGGCAAGCACCATCAGCGCCACAGATCGGGACCGATCGACCGGCTTGAAGACCGGCAGGTACACAAGCAGACCAAAGTAGACGTAGGCGATCGGCAAGGCCCAGTCCTCGAACGGCAGGCCCCAGCGAATGTCGGCAACCTGCGCACCGAGCCACGGCACGAAGCTCAGGACACGGAAAGCGACGGGCGAGTGCCACTGCTCGACGATCAGAAGGTGCAGTCGACCGAGAAGTACGACTACCGCCAGGAAGCAAAGCCATCGGATCAGCCGATGCGGCGGCGCCTGCTGAAACTCTCGATCCGCTGCGGCAACGTGTACAGCCATCACTCTGCTCCCGTTCGTCACCGTCGATTGATTCCACCACTCCCTTCATTAGTGTAATCGAATTTAGCTGGCGTTTCATGAAGTCTTTACGCTAACTATCCGCAATCTTAATACTTCACAGCCCGGCCGCATCCTGTTTGCATCGAGGCCGCTGATTGACCGCGGACGTCTCTTCCCTTGGTCTAGATGGCCTGCGCAGCAGGTCAGAGAGGGCTCTGCGGACGCCGCCAAAGACCCTCACCGGCTCGCGAGACCGTTCGGCCGACTCCGGGCCAACTCGCCACCTCTCCCGGCGGGAGAGGGCTCAAGGCAAGAATGCCTGTACCCTGCTGCCGACGGAGCCGGTTGCGATGTGGCCAAGAAACAGTGCCGCGGGCTTCAAGGCCGCGGGTGGCGAAAGCGTCTTGGCGTCGTTTCTTCGCCCGTTGTACCCAGACGCGGCCACCATGGTCGCGAGAGGTGCAAAGACGATGCCTGCGATACGAACAGCGCAACCGCCTGCCGCCTGCTCGCATCGCGTTGACGGACAGGCGGCGCGACGGTATCCTTGCGCACCTTATGCATGAAACAGAACTCAACGAGCAGGTCGGTCTGCTCTCGCGCGGCTGCGAGGCCATCTACACCGACAACGATCTCAAGCAGCGACTGACGCACGCCGCCGACAACGGCCGTCAGCTTCGCGTGAAACTCGGCCTGGACCCGACGGCCCCGGACATTCACCTGGGACACACGGTCGTCCTCAAGAAGATCCGCCAGTTCCAGGACCTCGGCCACAAGGCCGTCATCATCATCGGCGACTACACGGCCCGCGTCGGCGACCCGACCGGCGTGAACAAGACCCGCCCGGTGCTCTCGCCGGAGGAGATCGCCGAAAACGCCACGACCTATATCGAGCAGGCAGGCAACGTGATCGACACCTCGGCGGAGACGCTCGAAATCCGCCGCAACAGCGAATGGCTGGCCGGGCTGAACCTCGCCGACCTGCTGAAGCTGGCCGCCAACATGACCGTCGCGCAGATGATGGAACGCGACACCTTCAAGAGGCGGTTCAGCAGCGACACGCCCATCGGCGTGCATGAGTTCTTCTACCCCCTCATGCAGGCCTACGACAGCGTCTGCATTGAGGCGGACGTGGAGTTGGGCGGCAATGACCAGACGTTCAATAACCTCGTCGGCCGCGAAATCCAGCGGGCCTACGACCAACCACCACAGATCGTGATGATCATGCCGATCCTCGTCGGCACCGACGGCACGGAGAAGATGAGCAAGTCCACGGGCAACTACGTCGGCGTCACCGACGAGCCGAACGACATGTTCGGCAAGGTCATGAGCATTCCGGATGCCCTGATGGCCAACTACTTCACGCTGCTGACGGACCTGCCGACCAAGGAGATCGCCACGCTGTGCGATGCCGGCAAGACCCACCCGCGTGAGGCCAAGGCCCGTCTCGGCCGCCTGATCGTCGAACAGTGCCACGACGCCAAAGCCGCCCAGGCCGCCAGCGACGAGTTCGACCGCGTCTTCGCCGAGAAGCGGCAGCCGACCGACATGCCGGCGATCAAAACCCCCGCCGGGCCCATCGGCCTGGTGAGCCTGGTCACGACCGCCGGCTTTGCCAGGTCCAACGGCGAGGCCCGACGCCTCATCAAGCAGAACGCCGTGAGCCTCAACGACGAGAAGCTCACCGACATCGACGCCGAGGTCGACCCCGCCGACGGGTCCGTCCTGCGGGTCGGCAAGCGCCGCTTCGGACGGATCGTCCGGACGTAAAAGGAACGGTGCGCAACAAGCCGGTGGCCGGTCGGAAAGGTACCGACCCTACCACGCCAGATAGGTCAGACGCTCCGCGTTTCATTCCAGACGGAACGGCCGGATCCATCGCTCTAGTCGGCACGGCAGCTACGAAGCGACCCCCGGACTCACAGGAGCCCGGGGGCCTCTATCCGCTCACGATCTGTTTGCTCGCAGTAACAGAGACGCGACGGTCAATGACCTGGAAGATCACGTCGGCCAAAGCCGAATCGTGCCATTCTACTGCAGCAGCGACAGGGCCATCTGCGGCATGCTGTTGGCCTGGGCCAACATCGAGATGCCGGCCTGTGAGAGCACCTGATTTCGCGTCATACGGCTCATTTCACTCGCCACGTCGACGTCCGAAATGCGGCTCTCGGCAGCCATCAGGTTCTCGGCTTGAACGTCCAGAACGCTCGCGGCATACTCCAGACGGTTCATCCAGTAACCCAGCTTCGCTCGGAAGCTGTCCTTGGTCTCGATAGCCGCGTCAATACGGCCTTGGGCCACCGTCCCGTCGGTCAGCGAGACACTCACCTGGGCGGTGCTCGCCGAGCCGTCCGTGGCCGTGAAGCTGCTGGGGGTCACCGCCGTGGCACCGTCGGAGAACGTCACGTCGTCGCTGGCCGCCGTACCCGTGGTGGTGATGCTGAAGGCATTCGTACCGGT
>JAAAOJ010000058.1 GCA_009908915.1 Planctomycetota bacterium
AGAACATGGTCCCTTTGCGATCTTTGCGGCTTTGCGAGAGACATGATTCGAACAAGGCAATTCAGACGGACGCCTTCGGCGCCGCTGATTTGTGACGTTGGCCGAGCAGAGAGAACCGGCATATCCAAAGTTGTCATACTCGGTGCAGGTGCATCTTACGGACACGGCGTACCGCGCGTACGTCGTCCGCCTTTGGCGTCTGGGTTCTTCTCCGGCGCACTGGCCCGCTCCCTACTCTCCGAGTATTCTCATCTCGTCAAATACTTTCGAGAAACTCTCGACATAGGAGTTGATGGCGGCACGGGAGTCGATGTTGAGGCGGCGTTTTCCCGGCTCGAAGCATCTTGGGGGCTCGACCAGTACAAGTGGCGTGACATCGTATCGAGACATGGGACCCCATTCGTGTCGGTGAATCCGATCGACATGTTGAGATCCTACATCACCGATACCGTCTACAGGTCAACGCGCTGACCCCTCACCCCTCAACTCGTGCTGCGCAGCGAAGCGCTGCGACGCAGAGCAGGAGCCCCTGATCCGTTTGACTGCCCTCGGTCGTGAGCTCGGGCCGAACGGCGCTAACGGCCGAAGCCCGGCCCGCCTGGAATCAAGTTTGACGCCTCCCTCAGAAATCCGAGGAAATGTCGCTCAGCACCGTTTTCGTGACATAACTTCTTTGTTTGTGTCGCAGAATCGTTCTGATTGTCCGTCCATTTGACTTGTGAGGGAGGCGTCAAATTTCCTATCATTCATTGCGCAGAATTCGCGCCTGACGCAACGAAACAACCTCAACCAGAGGATTGGCTATCAAACGGAAATGGCTGATTGCACTTCTCGTCGGGATCGTCGTCGGTGCGGGCGGCATGTACGGCGGCCTGTCACTGGCCGACCGCATCCACAGCTTCCCGCAATTTGAGTACTTCCGTGACGATCTCAACCAACCCATACGGCACGTGTATGGCCATCTTCGGGCTCAGGAGCTTTCGAAAAGCCCCCGCGGTGGCTGGGAGAATGACGCGATGGTCGACCTGCCCGACGGGCGCAAGCTGGTGGCTGAACTCGCCGACATGCACGTAATGCCGGCACAAGACGTACTTTTTGTATCCATCTCGCTACAACAACGCTTCTTGAACGACGACTACCCTTCTCCGGAGGCGTCGGCTGCCTGGAAGGCCCTGCCGAAAGCAACGAAGACCTCCGCCCGACAAGACATCTGCCGGTCCATCGCCTCCACGGTCGCCGGGAAGATGCGTATGGACCCTGCTGATGTGCTGGTTTGTGTACCCGCAGCCAAGATGACATGGCAACAAAAGTAACAGGTACATACCTGCCTGCCGTCGGGGCGACGCCCCCCGAGTCGTATTAACCCCCAACTCGTGCTGCGCCGCAGGCGGCTGCGGGGCGCGATGCGTTGGGGGCGTCGGGTGCCCGGCCGCGGCACGTCCGCCGCCATGCGACGCACGGCGCCCGCAGCAGGAGTTTGCCGGTCGCGGCTGCCTTGGCGCCGCCTTCGGGGCGCGTATAATCCTGTTTGCGGGGTCGGCGTCGTGCCGGTCACGTGCTTTCGGGTTGCCGCTTCAACACGCGCAAGGAGTCTTCTGTATGCGCAGGGCCTGTATGGTAATCGTGGCGTGCGTCATCAGCGCGGGCATCGGAGCGGTATGCGTATGGTGGCTGTCGCTCGGCGCGACCCGCGATGCGCCGGGGCCCGCTGCGGGGGCGCCGACGCCGCAGTCGCCCGGCGCGTCCAGTCAAGCGCCCACAGAAGAGGCCCAGTCGCAGGCGGCAGAGGCGTTCGACAGGTCTCGCGTCAAATCCGTCAACCCGTCGGATGCGCCGCCGGGCATGTTCTACGCGGTTCCCCTCGCTCGTGATGAGAAGTTGACGCTGTATCTCCAGGTGGCCGAAGACGGCCGATTTCGCCCGGACTGGTCGGGCACGTATGTTTGGTATCCCGGCTCAGCGCACGATGGTCGATATGCCGTGGTGGGCATGTCGTGCCCGTCCCAGGACCCGATGCCCGACGGCAAGCAGTGGGAAGCGACGCTTCGGGTGTTTCTGCCGGGCGGCATGTCGTTTGAGGAAGTCATGGTTCTTCGTTCGCGGCAGAATTTCATGGGGCAGCCGTTCGTCTCTTCCCGCGAGCTTGATGACCAGTGTCCCACGGTTCTGGGGGCGATGACACTCGGCACGATGGAGCGCAAGGGGGGACGTTGGGTCTCGAGCGAGTCCCTGTACATAAAGCTGCTCTGTCGGCGCGAGCCGATTACGGCCACGGCAGAGGAAGAGGCCGAGCTCGCCAAGCAGTGGTTCGGCACAGCGGTAACGGGCGCGTTGGCCCAGCCCGTCTCAGATGTTTGGCTTGATCATTGAGCCGCCGGTCGCGAGGCGTGCGCGACCGGCCGCCGAGACGCGAAAACGCAGACGACGCCGTCGCGTATGCTTGGTTGAGATACGTCCGCCGCGGCGCGTTTGCGGCAACTTCCGCAACATCCGGCTACGGCGCGTCGGTCGGCTGGCGGGTCAACTCCCCGGTCAGAAAGGCGAAGGCCTCGTCGACGTCGTCGCAGGAACGGCACAGCTCGCGGTCCGCGGCGTCGATCATCCCCCGGTCGCTCAGCGCGTCAATATCGACCAGTCGTTCCAGAACTCGGACCCCTAGACCAGCACGGGCGGCCGGGGCGCGGTCTTATGCGTCTGGGCGAGTGTGAGCACCTCGCACAGTTCGTCGAGCGTCCCGAAGCCGCCGGGAAAGACCACCAGCGCCCGGGCGAGGTAGGCAAAAGAGAACTTCCGCACGAAGAAGTAGTGGAACTCGAACGACAGCTCCGGCGTCTGGTAGCCGTTGGGTACGTGCTCGTTCGGCAGGGAGACGTTTAACCCCCACCCAACTCGTGCTGCGCAGCGAAGCGCTGCTGCGCAGAGCAGGAGCCCCTGATCCGTTTGACTGCCCTCGGTCGTGAGCTCGGGCCGAACGGCGCTAACGGCCGAAGCCCGGCCCGCCTGGAATCAAGTTTCCTATCTGACGGCGTACACTTGCATCACGGGTGCCTGCAAGGGACGATGTCGAGAACGCCACCGCAGCGTCATCCGGTGCAGTCGCTTTCGGGGGAACTTGCACCGCGGTTGGACGTCTATGGCCAGTGGACGTTACGCTTGTACACCGAAAGGCACACCGCCATGACTCTACGTATCGCACTGACCATTGCCTGTGTCGCCCTGCTGCTGCCGCCGCGGATCGCCCCGGCCGCCGAGCCGGCGGACGACGGATCGAGCTTCACCATCCGACCGGGTTTCTCCCACAAGGAGATCTACGACGTCTACGAGCACCTCCGCAAGGCCGACCGGCCCCAGTTCGTCACCACCGACCTGGCGCTGCACACGGCGCACCTGCTGTTCGACTACTCGCTGCGGGCGATCGAGATCGAGCGGCTCTACGGCCTGGCCGAGACGTTGACGCGCGAGATGGTCCGGGCCTGTGCCGAAGGCCCGCCCGACGACCCCTTCGCGACCGAACGCGAGGGGCTGCTGGCGTATTTCTGTGTGGCCGCGCGGTGCCTGGATGCGGACTTCGAGGTGCCCGAACGCGTTCGCAAGCGGGTGGAGAAGGACCTGGCCTATATCGAGGCACACGAGGGCTTCGAGATTTCGGCCACGCTGGACAACGCCGAGGACTTCTCGCAATACGTCCCGCGCGGGCATTACACGCGAAACGAGGCGTTCCAACGCTACTTCAAGGCCATGATGTGGTACGGGCGGCGGATGTTCCGCGTGGCCGAACTTCGTCCGGGTTGCCTGCCGATCGGCGATCATTGGTCCAACGCCCATCGACTGGCCGAGACGCGACAGATGCTGTTGACCACCCGGCTGCTCTACACGCGGAAGATTGACGGCAAGGCCGCCATCGAGACGTGGCGCAAGCTCTACACGCCCACCGTGCTGTTCGCCGGGCGTACCGAAGACCTCAACCCCATGGAGGTCCGCGCGCTGATCGACCGCGTCTGGGGCGAGATGCCCTCACTGGACGCGCTGGGCGACGAGGACCGCGTGCTGCGTTTCGCGGACCTCGCCGAGAAGACCACCAACCCCAAGATCGACTCCAGCGGTGCCGGACGCGAAGGGTTCGGCTTCATGGCCCAGCGGTTCACGCCGGACAGCTACATCACCCAATGCCTCGTCACCGACGCCACCGAGCCCGGCAAGCCACAACGGGCCTTCGGCGAAGGCGTGCCACTGCACCCCCTGCCCTATACCGGCGATCGCGAACCGCGCCCGTTCACCTGGGGCTCCAACCCCTACCTCGCCCCTCGGGAACGGCGGTTCATGCCGCGCGGGCTCGATGTGATGGCCATCTTCGGCTGCGACGAGGCGGTGCGGATTCTCACCGCCGCGGGCGACACGGCCTACGACGGTTACGACGAGATGCTCGCCTTCCTGCGTAAGGACGTCGGCGCGATGATGCGGCGGCGACGCGACGAAAACCTGTACTACGCCTGGCTGCACGCGCTGCAACCGATGATGACGCCGATCGCCTCCGAGCACGTTCCGGCGTGCCTGCGTTCCCGGCGCTGGCTGCGCAAGCAGCTCGCCACGTCGCTGGCAAGCTACACCGAGCTGCGCCACGACACGATCCTCTACGTCAAGCAGAGCTACACGCCCGCCCCGCGAGGCATGCCGCCGGCGCGCAAGGCGCCGGCCTACTTGGAGCCGCAGCCGGAGGTCTTCCGCCGCATCGCCGTCATGGTCGCCAAGATGCACAAGGACCTGACCGCCCTGGGCGTGCTCCCCGACGGCGTCACGGACAACTACGTCCAATTTGCAGCGCTGTGCGGTGAGCTTGCCACCGTCGCCGACAAGGAAATCGCCGGCAAGCCCCTGACCGCCGAGGACCGCGCCCTGCTGCGCGGCGCCGCGGGCCGGTTCAAGGCCACCACGCGCCTGCCGCGCAAGCTCGCGGAAAAGGTTCTGTCCGGAACCGATTCCAAGATGGCCCTGATCGCCGACGTACACACCGACAACAACACGGGCCTGTGCCTGGAGGAGGGTGTCGGCACACCGTTCCTGTTGACCGTGCGGATGCCGCTGGACGGCAAGCAGACGACCCTCCACGGGGCCGTGTTCAGCTACTACGAGTTCAAGCAGCCCATCGACGATCGCCTGACGGACGAGGCATGGCAGGAGATGCTCGCCGCCCCGGACACCCGGCCCGAGCCGCCCGACTGGATGCCGCTGGCGGAATGACGGCGCGATCAGCACTGCCGCGGGTCGCGACGAAACCGGCCTGATTCGAAATCCGATCTTGACGTGGGCTAAGTTCTCGGCCGCATCGCGCGGTATGCCGCGATACGCCAAGGCCGAAACGCCCTACCGCCAGTCGAGTTCGTGCAGGCGCGACCAAGGCGTCAGCGTGACATCGCTACCGTGCTGGAGCGTGTCGCCGGCGCAGACAAGGTGCCCTGGCATGGGGCAGCACTTGCCAGAACATCTCGCACCGTGCGCAGCACCCCAAAGCGCCGCCGGCGGCTGGGATATAACCTCTCACCCGCCAAGCCCCTGCCTTTCGCAGGCCCGGCCGTTGACCGGGGGCGACCGGCCCGCTACAGTGGACGGTTTGTTCGGCAAACTCCCTCGCAGAACGGAGAACACAACGTGAGCACATTCGAAGAGACCATCGCCGACCTGAAGTACACCGCCGACGGACTGATCCCCGCCGTGTGCGTCGACCACCAGACGGGGCAGGTCCTCATGGTCGCCTACATGAACAAAGACTCGGTGCTGGACACCGTCAAGACGGGCAAGACGCACTTCTGGTCGCGCAGCCGCCAGAAATACTGGATGAAGGGTGAATCGTCCGGCCACACGCAGGAGGTCGTGGACATCTACACCGACTGCGACAAGGACACGCTGGTCGTCAAGGTCAAGCAGAACGGGGCGGCCTGCCACGAAGGCTACTACAGTTGCTTCTACCGCCGCCTGACTGAAGACGGCGACTGGGCCATCGAGGGCGAGAAGCTCTTCAACCCCGACGATGTCTACACGTAGCAGGCGCTCGCCGGCGGCGCAACCGGCCCGGACGAGCGGTCAGTATGGCAAGGATCACGCGAACAATCACACCGACGTATCGCCGACCGGTGCTGGCCAGGTGGCTTGATGCGCTGCTGGCGGTAACGGCCCTGGCGGCAGTGGCGTCGCTGGTGATGACCTACGGCGGCTGGTCGCCCGGGCAGTTGCCCGTCTCCCCCGGCGCGTTGCGCGTGCTGCAGGCGGTGATCGTCGGCGTTCTGGTCGCCGACCGGCTGGCGCGACTGGTCCTGGCCCGTCAGCAGCTGGCCTACCTTCGCAGGAACTGGCTGGACTACGCCCTCATCGCCGGGCTGCTGATCGCGCTGGTGACGGCCTACGAACTCGGCCAGAACGTCCTCTCGGCGGGGGCGGCCTACGTGGTCATCACCCAGGCGTACATCCTCCTGATGTTGCTGCTGCGCGCGGTCGGCGCGAACATCCGACTGGCCGGGTCGGGCCTGCCGCCCAGTTGGCTGCTGATCGGAAGCTTCGCAGCCATGTGCATCGGCGGATCGCTGCTGCTGACGCTGCCCGCGGCCGTCCAGCCGGACGCGTATGCGGGGTGGCACTACCCCGGGGCGCTGTTTACCGCCACCAGCGCTACGTGCGTAACCGGCCTGATCGTCGTCGACACCGGCTCGCACTTCACCCTTTTCGGCCAGGCGGTCATCCTCGCGCTGATCCAGCTCGGCGGCCTGGGGATCATGATCGTCGGCACGCTGCTGGGACTGCTGGCGGGTAAGGCCCTGACCGCCCGCAGCAGTGAGGTGCTCGGCGAGATGCTGGCCGCCGACCGCGTCGGCGATCTGGCGCGGATCGTGCGGTTCGTCGTCCTGGCCACGCTGATCGTCGAGGCCGTCGGCGCGGCGATGCTGTATCCAATGTTCCGCGGCCTGATCAACACGGCCGGCCAACCTGTCCTCTCCCGCGGCGGTGCCCTCTGGCAGGCCGTCTTCCATGGCATCAGCGCGTTCTGCAACGCGGGCTTCTCGCTGTGGCGGCGGAATATGATGGCCGGCGTGGGCGACTGGCCCGTTCCGCTGCGGGATACGTGGCAGATGCTGGGCGTGATTGCGCCGCTGATCGTCCTCGGCGGGCTGGGCTTTCCCGTGCTGGAGGACCTGGGTGTATTCGCCCGCGACCTCGCCCAACGGCTGACGCGCCGACGCCGGACGCTCGGCAGGCTGCTCGGCCCCGTGCCGCGCCCGCGACTGAGCCTGCACAGCAAGGTGACGCTGGTGACCACGGTCGTGCTGCTCGTGCTGGGAGCTGTGCTGCTGAGCCTCGTCGAACTCGACGCGGCCGCCCATCCCGCGGCGAGCCGCGATGGCGACTGGTCGGCCATGGCGGCCGGGCCACGCCTGCGGGCGGTGGCCTTCCAGTCGATCACGGCCCGGACGGCCGGGTTCAATACCATCGACATGGCGGAACTGTCCAGCGCCGGCAAGGCGTGGATGTGCGTACTGATGTCGATCGGCGGCAGCCCGGCCAGCACGGCCGGCGGCATGAAGACGGTAACCTTCGCCCTGCTCGTCCTGGCCGCGTGGAGCACGATCCGCCAGCGAAGCGACGTCGAAGTGTTCCGTCGGTGCATCCCGCTGATGCTGCTCAAGCGGGCTGTCACGATCGCCCTGCTGTATTCCGTGCTCGTGATCGCCGTGACGATCCTGCTGGCCGTCGCGCTGCGCGGCGAGGCCTTCATTGACGTGCTGTTCGAAGCCTGCAGCGCATGCGGTACGGTGGGGCTCTCGACCGGCGTGACCAACCGCCTGAATCGTGCGAGTGAACTGATCATCACCGGGGCCATGTTCGTCGGGCGACTCGGGCCGCTGACGCTGCTGATGGCCCTGACCGCCCATGTCCGCCGAACCGAGTACGCTTACCCCGGCGAGAACGTCGTGCTAGGATAACGCCATGGATACATACGCCGTGATTGGATTGGGACGCTTCGGCATGCGGCTCGCCAGGCAACTGGCCGAGACGGGCGCCGAGGTCATCGCCGTTGACAAACACATGGGCCTCGTCGAGCAGGTTCGCGACAGCGTCTCGCGGGCTGTCGCCCTCGACGCCACCGACGAAGACGCCCTGCGAGCCCAGGGCATCGACCAGGTGGACTGCGCCGTCGTCGGTGTGGGGACGGCCTTCGAGGATGCCGTCCTGACCACTGTGCTGCTCAAGCAACTCAACGTGCCGCGCATCATCGCGCGAGCTACCACCAGCGTCCGCGCGAACATCCTCGCCAAGGTCGGCGCCGACGAGATCATCAACCCCGAGCGCGAAGCCGCCGAGCGCTGGACGCACCGCCTCATGGGGCCGTCGGTCATGGAGCGGATCGAGTTGGCCGAGGATTTCAGCCTCCACCAGGTGCCCGCCCCGCCGAGTTGGGGCGACAAGACCCTCGGCGGCCTCGACGTCCGCCGCAACTACGGCATCCAGATCGTCGCCATCCGCCGGACCGTCGAAGACGTCGATGCCGACGGCGTCAAACGAACGCGCCAGGCCATCATCTCCGTGCCCATGCCGGACAGCGAAATCAAAGGCGGCGATATCCTGCTGGTCATCGGATCGGACGAGGCGATGAAAGGCTTCCCGACCGCCTGAGACACCGGCCGGTGATGGCTTCTCCGGCGGGCGCGTCAGCCTCGGCATCCATCAGCGAAACGCCACGGGGGGGGGCATCCGCGGGCGGCGGCGCGTCCTGAGCCCACGGCGGGCCCGCGACGAGAATGACCACGACGGTTGCGATACGATACGAGATGACGGCCGCGCCCCGTTGCCCCGTTCACTGCGGCATGCAGGTGGCGATTCGCCCGCCCGGTATACCGCCGGCGGCGATGCGTGGCAATGTGCATGGAAGCGCGGCGGAGCGATTCGCTCGACATGAAGCGGCGGCGGAATTGTCTGAAGTGCCTGAAGTGCCTGAAGTGTCTGATGATGCGAACCCTCCGACCACGGACGCATTGCGGATGGTCGATTGTGGATTTCGTTTGACGCAGCGCGGCTGTTTCCAGAATCTGAAATTCAGAATCCGAAATGCCTGTCGCGCGAACCTGTCAAATTGGCCCCGCATGGGCGGTCGACGGCCGATGTGGCGGACGCGGCGTCGGCCAGTATACATGCAAGTGTTTTATGTACATGATTTTAAGTTTTGGCATGGACATTGCAAGAGGCCGAGTGTTGTGGATTGGGCGCGGTAGTATGAAGACAACCACCAGCGAAACACAACACACCCGGACGCACAAAGCGTAGTACAGATATCAGAGGTGGAACAATATGGCTTCGAACAAAGTGATCGGAATTGACCTCGGAACGACCAACAGTGTCGTTTCCGTTATGGAAGGCGGCGAGCCGAAGGTGCTCATCAACCAGCAGGGCGCCCGGATCACGCCGTCAGTGGTCGCCTTTACCGACAAAGGCGAACGCCTCGTCGGCCAGCCCGCCCGTCACCAGCAGGTGACCAACCCCAAGAATACCGTCTTCAGCATCAAGCGGTTCATGGGGCGGCGGCACAACGAGGTCCAGCAGGAAGAGAAGATGGTGCCCTACGAAATCGTGGGCGGCCCGACCGACTTGGTCAAGGTCAAGGCCCGCGACAAGGAATTCACCCCGCAGGAAGTCTCCGCGATGGTGCTGGGCAACCTCAAAAAGACCGCTGAAGACTACCTGGGCGAGGAAATCGACAAGGCCGTCATCACCGTGCCCGCCTACTTCAACGACTCGCAACGAACGGCCACCAAGGAAGCCGGCGAGATCGCCGGCCTAAAGGTCGAACGCATCATCAATGAACCGACGGCGGCCGCCCTGGCCTACGGCCTGGAGAAGAAGGCCAACGAGAAGGTCGCCGTGTTCGACTTCGGCGGCGGCACGTTCGATATCTCGGTTCTGGATATCGGCGACAACGTCTTCGAGGTGATGGCCACCAACGGCGATACGCACCTCGGCGGCGACGACCTCGATGAGATTCTCATTGACTATATCGCCGAGGAGTTCCGCAAGCAGGAAGGTATTGACCTGCGGCAGGACGCGATGGCCCTCCAACGGCTGAAAGAAGCCGCCGAGAAGGCCAAGTGCGAACTGTCCACGGCAATGGAGGCCAACGTCAACCTGCCCTTCATCACCGCCACGCAGGAAGGTCCCAAGCACCTGACGATGTCCATCAGTCGCAGCAAGTTCGAGCAGTTGGCCGAGGAAATCTTCGACAAGCTCCGCAAGCCCTGCCAAGACTGCCTGAAGGATTCCAAGCTTTCCCGGGGCGACATCGACGAGGTCATTCTCGTCGGCGGATCGACGCGTATCCCCAAGGTCCGTGAGATCGCCAAGGAGATCTTCGGCAAGGAACCGAACAAATCGGTCAACCCAGACGAGGTCGTGGCCATCGGCGCAGCCATCCAGGGCGGCATCATGGCCGGCGAGGTCGAGGAAGAAATGGTCCTCCTCGACGTGACCCCGCTGAGCCTCGGTGTCGAGACCCTCGGCGGCGTGATGACCAAGCTCATCGAGCGCAACACCACAATCCCGACCGAGAAGAAGGAAACCTTCTCCACAGCCGCCGACAACCAGACCGAGGTCACCGTCCACGTGCTGCAGGGTGAGCGCGAGTTTGCCCGCGACAACCGCACGCTGGGACAGTTCAACCTGACCGGCATCCCGCCGGCTCCGCGCGGCATGCCGCAGATCGAGGTCACCTTCAGCATCGACGCCAACGGTATCCTGAACGTCTCGGCCAAGGATCTTGCAAGCGGCAAGGAACAGTCCATCGAGATCAAGGGCACCAGCGGTCTGGACGAGAAGGAAATCGAAAAGATGCGCGAGGACGCCGAGGCCCACGCCGAGGAAGACCGCAAGCGTCGTGAACTGGTCGATCTGAGAAACCAGGCCGACGCCCTGGCCTACAACGTCGAGAAGACCCTCAACGAGGCCGGCGAGAAGGTCTCCCCGGAGGATCGCGGCAATATCGAATCAGCGGTCTCGGCCCTCAAGGACGCCCTCAAGGGCGACGACGCCGACAGCATTAAGAAGGCCATGGAGACCGTCGAACAGCAGGCCCACAAACTGGCCGAGGTGATGTACCAGGGCGCCGGTGCCGGCCCCGAAGCCGCCGGTGGACCGCAGGCCGCCGCGGCCGGTGGGCCCCAGGCCGAGCAGGCTGGCGGCGAGGGCAAGGGCGACGAAGACGTCATCGACGCCGAGTACGAGGTCAAGGAGTAACACTCCGCGCACCACATTCGTGCATGGCGAAGCACCTGCCTCCGCCATGTCAACTTGTTTGATATTGGCAGGTTAGACACAGTGCAGCAGGTGCTGCACCGCGCACATATGTTGTGCGTCCGGTATAACACGCTTCGTAGCAAAGCGCGCGGGCAGGTGGTAGAGCACTCCCGAACGGATGCCGCCGGCACGGCTGCACCACCTGTCGACTCGGTGCCCCGTACGGGACACCGCGCTTGGATTCTTCTGGCGGCGCATAATCCATAGATTCGCCCCGGTGGCAGCAACGTCGCCGGGGCGTTTGTCTGTGCGTTGCATGACGCATGAAGGTGGACGCGGCCTTGACGACTCGATGCGATCCGCCGACGTTCCGCAGTTACCCTTCTACCCTTCGAGGTACTGCTGCTGGCAAACGGTGATCTCCGCGCCGACGCCGGCGCCGAGCGCATCGGCGGCCCGGCCCTGACAGACGGCGACTTCCAGCAGCCCCATCGAGTTGATCAGCGCAACCGCCTGGCCAAGGCTGGCCTGGCCGTAGGTCTCGTGGATGGCGCCGATCGTCTGGCCGTTGCACGCCACGCGGACGCTGCTGCGGTCTTTGAAGCGGCTGCGGATGTCCGCCTCCTGAATGTTGCTGATAAGGTTGCCGAAGTGGTCGACATAGAGAATCCGGCCGATCATGCCCGTCTCGTCGGACTCCGGCAGCGGCAAGTCCAGCAGTTTGTAGCGGGCGGGCGTCGGGCCGAGTTCGCCGGGGTCCATGCCCATTGCCAGGCTCGCGGCCAGCGGGGCCATGATGTCCCGCCCGTGGAACGTGTGGCTGACTTGTTCAAAGCCGAGGCTCCGCAGGTTCCGTACGGCCACCAGGCCCTCCAGCGGCAGGACCTCTTTGATGAACGTAATCACGCCGTTGTCGGGGAAGATATAGTGCTGACCGCCGTACTGGCCGACGAGAATGTCGCGCCCCGTGCCCACGCCGGGGTCCACCACGACCACGTGGGCCGTCCCTTCCGGGAAGGCCGGCGCGGCATTGGCGAGGACGAACGCCGCCGAGAGAATATCGTGCGGCGGAATCTCGTGAGAAATATCCACAATCTCGGCGACCGGGCAGACCTCCAGGATTGTGCCCTTCATGGCGGCCACGTACGGATCGGCCGCGCCAAAATCGGTCAGCAATGTAATAATCGGGCGGGCGCGTCGGGCCATCGGCCTCGTTCCATTTCATTTCATTTCATTTCGAAAGAAGTCGCTTGCGGGCCTATAGGATACCCATAGACAAGGCATTATGCTATCGGAAGGCCTATGGCAAGCGAAGAAGAAAAATACGCACGGCAACGTCATGACATGGTTGACAGGCATCTTGCCGCCCGCGGCATTACGGACCATCGCGTGCTCGACGCTTTCCGCGAGGTTCCGCGCGAGAAGTTTGTCCCCCCGCGGCTGCGGAGCGAAGCCTACGCCGACCGGCCCCTGCCCATTGGCAGCGGACAGACGATCAGCCAGCCGTACGTGGTCGCCCTGATGCTGCAGGAACTTCAGGTATGGCCCGGGCATCGCGTGATGGACGTCGGCGCCGGCAGCGGCTACCAGGCCGCCCTGCTGGGCAAGCTCGCCGCCGAGGTCTACGCGATCGAACGGGTGAAAGCGCTGGCCGCCGGCACCCGCCGGGCCATCCAGAGCGTCGAAGGGCTCGACAACGTCGAGGTTATTGAGGGCGACGGGACGGTGGGCCTGCCAAACCTCGCCCCGTTCGACCGCGTCATCTGCGGCGCGGCCGGGCCCGACGTGCCGCAAAGCTGGATCGAGCAGCTCGCCGACGGCGGGCGCATCGTCACGCCGGTCGGCCGCCGGGGCGTGCAGACCATCCTGATCACCGAGAAACGCGGCGGTGCGGTCACGCAGCGGCGGAGCATCGACGTGCGGTTTGTCCCGCTCATCGGCGAGCAGGGCTGGCAGGACTGATAGCCTGGGGATATTCACAACCACAGAGACACAGAGGCTCAAAGATATGCCATCGACATATCTTGATACAGAGATTTGCGAGATTGGTGCGTCCAGGGTGTCAGCAAGGGACGTACAGTCTTCTTGCTGCGAGCATAATGCAACTTTGGGATGACACCTCTGCGCCTCTGTGGCGAACCCTGTGGCGAATGATGCCGGGTGGCCGCCGAAACGCCCGCGCGTCACACTTGACAGCCGCCGCGCCGCGGCGATACCATCATCGCGTCACAGGATGTGCATGTCCTGCGCGCCCGGCCGCCGCCGGAGCCGCCGGACGCACGGGAAGGGACAACCATGCGAACCACCGCCCTGCTGCTGATCGCACTGACCGCAACGGCCGGCTGCCAGAAACAGACCTCTCACCAGCTTGAAATGGAAACCCCCGCCGAGCCCGCAATGAGGCAACCGGCGTCCGACGAACCGCAGACCATCTATGCCGGGCCGGACGAGCAATCCAAGCCGCGCCTCGACGAAATCCGCGCCGAACAGCCACCCCAACCCGGCAACGACGACGCCGCCATGCAACGCAACGACGACATCGTCCCCCTCGGCGGCAAGGCCCCTCAGCAAGGCGGGCGCATTTCCGACCTGACCTCCCCCACGCCAGAGAGCCAGGACCTCCTCGCTCCGCCGGGCAGCCGACCCTACACCGTCACCAAGGGCGACAACTACTGGAACATCGCCACACGCATGCTCGGCGATGGCCAGCGGTGGCGGGAGATTCGTGACCTCAATCCCGACGTCGATCCCTGCAAGCTCCGCATCGGCCAGGTCATCCTGATCCCCGAGAAGTAACCCCATGGCCGAGCTGAGCCTCGACACGCCGGCACAGTACGGCCAGGGCGTCGGTCCGCGACGGGCCGAGCAGCTTGCCGAACTCGGCATCCATACCATCGAGGACCTGCTGACCTACTACCCGCGGCGATTCGATCTCCGCCGCCAGGCCCAGCCCATCGCCACGCTCACCGGCAATGAAAGCGAGCCGGTCACCGTCGCCGGCGAGGTTATCTCCGCACGCATGAACCGCTACGGCAGCCGGCCTGTCTTCCGCGCGGTGCTGGACGACGGCTCGGCCGAGATCGAAGTCAAGTGGTTCCACGGCGGTTATCTCCAGCGGCAGATTCGCCCGGGCATCCACATCGCCGTCAACGGCAAGCTCAGCGAATACCGCCGCCAGTTGCAGTTCGTCAATCCCAAGCACCAGGTGCTCTGGGACGCCGAGGGCGCCGATCTCGACCGCGACGAACTGCTGCCGGTCTACCCCGCCGGAGCCCATCTCTCCAGCAATATCATCGCCTCGATCATCCGCAAGAACCTCCCCGCCGCCAGCCGGCTGCTGCGGCCGTGGTTCGACCGGACGTATCTCTCGCAGCGTGGGCTGGTCGACCGCCCCACCGCCATCCAGGCCATGCACCGCCCGGAGGACCGCGAGCAGTGGGGCCAGGCACGGCGACGGCTGGCCTACGACGAGTGCCTCCTGCTGCAGCTCGGCATTGCGATTATGCGCCAGCGCGAAACGTCGCGTCCGGCCCACCCGTTGCCGCCGTCGGCCCGCATCGACCAGCGCATCCGCGCGAGGTTCCCCTTCGCGCTGACGACCGCTCAGGATCGGGCGGTCGCGGAGATCGTGGCTGACCTTGCCAGCCCGCGGCCAATGAACCGCCTGCTGCAGGGCGACGTCGGCAGCGGCAAGACGGTCGTCGCGCTCTACGCCGCCCTGCAGGCCGTCGCCCACCGTAGGCAGGCGGCCATCCTCGCACCGACGGAACTCCTCGCGCGCCAGCATTACGCGAAAGTCTGCCAGTACCTCGAAGGCAGCCGCGTGAACATCCGCCTGCTGGTCGGCGGCATGCAGGCCAGGCAGCGCGACCGCACGCTGGCGGAGCTGGCCAGCGGCGAGGTCGACATCGCCGTCGGCACGCACGCCCTGCTCGGCGAGTCGGTGGACTTCGCCCACCTCGCGCTGGTCGTCGTCGACGAGCAGCACAAGTTCGGCGTCCGCCAGCGAACCGCCATGCGGGGCAAGGGCTTCGCGCCGCATTACCTCGTGATGACGGCCACGCCCATCCCGCGGACGCTGGCCCTGACGGTCTTCGGCGATCTGGACGTTTCGACCATCGACGAGCCCCCCCCCGGCCGCGGCGAGACCAGGACCGTCCTGCGAACCGAGAAGGAACTCGATACGATCCTCGACATCACGGCCGCCCAGCTCCGCAAGGGCCGGCAGGCCTACTTCATCTACCCGCTGGTCTCGCCCTCGCCGGACCTCGAGCTGACGGCCGCCAACGACGCCTACGAGCAGCTTTCCGCCGGGCCGCTGGGCGAGTTCGGCGTGGGACTGGTCCACGGACAGATGCCCAACGACGACAAGCAGCGCGTAATGAAGCGGTTCCGCGACGGCCAGGTCAAGGTGCTGGTCGCCAGCGTGGTCGTGGAGGTCGGCGTCGACGTACCGAGCGCCAACGTCATGGTCATTATGCACGCCGAGCGTTTCGGCCTGGCCCAACTGCACCAGCTTCGCGGCCGCGTGGGTCGGGGCAGCGACGACGCCCTGTGCATGCTCGTGGCCACGCCGAACAACCCGATCGCCAGCGAGCGGTTGCGGGTCCTGACCGAGACCTCCGACGGGTTCAGGATCGCCGAGGAAGACCTCCGCATCCGCGGGCCGGGTGAGATCTTCGGCACGCGCCAGCACGGCCTGCCGGAGCTGAAGGTCGCCGACCTGGTCGAGGACTTCGAGCTGCTGCGGCTGGCGCGGCGGGATGCCTTCGCCATCATCGACGAGGATCCCGACCTCGCCGCCCCCCACAACCAGCAGCTCCGCCGTCAGGTCCAGAAGCTCTACGCCGACCGCCTCGACCTCCTCGGCGGGGCATGATGCCAAAGACAAACGCCGACCGCATTCGAGCCTTCCTCAACCAGTCAACATGGTACTCGTGAGCGCATTCTTCGGGCACACGTCTCCCGGCGACGGACGGGGTTCGACTTAGCGGAATCTTGAAAGTGGTTGACTTTGTGTGAGTTATCGCGCAGGGTGAGGAACTCGCAACGTTGAGTGATTCAACAATTGAAGATGCGTGCATCGAGCACCCAGGGGCGATAATGGACGGCTCCCATACCGTTTCCGAGGACAAGACGGCCTCGGCCCGGTTGTCGCTGCGCGCGAAGAGGTATCATTCCACGAAGGAGAACGACGATGAGCACGACAAGCCGGGAGACGACGGAAGCCGCACAGCGCCAGGGCGTACTGGTCCAGCCGGAGAACCGGCTCAACGCCGATCAGGTGCGTCTGATCGACGGTGTAAGCCGGGAACTGCTACAGGATCCGGGCATCCTCAGCTACAACCCCAAGACCACCGAACTGTTCCGCAAGGCCGGCGCGACCATTGAAGACGCCGGCGACTGCCAGCGGATCCGTATCTCCGAGACAATGCTCGACGAGGCCCTCGCCTCGGCCCCGTCGACGGTCGTGCTGGGCGCGCGCAATCCGGACAACCGCCTGATCCTCGACGCCCACGAGCCTCGCGTCCGCTTCGGCAGCGGCAGCGAGACCAACGTCTGGCTCGACGTGAGCTTCGACGGCGACAAGCCCGTCTTCAAACGCGAATCCGGCAGCATCGAGCGTCTCACGCGGGCGGCCCACCTGTGCGACAACCTCGAGAACCTCGACTTCTTCATCCGCTGCGTGAACATCCAGGACAAGGACGTCACCGAGAACAACAAGGACGTCAACAAGTTCCTCGCCAGCCTCAACAACATCACCAAGCACGTCCAGGCCGGCCTGACCGACATCAACGCCCTTGACGACGTCGTCAAGCTCGGCCAGATCATCGCCGGCGGCGAGAAGGCCTTTGTCGACAACCCGGTGCTGTCGTTCATCACGTGCGTCATCAAGAGCCCCTTCCAGATCGTCGAAGACACGGCCGAAAAGCTCATGGCCATCGCCGAGCGTCGCGTGCCGGTCGTCATCAGCAGTTGCCCCATGGGCGGCGCGACGGGCGCCTTCGACGAGTTCAGCATGGTCGCCCAGATTAACGCCGAACTGCTGACCGGCGTGATGATCACGCAGCTCGTCAGCCCCGGCGCACCGGTGCTCTACGGGGCCGTCCCCGTCCGCACGCGGCTGGACAACCTCAATGACATGTACGGCGCACCGGAATTCGTACACTACAACGCCGATTGCGCCCAGATGGCCCGCCACTACGGCCTGCCCTGCTACAGCACCTCGGGGGTGGCCGACGCAGCCGAGCCGGGCATCCAGGCCACCGTCGAGAAGCTCATGACCTACCTGACCGTGCCCCGCAGCGGCGCGCAGTACATCCACTACGCCTTCGGGCTGCTCGAGCGGACCAACGTCTTCTGCCCCGAGCAGGCCGTCATGGACAACGCCCACATCGACATTGCCAAGCGGACCTTCGCCAGCCCTGCCGTCACCGAAGACCGGCGCGAAGACGTCCTGGCGACGATGCGCGAAATCATGCAGACCGACCACAAGACCTTCATCTACCACCTGCCGATCCCCACGCAGGAAGACGTCTACCTGCGCTACCCCCTCGAGAACGACAGCGGCGCCCTGCGGGCCGCCCACGAACGCTATCACGAGATTCTCAAGCTGCCAAGCAACACCATGAGCGACGACCTCCTCAGCGAGATTCGCCAGAACGTCCCAGGCGTGCTGGACGCCACGCTGCAGTAAACCACGCCCCAGGCGAACCTGTACTTCACGAACCGAAAGGATTTCAGCGCCATGACCGATGCGACCCTGACCGCCGACGAACAAATGGGCGCCTACACCGAGGCCGTCCAGAGCGGCCTGTATAACAAGAAGACCGGCCTGACAGGCAAGTACGACAACGTCCGCCGCTACTGGGAGGACGAGATCACCGGTATGATGCTCCGCGACCCGCTGGAGAAGCTGGTGCAGCGCAACCGCGAGCGGATGCTGCGGCTGCGCGTGCTGGATCTCGGCTGCGGCAGCGCGGACGGCTATGAACTGTTGACCGGTGTCCGCTGTCGCGATGCGGACCTCCAGCAACGCGAAGTTGACCTGCTCAACGGCGAGGTCCTGGGCGAGTACACCGGCTCGGACCTGAACGAGGACCTGCTGGACCAGGCCCGGGCAATCTACGGCAACAACCCGAAAATGCGTTTCATCCAGGGCGATTTCACGCAGGGCCTGCCCGTCCACGACGACGGCTCGGCCTACGACCTGTACTTCACCAGCTTCGGGACGTTCTCGCACCACAACGACGACGAAACGGCCATCGCGCTGCTCGCCGACATCGCCAAGCGGACCGAACACTACGCCACGGTCGTCTGCGACTGGCTCGGCCGCTACAGCTACGAATGGCAAAGCCTCTGGACCAACGAGCCGGAGACGCTGCGAAACATGGACTACGTGGTGTCGTACATCTACGAGCCTGAGGAACGCCAGCGACGCCGGGCCGAGCTGCAACACCTGAACCTCCGGCTGATGAGCCGCCCCGAGGCCCATCACATCATCGACGAGGCCTCCGGTCGGGCCGGCGTGGAGATCAAGCCGCTGATGTTCTTCGACCGTTCGGTCATGACCGGCCGTCACCTCGACACCCGCGAGTACAACCGCTTCGCCCAGCCGATGCGAGCGGCCGTCAACGCGCTGCACGAAATCAACGTGCGAACCGACCTTGAAGACCTTCTCTTCGACTACGCCCCGAAGCGGGGCTTCGATTTCCTCAACGACTACTTCGAGAACGTGCAGATGTGCTGGAACACGCTGATCCGTTACGTCATGCAACTGCTGGAGCAGTACGACCCCCAGCAGCGGCGGTTCAAAGGCGCCCTGCCCGACATCCCGGGCAGCTACCCGGAAAGCCTCCGCGAGATGATGGGCCGCATGCGCGTGCTCTGCGAAGGCGTCGGCTGGCTGAGCTACGGTCTGCCGCGTGAGAACATTATCGAGCCGCAACTCGGCTACGCCCTGCGGAACCTGATCCTGGAACGTCAGCAGGGCCAAGGCGCCGCGCACGGCCTGGTCTGCGTGCTCGAGATCGACAAACAGAAGTAATTACGACCCCCAGACGACAAGGACATGAACATGGCCGCTATTGCCGGAATACTCAAGCAGCAGCAACAGGAATCCGTCGAACAGATGATCCAATCGCTTCGCCACCGCGGCGAAGATCAGTGCGAGATACGCCAGGTGGGCGACCTCTCGGCCGGTGTGTGCAGTCCGAGTCTTTCGGCCGAACGCGGCAATGGCCTGGCCGAGAAAGACGGCACGGTCGTCCTGCTCGACGGCGAGATCTACAACGCTCGCCCCGAGGGGCAGTCCGATGCCGACGTCATCCTGGACCTCTACAGGCAGCACGGCCGGACGTTTGCCGGCCACCTGCACGGCGTTTTTGCCTGTGCGATCTACGACAACGGCGAGCTGCTGCTGGCCCGCGACGCCGTCGGCGTACGCCCCCTTTACTGGGGCCTGGCCGCGGATGGAACGCTGTGTTTCGCCTCGGAGGTCAAGGCCCTCGTCGGCCGCGTCGAGAGCGTCCACGACCTGCTGCCGGCAACGAGCTACTCCAGCCGCTCCGGCCTGGCCGGCTACGTGGTCCACTACCCGGATGTGACGATCCCGGCCGAGTTCGAGCCGGCCGTCGCCGAGGTCCGCAAGACCATGACCGCCGCCGTCCAGCGTCGCCTGGATGACGGCGCCGTCGGCGCCTGCCTGCTTAGCGGCGGGCTCGACAGCAGCATCATCGCCTGCGTTGCCGCCGAACGGGGCGCGACCGACCTGCCGCTGATTACCGTCGGTATGGACGGCGCCTCGGACGTCGAGAACGCCAAGATCGTCGCCGAGCATCTCGGCATGGAACACCACATTCATTCCTACGAACCGGCCGACATCGCCGAACTCGTCCCGCGCGCGGTCCGCACGCTCGAGAGCTTCGACGAGGACTGCGTCAGCGGCACGATCTCGAACCTCTTCGCCTCCGGCAAGGCACGCGAGTTTACCAACTGCATCCTCAGCGGCGAGGGCGGCGACGAACTCTTCGGCGGCTATCACCTCCTCAAGGACCTGCCCACCGAGGCCGGCCGACTAAAGATGATGCACCGCCTTGTGGAGGTCGCTTACAACACCGCACTGCAACGGCTGGACCGGGCGATGATGGGCAACGGCATCACGTATCGCACGCCCTTCATCGACACCAACGTCATCGCCCTCGCCCTGCAACTGCCCATCCGTTGGAAAATCCACGACAGCGGCCAGGGCAAGTGGATCGAAAAGCACATCCTGCGGGAGGCCTTCAAGGATATCCTGCCCGACGCGATCTATCGCCGCGTGAAGCTCCGCTTCGCCGCCGGCACGGGCACGGACGACCTGATGGACCAACTCGCCGGCGAGGCCATGGACGTCGCGGAGTTGACCGAAGAGACGCGGAACACGCCGGGCGGCTATCGCCTCAACTCGCCGAAGGAACTCTGGTACTACAACATTTTCAAAGCCGACTTCCCCGACCTGCAGTTCGAGAAACTGGTCGGCCGATGGGATCCGGGCAAGTAACCCATAACCGGGAGCAGCAGACACGATGTGTGGCATAGCAGGCGTATGGGGCAAAGAGAACAAAGGTATCATTGCCGACATGATGCGGCGGCTGGTCCATCGCGGCCCGGACGCCAAGGGCATGCACAGTGACGGGCGCGGTACGCTCGGCCATCAGCGGCTGAGTATCATGGACCCGGCCGGCGGCAATCAGCCGATCTACTCCGGCGACCGCCGGCGCGTGATCATCGGCAACGGCGAAATCTACAACTTCCCCCGTCTGCGCAAGCAGTTGGCCAGGAAACACGCCTTCCGCACGCGCAGCGACACCGAAAGCGCCCTGCACCTGTGGGAAGACCACGGCACGAACGCAGCGAGCATGATCGACGGCATGTACGCCTTTGCCATCGCCGACGGCGACGACTTGTATATGGCCCGCGATGCGATCGGCATCAAGCCGCTCTACGTCGGCACGTCCGGCGACCGGTTCGTCTTCGGCTCGGAACTCAAGGCAATGGTCGGCGTGGCCGACGAGGTCAAGGAATTCCCCGCCGGGACGTGGTACCACACGACGCGCGGCTACGGCGCTTTCTATGAAGTGCCGGACCGGTGGGTCGAAGACCGCAGCGTCGAGGAACACTGCCGCCTGCTTCGGTCCACGTTGGAAGAGGCCGTCGGCAAGCGCATGATGAGCGACGTACCGGTCGGCTCGTTCCTCTCCGGCGGGCTGGACAGCAGCATCATCGCGGCCATGATCCGCCGGCAGGTGGACGAACTGCACACGTTCTCGGTCGGTATCGAAGGCAGCGACGACGTCCTGGCCGCCCGTCGCGTGGCCAAGCACATCGACTCGATCCACCACGAATACATCTTCACGGTGGATGAGGTCATCGACAAGCTGCCCGAGATCGTCTACCACCTCGAAAGCTTCGACCGGGACCTCGTCCGCAGCGCCATCCCCTGCTACTTCACCTCACGACTCGCCGCCCAGTACGTCAAAGTGATCCACACCGGCGAGGGCGCCGACGAACTCTTCGCCGGCTATACCTACTACAAGGACGTACCCGACGAGACGGTCCTCCACGACGAACTCCGCCGCAGCGTCCAGTCGCTGCACAACATCAACCTCCAGCGTGTCGACCGGCTGACGATGGCCCACAGCCTCGAAGGCCGCGTGCCCTTCCTGGACACCGCGCTGATCGAACTGGCGATGACCATCCCCGCCACGCTGAAGCTTAAACGCGACAGCGACGGCCTGCTCGTCGAAAAGTGGATCCTCCGCAAGGCCTGCGAGGACCTGCTACCGACAGACATCGTCTGGCGGAAAAAGGCCCAGTTTGACGAAGGCAGCGGCACGGTCGACCTCGTCAGCCGGGGCCTCGATACGTACTACCCCAGCGAAGGCTGTGCCGCCTACGCCGCACGATTCCCGGATACGATGCTGCGATCCGACGAAGAATGCGCCTACCACATGCTGCTGCGGGAAGCCTACAACGACTCACCCGTGGTCATGGACAACGTCGGCCGCTGGGCCCAGCGACCCGACCACCTCAGCGACTCCGCCCGTTAGCACTTCGTTTAGACATGGACCGCGCCGCGAGATCGAGGCACGTCTGCTAACCGGGCTGCCGACAGTCCGCTTGGAAATGGATCGCGTCGCCCGGTCGAGCGATTCGTGTTGGCCGTCACGCCAATGGCTTGCCGGTACGGGTGCGGCCGCGGGTCGGATCACTCGTCGGCCATGGCGGCCGAGGCGGAGTCCTCGTCCGGCTCGTCGGCGGCGGTCTCGTCCGCGTGCGGCCGGTATATCCCGGCGTCGGTTTCCTCGGCCTGCTGCTGGAGTTTCTGCTGCTCGCCCCACTGGCCACCGCCAAGGATACCCTGGGCGATATTGGCCAGGTGGTCGCCGATCTTCTCCATATTATGGACGTAGTCGGTGAAGATCAGCCCGGCCAGCGCGTGGCAGCGGCCTTCACTCATGCGGACGATCTGCGTCTCGCGGAACCGCTCGTCCATCTCATTGATGCTGCCTTCGTCCTCGAGGGCGCAGGCGGCGGCGGCGCGGTCGCCGTGTTCGACGGCCGTCAGCACATGATCGAACATCACCCCGACGCGATCGTACATGCGCCGGCACTCGGCCTCGGCATCGTCGCTGAAACGGTGCCCGTTTTCGAACTTCCGCACCGCAATCTCGGCGATGTTCATGGCGTGATCACCCATCCGCTCAATGTCATTGACACTGTGCATCAGCACGGGCAATTCATTGGCCGTCTCGTCCTCCAGCGGCCGGCGCGACAGCGACACCAGATAGCGCGTGATCGACGTCTGGAACTTGTCGGTCGCGTCTTCCTTGGCCGAGACCTCGTCAATCAGCTTCGGCTTGTCTTCCTGAATCGCCGCGTAGGCCGTATCCATGGCGGCCCATGCCGTCTTGAGCATGCGAACCGTCTCGGTGCGGATCAGCGGCATGGCCAGCGACGGGGTATCCACCAGGTGCTCTTCCAGCGTCACCGGCTGGAGGGCTTCCGGCGTCTGGCGGCCGGGCAGCATCCACGTGACCAGCCGGGCGACGCTGCCGACAAACGGCAGGACCACCAGGGCCGCCGTCAGGTTGAACGCCGTGTGCGCCACGGAAATGTGGTACGCCAGGGTCGCGCCGGTCAGCGGCCCCGGGTACAGCCACTCGACAAGCTGCGGATAGACGCCGATGTAGACCAGCGGCAGAACCACCGCCACGCCGATGACGTTAAACAGCGTGTGCGCCATGGCCGCCCGCTTGCCATTGATGTTCGTCCGCAACGCCGCCAACTGGGCCGTGATGGTCGTGCCGATGTTGTCGCCCAGGATGAACGGAATGGCGATGCGCAATGCCTCCGACGGATGCTCGCTAAACTGCGCGGTCTGCGTCATCGCCACGATCACCATGGCAATCGACGCCGAGGAGCTCTGGATGGCCATCGTAAAACCCGCCCCGGCCAGCACCGCCAGCAGAGGCCGGTCGCCGATGGCGCGAATCAGAGCGATCAGCGGCGAAGCCTTCTTGTCGGCCAGGTATCCCATGCCATCCTTCATGAAGTCCAGGCCCAGGAACAGCAGGCCGAAGCCGAGGATGATCTGCCCGATGTTCTTCGTCCGCCGGCGACGGCCGAACGTGGTAAGGCCAAAGCCTGCCGCGATGAACGGCAACGCGTAGGCGGAGATTTTCAGCGCCGGCAGGCCGACGATGAAACTCACCAGCCAGCTCGTAATCGTCGTACCGATGTTCGCCCCGAGGACGACGCTGACGGCCTGGGCGAGCGTCAGCAGCCCGGCGTTGATCAGGCCGACGACAATGACCGTCGTGGCCGAGGAGGACTGGATGAGACAGGTCACGCCCGCGCCCATCGCCATGCCGCTGAGCCGGTACCGCGTGACCCGCCCGAGCATCGTTCGCAGCCGATCGCCGGCGGCCCGTTTCAGGCCGTCGGACATCAAACCCATGCCGTACAGAAAGAGGGCGAGACCGCCAATAATCACCGTGATGTTCATCGAGACTCCCAGCGTCGGGTACTGCTTTGCGAGGGCAGGCACGATCGGCCTGCTACGCCGGGAGCATAGCCGCTGGCTTAGCGCAATACAAGCGCTGACTTAACTGGATATGAGCGCCGCCTTAACAGGCGAGGCGTCGGGCGAGGCAGGGCCTACTGGCTTTCCGACTTGAGTGGCCGGGCCATGAGATCACTGATGGCTTCTCGCGGGTCGCGGCCATCGAAGATGACGTCGTGGACACCCTGACAGAGGGGCATCTCGACGTCGAGCTTCCGGGCCAGTGTGAGCACGCTACGGGCCGTGCGCACGCCCTCGACGACAGATTCTCTGGCCGAGAGGGCCTCCTCGGCGCTTTGTCCCTGGCCGATGTGCTGGCCGAAACTGCGGTTCCGCCCCACCGGCGAAATGCATGTGGTGATCAGGTCGCCCACGCCGGCCAGGCCGTAGAATGTCTCAGCCCTGGCGCCCGCGGCGACGCCGAGGCGAACGATCTCCGCCAGCCCGCGCGAGACGAGGGCGGCCTTGGCGTTGTCGCCGAGGTCCAGGCCGTCCAGCACGCCGGCCGCGATGGCGATGACGTTCTTGCTCGCCCCGGCTAGCTCCACGCCCAGCATGTCCGGGTTCGTGTAGACGCGAAAGTAAGGGCGGCTGATGAGTTCCTGGATGTCATCGGCCAGTGCGGGCGGTTCGGCGGCTACGGCCACGGTTGCCGGCAGGTGGTCCGCGATTTCCGGCGCGATCGACGGGCCCGACAGCGCGGCGACCGGTCGCCCACGCCCCTCGCCCACGGCGGCCCGGCTCTCGCCCAGGACGTCCAGGACGACCTCGCTGGGGCGAAGCAGCGTCTCTTCCTCGATACCCTTGGTGATCGAACAGATCGGTACGTCGGCCGGGCAGTGCTTGGCCAGTCGCTGCCAGACCGGCCGCAGATACTGCGTCGGCACGGCCGAGAGGATCGTCTCGACGCCGGCGAAGGCCTCGCCGTCGTCAGGCGTCACGCCCAGGCGCTCCGGAAACGAACAACCAGGGAGGAATTTGCGGTTTTCACGGTGCTCCGCCATCTGGCGGGCCTGATCTTCGAAGGCCGACCACAATCGCACGTGATGACCGTTCTCCGCGACCATCACGCCGCACAGCGTGCCCATGGCCCCGTCGCCGATGACTGTTATCTGCTTGCTCATGGCCGACAGGCTACCGCCTCCGTGCATCAAAGTCCAGCCGCCGGGCACGAAGATCGGGCGACCGTATGTGCCACCGTGGCATGGCCATCTTGGCCATCGTCGCCTGGGCGTCTCGCCCATGTCATGTATTCGCCGCCAAGCAGGGCCAAGGTGGCCATGGCACTTACGGGCGAGACGCCCGTGCCACGCCACATGCGATGGCCCGGGTCTAAGGATCTTCTCAAGTCGGCTCCTTGTCCGGACAGTCGGTCCGCGCGTAGGATTGAGATAGCCGGCTTTGCGCAGCGTTCGCGCGACACTGCAACCGGCTTTATCCGCATTTAACGGCCGCGGGCTAGACTAGCGCCGTCACGTCGGGGCCGCATGATGCGTGCCCGCGGCGGGGCGATTACACATAGGCGGCTGGTCATCAAGGACCATGGGGCCAGGCCCCGAGGGCGGCGAGTCGGAGGGCTCGTCGCCCTTCTGCTGCGCCGAGGCCGGCGGCGAGCCCGGCCGGGCGGCAGGCTCAGGGCTGGGCATATATCGCTTGAACTCCGCGGCGGTACTCCGTCCGCTGAAGTGACTTGTTCGAATCTGTTTTTCTCTCGCAAAGCCGCTAAGATCGCCAAGGATTACTTGTTCTGGCAGCCCGTTGACCGTGCGAGTGATGCCACGCTTCATCATGTCCTCACCGACGTTCAGTCGGTAACCGAGCTTCATACCGGTGAGCTTCAAATAGGTCAGACGCTGCTTCTTGTGGGCATTGCAAATCCGCTCAACGGACTTCAGCTCGATGATAACCTTCCTCTCGACACTAATACCGGCGCGGAAGCCTTCGTCGAAACGCACGCCCCGGCACACAATGGCAATCGGCAATCCGGATCTCATCCAGAAGGACGACCTCGTCGACCGTCTCCAGCCGTCCTGGACCATGTTCACGATGAACCGCAATAGCAGTGTCCACGATTTCTTTGCCTATGCTGTTCTCATCCATCGTTGCGATCTTTGCGCCTTTGCGAGAGTCATTCTTCCTGTCTTCGAACATCCTGCATCCGCCCGAGGAGACACCCATGATGAACGAAAGACAGGACGACATCTTCCGCGTCCGCACGGCTGGGCGTCGGGTGGTTACCGGCCGGGCGTGTCGGTCAGCAGCAGGCGGGGCGGGGGCGGCTCGTCCTGTTGCCGTGATTGGGGCCGAACGCCCTCGACGGCCTGGGCGATGCCCGGAATCCCAGACAGGTCGATATTCACACAGCCGCCGGCCAGCAGCATCGCAGCCAGCAGCAGAACCATCATGGTGCATCTCAGCATCGGAAGCTCCTTCTTCCTTCCCAGTGCATCCAATGCATCTGTGGTGATCATCGGCGATATGCGGCGACGCCCTCCACGCATACCGCCTGCGGCCAAACGCAGAACGGCAGGCCATGGCGGTCTGCCGTCGTGCGTCTTTTCCCTTTAGCGGGGGATAGTGGTTTGTCGTCGCGGATCCTCAGCCCTCCGCGCGTTCGTGGGCGATCAGGTCGTCGGTTGTCTCGCGGCGGCGGATGACGCGCCAGTCGCCGCCGCTAACGAGCACCTCGGCCGGGCGAGGCCGGGCGTTGTACTGGCTGGCCATGACAAAGCCGTATGCTCCGGCCGAGAAAATCGCAAGTAAGTCGCCGCGGTGCAGTTCGGGCAGGCAGCGTCCGGCGGCGAGCGTATCGGTCGTCTCGCAGACACCGCCGACGATATCGACGAGTTGCCCGCCGGGCGGCTTGTAATCGACCTTGCGCACGGGCGGCTGCTCGCCGTCGGGAAGCGTTGCCGGATAGACAACGTGCTCGGCCTCGTACAGTGCGGGCCGAAGCAGGTCGGTCATGGCCGCATCGACGATAGCGAAACGTTTCCCGGCACTCTGCTTGTCGTAGAGCACCTTGGTCAGCAGCACGCCGGCATTGCAGGCGATGTGCCGGCCCGGCTCGATGAGGACGTCCAGGCCGCGATCCTGCAGGAGTGGCACGATCTTCTCGGCGTAGTCGGCGGCGGCCGGGCTCTTGCCCTCTTCGTAATCGGCCGCGAACCCGCCGCCGATGTTCAGCGCGTTGATCGCATGACCGTCCACGCGCAGCCGGTCGATAAGTTCCAGCGCCCGCGTGATCGCCTCGACATACGGCTCGGCCGAGTAGATCGGCGAGCCGATGTGCAGGTGGACGGCGTCGAGCGCGACCTGTTCGTCCGTGCCGTGGGCGGCGAAGAACGCCGGCGCCCGGTCGATATCCACGCCGAACTTCGTGCCCTTTTTGCCCGTGGTCGTGTAGCGGTGGGTCTGCTTGTCGAACACGTCCGGATTCACGCGAAGGGCCGCTCGCGTCGTGCGCCCGATGCGGGCTGCCAGGCGGGAGATGTTCTCGAACTCTTCCTCGCTCTCGACGTTGAACATGCCGATGCCGGCCGAGATCGCTTCCAGGATTTCGGCGTCTGTTTTGCCCACACCGGCAAAGACGACCCTGCCGATCACCGACGGATCGTGCGTGGCGTGCAGCACGCGGGCCAGTTCGCCCAGCGAGACGATGTCGAAGCCGCTGCCCTGCTCGGCGAGAAGCTTGAGCACGTGGATATTGCCCAGCGTCTTCACCGCGTAGCAGATCGTCGGCTGCAACGGCGCGAACGCGTCAGCCAGCCGGCGGTAGTGGTCAACCAGCGTCTGACGCGAGTAGACGTACACCGGTGAACCAAGCTGGGAGACAATGGCCTCAACCGGCACATCCTCGCAGTGCAGACGTCCATCCTTGTAGTCGAAGTGGTCCATAGTCCCGTTAGGATAATCCATTGCCGACGGATTGCCAGCGAAAAGGCGAAGGCGGACGCCGCGGCAGCGAAAAGCGTTTCGGACGTTTCCTCTCCCCCCTGCCCAATCGGATGAGAGCGAGACTACTTCGGATTTCAGATTGCGGATTCTTGATTTCGGAGAGCAGCGCGGACCCGCCTGAACCGGAGATAGCGATCCACATGCAGCCGCCCCCCTCTGGCTCCCGGCTAGCAGCTACCGACTACGGGCTACTACCTGCCGGCTACCGGCTACGGGTACCGGTTCCTACGTCCGGCCGCGGGGGCTTGAGGCTGCGGAGTTCATCGCCATCCCGGTGGCACTGCAGACGCGGTCGGCCGACACATTCCACGGCAACCGATCCGGAAGCGAATCATGGCCGCGCGTGGTCGCGGCGACCGCTCAGCCGCCCACATAGGCCGCCATGGCCTGACGCGCGAGGGCTTCCAGGCGTTCGGCCGCGTGGTACATCGCGTCGTCAATGGCCGTCTCGGTGGCGTCCCGCTCGACCATGGTATGGACGGCGGCAAAGATGTTGCACGGCGCATCCGTCGACGCCCCGCCGGCCAGACAGATCGTCGAGACGCCGCGCTCGCCGGCCAGCTGCGCCAGCCGCACCGGCAGCTTGCCGCAGCCGCTCTGCCCGTCCAGCCACCCCTCACCGGTGATGCACAGATCGGCCCCGTCCAGTCGCTGCGGCAGGCGGACGACGTCGGCGACGACCTTCGTTCCCGCTTCGATGCCCGCGCCGCCGAAAGCCACCAGCCCCGCCGCCAGGCCGCCCGCCGCTCCCGCACCGGGCGTATAGGTCACGTCGATGTCCAGATGCTCACGGATTCGCGCCGCCAGGTTCGCCAGGCCATCTTCCAGCGCTGCGACGCCCTCGGGGTCGGCGCCCTTCTGGGGAGCGTAGACGGCGGCCGCGCCGTGCGGGCCCAGCAGCGGGTTGGACACGTCGCAGGCGATCACAATGTCCGTCTCGGCCAGTCGCGTGTCGATGCCGCTGACGTCGATGCTCGCGACCTCTGCGAGCCTTCCGCCGGCGAGTCCCAGCGGCAGCCGCTCGCCGTCGGCGTCGAAAAACTCCACACCCAGCGCCTGGGCCGCCCCCGCCCCGCCGTCGCAGGTGGCCGAGCCGCCCACGCCGATGATGACCCGTCTAGGGTGCGCGTCCAAGGCCGCCTTGATAAGCTGGCCCGTGCCGTAGGTCGTCGTGCGCAGGGGATCGCGACGTGGCGGCTCGACCCGCATCAGGCCGCTGGCCGCCGCCATCTCCACCACCGCCGTCTGCCCGCCGGCAACGGGCACGTCACGGCCCCGGGCGTCGATGGCTTCCAGGCCGATCGCCCCCGGCAACAGGCCGCCGACCTGCCCGCCGAGCACGCCAAGCCGCGCACGAATCGGACTGCCCAGTGGGTCGAAGACGTCGGCCGTGAGTACCTGCCCGCCCGTGGCCGCCACCGTCGCATCCACCAGTCCTTCTCCGCCGTCGGACATCGGACAGACGTCCACCTGGACATCGGGGGCCACCGCCACCACGCCGGCCGCTATGGCCCGGCCGGCCTCCCTGGCTGTCAGCGACTCCTTGAACGAATCCGGTGCGATCACGACCTTCATATGCCGATGCCCTTATCATCATGACCCACCGGCTCCGACGGAGCGGCAGGCGTCGATTCCTCTGTCGGCTCGGCCGCCGGTGCCTCGCGAAGCCGGATCTGCGTCAACGCCGCCGTCGACCCGCGGAGAATCCCAATGCGTATCAACTCCCCGCCGTCGACGTCCTCAAGCAATCGACCGAGCGTGTCCAGATCCTTCACGTGGGCCTCGCCCAGTTGGAAGAGAATATCGCCCGCACGCACCCCGATGCGATGGCCCGGCGAGTGTTCCTCCACGCCCACAACCAGCAGACCCCACGCGGAGGGCAGCGACAGGTCGCGAGCCAGCTCGGGCGTAATTTCGCGCAGCGTCAGGCCCGTCATCCCGCGGGCCAGTTGCTTGCCGTCCGGCTTCGGGCGAACCTTGATGGGAACCGCGAGGTCCAAGGTCTCACCGCCCCGCTCGACGACCATCATCAGGTCGCTCGGGGCCTCGACCAGCAGCATGGCGAACACGTAATCGGCGATGCGCTGCACCCGCGTGCCGCCGACGGCCACGATGCGGTCGCCCGGCCGCAGTCGCCGCGCCGCCGGCGTGCCCTCGCGAACAGACACCACGCGAACCTTGTAATGATCGTCGCCCTTTCCCGGTCGCACCTCGGCGCCGAACACCAGCCGCCGCATCCGCTCCGCGTCCAGCAACTGCGGCAGCCGGGCCGCGATGGTCTCACTGCTGATGGCGAAGCCGATATTCTGCGCGTCGGCGCGGATGGCCGTCGTCAGGCCGATGAACTCACCCTTGATATTCAGCAGCGCCCCGCCGCTGTTGCCCTCGTTGATCGGGGCATCGGTCTGTATCAGACCACCGTACGTCACGCCACCGCGAAAATTGAGTGTCCGCTCGACAGCCGAGACGATGCCCTTGGTAACGCTGCTGCGATAGCCCAGCGGATTGCCGACCGCGATGACGGTCTCGCCGACCATGAGGTCGTCGCTCCGGGCCAGGGGCAGGTACGGCAGCGGCTGGTCGTCGGGGGGATCGATCCGGATGACAGCTAGGTCGCCTCCGGCATCGGCGGCGATGAGCCGCGCGTCGTGGCGTGTCTCGTCATCGAAGCTGACGCTGATGCTCTGGGCCCGGCGCACAACGTGGGCGTTGGTGACGATATAGCCGTCCGGATGAATCACGCAGCCCGAGCCGAGGCTCGTGACCTTCACGCGACGATCAAACGGCGAGGGCACGGGCGACCGGGGGAAGATCTCGTCGAAGATGTCGCCCCGCATGCCCCAGCGGTCGGTGATCATCCGCGTGGTGGAGATATTGACGACGGCCGGGCCCGCCTTGCGGACCGCCCGGACCACGGGCGTGACGCGCGGATCGTCGTCCGGAACCTCCCCGGCGACGGCGGCAGGCGGCCAGAACAGACACAGGGCGGCCGCCAGCATGCTTGTCACGACGATGTAGGAACAGCCGCAGAGTCTTGAATGTTGACAGTGGTTGTTGATCATACGTTGCTTACGCGGAAGCTGCCTTGCCGGTTCGCCGGCGGACCGCTTGACTGCCTATAAGCATAGCGCAAAGCGACTCTCGATGAAAGCCTCTTGGCATCGCGACCCGTCGCGTAGCGGCCACCGCCGCGGAGTTGGCGGAGCACCGGCGACGATAAGCAGGGCAGAGGGCCCGAGGGCCAAGGGCCGGCCTGAGGGCCTGAGCGATACAGAGCTTCAATCCACGCTTCGGCGAAGAGGGCAATGGCATGCCCGTCGCGACGGCTCTGGCGATTCTGGGCATAGACGAATCCTACACACACACACACGCACCGCACCAGATCAGTCATTGCGTATGATGTTGCCTGATCTCCGCAGAGCGTTCGCAAGGTCAAGCCCCGACAGGGGCATTGCTGTCTAGCAGCCCGTCTTAGGAATGGATCGGGACGATGACTCGCAGGCGGAAGGCCCGCCCGCGGCAGCGATAGGTTCGGAAACGGAACGAGCTGGCAGGGCGGTCACCGACCAGATGCTTGCCGTCGCGTGTGTCGTCATGATATGATCAGCCTGACAGGTTGCCCGCCATCCAGTCAGCCTCGCGTTCGGCGAGGTATCGGTTGACGACCTCGTCAAGCGTGACGGCATCATGCGTCGGCGGCGTTCGGCCGATCTGCATGGCAGTCACGCTAAGACAAGTGGTAATCGAGTGCTTCGCAGGCCTCGGCCCAGCGCCCGAAGTAACGCATCTTCCCGTTGATCTTCTTGGCCCATGGCCGCTGGCATGGTCCAAGAGCGGCGCGTCGGGATAGGACTTGCGAGGTCGTGGTTTATTTGCTTCGGCCATGGTTGCTACGCATCAGACGGCCGCGGGTGGTGTCGCGGGTGTAGTGGCGTCCTAACGCATTCCGAGCTACAATTTCCAGCATAAATCACACGTTCATACCAGATAATGAGTTACGAACGACTCGCCGGAGTGGCGGAATTGGCAGACGCGCGGGATTCAAAATCCCGTTATGGCAACATAGTGTGGGTTCGAGTCCCACCTCCGGCATCCTGCTTCGCTCGCCAAGGGCGAGCTTCGCAGGACTTTGTCCTGTAAGTGAGCGAAGCGAACAGAAGCATATGCCGCCCTGCGTAGCTCTGCGAAGCCCGCGCTGTTTACGGGCGAAGGAGAGCGAAGCAGGGCCAAATGAGCAGGACCGATGATTGGGGCCCCTCGTGAAATACGTCTATCTACTCCGTTCGGTTTCCGATCCATCCCGCAAATACATCGGCCTGACCAGCAATCTGCAACAGCGGCTGAACTAACACAACGCCGGAAAGAGTCCCCACACCCGAAACTATGCGCCGTGGGAATGCGAGGTCGCCGTCCGCTTTGCCGACCCCGCCAAGGCCGAGGCCTTCGAGGAATATTTGAAGCACGGTTCGGGACATGCTTTCGCAAACCGGCATTTCTGGTAGAATGCACAGCGTCACAACGCGACACGGCCCGCCGCAACGCCGCCGTGCGGGGAAAACTCCCGCCCGGCCGAGCTTCACGGCCTCCCGAGCGGCTTTCGTAAAAAAACGCCAACAGACGCCAACACGGACTTGTCCTGCGAAGCTCGGGCTTGTCCCGAGCGAAGCAGGATGCGACGACAGGCCGCGACTAAAAAGTGCATCGTCCTGCGTAGCCGTGATCCGGCGTAGCTTCAGCGTAGCAAGATGGGCGAAGCAGGATGCGCCATATGGTGCGCCATTTCGGCCTGAAGTTCCTGCCTATTCGCTGCTCTCACCTCGCCTTCTTTGCCGCCCACTGCGCCCAGAACCTCATTGTCCAAGCTCCCCGCACCGGCTATAATAATCCTAACAGAACACGAACCATTAATCGCACGGAGGCACGCCGATTCCCGGGAAGGGGACTCGCATGGCCTGCCTCATCTCCAAATCCACCGGCGTCTACCGCCCTCGCCAGCCCCTCGAATCCGACTTTCACCGCCTTGTACGACAGCACTGGGACGAGTTCCGCGCCGTCTACGCCGATCGCTACACCCGCAAGATCGGCCATTGGCGACCGGTCTACGACAAAGCCGCCCGGCACTTCCTCAAATGCGGCGATCTCAAATATGGTTTTGCCCGCGTCCGCTGTCCCGACTGCCGCCACGAGTTCTTTGTCGCCTTTTCATGCAAGCAGCGATGCATCTGCCCGAGCTGCTCACAGAAACGCACCATCCTCTTTGGCCTCCACGTCTCCGAGGGCGTCTGCCTCGACGTCCCTCATCGTCAATTCGTCTGGACCGTCCCCAAGCGCCTGCGTATCTTCTTTCGCTACCACCGAGATCTCCTCCGCGAGCTGCCCCGCCTGGCATGGCAAACGATCCAGACCGTCTACCGCGCCCTGCTGGGCGACGAAGCCACCATCCCCGGCGGTGTTTTTGCCATACAGACCTTCGGGCAACTGCTTCACTTCCACCCGCACATCCACGCCCTCGTTACCGACGGGGCGTTCACCCCCAGCGGCCGCTTTCTCCATCTCCCCGTCAACCTCGGCCACGAGCCCTTCCTCAAGCTCTGGGAAAACGCCGTATTCTCCCTGCTTCTGGGCGCAGGACGCATCGAGCCCGCCTTGGTCTCCCAGATGCGATCCTGGCGTCATAGCGGCTTCAGCGTGGACCGCAGCGTCCGCCTTCGCGCCGGTGACCGCAATGGTATTCAGCGTCTGGCGGAATACATGGCTCGCAGCCCGTTCAGTCTCGCCAGGCTCGTGAAAATAACACCTACAGGCCATGTCGTCTATCGCGCGGAAAAGCACACACCGCAACGCTTCCCCATTCCTACCAGCGAAGTACTTGCCCCCGGCCCGGCCCGAAACTTCCATATCTTCAAACCGCTCGATTTCCTGGCGCAGATCGTCCAGCATATTCCTGACAAAGGCGAGCACCTCATCCGCTATTACGGCCACTACTCCAACAAGGCCAGAGGCATCCGCGCCAAGCGGATTGCCGAGACCGCCGACGGCTCTCCATCGTCGAAGCATGCCAAGCCAAACCCCGCCCGACTCGACCACCGCCGCTGGGCCATGCTTATCCAGCAGATGTACCATGTCGATCCGCTCCTGTGCCCCAAGTGCGGCGGGACCATGAAGATCATCGCCTTCATCGAGGCCAATCAGGGCAACGTAATCCGGAAAATCCTCCAGCACTGTGGCCTGTGGGACTTTTGTGAAAAACCCGCACCCCGGCCGCCGCCCAAACCGCAGACCCCACGGCGGAAAGAAAGCTTCCCGCTCTTCCATGCGGCCTTACCCGAAAATGCAGGGCAGGTCGATCCCGATTTCCTCGAACACCTGCGTTACGTGCGGTTTAGCCAATTATGCGGCATGTGAAAGTGCATAGGAAACGGTTTCCAGAATATAGCGAACTCGGGCCGTAAGGGTCG
>JAAAOJ010000074.1 GCA_009908915.1 Planctomycetota bacterium
ATCAGGAACTCCACGATCTCGGAATCAACCTTCCCTCCCTCAGATCCTGCGTGCAAGTTGAGTGAACTTGCGTTGTAGTACTAGAGCTCATGCCGCCCGAGGATATTCACGACAGATTGCTGATTGCGGTGTCCAATTTCCAGGGCTTCGGAGAATGGATCGACAAACTCAGTCTCGCTGCGATGGATAAGGCACTCGCGGCATCAACACGCTCCGCTCGATGTAGTATCGCCTGCAACGGAACGCAATGGCTTGTTCGCTATGATGTCCCGGCGCGAACCTGGTCGCTTGGCGAATTGATGGTGCTGACGGCAAGCCTGGCCCGAGGCACCATTCACCCCGATTACTGGAGAGTGATTACCATTCGTCTGATGAGGACAGTCCAACTGCGTCTTCGGGACCTCGGATGGCTCGATAAGCGACGCGCCCAGCCATGGCTCCGTGATGCAATGCACGTGGCCCATGGCTTGGCCTGCGCCCTGCCGATTCATACCCGCTGAGATCGTCCCGCGACGAACCACAGAACGTCCATCGCGCAGTCAGCCGGACGTCGGAGCACCACCACCAGGCCGGGTTCGGAAGGCCCGCCTCGGCGAGGCGGTCCTGCCAGCCGCTGACCACGGTGGCCGGGGCGTTGCTCTTATCGCCCCAGCGGTGTCGTTCGAACAGGATCGTTCCAATGCATGTCAAGTATCGACGGCCGCCTGGCAGACAAACCGCTCCCCCCCCATTGCCATACAGGAGACGTTTCGATTCAAATCAAGACCGGCAAAAGCCCCACGGGTTGCTGTCCGTGGGTATTCACGCCGAAATGCGTGTCGGGCGGTCATCCCTCGCTGGAGCCCGCCACTGATAAGCGATGCTGAAACTAATCATTAGTATAATGTATATTAGAAATGCTTTTCTGGGCCACGTTGTCCTGCTACAATAACGGGCCACACTCACAGAGCTGTTGTCGCCAGTCCACCCGCGGTCGAGCGGGCGGGCCGGCAGAGGCATGCATGCGTTAGGCCGCGGGGTCGACATGTCTCTGCCGCGACGTCAGCATGCCCGGAAAATATGACGAGGTTAAAGGGATGTCGGAAAGCAACGGCAAAGAGCAGCGGTACCACGTGCCAGGCCCGCAGGGGCTCTACGACCCCCGGAACGAACACGACGCCTGCGGCATTGGCGCGGTGGTCAATATCAGCGGCGAACGCACGCGGAAGATCATCGATTACGCCAATCAGATCATCCTCAACCTGCACCATCGCGGGGCCGCCGGCAGCGACGACGTCACCGGCGACGGCGCGGGCATCCTCTTGCAGGTACCGGATCTGTTTCTCCGCGAGGAGGCCGGCTCGCTGAACATCGCCCTGCCCAAGGATCACCTCTTCGGCGTGGCCCAGTGTTTCGGCCCCGTCGACGAGACGCTCCGCGCAAAGTGCGAGAAGCTGCTCGAAGAGGCCGTCGCTTACTACGACATGGAGCCGCTCGGCTGGCGTAACGTGCCTGCCGACAACAGCTGCCTCGGCGAGTTGGCCCTCCAGGCCGAACCCGTTGTCCGGCAGTTCTTCATCGACGGCAAGGGCATGAGCGAGGCTGAACTCGAACTCAAGCTCTACCAGGCACGCAACCGCGCCGAGAAGAACATCAACAGGACCTTCGGCGACGAGGCCGAGGACTTCTACATCTGCTCCATGAGTTGCCGGACCATCAACTACAAGGGCATGTTCATGGCCCACCAGCTCTTCAAATACTACCCCGACCTCCACGACAAACGGATGGTCTCGGCGATGGCCCTGGTCCACCAGCGTTACTCGACCAACACCTTCCCGAACTGGAAGCTCGCCCAGCCGTTCCGCATGCTCGCCCACAACGGCGAAATCAACACGCTCAGCGGCAACAGCCTCCGGATCCGCGCCCGCGAGCCGCACATGGAGCACCCGAACTTCGGCAAGGACGTCGAGGACCTCTTGCCCATTCTCCAGGAAGGCCAATCCGACTCCGCCTGCGGCGACAACGTCCTGGAACTGCTGACGATGGCCGGCCGATCCACGCCGCACGCCCTGATGATGATGGTCCCCGAGGCGTTCGGCCCGGCTTACCACATCTCCACTGACAAGCGAGCCTTCTACGAGTACCACAGCGCCATCATGGAGCCGTGGGACGGCCCGGCCGCCCTGGTCTTTACCGACGGACGCCTCGTCGGCGGCACGCTGGACCGCAACGGCCTGCGTCCGGCCCGTTACGTCGTGACCACCGACGGGCTGGTCGTCCTCGGCAGCGAAGTCGGCGTCATTGAGTTCCCGCCGGAGATGATCGAAGGCAAGGGCCGCCTCCAGCCGGGCAAAATGTTCCTGGTCGACACCGTCGAGGGCCGCATCGTCGACGACAATGAAATCAAGGGCAAGATCGCCCGCCAGAAGCCCTACCGTCGCTGGCTGGGCCAGAACCGCATCGAACTGCGCGGCCTGTTCAACCCCTCCGAGCCGCTGCCCAAGCAACCCGACCAGCTCACCCGCCAACTGACGACCTTCGGCTACACGCGCGAAGAGCTGAACATGATCCAGATCCCCATGGCCACCAACGGCCAGGAGCCCGTCGGATCGATGGGGACCGACACGCCGCTGGCCGTGCTCTCCGACCGCCCCAAGCCGCTGTACAACTACTTCAAGCAGCGTTTCGCACAGGTGACCAACCCGCCGATCGACCCGCTGCGCGAGGGCCTGGTGATGAGCCTCATGAGCTTCACCGGCAAGCAGCGCAACCTGCTGGACGAGACGGCCGAGCACTGCAAGCAACTCAAGTTGCCGCACCCGATCCTGACCAATGAAGACATGGACCGCCTGCGGACCGTCGATCGCGAGGACTTCCGTGTGGCGACGATCCCGATGCTCTTCGAGGTCGGCGGCGATCCCGGCCGAGCGCTGCGAGTCGGGCTCGAGCGCCTCGTCGATGCCGTCGAGAAGACCATCCGAAACGGCGCGTCGCTGATCATCCTTTCCGACCGCACCGTCACCGACAAACAAGCACCGATCCCGGCCCTGCTGGCCACGGCGGCGGTCCACCACGGCTTGCAGGCACGCAAGCTGCGGGCCGAGGCGGGCATCGTGCTGGAAAGCGGCGAGCCGCGCGAGGTTATGCACTTTTGTCTGCTGTGCGGCTACGGCGCCAACGCCGTCAACCCCTACCTGCTGTTCGACGTGATGAACGACATCCGTTCGCGCGGCGATCTGCGGGCCCACCTCGACGGCGGAACGGTCATCGACAACATCATCGCTGCGATCAAGAAGGGTATCCTCAAGACGATGTCCAAGATGGGCATCTCCACGCTTCGCAGCTACCAGTACGCCCAGCTGTTCGAGGCCGTCGGCCTGAACCGCGACGTCGTGGACGCCTACTTCCCCGGCACGGCCAGCCGCATCGAGGGCGTGGGCCTGGACGTCATCGGCCGCGAGACGCTCATGCGTCACGAGCAGGCGTTCACCGCCACGCCGAAGGACCTGATCAACCTCGACTTCGGCGGCGAATACCACGTCCGCCTCGACGGCGAGCGTCACCTGTGGAACCAGGAAACCATCACCACCATGCAGCACGCAGTCCGTCGCAACGACAAGGCCGCCTACGAACGCTTCGCCAAGGCCGTCAACGACCAGGCCCGCAAGCTCTGCACGCTGCGAGGTCTCTTCGAGTTCGTCCCGGGCGACCCGGTCCCGCTGGACGAGGTCGAACCGGCCAAGAGCATCGCCCGCCGCTTCTGCACCGGCGCGATCAGCCACGGCTCGATCAGCAAGGAAGCCCACGAGTGCATGGCCATCGCCATGAACCGCCTCGGCGCGATGTCCAACACCGGCGAGGGCGGCGAGGACCCCGTCCGCTACACGCCCGAGCCCAACGGCGACAGCAAGAACTCCGCGATCAAGCAGGTCGCCTCCGGCCGCTTCGGCGTGACGGTCAACTACCTCGCCCACGCGAAAGAACTGCAGATCAAGATGGCCCAGGGCGCCAAACCCGGCGAGGGCGGCCACCTGCCCGGCCACAAGGTCTCCGAGGATATCGCCCGGCTTCGGTTCAGCACGCCCGGCGTGTCGCTGATCTCGCCGCCGCCCCACCACGACATCTACTCCATCGAGGACCTCGCCCAGTTGATCTACGACCTGAAGTGCTCGAACCCGGGCGTGAAGGTCTCGGTCAAGCTCGTCAGCGAAGTCGGCGTGGGCACGATTGCCGCCGGCGTCGCCAAGGGCAATGCCGACGAGGTCCTCATCTCCGGTTACGACGGCGGCACGGGCGCCAGCCCGCTAAGCAGCATCAAGCACGCCGGCTGCCCGTGGGAACTCGGCCTGGCCGAGACGCAGCAGACCCTCGTCCTCAACGGCCTGCGGGATCGCATCCGCGTCCAGGCCGACGGCCAGATGAAGACCGGCCGCGACATCGTCATCGCCGCCCTGCTGGGCGCCGAGCAGTTCGGCTTCGGCACCGGGGCGCTGGTGGCCTTGGGCTGCATCATGATGCGGAAGTGCCACCACGGCACCTGCCCCGTCGGCGTGGCCACCCAGGACCCCGAGCTTCGCAGACGCTTCGCCGGCGACCCCGCCCACCTGGAACGCTACTTCCTGTTCGTGGCCGAGGAGGCCCGGCGGATCATGGCCGAGCTGGGCTTGCGGACCTTCGAGGAGATGGTCGGCCGCGTCGACCGCCTTTCGGCCCGCAAGGCCCTGGAACACTGGAAGGCGCGCGGGTTGGATTTCTCGTCCGTTTTCGCGGCCCCGGACACCGACGGCGGCAAGCGGACGATCCGCCGCACGCGCGAGCAGCCCAAACGCCTCGAAGATCACATGGACTGGAAGATCCTCGATAGGGTCACGCCCGCTCTGGACGACAGAACGCCCGTGACGGTCGAGATGCACATCCGTAACCGGGACCGCACGGTCGGAGCGATCCTCTCCAACCGCGTGGTGAAAGCCTTCGGTCCCGAGGGCCTGCCCACCGACACCATCCACACCAAGCTGCACGGGTCGGCCGGCCAGAGCTTCGGCGCGTGGCTGGCGCCGGGCGTAACGCTGGAACTCCACGGCGATACGAATGACTACCTCGGCAAGGGCCTCTCGGGCGGGCGGATCATCGTCAAAACGCCCGAGGGCTCGCCATTCGACCCGCGCGAGAACATCATCGTCGGCAACACGCTGCTGTACGGCGCGACGGCCGGCGAGGTCTTCATCAACGGCCTGGCCGGCGAACGCTTCGGCGTCCGCAACAGCGGCGCCGTCGCCGTTGTCGAGGGCGTCGGCGACCACGGCTGCGAATACATGACCGGCGGCCGCGTGATCGTCATCGGCCGGACGGGACGGAACTTCGCGGCGGGCATGTCCGGCGGCGTGGCCTACGTGCTCGACGAGCATCAGCTCTTCGACACGCTCTGCAACCTGGACATGGTCGACCTCGAGAACGTCTGGCAGGACGAGGACAAGCAGTTCCTCTACGACCGCATCGAGATGCACTATGAACTGACGGGCTCGAACCAGGCCAAGCGGCTGCTGGATCACTGGCGGTCCATGGTCGGGCGGTTCGTCAGGGTCATGCCCGTCGACTACCGCAAGGCGTTGGAGCGTCTCAAGGCCAAGGAAGAGCGCGGCGGTGATTACGAACCCGCCACCGAGGAAGTCTTCAAGAACCCATAAGACAGTATCCAGTAGTCAGGAATCAGTAGTCAGTGCAGACCAGATCATGCATCGAGAGTGGCAGAAGGCCTTGCCGCTCGATCGATGACTGCATCAGAAACACTGACTATCCGCTACTGGTTACTGGCCACGAGCTACCAGTTACGAGGAACTATCATGGGTAAGCCAACTGGATTCATGGAGTACAAGCGCGAGGAGATCCGCCATCGGCCGGTCAGTGAGCGCGTCGATGACTACTTCGAGATCAACATCCCCCACCCGGTGGAGGTCCTGCAGCGTCAGGCCGCCCGGTGCATGGACTGCGGCATTCCGTTCTGCCACGCCGCCGGTTGCCCCGTGCGCAACCGCATCCCGGAGTTCAACGACCTGATCTACCGCAACCGCTGGCGGGAGGCGCTGGACATCCTGCACGCCACGAACAACTTCCCGGAGATCACCGGGCGCATCTGCCCCGCCCCGTGCGAAGAGTCCTGCACGCTGTCGATCAACAGCGACCCGGTACTCATCAAACACATCGAATTCCAGATCGTCGAACGAGGCTTTGAGGAAGGCTGGATCGTGCCCCAGCCGGCCGAGACAAAGACCGGCAAGCGCGTGGCGGTGATCGGATCGGGCCCGGCCGGCCTCGCCGCCGCCCAACAACTCGCCCGGGCGGGCCACGACGTCGTCCTCTTCGAGAAGGACGACAAGATCGGCGGCCTGCTGCGATACGGCATTCCCGACTTCAAGCTCGACAAGCGCGTCATCGACCGCCGCCTCAAGCAGATGCACGCCGAGGGTGTCGAGTTCGAAACCGGCGTCAACATCGGCGTCGACATATCCCTGCGGTACATCCGCAGCCGCTTCGATGCCGTCGTACTGACCATGGGCGCCGGCCAGCCGCGCGACCTGAAAGTCGACGGCCGCGAGATGGAGAACGTCCACTTCGCGATGGAGTATCTCGCCCAACAGAACCACGTCAATGCCGGCGCCCACATCCCCGGCGACCAGCGTATCAGCGCCAAAGGCAAAACCGTCGTCGTCATCGGCGGCGGCGACACCGGCAGCGACTGCATCGGCACGAGCCGTCGCCAGGGCGCCAAGGAAATCCACCAGTTCGAAATCATGCCCCAGCCGCCCGAACGCGGCAACCAGGCCGAGCCCTGGCCGATCTGGCCCAAGGTCATACGGACCTCGACCAGCCAGGAAGAAGGCTGCACCCGCCGCTGGTGCGTACTGACCAAGACACTCACCGGCCAGGGCAATCGCGTGACCGGCCTGGAGGGCTGCGAGGTCGAGTGGACCGCCGACGACGACGGCCGCATGCAGATGAAGGAACTGCCCGGCAGCGAGTTCAGCATGGACTGCGACCTGGTGCTGCTGGCGATGGGCTTCGTGCATGTGGTGCATGAGGGCCTGATCAACGAGCTTGGCGTGGAACTCGACGCACGCGGCAATGTCGTCCGTGACGAGAACTACATGTCGACCGAACCGGGCGTCTTCGTCGCCGGCGATACCGGCCGCGGCGCCTCGCTGGTGGTCTGGGCGATCAACGAAGGCCGCGACGCCGCCGCCAGCGTCGACCGCTGGCTGACAGGCTGACAGGCTGACCAGGCTGACCAGGCTGACCCGGCGCGGCACGTTCAAGTAATACAGGACGCACTGAATATGAGCGAGGTATAGCGCCGGCTACTGCACCGCGTGTAACCCGCTGATGCGAGTACTCCTCTTGGACCACTGCCAGACCGTCCCGGGATCAGTATCCTTACCGGTTGTCCGAATCCTTGGCCTTCGGCGGTGCGGTCACGTCGAAGTGAACCTTGCACTCACTGAGCCGCTTCTTGAGCCAGACGGCGTCGTCATACGGCAGCTTCTCACACTTGCGAAGATCGAGGTACTTGAGCTTGCCCATCCGAGCCAGCGGCATGATGTCGCTGAGCTTCGTGTTGTGAAGGCTCAGCCACGTGAGATGACGGGCGAGCTTGGCCAGCGGCCCGATGTCGTTGACGCCGCGGCAATGCGAGAGGTTCAGCCGCTCCAGATCGCCCAGCCCTTTTAGCGGCTTGAGGTCCGTGACTTGCTTGCAGCCGCTGAGGTGCAGGGACTTCAGCCGATGCAGCCGGGCCAGCGGCGTCAGATCTGTTATGTTCGCCCCTCCACTGAGGTTCAGGTGCTGCAGTTTGCTGAGGCCTTCCAGAGCCCAGACATCCTTGACCTCCAGGCCGGTGATCGTCAGAACCGTCAGGTTCGGCATCTGGGCCAGGACCGACAGGTCCTTGATCTGCCGGGCGTCGTGCAGTTCGAGACGCGTTAGCTTATCGAGCTTCCGCAACGGCCGCAGATCCGTGAGCTTGCGGGCCGTGCCGATCTCCCTGCGTGTGACCCGCGTCAGATCCGGATGAGCGGCCACGAACTCGGCGAGTGTGAGGTTCGTGATCTGCTCACCCTTTTCCAGGTCGACCGTGACGGCCGGCGAACGTTGCCTGCCGTCATCGGCTTCGGCGTCTTCGGCCGGCGGCATGCGGCCGCCAATCTTCTGCACGCCAAGGGCAGCCCGCATCGCCAGCGCGTCGTCCTCGCCCTCGTGAAGCTCGAAGAACCGACCGTAGTAGGCCTTGGCCCGATCGGCCATCAACCGTCGGCCACCGACGCCGGCTTCGTTGATCATCCGGCCGTACCATTCGGCAAGGTTCAGGGCCGCTTCTTCCGCCAGGTTCTCGACCGGCTCGGCCGCCAGGAGGCAGTTCGTCTTCGTGGCCTCGTCGACGGCTGCGTCCAGGTACTTCGCCGCCTCGGCCGGATTGTCCAGTTCCCGAAGATGCAGCGTGAGCATCTCAGACCGAACCGCCGCGTCATGGGGCGCCTGGTCGAGCTGGACGGCCAGGGCCGCCACCTTCTTCGCCGACTGCGCCCGGTCGGCGAACGCCGACAGCCTCGCCTTCAGTGCGACGAGTGTCGTGGAGTTCGCCTCCTCGGCGACGTCGATCGCCCCCCGCCAGGCCGCCAGCGCCTCGGCGAATTCACGCTCCGCCGTACCGAGTTCGGCCACCGTCATCCGTGACCGTATCAGGAACTCGCCGTTGGCGGGCGTCGGCTCGTCCGTGTAGACGCGCTCGCACAGTCCCGCGTGCTTGACCGCGGCCTCGAACTGCCGCTGGGGAACCTTCCGGCCGAGCACGCCCAAGGCCGCAAAGGCCGTCGTCTCGCCACCGTCGACGTCCACCGTCAACTCGTAGGCCGCGTCACACATGGCGCCGATCAGGGCCGGATCGAGTTTCGTCACGCGAGCGGCTTCGACCATTCGCCACGCCAGGGCCAGATCGTCCGCCGGGTCGTCGCTGGCCTTGACGCGTTTGATGTCCGGGCCGTAGAGTTTTTCGAAGGCGGCCAGTATGTCGCCACGCACCGCCCGCAGCGTCGGCATGAAGCCATGCTTCCTGAAAACCGCATCGCCC
>JAAAOJ010000037.1 GCA_009908915.1 Planctomycetota bacterium
GAGCTTTACACCTACGACGGCCTCAGTCGCCTGACCGACACCGACCGCGGCACGCTGATGCTCGGCCAGATCACCGACCCCACCTTCAGTCAGGACTGAAGGAAAGGGGACAGGCTACTTGAAGGAAGCAACGACGGCCTTGGCCCAGGAGGGAAAGGGAGGAGGGAAAGGGGACAGGCGACTTTTTGGTGCTTCGTGAGGACGAGGCGGATCACCCCGCCGTCGGGCGAGGGCGATGCGGTCTACGGCTATGACTTCGTCCGCCCGCTGTCGGCGACCGACGGCACGGCGATGGCCGGCTACGAGGAGTTGTGGGACGTCGAGATCGTCACCCCTGATCCCGAGAGGGAGGGAAAGGGGACAGGCTACTTGAAGGAAGCAACGACGGCCTCGGCGACGACACGCCCAGCGTGGCTTAGTTCGGGGTACAGCATACTGAATAGGACAATCGAATGCTGGCGAGCGGTGGGCGGATGCGGTACGATACATGTCGAAAGGGACCTCGGCCATGGTCGCATGGACATTCGACAATCGATCAACTGACCTCTCCGGCACGGCCAACGATCCGACGCATGATGCTTCGGGCAACATGACCGCCGATTCTTCCAATACCTACATCTACGACGCCTGGAACCGTTTGGTGGAAGTCCGCGACCGCGGCGATGATTCACTGATTGCCGAATATGAATATGATGGCCAGAAGAGGCGTATCGAGAAAACGGTCGACGAGACGGAGACGGATTATTTCTATAACGACAACTGGCAGTTGGTTGAGGAACGGGTTGACGGCAGTGTTGCCTATGAATACGCGTGGGATCAGCGTTACATTGACGCCCCCATCGCCCGCTTTGATGCTGCCGGCGATGCCGTCTACTACACCAATGACGCGAACATGAACGTAACGTCGCTCGTCGAAGAATCCGGCACGGTGATCGAGCGCTACGCCTACTCGCCGTACGGCGAGCGGACTGTCCTTGACGCTGATTGGTCAGCCGATGCGGACGGCGTCTCCGACGTCGATAACACCCTAGGCCATCAGGGCCTGCACCTGGATACCGAGTCGGCCCTGTACTACAACCGCAACCGCTACTACTCCCCCGCCCTCGGCCGCTTCATCACCCGCGACCCCCTCGGCTACGTCGATGGCATGAGTGTGTATGAGTATGCCAAGAGTACGGCGGTGAATATGACCGACCCCGAGGGGCTGGAATGTAATAGGGCCTGCTGCGCCTGTGTTGCAACCCCATGGCTGTGTCGTATAGAGGTCTCGGCAGCAGCAAAGCTCGAGGGTGGCTGTAAGAAGGCCAAACCATTGCCACCTGGGTTAGGGTTAGGTATCGGAGGGGAATATGTGTGCTGGGCTCGCGCTAGGGGGGTACGCTTTGACCTGGTACATGATACCGGCTTAGATGTAAGCGGATGCCATCTTCAGCAGGATGCCCTTAGTATAAGTGTCGCTGATGGCTCGTTTAGCAAGCACTCCGCTCCCCGAGATTCTGGTCCCCCGAATAGGATCCAGCGAAAGGGCTTCCTTGAGTACCATGGCTGGTGGTACATGGACAGCCCGGGCTTTAGCGTGAGGTTGAAGAAGTCCTACATATATAGCTTTACCGCCTGGGTATGGGTTCAAGAGCAACCGTGGGTCCGTCGCACATGGTCGTTGCTTAAGGGAGCGTTGCCCCCCAAGCCTATCGTTTATTGTTGGGCCGCTCATCGTTCTATAGCGAGTTAGGGAGAGGTATGTTCTCAGGGAAAGAATGTGTACGCAGGCAGTGGATGTGGTTGTCCGCCGCTGCAGGGTGTTTTCTGGTGCTGGCGGCGCAGTGTACCGGTTGCTCGCAACCGGAAGAGACAGAACTACGCCCCATCTTGTCACTGCAAGGGGTTGAAGTTCCCGGCGAACCTACCGTGTTTGTTATCGACGGCGGCGGAACAAGTTGTCCCTACTGGGACAAGATAACAGCGACCATACTCGAAAGCTTGGCTGCTATGCCATTTGATTATAGGTTTGGAGTGGTTCGAACCACGAGCGGGAGGCCAGCCGCAAGGTGGTCGAATCTGCAGTCGGCGCCGCCAATGCCGCTGCCTGACTTGACGAGCTGGTTGTCGAGAGCTCACCTTCATGGAATGCAGAACCAGGTCGAAGCGTTTCAGTCTGCCTATACTGCTGGAGCCAGAACCATTGTATTTATCGGTCCAAGCCTTGATGGTGCCGCAGCGAGGGTCATTCGTGAGCACAGCAGTTCTCGACTTATCGTGGCATGGCCCGAAGACGCGGACCCGCCAGTGAGCGAAGAGGCAAAGAAGCTGGCCGTTGCGATGAACGGCAAGGTTCTCCTTTTCAAATAGAGCTAAAGGGTTACGGGATTTAATGGCGCTATAGGGGACAGGCTAGAATGGCACTTCCTTAAGCGGCCCATTGGCGTCTCCACTCGGTGCGGGTGATGCGCAAGTTGGGATAATGTTGTGGTTCATGTCGAACGGCTCGGGGTTCATGGCGGCCGGGGCGGAGGGGAACCTGCGAGGCGGCGATCTGGCGGAGCATGGCGTCATAGATATCCGGCAGTGTCCACGGTGGAGCCGTCGCGAGGATCGGCGCAAAGCTTAGAATAGCCCGCACGGCGGCAACGAAGCTCAGCCGCATCGGGTCCTTGCCGTGCTCGATGGCTGCTTCCAGCATGATCATGCGGAGAATGTTCAATGCGGCGAAAGGCAGATCAGCCTGCGCCCGGTCCGCGGCGGATGCTGCCCTTGCCGAACTTCTCCACGATGCCATCGACCGTCCGGTCGATGGTCCGCTGGCGGCGGTCGTCAATCGGCGGGGCGAAGAGGTCGAGCTGCCGGCCGCCCGGGGTGTCGAGATTGCTCGCCGTCACGCCGGCCAGGCGAAGCGGCTGAAAGCTGTAACGCGCCCAGTTGTTGAAGATCGCCTTGGCCTCAGCCCAGAGCGTGTCAGTGACGTCGGTGGGTCGTTCCATTGTCCGCGAACGACTGAGCGTGGTGAAGTCGCCGTGCCGCAGCTTGAGGGTGACCGTTCGGGTCAGCAGACCGGCCCGTCGCAGGCGGCGGGCGACCTCCTGTGTCTGCTCGTACAGGATGGCCAGCAACTGCTCACGATTGGCGATGTCGGTGGCGAAGGTCTGCTCCTGCCCGATGGACTTGGCGTCATGGTCGGGCGTGACAGGGCGGCTGTCGTCGCCGTTGGCCAGCTTCAGGAGGTGTCCCGCCGCATTGCCCAGCGCCCGCCGCAGCTCGCGCTGCGAGTATGCCCGCAACTGCCCCACGCGACGGATGCCCAGACGCCGCAGTGACGTTTCGGCAACGGGGCCGATGCCCCAGAGCTTGCGGACCGGGAGGGGATCAAGAACCTCGTGGATGCGGTCGGGCGGGATGACCGTCAGGCCGTCCGGCTTTTCCAGGTCGCTGGCGAGCTTGGCGAGGAACTTGTTGGGCGCGACGCCCACGCTGGCGACCAGGCCAAGCTCGTCGCCGACGGCCTGCTTGATCCGTCGGGCAACCTCCACCGCGGGGCCGTGAAGTCGCTCGGTGCCAGTGACGTCGAGAAACGCCTCGTCGATGCTCAGCGGTTCCACCAGCGGGGTATAGCGGCGGACAATCTCGAAGACCTGCCGGCTCATTTCGGCGTAGCGTCCACCCCGGACGGGCAGGACGATGGCCTGCGGGCACAGCCGGAGCGCCTGGGCCATCGGCATGGCCGAGCAGCAGCCGAACGGCCGGGCTTCGTAGCTGGCGGTCGAGACGACGCCACGCCCCTCGGCGCTGCCACCAACCAACAGCGGCTTGCCCGCCAGCGACGGGCGGTCCAGCCGCTCGACGGCGGCAAAGAACTCGTCCATATCGACATGCAGAATCCACCGGCTCATGCCAACAGAATAACCGATTTGCCTGTCAGTTTGCGGTTTCGGAGGCGAAAGGCTCCGTTGACGGCCGCAGCTTTTCGAAATCACGATTTCGAAATCCAGCGCGAGTCGCTATCCTGTCGGCCATGAGCACCCGACCCACCGAATCCGAACGCGAGGCGATGCGGCGCCTGGTCTATCAGGCCCGTGAGGAAGACCTCGGCGGCGGCGACGTGACCGGCCGGCTGATCCCGCCGGAGATTCACGCCACGGGGCAGTTCGTTGCCCGCCAGCCGCTGGTGGTCTGCGGCGGAACGTTCCTTGACGCCATCGCCAAGGCCTATGATGAATCGATCCAGATGATCCTCTGGAAGGAAGAAGGCCAAGCCGTCGAAGCCGGCGAGGTCATCGCCGAGTGGTTTGGCCCGGCGTGGCACATCGTCGCGGCCGAGCGGGTGGCGCTGAACTTCCTGCAGCACCTCTGCGGTGTGGCGACGATCACGCGGCAGTACGTCGAGGCCGTCGCCACCGCGGGCGCAGGCATCTACGATACGCGGAAAACCATTCCCGGCTGGCGGGATCTGGAGAAATACGCCGTCCGTGTCGGTGGCGGCAAGAACCATCGCCGCGGCCTACACGATGCGATATTGGTCAAAGACAACCATCTGGCAGCCGTCCATCTTCACGACCTCGGCGAGCGACTCAGCGAGCTGCGGCAGGACCTGCCGTACAACGGTTTCGTCGAGATCGAGGTCGACACGCTGGAGCAACTCGCCGAGGCGCTCAAGCTGCCCGTGGACGTGATCCTGCTGGACAACATGGGGTCGGATAAACTCCGTCAGGCCGTTAAGATGCGGGCCGAGGCAGGCAAGGCCGCGGATATCCACCTGGAGGCCTCGGGCGGCATGACGCTGGAGAACATCGCCGAGGTCGCCCGGACGGGCGTCGAACGCATCGCCGTCGGCGCGATCACGCACTCGGCCCCGGCCGTCGACATCGGCCTTGACCTCGAACTGCGGAGCGATGAGGCGTGAAACCCGGTGGTCGGCCGTTGGCGGCCGCGGACATCGAGGCCGATTTGGGCACGACGCGCGTCGGGCGAAGCGTCATCTGCTTTCCCGAGGTCGACAGCACCAATGATATCTGCTGGGACTCGGCGCGGCAGGGCGACACCGACGGGCTCGTCGTTCTCGCCGAACGTCAGCGACGCGGGCGGGGCCGTCAGGGGCGCACGTGGCAGGCCGCCGCCGGCGAGGCCGTCCTGCTTAGCACACTGCTGCTCGGCGAGCCGGATTCCCTTTGTCGCGAAGCCGTTCCCATCGCCGCCGGCGTCGCCGTCGCCGAGGCAGTCGACAGCTTTGCCCCCGGCTCGGCCGACCTGAAATGGCCCAACGACGTGCTGATCGATGGCGCAAAGCTCGCCGGCGTGCTGGTCGAGCACCGCGGCGTCGACGGCCGTCAGGGGGTTGTCATCGGCATTGGCCTGAACGTCTCCGCCGCCCCGCCGCCCGGCGAGATCGGCCAGGTGGCTACCTGCCTCGCCGAGCACGTTGACCGACCAGCAGCCCGCCTCGAACTCGTCCGCCGGCTGCTGCAGCGGCTGGACGCACGTATCGCCGACGTCGCCGCCTCTAGCACCGATACGATTCACGACGCCTGGGTCGCGCACTCCGGCATGATCGGCCGACGTGTTCGCATCCAGTCCGCCGGCGTCTGCTACAGCGGCAACGTCCTCGATGTCTCGCCGCTGGAGGGGCTGATTCTCGCCGATGATCTCGGCCACCGGTGGCATATCCCCGCCGCCGGCGCGACGGTGCTGTAGCGCCTGTCACAGCGGGACCTGCTATGGTACACTTCGCCGCTGAGGCATGCGACCCGTACTGACCGACAGGATGGCCGTCATCATCGTCATCGCCGCGCTGGTGATGTGGGCGGCGGCGTTGTCGGTACTGTGGGGCTGGTCGATCGACCCGTCGGGCAGCACGTCGCTGGCGGCGGTCGGCTGGTCGCTGATCGCGGCCTGGTGGATGCTGCGTCGGCGCGGCCGATGGGGATCGCGGGCTGTCCGCTGGGTGGCTCGCCTGGGCCTGGACGAGGCCATCCCACTGGCGGCGGCCTTGCGGGATGAACTCGGCTCGTCAAAGGAAGACGTCAAACGTCGCATGCGGCTGTTCTCCGCCGGGGCGATCGCGGCGATGGCCTGCATGCTCGGCGCGACCGGCGTGGTGCTGGCCTCGCGGCTGGGGGCGTTGCTCCTGGGTGAATGGTTCCTGTTCAGCAACGCCACCTGGCGCGTGCTGGAGACGCTGGCGTTGCTACTCGGCGGGGCGGGTGTCGGCGCGGCGATGGTCTGCGTGTTCTACACGTCGTCGGTGGTCCGCGCCAGCGGCGGGCGCGACACGTATGCCAGCATCAGCCGTGACTGGCCCGTCGCGGTTGCCTGCGGGCTGGGCGGGTTCGCCGTGGCATGGTGGTTTGGGGCCAATCTTATCTACGTTCTTTTCGCCCTGGCGGGGGGGATCCTACTGGTCTCGCTGACGGCGGTCTCCCGCGGTGATCTGTCGACCCATCCGCGTAAGAAGCTGCTGCCGTTCGGGCCGCCGTCGCGCTGGGCGTTGTGGTCGCTCGCCGCTGCCTATGCGTTGGTGGCGGTGGTGCTGGTCGGGCAGGGGCGGTTGCTGGGCGACGTGCTGGGCCTGAGCTTCACGCGGCGTCTGCTGTGGTGGGGCCTGTCGCTGGTGTTGTTGGCGTACTTCCTCGGGCGATTCGATCGCAAGGGTCGCTCGGCCGGGCGGCTGCAGATCGTCGGCAGCATGCTGGGCGTGGGGGCGGCCCTGCTGGCTCAGGCGACGGAACTGACATTGTGCCTCGCGCTGGACGGCGCCAGCAGCGTCATCGCAACCTGCCTGGCCGTGGCCACTCAGGTGCCATGTGCCTCGCTGGTCGCGACCGTGCTGAGTTCACAGCGGCGAGAGTTCGCCGCGGCAGGCGGGTCGGTCGGACGCTATCTGCAGGCCGTGGCGGGCGGGCTGGCCGGTGCGTGTGTGCTGTTGGGTCTCGCGGGGTGGCTGGGTATGACGGGGCTGGCGATGCTGATCCTGGCCGGTGTGCTGACGGCGGCGGGCGGCGCAGGCGGCGCCATTGCAGCCCGACGGCGGCCGGACCGAATCGCGTGGCTGGCGTGGACCGTTGTACTGGTCGGGGCGTTCGGCGGCGGATTCCTGGTGGCCGTGGCGCGTGCGGCGCCCGTACTCCGCGATCCCGCAGCCGGCGTGTGGCTTACGAGCGTCAACCGGCGGGATCGGATGTTCCGGGAGGTCGTGCAGATGGGAACGCTGCCGGCCGGCGGGGTCCGCCGCAGCGAGCGGGTCACGGACTGTATCGCCGAAGCCTTTCGCCGTCGAAAGGGACGATGGTGGCAGGTCTGCACCGACGCCCGCGACCTGCCGGCCCGGGCGCCGCGAGGCGAGTTCGACCCGGTCTACGCCAGGTGCTTCATCGTCGGCTCAAACCCCGAGCCGGCCCCCGTGGGAAGCCGCTGGGATTGCTGGCCGATCGTGACCGGTACGGCCAGCCACTTCCTGCGGTACGCGAGACTGAACTACGTCGCCGCGACGGGCTACGACTACTACGAGGGCGTGTTGCTCGCGCCCCTGCCGGCCGACCATCCGCAGGCGTGGCGGTGCTACAACGAGTTGACGCTGCGCCGCTGCCGGCGGACGACGGAACTGATCGAATACGAGCGCGACCCGCAGACGCAGACCATCGAGCCGGTGATGCATCACGGCCTGATGATGCTGCGAACCCAAGCCTCGCGCGGTCGGGTGCGGCAGGCGCTGCGGGTGGCGCGGACCTTCGACGAAGCCGTCTCCAGCGGGCGGCGCGTGGGGCAGCGCGACTACCACGTGGAATCGCCGGGCTGGGCGATTGTCGCCTTGCGGGTCGAGGGGCTGGACATGCTGCTGGTCGGGCCGGTCGACGCGACCGGCTCGCCGGATGAGCCGAGCAGTCTGCTGGCGGCCATGCAGGAGATCGTTGCGGATGACTACGATACCTTCGTGCTGCCGATTCGACGGCTCTGGCCGGGGTGGAAGGACATCAGTCCGATCTATCTCTTCAACCCGCCGGGCGAACGCCTCAGCGGCACGCCCAGCCTCGAAGGCTTCCGCGAACACCTCGAACTCATCGATGCTCGCTACAACGACAGACGCTAGCCGAATGGCGAGCCGGCCAGGGCGACCAGCCAGAAGGCGTACACCTTCACGTACCCGGGACGGTAGCGGATCGCCTTGGAGAGGTATCGCCGGGCCTCGCGGAACCGCTTCTCGCCCAGCAGGGCCTTGCCGGCGTGATAGTGCACCTTGGCCAGTCGCCGGCGTGCCTTTCCGGCCGGGATCAGCTCTTGGCCGCCCCGCTCATAGTAAAACCGTTCGAGCATGTTGGCCTTGATGGTTCGGCCGCGCAGGCGATTGCCTCGCGTCAGGCTGGCTTCGCTCCAGCGTCGCCATGCCAGTGGTTCGTCGATCAGGCCGAAGGTAAACGTCGTGCTGACGCGCAGCCAGAACTCGTTGCCGATGCTCACGGGGATGGACTCGTCGAATCCGCCGCACTCGTCGATCACGCGTTTTTCGAAGACAGCCGCCGGATCGTGGACGAAGATGCTCATAAAGAGTTTCTCGGTCAGTTGGCCGGCGTGGCAGGGCTTGGAATGTCCTTCCATGCGTTTGCCGGTTTCGGCATCAAACGGATCCATGGGCGTATAGACAATGGCATCGTCGTGGGTCTCGAGGTAGTCCAGGCATCGCTGGAGCTTCTCAGGCAGCCAGATGTCGTCGGCGTCCAGTAGCGCGATATAGCGACCCCGCATCATCTCGATGGCATTGTTGCGAGCAGCGGCGAGACCTTGGTTCTCCTGGTGGATGACGGTCATGCGCGGATGGACGGGGGAGTCGGCCTCCTTGAGTCGCGTTGCGTACTCGTCGAGTATCTCGCCCGTACGATCCGACGAACCATCGTTGACGGCAATGATCTCCCAGTCGTCGCAGGTCTGGGCGAGGATGCTGTCGATGGCTTCGGCGACGAACGCGTCGGCGTTGTAGGCCGGCAGGATAATGCTGATGGCGGGCCGGGTCATGGGCGGACGATTATAGCACGCACGCGCGAGCAGCGGAAGCGACCGTGAACCGGGCAGGCTCGCGGTTCACGGGCTCGGCGCGTATACTGTCGGGAACAATGTGCGGTATCGCAGGATTGCTTTCACTGACGGGCGACGTAACGGCCGAGACCATCACGGCCATGCGGGAGACGCTGCGCCACCGTGGCCCGGACGACGCGGGTCTGTGGCTGGCCGATGACGGCCGTGTGGGATTGGGCCATCGACGCCTGAGCATTCTCGATCTCTCCGACCGCGGGCACCAGCCGATGCTCGATCCGCAGGGCCGGGCGGTGATTGTCTATAATGGCGAGGTCTATAACTTCGCGGAGCTGCGGCAGGAACTGGAGGCCGGCGGCGCAACGTTCACCAGCGACACCGACACCGAGGTGCTGCTGCATGGCTATCTGGCCTGGGGCGATGATGTCGTGGACCGTCTTGAGGGCATGTTCGCCCTGGCGATATGGGATACGCGGCAGCGCCGGCTGCTTCTTGTGCGGGATCGGCTGGGCATCAAGCCGCTGGTCTACGCGGCTGGAGATGACTACCTGGCCTTCGGCAGCGAGATTCGTGCCGTGCGGGCAAGCGGCCGACCGTCGGATGACCTGTCGCCGGAGGCGGCGTGGGACTTCTTCAGCTACGGTTACGTGCCGACACCGGCGACGATCTATCGGGACATCCGCAAGCTGCCGCCGGCGTGCCGTCTGACGTGGCGGGACGGTGCGATCCGCATCGATCGTTACTGGCGGCCGCACGTGGGACGGCTCGGCGACGATTCGACCACGGCATCGCGACGTATTGCCGAGATCGTCGATACGAGCGTTGAGCGGTATCTGGTCGCCGACGTGCCGACCGGCTCGTACCTGTCGGGAGGGCTGGACAGCAGCATCGTCACGCAGCGTGCGGCGGAGATCGTCTACGGCCAGGCGGCCTCGCATCGCCTTGGCGGGGGGGCGCTGCACAGTTTCACCATCGGCTTCGACATCGACGACCACAGCGAGGCTCCCTTCGCCCGCATGGCCGCGGATGCCTACGGCACCCAGCACCACGACATGGAGGTCAGCGGCGGGATGGCGATGGAGCGGCACGAGGAGGTCGTTGACCTCTTCGACGAGCCCTTCGCCGCCAGCAGTGCGATCCCGATGATGTTCCTGGCCGAGCTGGCCCGCCGCGACGTGACGATGGCGCTGTGCGGCGAAGGCGGCGACGAGGTCTTCGGGGGCTATGGGTGGTATCGCAACTGGCTGCGGTTCCAGCAGCCGGGCTTCTGGAAGACCGCCGCCGGCCGGGCGGTGCGCCGAACCGTGGAGGGGCTTACCCGTCGCCCCAAGCGAAAGTGGCGTCGGGCCGGCCTGGCGGATGTGGAGCTCTACGCCTCGCTGATAGGCACACTGGCCGCCGGCGATCGCAGGAAGCTCTTCGCGCCGGAACTGGCCGCTCACATGGCCGGCCGCGACCCGGCCGCCTACGTCCGCGAACACTGGCGGGAGGACCTGCCCCCCATGGCCCGCATGCAGTATGTGGACCTGATGACCTTCCTGCCGGACCTGAACCTTGCGCGAGCGGATCGAACGTCGATGAACGTGTCGCTCGAATTGCGAGTGCCTCTATTGAACCACGAACTGGTCGACTACGCGCTGGGTCTGCCGACGGACGTTCGAACGCCGCGCGACGAGCTTAAAGGTCTCTTCAAACGAACGTTTGGCGGTCGTTTGCCGGAGGCGCTGCGAGCGCGGCGAAAGAAGGGCTTCAGCTCGCCGGTGCGAGAGTGGATGTCCGCCGACGCGCTGGGGCAACTTGCCGAGGCGGTGTTTTTCGAGCGGCCTGATATCGCTCGGGCGTGGCTGTCACCGGACTTGCCACGCCAGGCACGGCGGCTTCGCGGCAGCCGGGCGTACAAGCTCTGGGTGATGCTGGACTGGCTGCGTCGGCACGGATAGCAGCGGATGCGGCTGCCCGCCCGTGCCATATTTCACACAGGGGGCTCATGGCGGCGATGGGCGCGCGGGAATTGCCATGGGCGATCCGGGTTGCCTTTTCGGCAGAACGGGGGGACTGTGGCTCAAGGGACCCCAAGGGCAGACGCAGCGAATACGGGGGCATTCGGCAGAGCTCGATTTGAGTCTTGGCGCGCCGTGTCGGGTCATGTGCGGCTTTCGGCCGCTCTCGGCATGGAACTTTAACGAAATTCGTTGACATTTCTCAAGCCGGGCTATAGGTTTCTCTGTCTGTAACCACAAGCCAGGTTTATTTGGGTTGTCAGCTGGGAATCAGGCTGACAACGCTGCGAGAGGAAACTGTGAAGACACCAAGCCAAGCGCTGGCCATTTCGCTGTGCGTCCTGTCGATGGTCGCGGCCGCTGCTGTTGCCCAGCAGGGGCCTCAGACCGTTGCCGAGGTACGCGTCGAGGGAAACGACACCCTGAGTGACAACGCCGTCTTAAGCTATGTCAAGACCAGGGAAGGCGTTGCCTACGATGAGCAGATGGTCAAAGACGACCGCGACCGCCTGATGGCGAGCGGCAAGTTCACGACCGCGGTGGCAACCCGCGAACTGACGCCGCGCGGCGTGGTGGTCACCTTTCGCGTCGTCGAACTCCCGTCGATCTCGCAACTGAGCATTGTGGGCAACAAGGAAATCAGCGAAGACGATCTCCGCAAGCAACTGCCTCTCGGGGCCGGCGATCCCCTCAATGCCGCTCGCATCGAGGCCGGCAAACAGGCCATCGTCAAGCAGTACCAGTCCAAGGGCTACTACTTTGCCAAAGTCACCGTGGACGAGGACCTTCTCGCCCGCAAGCGCGAGCTGGTCTACCGTGTGGTCGAAGGCCCGAAGGTCATCGTCACGAATGTCCATTTCGAGGGCAATCACTACTACAAACGGCTGCAGTTGTGGATGCGTGTGGACACACGCGGCCGCATGTGGCCGTTCATCGACGGCGTGCTTGATTTCGAGCAGATCGAACGCGACGTCAGCACGATTCGCAACCTTTACACGGGCGAGGGTTTTCTGGATTGCGAAGTCGCCCGCGATATCAGCTTCTCCGACGACAAGAAAAAGGCGGTCGTCACGTACAAGATTCATGAAGGCGCTCGCTATCGCATCAACAAGGTTGTCTTCGAGGGCAACACCGTCTTCAGCGACAATGAGCTGGCCCGCCGGCTGAAGCTGCGGCAGGGCACGTTCTTTACCAATGACGCCCTGCGGACGGATCTCAAGACGCTGGAGAACACCTACGGTGAGCTTGGTTACATCAATGCCCGCATCGAACCTGAGAAGGTGTACCTCTCGCCGGAAGCGCCCACCCCGACCTGGGCTCGCAATCTGGACGGCGGCAAGCCGGGCCTGATCAATATGGTCTTCCACATCACGGAGCGAGACCAATATCGCGTCGGGCGGATCGTCATCAGCGGCAACAGCGTCACGCAGGAACGCGTGATCCGCCGGGAGTGCCGCTTCTATCCCGAGCAGATTCTCAATACCGTTGCGGTTGACTACTCCAAGCGCCGCCTGCAGGAATTGCGCATCTTCGATAAGGTCAATATCACGTATGCCGAGCCGGCCGACGCCCAGCAGCAGATCCGTGACGTGGTCGTGGATGTGGACGAAGGCCGCACGGCCGAGTTCCTGGTCGGTGTGGGTGTCAGCTCCAACAGTGGTCTGCTGGGTACGGTGAGCTTCCGCGAGCGGAATTTCGACATCCTGGCCTGGCCGACGTCGTTCAGTGACATGATCCGCAGTAAGAGCTTCCGCGGCGCGGGTCAGACGTTCAGCGTTGTGGCCGAGCCCGGCTCGGAACTGTTCCGCTTTACCATCGGCTGGTCCACGCCGTACATCTTCGACCGACCGTATCGCCTCAGCGGCGATGGCTACTTTTTCCGCCGCGGCCGCGAAAGCTATGACGAGCAACGCCTCGGCACGAAGTGGAGCCTGGGGCACCGGTTCAAGAATCGCTGGTACGGCGAACTGGCGACACGGTTGGAAAGCGTGGACCTCAGCGTCGACAGCGATGCGCCGGTTGAGATCCAGGCTGACGATGGCACGCACACGCTGGTGGGCCTTCGTGGCTCGCTGGTGAGGGACCGCACCGACAGCCGCTGGATGCCCTCCGAGGGCGACCGCTTCAGCGTCAGCTACGAGCAGGTGGTCGGCACGGACACCTTCGGTCGTTTCAACACCGAGTATAAGCGTTACTGGACGCTCTACGTCGATACGCTTGATCGCAAGCACATCCTGGCTACCCGCTTCCAATACGGCCATCTGGTCGGCGATGCGCCGACGTTCGAGAAGTTCTTCGGTGGCGGCATCGGGTCGGTTCGCGGCTTCGAGTATCGCGGCATCAGCCCGCGCGGTACATACGCCAATGGCGCGAAGCACGCCGATCCTATCGGCGGCGACGTGATGTTCTTCGCCGGTGGGGAATACTCCTTCCCGATCGTCACCGAGCACCTTCGTGGCGTGGTGTTCCTCGACTCCGGTACGGCAGAGAAGGACTTTGAGATTACCACGTATCGCGTGTCGGCCGGCTTTGGTATCCGGTGGCAGATCCCGATGATGGGCCCGGTGCCGATGGCGTTTGATTTCGGCTTCCCGCTGAACAAGAGCGAGGACGACGAGACGCAGATCTTCAGCTTCTCGCTCGGCTGGACGTTCTAGCGGCCCGTTTACAAAGACGCCTCCCTCAAAAGTCAGATGGCCACTTTCTAAACGACGCCAGGAGACAGGTGCGAGGTGTGAGGGCCCGTGGGCCTGAGTAAAGAGATGATCCTCACCCGGCCTCTCCCTGACCGAGAGGAGTCGTGCTCATACTGTTTGCATCCGCGGGGTTTGCTTTGCACGCGAACGGAAGGCTGCATGCGCGGGATCCGCGGTTGATTGGCGTGGCGTCCTCGGCTACACTACAAGCTTCAGTTTCGGCCTTGAAATGGTACTGCGCCGTCGGGGCCGACGCACAAACCCCTGAGGAGTGATCATGAACCGCACGATGATTCGTACCATTACATTTGGCATTGCCCTGTTCCTGCTGGCCTTCGGCGTGACCTTCACCCAGCTCCAGGCCCAGGCCGGTCCCGGCGTCCGTGCCACACGCGTCGGCGTCTGCAATATACCCGAGATCTTCGATAAGTACAGCCGCGCCCGGCAGTTGACCGATGAACTCAAGGAACGCACCAACAAGCTCAAGGCCGAAAACGACCGTCGGGTCGACACTATTCGCATCAAGCAGACCGAGCTTGAAGGCCTCATGCCCGAAAGCTCCGAGTACAACAAGCGCCTCCAGGAGATCCAGGAGCTGACGATCGAGCGACAGGTTTGGCTGAAAATGCAGGAAGACCTCATGATGCGCGATCACCTGCGGCTGACGCGCGAACTGTACAAGGATATCAAAGACTCGGTGGCCCGCGTGGCCAAGGCCCGTGGCTTTGACATCGTCATCCAGTTCGATCCGCGTTCGCCGGAGGGCAAGAGCAGTCAGGAGATCGTCCAGCAGATCGACCGACGCAAGGTCCTCTACACTGACGAGCAGTTGGATATCACCGCCGGCGTCCTCCAGGACCTCAACGAGCGGTTCCGCACCGGCAACTAAGGCCTTCGGACGCAACGTATGTTCAAACGGCCCCGCAGCTTGCAGGACATCGCCGAGGTCCTCGGCGCCAGCGTCGAGGGCGACGCGTCGGTTGAAGTTTGGACCCTTGACGGCATCGACCAGGCCGAACGTGGCGCTCTGACCTTCGCCGGCGACGACAAACGCCTCGCTCAGCTTCCGGACTGCCATGCCTCGGCCGCCATCATCCAGACCGGTGCGGAAGCACCGGACGGACTGACCGATCGCATGGCGCTGGTGCGCGCCGACGACGTGCAGATGGCGCTGATTACGCTGCTGCAGGACGCAGCCCCGCCGGAGGACCTGCCCGAGGCGGGTATTCACCCCTCGGCCGTGATCGATCCGTCCGCCACGATCAGCTCGTCGGCGGGCGTCGGGCCCTTTGTCCGCATCGGTCCCGGCGCAACCGTCGAGGCCGGCACGCGGCTGGCCGCCCATGTCAGCATCGGCGCTCGCTGCCGCATCGGCAGCAACGGCGTGCTCGCCGAGGGCGCCGTGGTCCGCCGCGACTGCGTGATTGGCAACGGTGTGCGGATTGGCCCCAACAGCGTCATCGGGCAGGACGGCTTCGGCTATCACTTCAAGGACGGCGTGCATCACAAGGTGCCGCACGTCGGCAACGTGGTCGTCGAAGACGACGTCGAACTGGGCGCATGCACCTGCATCGACCGCGCGAAGTGGGGCAGCACGACGATCGGCCGCGGAGCAAAGATTGACAACCTCGTCCAGATCGCTCATAACGTGCAGGTTGCGCCGGGAGCGGTGATGGCCGCCCTGGTGGGCGTCGCCGGCAGTGCCCGTATCGGCCCGTATGCGGTCTTGGGCGGTCATGTCGGCATACGCGACAACATTGACGTCGGCGAGGGCGCGACGGTGGGCGCGTGTTCGTGCCTCGCCCAGAGCTGCCCGCCCGGCCAGACGCTCTTTGGCATACCGGCCAAGGACGCGCGCACGAAGATGCGTGAACTGTCCGCCCAGGCGAAGCTGCCCGATCTGATGAAACGAGTCAAGGCCCTCGAGAAAAGGAATGGCGACCGTGGCCCTTCAACGAACGATTCGCAGTAGCACCGAGGTCGAAGGACGAGCCCTGTTCTCCGGCGTGCCGGGACGGCTGCGCTTTCGCTCCGCACCGGAAGACACCGGCGTGGTCTTCATCCGCACCGACACCATCACGCCTGTGGAGATCCCCGCCCGGGTCGAGTACCTCGTCAGCCGGCCGCACCGAACGACGAGCCTCGCACGCGACAACACGTCCATCGAGACCATCGAGCACGTGCTCTCGGCCATCCGGGCACTGGAGATCGACAACCTCTACGTGGAGGTCGACGCCGAGGAAGTTCCCTCGCCCGACGCGTCCGTTCAGCCGTACCTCGACGCCCTGCAGCGGGCGGAGATCGACGAGCAGGACATCGAACGCGACACGTTCATGCTCGAGGAACCCGTGGTCGTCAGCGACAGTGACACGCAGATCGCTGCGCTGCCCGGCCCGATCGACTGCCTCGAGGTGCTCTACGACCTGCAATACGACTGCCCCTCGATCGGCCGGCAGATCCTCGGCTTTCGCCTGGGCAAGGACGACTACGCCGCCGAACTGGCCAGCGCCCGGACCTTCCTGCTGGAGAGCGAGGCCAAGCAGTTCCAGGCACAGGGCTTCGGCCAGCACCTCACCGCACGCGACGTGCTGGTGATGAGCGACGACGGCCCCGTCGACAATGAACTGCGATACCCCGACGAGCCCGTGCGACACAAGATCGCCGATCTGATCGGCGACCTCATGCTGCTTGGCCGGCCTCTCGTCGGCCGCATCGTCGCCTACCGCAGCGGCCACGAACTGAACCACACGCTGGTCCGTCGCCTCGCCGAGGCGCTCGCCCGCCAGGAAGAAACCGGCGGCGAAGGCGTGATGGACATCCGCAAGATCATGCGGCTGCTGCCGCACCGCTATCCATTCCTCATGGTCGACCGCATCGTCTCCATCGAAGCCGACAAGAAGGCCGTCGGCATCAAGAACGTCACGATCAACGAGCCGTTCTTCCAGGGCCACTACCCCAACCTGCCGATCATGCCCGGTGTGATGATCCTCGAAGCGATGGCGCAGCTCTCCGGCATCCTGCTGAGCCGACAACTCGAGCACACCGGCAAGGTGGCGGTACTGCTGAGCATGGACCGCGTGAAGATGCGTCGCCCCGTCCGCCCCGGCGACCAACTGATCCTTGAGGCCGAAAGCCTGCACGCTCGCACCCGAACGGGCCACTGCAAATGTCGCGCCCTCATCGGTCAGGACCTTGCCGCCGAAGCCGAAATCAAGTTCATGCTCGTCGATTCCGAGCCGATCTAGGAAGGACGCGACTCATACATGGCCGACGTATCCCCGCAAAGCATTGTTGAAGATGGCGCCAAGCTTGGCGACGGCGTGCGCATCGGGCCGTACTGCTACATCGGGCCGAACGTCACCATCGGCCGCAACAGCACCATCGAAAACAACGTCACCATCGTCGGGCACACGAAGCTCGGCGAGGACTGCCACGCGTTCCCGCTGGCGGTCATCGGCGTTTCGCGCGACGGCGACGACAGCAAGAGTCACTGCACGCTCGGCAATGCCAACCAGGTCCGCGAGCACACGACCGTTTACGGCGGCACGAAGCACACGCCCACCACGCTCGGCCAGGACAACCTGCTGATGATTGCCTCCCAGGTCGGTCCCGGTGCCACCATCGGCGACCACGGCATCTTTGCCAACTGCACGCACATCGGCCCCAAGGCCGTCATCAAAGACTACGTCCGTTGTAGCGCTTTCAGCCTCGTCGGCGAGGGCACGGCGGTAGGCGCCTACACCTTCACGGCCGGCTACGCACTGGTCGATCGTAACGCCCCGCCGTTCGCGATGGTCCAGGGTTCGCCATACCGCATCCGCGGCGTCAACACACACAATCTCAAGGCTTGCGGCTTTGGCGAGGACGATATCCGATCGCTCAAGACCGCCTTCCGCGAGCTGTTCAACGCCCAGGGCCAGAGATGCAGTGCCGATGTGCTGGCCAGGCTGGCGGCGGACCAGTCGGCCAACCCGTACGTCAAGACACTCGTCGAGGAGCTCGGCGGCTGAGGGACCATGCACAACCTTGAAGTCATCCGCGAGATCGATCCGTCGGCCCGCGTCGCGCCCGACGCCACCATCGGGCCGTTCTGTGTCATCGGCCCGAACGTGACGATCGGGCCGGGTACGATGATCGGTCGCCGCGTGACCGTTCTGGGCGCCACCACCATCGGTTCGTCGAACATTATCGACGACGGCTGCGTGCTGGGCGCCATCCCGCAGGATCTCAAGTACCGCGGGGCCGACTGCCTGCTGGTGATCGGCCACCACAATCACATCGGGCGAAACGTGACCATCCACATCGGCACCGAGCCGGGCGGATTTGTCACGCGGATCGGCGATGGCAATACGCTGCTGGAAGGCTGCCACGTGGCCCACGACTGCTTCGTGGACGACCACACGCGCCTCGGCCGCTACGTGCAGCTCGCCGGGCACATCCTCGTCCAGGACGGCGCGGTCATGGAAGACATGTCCGCCGCCCACCACTTCGTGACGGTCGGGCGGTATGCCCGCGTCGGGCCGCGAACGCCCGTGCGACGCGACGTCCCGCCGTTCACCGACTTCTTCAGCGAAGACTACGGATGGACCTCGCCCGCTGTCCGGGGCGTCCATGCCGACGGCATCAAGGCCGCCCGCCTTGGCCGCGAGGAAGAGGCCGAACTCCGCCGCGCCCTGTCCGAACTGTTCGAGGACGAGTCCGCCCTGCAGACCAAAATTGAGCAACTGGAAAATCTCGGCGTGGAAGGCGAGGCCCGCCGCCTGTGTGAATTCTGCATGCAGGCGTTGCAGGGCCGTTTCGGTCGATTTCGCGAGAGCTACCGCGGGCAGATGCCTCCCGAGGCCGCACCGCATCTGTCGGCCGAGCAACTTGCAGAGGTAAAACGCATCATGGGATGATCCTCGCCGGGCCGGGAGGCGGTGCAGCGGGGGCTGCACCGCGCAGGAGGTACGTCAGCCGCGTGCCAAGTCGGGTGCCATGCCTGCTGTGCAGGCACGCATCGTCTGAGCCAAAAATCGCAGATGAAAGGACGCAGAACGTATGAGCTTTCGCGTAGCCGTTGTCGGATGTGGACGCATGGGCAAACTGCACGCCCGCGTGCTGAACGAGAATATCGACGCCGCCGAGCTGGTCGGCGTGGTCGATGCCAATCTCGCCACCGCCCGGGCCGTCGCCAGACAGCGCGACTGCGAGGCCTTCAGTGACGTCCGCCAGGCTGTCGACCTCGTCGATGCCGCCATCATCGCCACGCCCACGGTCGCCCACCTTGACGCGGCCCGGCCCTTCCTGGAGGCTGGCAAGCACGTGCTCATCGAGAAACCCTATTGCAACGATCCCGAGGCCGGCGAGGAACTCATCCGTCTGGCCGCGGCCCACAACACCTGGGTGCAGGTCGGGCACACCGAGCGGTTCAACCCCGTCAGCGTCGCCGTCCAGAAGTACGACATCCAGCCGAAGTTCATCGAGGCCCACCGCATCAGCCCCTACACGTTCCGCTCGGCCGACGTGGGCGTGGTGCTGGACATGATGATCCACGATATCGACCTCGTGCTGATGCTCGCGGGCGGCACGGTGATCGACGTCCAGGCCGTCGGCGTGAATGTCATCGGCAGCACCGAGGACATTTGCAACGCCCGCCTGCACTTCGACAACGGCTGCGTCGCCAATATCACCGCCAGCCGCCTCGCCGTCAAGACCGAACGCAAGATGCGGATCTTCAGCCCCCAGGCGTATGTCAGCGTCGATTATGGGCAGAAGGTCGGCATCGTGATCCAGAAAGAGAAGAACCTCGACCTGATCAACATGGCCCGCGAGATGGACGTCGATGACATTGCCGAACTGGCCGCCAACGTCGACTACACCAAACTGCTGAACGTCGAGGAAATCCAGCCCGATGAAACGCTCGACCCGCTGACCCGCCAGGCCGAGGCCTTCCGCAAGACCGTCGAAGAGGGCGTCCCGCCCGTCTGCTCCGCCGCAGACGGCCTGGCCGCCGTCCGCACCGCCATCGACATTGCCGAGAAAATCAAGGCCCACAAGTGGGACGGCGATGCCGGCAACCTCGCCGGCCCTGAAATCATCCAGCAGGATTAAGAGAAGATTGTACCGCAGAGAACGCGGAGGACGCAGAGACAGCCGGAGCCACAGAGACGCAAAGGTCACGGGGGGGGTTGCCCCGTTGTTCTGTCGGTCTTGTCGATCGCTTCGACATCGACGCTGTGAAGCGTCGGGGGCAGATTCTCCTTGCGGTTGGCTTGCTTGACGTACCACAGCCGTTCGGGCGTGATCCTTGGAAAGCGACCGATCATCAGTTGGTAGTTCACACGTTCAGCGAGTGTCTTCGTCGAACCGTCCGGCCACATGGCGAGGATCTTCTTCTGGCCCGGCTCAAGCAGGAGCAACGTGCCCGCATTGGTGACACCGATGGGCAGAAAGACCGGCCATTCGTACTTGCGGCCGGGGTTGTCGCTGGGAATTTCTCGTTTCCAGAGTTCAGTCGGCTTCTGCTTGCCTTCTGAGATGTCGATAACGCCAATACGGTGCGTCTTGGTTCCGTCCTCGTTCTCGGTCGTCGAGCAGAACCCCAGACGTTTCGCATCGGCACTGATACGGATCAGATGTGACCACCCAAACGCATCTGAGCAGGGGGCAAGCGGCGTGAGATGCGTCCCGTCGCGGTTCGAACGTACAAACCACCCGACCTCTGCGAGGTCCAGATTCTTGATTCGGGCATTCGGCCTGTCGGGGTGGACAGCCAGTAACGGGTCCCCGTCAGAGAAGACGCCCGGGCACCCGCCGCAGAAGGGCAGCGTGCGCAGGTTGCCGGACGCGATGTCGAATGCCTTCATAACGAGCGATTTGTCCTCGTCGTTGTAGACGGTAAGCCACCATTCGGTGCCGACCCGTGTTACACAGAAGATGGCGCACCCGCCGAGTTCCCTGAAAGTTTCATCGTGCAGGATCCGCTTGGCCGCGAGATCCACATCGAGAAATCTGTACGCACGGGGCACATTGAGCCCCACGCGACTCGGATAGGTCGGCAGGAGGACTAGGGCCTTGCCGTCGGCGCCAACACCCGCAAGCCATGGGCCTGTCGTTTTCGCGTCGAGCGTCTCGTATTCGGGCAGCATGTGCTTGAGGCTGAGCGAGTCGCCTTTCTCTACGTTGAACAGGCGGACTTCGTGCATCTGCTGCTTACGTGATGCCGTTGTCAGCTCAACCAACAGGAAGCGACCTTCCAGAGAGACGGCAATCTGCGAGACGTATTTGTCTGTCGGCAGTTCGAAACCTTCGGCGGGAAGGCCTTCCGGGGTGGGTTCGGTGGCGGCGTCGGCTGGTGGTGTTTCGCCTGCGATGCGCCCGGTGGCGACACCGAGCAGTGCAGCAAGGATCATGGTGCATCTGGCAGACATGGTGTTTCCTTTTTGGCGTTTCCGGAACGCGGGCCGTAACGTCGCCTTTAAAACAAAGAGCACGCAGATGTGATTCTCCGTGCCCCTTCATGTTCTTCGCGGTGCTCTGGTCTTTGCTGGGACGCGAGCCTGGTGCCGGGCACGCGCGGATACGCGCAAGACGCTTACGCGGCGGCCTGTTCTTCCTCGATCATCTCCAGGACCTTGTCGCGGACGTCCTGGGGTTTGACGCGGAGCTTCTGGAGGGCCTTCATGGCCACCCCGTCGGTTTCCTTCAGCAGCGCCAGCAGCAGGTGCTCGGTGCCGACCTGGCCGGCGCCGAGCTTGCGGGCTTCGTCGACGGCGGCCTGCATGACGTGCTTGAAGTGCTCGGTCTGCGGCAGGGCGTCGGGCATGTCGACCTGCGGGCCTTCGGTACCGACGGCATGGACGGCCTGGCGGACGTGGCGCAGGTCCAGGCCGAGGCGTTCGAGGGCGCGGTGGCCGTGGCCTTCGGGCTCGCGGATCAGGGCGATGAGCATGTGCTCGGTGCCGAGATGGTCGTGGTGCATACGCTGAGCTTCAATGCCCTCAAGGCGAAGCACGCACTGTGCGTGGTCAGTGAATCGTTCGAACATCACGTCTCCTTGTGAGGGGTTTTCGGGCGATACCGGCCGCTGCGGGACGGCCGATTCGCAGGCATTGTAGCGGCCGGATGGGGTCCGGCTCAAGGCGAAGATCGACACGAAACGGCCTGTCCGCGCGCCGGCGCGGCGGTTGTTTTGCACCGTCCGCCGCCGCGGCCGCCATGGCGTGTTGGCCGGCTATCGCTGGTGCGTCGGTCGCGGACCGACGGTCGACATATCGATCGGGCAAAAGCCGATTGTCCACGCCGGTGAGTCCTCGGGCAGGGAGACGTCGCCGGCGACCACGTCGCCGAGTTTCGGATCGGCCTCGATGGAATTCACGTCGTAGCCCTGCTGCTGCGCGTCGACCAGCCGCAGCGTGTCCGCGTCGTCGATCTCGAACGGTGGGCGCCGCTTGAAGTACACGCCCCCTTCCCCCTTGTTCCAGTAGAGGTTGTTGCTCAGACGGAGCTGCTTGCGACCGGCGGCGAGTTCGTCCTTCTTCTCATTGAACAGCACGGCCATCGAATTGTCGACGACGATAATGTTGCTCATAGCGTTGTAGCTCACGCGGCCGTGCGTGTGCATGCGCCGCGGCGGCCGGCCGTTCTCCAGGCCACCTGCGCAGTCGACGAATATGTTGTTGCGGATGATGTTCTCGACACCGAAGTGCTGACAGCAGCCCCAGTCGTCAACATTGCAGACGACATTGTCTTCCACGACAACATGGCTCGTCCCTTCGTCCATGTACACGCCGCTGCCGCCGTAGTTGCTGCGGCGGACGTCGTGCAGGAAGTTGTTGCGGATCGTCGTGCCCGGCTGGACGCCCAGCAGGTAGATCGCGGCCATGTCGTTCAGGATGCCCTGGCCGATGTCGTGGATGTGGTTGAACTCGATGCAGTTTTGCATCGAGACACTCGGCGTATAGCCCCACACCCAGCCGCAACTGACGCCCGTATAAAACATGTCGTGGATCTCGTTGTGGGCGACGGTGCACCAGGCGGCATGCACGAGGATCACGCCCGGGGCCGCTCCCCAGATGCGTCCGCCGGCATGGATCGTGTTGTCGCTGACGGTCACGCCGTGGGTGCGGCGGCTCGGCGGGCTGGTGTGGTCGCCACCGTCGACCTTCACGCCGCCGGCGGCCATGTCGCCGATGGCGTTGCCGACGATCCGCACGCCCTGGCAGCCTTCGCCGAGGTCCACGCCGAAGCTGCCGATGTGCTGGATTGTGCAGTCGGCCAGTTCGCACTGGTGGGCGCCTTCCATCCAGACCGCTCCGGGAATGTGAATCGCGCCCTGTGGGACGGTCGCGTAGTCGCCGTTCGGGTCGCAGCCGTTGTTCTCGACGAAGTGGCGGAACGAGTCCTTCCACCGCCACGTATCGGCCGGCTTGTACGGGTCGAACCAGACGGCTCGGCCGGACGGCTGAACCCAGTCGGTGTACTGCATGGTCAGCCCGCGGAATCGCAGCGAATGCACGCAACGGCCGCCGACGGGATCGCCTTCCAGCCGCAGGATCTGAAGCAGTACGGGTACGACGACCTCACAGCCCTCCGGCGTCTCGCCGTCCTTCGGCAGGTACGTCAGCGTCTGCGCCGTCTTGTCGAGGTACCACTCGCCGGGTTCGCTGAGGGCGGCGCCGACGTTGTCGAGATAGTACTTCGCCCACGTGCCCGACCAGTCGTCGGCCAGGGCGAAGATGCTCCTGCGCGACGAGGTGACCACGCGCGTCTCGGGGTCGTAGGATTCGATCGGCATGCGGTCGTCGATCCAGAAGTGCATGACCACGACGTCGACGTCGCCGACACGGTCCCAGTTCTCGATGTCGCCTTCCGCGGCCACGAACCGCCGACTGCCGTCGAAGAGCCGCCAGCCCTTCCGATCGATGTCCGGCACGTCCTCCATCCAGAGAAAGCCTTTTTTCGGCAAGCGCGGGCGATCGCGCCGCTCGCCGTTGACAAAAAGCGACTTGAACGGCCCGTACGTGGCCAGGTGACCACTGACATCCGCCAGCCAGGCGGGCCGGCCGTTGTGCTCGGTGACCGCCCAGTCCGAGATGCGCACGCCGCCGTCGAGGGTGACGGCCTCATCCTTATATGGCGCGTAGCTGACCGGGCCGGCGTCCTCGGGCGTGAAGACGAGCGGCCGCGTGAGATGGTATCGGCCGCCGCGGATGTGGACGGTCATGCCGGCCGGCAGGGCGCCGCGAGACTTCATCTCGCGCACCTTGCGGCGGGCGGTGTCGATGCTCTTGACCGGCCCGTCCGTGCCGTCGGTGTTCGGCTCGGGAAGCCGGCCGGTCCAGTCGTCGTTGCCGTCGAGAGAAACGTAGAGATCTGCTGCGGTGAGAGCGGGGTCCATGAGACGTTATCCTTGTTGCGTTTGCGGGGCTGACAGTGCGAGACGTACAGTGCAGGTCGTGATCATAGCACGCACCGCGCCACATACAAGGTTGCGGCGGGTGTTTTCGCGAGGTTCCGCGCGCATGCTGACCTGACGATGATCCGCATACGCATGATCCAGGATTCGACGGCCCCGCTGGTCCGCGACCGCATCGGCCAAACGCAGGAGATTCTGCGCCAGAACTTCCCGGGCTGGGAGCACAATCGGGGTTCTTCTCGCTGACGGCCGACGCTTGTGGTGCAGGAGGGGGGCTACACCCTGCGGAACCTCAAACGCGGCGCGGTCGGGTTCTTCCGCGGCTGGACGTAGATCGCCGTAAGGGTAGATGGTGGAGCAGGTGCTCCACCATCCTCAAGTCATTCCGCACGCTCGAGTCATTCCGCACGCTCAAGTCATTCCGCACGCTCGAGTCATTCTGAATGCGTATCACAGCATTTCGATGACGATCTTGCCGAACTGTTCTCCGGCTTCGAGGCGGGCGGTGGCCTTGCGGATGTCATCGAGCGGGTAGGTGCCGTCGATCACCGGGCGCAGCATGGCCGCTTCGACGGCCCGGAGCATGTCGCCGAATTCCTCCTGGCTTCCCATCGTGCTGCCGAGCACCGACAGTTGCTTCCAGTAGAGGTCCTGGATGCTGGCGGTGACCTCGGCGCCGGTGGTCACGCCGCAGTGGACGATGCGGCCGCCGGGTCGGACGGCGGCGACGTTGATCGGCCAGGTCGCCGCGCCGACGGAGTCGACGGCGACGTCCACGCCGTGGTCGTCGGTGGCGGCGAGGACGGTCTGCGCGACGTCGTCGGTCGTCTCGTAGTTGATGCCGACGTCGGCGCCGAGGTCGGCGGCCCGCTTGAGCTTCTCGTCGGAGCTGCTGGTGACGATAGCGCGGGCGCCGATGAGTGTGGCCAGTTGCAGGGCGGCCAGGGCCAATCCGCCGCCGATGCCGTGAATGAGCACCGTCTCGCCGGCCAGCAGCTGGGCGCGACTGACGACCATCCGCCAGGCGGTGATGTGGTCCAGGGCCAGGGCGGCCGCTTCGTCGTAGGACAGGTGGGTCGGCTTGGGGTGGAGCGTCCAGGCGGGCACGGCCACCCGCTCGGCGAACGTGCCGGGCCGACTCATGCCCACGATGCCCTCGGTCAGGTTGTTCCCCCGGCCGGACGAGGGCTGCGGCGAGAGGCGGTCGAGTGCGGCGTTGAGAACGACGTCGTCGCCGATGCTCAGGTGCTCCACGCCTTCGCCGACGGCGGCGACGGTTCCCGCGGCATCCGAACCGGGCGTCCACGGCAGATCGAGCTGTTGCTTGGCGCCCTTGCGGATCCAGATGTCCACGTGGTTCAGCGCGGCGGCCCGTACCTCCAAGACGACCTCGCCGGGGGCGGCGGTGGGCTCGTCAATCTCGATTACCTCAAGTTTGTCGATGTCTCCGAATTCGGTGATGACGGCAGCTTTCATGAAGTAGCTTCTCCTTTCTGCTTCCTATGAAGTGTAGCGCGTTGCTGCGGCCTCGCGCGGCGGGGCCGTCCGATAATCGTCGCACCGCCGGCCCGGACGCTGATTATCGGTCGTGATTGTCTAAAGGTTTCGCGAGGGGATAGTCGAAAGAGTCCTATAACGAATGGAGTCCGGCCCATACGGGCCTTATGCGCATGGAGACAAGGATGTCAACGCGCGGGATCATGTGGATCCTCGGGACGGTTGTCGCTTTCGCCTTGGGCGGATGCGTCGAGAAGGTTTCGCCGCGCGCCCGGCAGGAGCTCGACGCCTCGACGTCGGCCTACCAGGCAGGCGATTACGACGCCGCCATACGGCACGCCGATGCCGTTCTGGACGAAGCGCCCTCGGGCGAGACCGCTTGGGAGGCGCTCTATCTTCGCGGGATGGCCCAGTATCGCCAGGGGGCCTTCGAGGCCGCCCGCAGCGCCCTTCAGCGGGTCGTCGACGAAACCGGCCAGGACGTCCTGATCGTCAAGGCTTCCGACGCCCTCGGCGAGATCGCCTACCGGCAGGACGATCTGGCCGCCGCCGCGCAGTACTTCAAGACCGCCATCGACAGCGGCGAGCCCAAAGAGCCGCCGCTCGATCACGCCCACTACCGCCTCGGCTGCATTCACCAGCGGTCCGGGCGATGGGCCGACGCCGACCTGCACTTCCAGCGGGTGGCGTACGGATTCCCCGACAGCGAACTGACCGAACTCGCCGGGCAACGCAGCGGCGCTCGCCACTGGACGATTCAGGCCGGGGCATTCACCGAACGCAGCAACGCGGTGGCCGGGACAAGGCTCTTTCCCATCGCCGGGCCCAAGCCGTTTGTTGAGCCGGTCATCCGCGACGGCGACCAACACTTCCTGCTGATGGTCGGCAGGTGGACCACCTACGAACCGGCCGAGGCCGCACTGCCCTCGGTCCGGCAGATCAAACCGGATGCGTTTCTAACCGTTGTGAGGTAAGCCATGAACATCACAGCACGTCACATTATCGTGGCCGTGGCCGTTGCGGGGGCCGTGCTCCTCGCCGGCTGCAACGACAAGGCCGAGTGCCCCGTCAAGGACAAGCCCATGCTGACCGACGCCTACCCGCAGGAGTTCCTGCAGGAGCAGTGGCCGCAGGGCCCGGCCGCCCAGACGCGCATCGTCCGTCGCGAGTATCGCCTGCGCGAGGCCGACCAGATCGAAATCATCTACCACGTGCGGACCACCACCGAGCGGGCGTACCGCATCAAGATCCGCGACATCATCTCGTTGCGCTTCCCCTACAACCCGCAACTCAACCAGGATGATCGCGAGGTCCAATCCGATGGTATGCTGCACCTCGACCTGGTCGGTTCGGTCTACGTTTACGACAAGACCGTCGCGGAGGTGAAGAAGGATCTCGAGGAGAAGTATGCGAAGTACCTCAAAGACCCCGTGTTCACCGTCAACTTCCGCGACTCCAAGCGCGAGATCGCCGACCTTCGCGAGTCGATCACGACCAGTCCGCGTGGTCAGTCGCGTCTCGTGCCGGTTGCTCCGGACGGCCAGGTCGCCCTGCCGCTGATCGGCAGCGTCCGGGCCGGCGGACGGACCATCGACGAGCTGCACAAGCTGATCAACGACGCCTATCACAACATTGGGCTGCGTACGTTAGAGACGACGGTCAACCTGCAGACCATCTCGCCGCTAAGGGTGTACGTCATGGGCGAGGTCGCACGGCCGGGCCAGGTCCTTAACGACAACGGCACGCCCAACGGCAACACGCACATGACGTTGCTGCAGGCCATCGCCCGGGCCGGAAGCTACCTGCCCGCGCGGGCCGAACTTAGCAAGGTCCTGCTGATCCGCAAAAAGAACGTCGGCCGACCGACGGCCGCCGTCATCAACGTCCGTCGCCTGCTCGCCGACAGCATCAAGACCACCGGCGAGGGCGTCGTCCCCGACAGCAGCGTCTACCGCCACGACGTCTGGCTGGAAGATGGCGACATCGTCTACGTGCCGACCAAGGAAATCGCCGAGCGGGCCGACTACATCGAATACGTCTGGACGCGCGGCGTCTACAGCGTCTTCCCAATCAGTTTCAGTGCGGTGCTGTGGGACTACAGCACCTCCGACGCCGTCGACTGGCTGGGCCCCAACCCCGGATAGGCATCCGGGATCGTACGAAACAACGTATAATAGCAGAGGTCGATCATGGCTGAGATATACACAGGCCGAACCCTTCGCGAGATCGTACGGATCATCGCCAGCCGCTTTATCGGCATCCTGATCATCATGGCGGTTGTCATCGGCGGCGTGTTCGTAGCAAGCTACTACGCGCCGAAATGGTATCGCTCGCAGGTCAGGCTGCTGGCCCAGCCGAGCTGGGACCCCATCGAGGTCGGTTCGGCATCGGTGCGCGAACAGGTCTCGCTGTTTGTCAGCACGCAGCGCGAAATCGTTCTCAGCGACTACGTCCTCGCTTCGGCGCTGATGATGCTCGAGAAGCCCGGTGAGTACGCGCCGCAGCATACCGCCATCGCCGTCAACGGATCGACGCCGGAACTCAAATTCGCCGGGGGCGAGGTCGACACATGGCTCGGCGCCAACAGCAATCTTGAGAAGGTTCGCCAGCTCCGCGAGCGTGTGACCTTCGAGACGCCCGGCGGCCCGGATGCCACCTTTACCCAGACCTTCAGCATCCGCGTGGACTGGCCGGAGAAGTTCCAGGGCGAGAAGCACTGGGGCAAGAGCACCGACAAGACGCGCCAGCGGGCAGCCGACCAGTGCTACATGCTGGCCAACTACCTCGTGTATGCCTACCGCGCCCGCTACAGCCATATCTACGCTGAACGCGCCACGAATATCCGCCAGTTTGTCGAGGATAAGCCGCTCAAGCTCGCACGCGACCGATATGAAGACGCCGTCGACGAGTTTCAGCAGTTCACCCGCGCCCCGCAGGTTGCCGACGACCTCCTGTACATCACGAACCTCGTCCACGGGCAGGGCAACGAGTCCGGCCCGGCCGCCAGTTCGCTGGTGCTCGAAAACCGCATCGACCGTTGGAACAGCGACCTGGCCGAGCTGACCTCGTTGAAAGAGTCACTCGACAAGCAGCTCTCGACAACCGACTACAGCGAGATTGTCGTGCCCGACGCGGTTCTCGACAGCAATCCCTCAGTCAGCGTTATCCAGCAGAAGCTGACGGCCCGGAAGCTGGATCTCAATACGCTCGTGCCGAAGTACACCGATGATTACAAGGTGGTCAGCGACCTGAAGCATGAGATCCAGCTCGGTTATCAGGACCTTCATGACGAACTTGTCAAACAACGGGGTCGCATCATGCAACGCATAGAGGCCATGCAGGCGGGCCGCAACCAGGCACGGCAGCGGCTGGACGTCTACACGCGTCGCATGCAGGAACTGGCGCCCCTGGCGGCGACGTTCAAGAAGCTTGAGGACCAGGTCGCCGCGACCAAGGACGACTTCCAGCGCGAACAGAGCCGCGCCCTCGAAACCAACCGCGCCGAGGACATCGCCAAGGACCCCGTCCTCGTCAGCGTCATCGACGACCCGACCCGGCCAAATCCCGCCGACTGGCGGCGGCCGATCATCTGGCTGAACCTACTTGTGGCGGCGGCCGGTGGACTGGTGCTTGCACTCGTCTATGCGTTCCTGGCCGACCACTTCGACCACACCATCAAGGGCGTCGACGACGCCGAGCGCTATCTCGGGACTCCGGTGGTCGCCTCCGTGCCCAAGCTCGGACGCGGCATCATCCGCGCCCGCTGAGGTGAGACATGGCAGAGACCGACAGCAATTTCGACGACTTCGACCCGAAGAAGGACCAGCCCACCGGCGACGGCGCGGCCCCCGAGCAGCCCGCCGACGCTTCAGAGCGGTCGGCCGAGCAGCCCGACGAGCAGACGCCGCAAGAGCCGATCGAGCCGCCGGCCCGTGGCGAGGAAGTGCCCAGCACGCCCGACTTCAGCGGCATGGCGATGAACTCCGCCAAGGACACGCTTGCCGAGCGGAGCGACGAGGATGCGGGCATAGAACTCTCCTCCGGCTTTACCCACGAGCAGGAGCCGCCGCAAGAGCAGGACCTGTCGCAGTGGACCGGCTCGATCGAAACGTCCGGGAAGGTTACGGACGGCGAGCCAGAGCCCGCCCCGCAACCCGAGCCGGCTGTCGACCAGGCTCCCGGGCCGCAGGAAGCGCCGGCCCCCGTGCCCACGCCGGACGACGCCGAACGCGACGAGGATGATCAGGCATCGATGCCCACCTCGGGTGCGGCGGCTGCGCTGCACGAGAGCGAAGAGGACGAATCGCCGCCCGGGCTGTACAACCAGATCAGCTCCTCCAAATTCAACGAAGAGCTTTCGAGCCCGCAGTACGACGATGCCATCGCCCCATCGACGGCCGTCGCCGCCGTGCGTCGCATGGCGCGAAACGCCGAACTGAAAGACAAGGCCGACGACCTCTTTCGCGGCATGTGGGCGTCGATCTTCTACTCCGGCCGCATGACCGGCAAGGCGACGCTGGTGACCGCCCCGTCCCGCAACGAAGGCGTTTCGACCATCGCCTGCGGCCTGGCGGTAGCCGGCAGCGGCCCGGCCGGCGGCGCACGCGTCTGCCTCGTGGACTTCAACCTTCGCGCCCCGGCCATCCACGAACGGCTGGGCCTTCGCCAGGCGCCCGGCCTGACGGAAGTGCTCACCGGTGCCGAGGAACTGCACAACGTCATACAGGGCGTCAATGAGTCGCTTGACGTGGTGACGGTCGGCACGATCGGCGGCCGCTCGCTGGATGTCCTGCGAAGTGATGCCGTCGAGGAGTTCTTCGAAATCCTCAACGACGCCTACGATTACATTCTCGTGGATGTCGCCGCCGCCAACCACTACCCCGACGCACAGGTACTCGCCGGGGTCGTTGGCGACGTGGTCCTCGTGACCCACGCCGACCAGACCCCGCGCGAGGCCGTCGCCCAGGCCAAGAAACAGCTCGAAGCCGGCGGCGGAAAGCTTGTCGGACTTGTCCTGAACCAGCGGAGCTTCCCCATTCCCTCGTTCCTTTACCGACGCGTCTGACAGGACGGGCTCTGCATGCTGCTGATCCGTGAGCAAAAGATCGACTGGCTCTACCTGGGGGCCATTGGCGTGTTGCTGGTTGCCGTGATCGGCGTGGGGCTGCTCGCGCCCGGTCTCGTGCCCTGGAACATCGCCATCGCCGCCGCGGCCGGCCTGCTGTTCTACTGGGCTGTCCGGTGGGATGTAACGCTGTGGGCCTGGCTGTGGGTTCTCAGCTACGGCATCCTCGACTGGCCTGGTTGGAAGATTGACGTAACGGGCTTCTTCAACCTGTCCGTGCCGCGACTGGTATTCCTGGCCGGCATGGTCGCGTTCTTCCTCTACTTCCTCACGCACGCACGCCGCATTCGCTTTGATCGCAAGCTGCATTGGCTCATGCTGGCCCTGGTCGTCTACGTCGGCATCAGCGCTCACACGTCCGGCTGGGTGGCGGCGACGGAGGAAGTGCGATCGGCGCCGTATTACCGCTTCATCGGCAGCATTCTGCTGCCGTTTCTGATGTTCTTCCTGATCTACAACGCCGGTTCGGACGAAAAGCAGATTCGGCGGGCGCTGATCATCATTACGTTGTACGGTTGGTACGCGCTGTACATCGGCTACCTGCAGTATGCGGCGCTCGGCGGCGTCGGCTGGGCTCGGCAGCTCATCTGGCCGAACTATATCAACGACCCGACATGGGGCATCCACTTCGACCGTGCGCGCGGCGCGTTCAGTGGCGCCTCACCCCAGGCCGTCTTCCTCGTACTGCTGTTCTATGTCGACCTGTACCTGATTCGCAAGGCCAGTGGCGTGTATCGCGGACTGCTGGTGGTCCAGGCGTTGCTCGTGCCGCCCGCGATCTTCTTCTGCCTGCTGCGAAGTGCGTACCTGTCCTTCGTCATCTGCGGGGCGATATGGATTCTCTGGGCCGGACGCCCCCGCTACCGCTGGCTGAGACTGGCCTGCCTGCTGGCACTGGTGCTTACCGCCGTCTATGTCCAGTGGGGGAGGCTGAGCAGTACCGACCGTCGAGCCGGCGGCGTGGCCCAGGTCGGCCCCGTCCGCTCGCGGATCATCCTGTTGGCCCAGACCTGGGAGATCGTCAAGGAACGCCCGATGACCGGCGTTGGTTTCGGCCACTTTGTCGACAAGCAGATGTCCATGTCGCGCGATCCGTCGAGTCTCGTCGGGGCGACCACCGGCGTACTTGTACAGCATAACCTGTTCCTGAACATGTGGGCCGAGACCGGCACGATCGGGCTGCTCGTGACGATCAGCGTCTTCGCCCTGCTGTTCCGCCAGTCGCTGCAGTTGTTCCGAAAGTTGCCGTCCGAAGCCGCGGGCGACGTGTCGCGCGAATTCGTCGTGCTGTTCTGGGTCGTTCTGGCAAACTACCTCATCGACGCCATGTTCCGCGATCCGCTGTGGCACGTCTTCAGCAATGCCATGCTCTGGAGTTTTGCGGGCCTGGTTGTCTGTTTCAATCGGCTGCTCGAGCCCCAGTCGCTCGACCTGCCTGTGGCACCGAGACTGGATTGACCTCGACCGTTTGGCGGGATACAACACCTTATGTCCGTTCTCTCGCGTTTGCTGAAAACCGGCTCGATCGCCGGATCTATGAGCGTCTACCTGCCGTCGATGGTTCTGCAGAAGGGCCTCGGCCTGGGCCGCGTCATCCTGCTGACCTGGCTGGTGTCCAAGACGGAAATGGGGTTCTGGGGGCTGGCCGTGATGGCCTTCACCGTCGCGGCCCCGCTGGTCACGCTCGGTGCGAACCATGCCCTCAGTCGATATGTCAGCGTCTACGAGGCCCGCGGTCAATTGCTCGAATTCTACCGGCGTGTGCGCACGTGGGTGATTTGGCTGGCAGTGGTGCTGACGGGGCTGGCATTGGCGCTGAGCCCGTGGCTGGTTCGGGCGCTGCTGGTGTTCAAACAGGCTGTCCGGGGTGGGCCGGTGACGCTCAACCCGTACCAGTGGTACATGGCCCTGGTGACGATCGGCACGGTCGGGGCGATGGGCCTGTATCTCTGCATGTTGAGCTTCGCCTATGGCCTGCGCGTTTACCGGCTGACGTCGGTCGTCGAGATCGTCTACAGCGTCGTCTTCACGGCCCTGGCGATCGTCTGGGCGTCGGCCACCCCGGGCGCACTGTCGATCCTCCTGGCCCATTTGGTGTCGCTGGGCGCGACGCTCGCACTGGGTGGTGTGCTGCTTGATATCGGCGTTCGCCGACTGGCCCGTAACGGAACGGGCGAACGCGAGGCCGCGCCGCTTGAGGATGACGTTGAGCCCGTCGCCGACGCCGACGACGTCGGCATGGCCATCCCCATTCACGCCACCGAGCCCAACCCGCCGGCCGAGCCGGTGGCGGCGGGCCTGAAGCGGTTCGTCCGCTTCGGCATGATGACGATGTTGGGTGCGATGATCTGGCAGGCGACCGGCTTTGTCAGCTACTTCATGGTCTACGTCTGGTTCGACGGTCGAACCGCCGGGCCGTTGGCGGTCTTTCTGCGACTCAGTCAGCCGGTCGCCTTCATTGCCGGCGCCGCCTGGGCCATCCTGTTCACGCACGTCGCGCGACGATGGGAGGACGGCGACCGCGACGGAGCCATGTTCGTTCTCGAGACGGCCTACAAGGCCCTGTCACTCGCGGTCATGACCTTCAGTGTCCTGCTCTACGTCACCGCGCCATGGTGGCGGCAGATCGTCGACCCGGCCTATCGCTACGGCTACCTCTATCTGCCTGGCCTGCTGACCTTCAGCGTCGCTGTCAGCAACATGACGCTGTTGACGATCCTCGCCAAGCTTCACGAACGCCCCGGTATTATCGCCATTGCCGGCCTGGCGGCCTGTTCGCTCAACGTCCTGCTCGCAGCGATGTGGATGTCGCCGCCGTACAGCTGGCACGTCAACGGGGCCGCCCGGGCGGCGGGTGTCGGCATGTACTTCGGCGGCGGTCTGGTGCTGCTGGTCTATCTTCTGGCGGCGCGCGTGCGGTTGTCGGACAGCACCTACTTCATCCTCGCCACACCCGTGCTGCTGATGCTGCCGGCCCTGTGGGTGGGCGTGGCCTGGCCGCTCATCCTGGCGGTCTGCCTGCTGACCGGCTGGGTGTTTGATCGCCACGAACGCGAGGTGCTCGGCCGCAGCATGCATCGCCTCGGTGCGGCGATGGGGAGGCTCGTGCCATGGCGTTGAGCGTTTCGGCCATTCTTCCGACGCACGATCGACCCGTTTCACTGCGGCGCTGCGTGGAATCCATCCTCGCGCAGACGCGGCGGCCGGAGGAGTTGATCGTGGTCAACGACGGCCGCGACGACCTCCGTGCCGACCTCATCGACGACCTGAACGCCTCAGCCGTGTCGGCCCGTTTTCTCCGGCGCGACGAAGCGTCCTCCACGGCCTCGCGCAATGCCGGGCTCGGTGCCGCCGCCGGCGATGTCATGCTGCTGCTGGAAGACGACATTGTCCTGCCGCCCGATTTCATCGCGCGACTGGTCGACCTCTACGCCGCCGATGCCGACGGTGTGGTCGGCGGCATCGGTCCGACCGTGCGCGAGCCGGACACCGAGTTGCCGTCGGGCAGGCTCTGGCTGGCTGTCGAGCGTGCGCTCGGTCGTGGCCGGTGGGGGCCGCACCATGTCGCCTCGCGCTATGCGTCGCTGCCCCCGGAACTGGCCGGCCGACTCCTGCCGGTGCGAAAGCTCTCCGCCGGCGGGCTGAGCCTGCGGGGCGAGGTGGCCGCCGCGTTCCACTTTGACGAAATGCTCAGCGGCTATGCCTGGGGAGAAGATCGCGAACTGACATTTCGCATCGCCCCCCATCACGCCTTGTACCGCGCGCCCGAACTGGTCGTGCTCCATCATCGCCAGGCCGGCGGGCGGGGCGACTGGAAGGCCCGCGGCCGGGCCTACATCAGCAATACATGCCACATCGCCCAAAGTGTCGCTGGCGGAGCGGGCACGGGCATGCTGGCGGTCTGGGACATCGCGGCGACGATGCTGCAATATGCGGCGTGGTCGCCCGTGAGTCGGACCGGTGGCGAGAAGCGCCGTTTCGTCGGCGGGATGCTGCAGGAACTTCTGGCCCGCGGGGCATCCAGTGTCGGGAGGTTCTTGTGCGGATAGCGATGGTGAACTGGACGTTGGCCCGCGGGGCATCCAGTGTCGGGAGGTTCTTGTGCGGATAGCGATGGTGAACTGGACGTTGGCCCGCGGCGGCGCGGAGAAGCAGTGCGCTATCTCCGCGGCCGAACTCGCCCGCGCCGGCCATGCGGTGACCGTTTTCCATTGTCAGCCGGACAATGACTACGCCGACCTGCTGGCGGCGGCCGAGGTGCCCGTCGAGTGTGTCGACGTCGGCGGCTGGATGCGACGCCTGGTTGTCGCGCCGCTCCGCGGACCGCTGTCCGAGGGTTTCGACGTGATCCACGCGTTCGACCTTGCCTGCCTCACCGACGTCCTCCACGCCGTGTCGTCCGACCAGCAGCAGAAGATCATCGCCGGCTGCCGGGCCGGCCAGCCGCTGTCGACACTGCGAGACGTGCTGATTCGCCGGGCTCTGCGCCGCCATTCGCCGGGCGGCTGGATCGTCAACGCCGAAGCCCTGCGGGGCGTGGTCGTCGACCGCTACGCCGCTGCCCGCGAGGCTGTCACCGTCGTGCCGAATGCCATCTACCTCCGGCCGTTCGCCGACCTGCCGGACCGGGCCGGCACCCGCCGTCGCTTCGACGTACCGCCGGACACTCCCGTCGTCAGCATGGTCGCCAACCTTCGGCCGATGAAGAATCACGAGATGCTCTTCCGCGTCGTCAGCCGCCTTGTCGCCCGGGGCCGCGACGTTCGTATTCTGCTGGCCGGCGACGGGCCGCGATGGGCCGAGATCGACCGGCTTCGGCGCGAGTACAAGCTGGAGGCAACCGTCCGCATGCTCGGCCGCATCGACGAGGTTCCGGCACTGCTGGCGGCCTCGGAGGTGGCGATACTGACGAGTCACGCGGGCACGGAGGGTGTCCCCAACTGCCTGCTGGAGGCTGCCGCGGCCGGTTGCCCCATCGTCGCGACACGATGCGGCGCCGAGCACGTGATCTCCCACGGCGAGACCGGGCTGCTTGTGGAACCGAACGACGACGCGGCAATGGCTGATGGCATCGCAAAGCTGCTCGACGAGCCGGTCCTCGCCCGCCAACTGGCGGATGCCGCCCGCGAGCACGTCAGCCGCGCCTTCGCCGCCGAGTACCTTGCCGAGCGGCTGCTGGCGGCATACCGCTTGTAGCGTCGATCCGCCCGGGTGGATAAACTCTATACATGCTACGTCCTGCACAACCTGTCGACGCGGTCGTCGCCGTCACGCAGCGCTGCAACGCACGATGCGTCATGTGCAACGTCTGGCAGCAGCAGGGCGTCGACGCGCTGGCGGCCGAGCACCTGGCGACGCTGCCGACGTCCCTCCGCACGGTGAACCTCTCCGGCGGCGAGCCGTTCCTCCGCGACGACCTGCCGGACCTCGTCGCCGCTACGCGCCGACGCTGCCGACGCGCCGTCATCACAATCTCCACCAACGGCCTCGGCGTCGACCGGACGGTGACCATGATGCACGCGATCGGCCTGGACGATCCGTCCGTGCGGCTGGCCGTCAGCATCGATGGGCTCGGGGCCGTCCATGATCGCATCCGCGGTGTGGCCGGTGCGTTCGACCGCGCGATGGCGACCGTCGACCGACTGCGCGCCGAGGGCTACAGCGGTTTGCGACTGAGCATGACCGTCACGCCTGACAACGCCGCCGAGATCGCGGCGGTGGCGGACCTGGCCGCGGCCAGGGAACTGGAGCTTGGCGTGGTGGCGGCCCAGGCGGCAGCGAGACAACTGCACACGGATGGCGCGCCGGCGGGCGAGTATGGTGAGGAGGCCCGTGAGGCCTTCGAGGCCGTCGTCGGCGAGGGATTGCGGCGGTGGCGGCCGAAGGCCTGGCTGCGGGCACACTTCACGGCGATGACGTGGCGACACATCTGCGGCGAGCGGTGGGAGAATCTGTCGCGGCCGGGCGAGGCGTTGTTTTTCCTGCAGTCAGACGGGACGGTCCATACATCGAGCGTTGACGGGCTGACGATGGGCAACCTGCTGCAGCAGGACTTCGGGTCGCTCTGGGCGTCGCCGCAGGCCGAGCAGGCCCGGCAGGCCGAACGAAACCGACGGCACACGAGTTGGATGATCTGCACGGCCCGGCGGTATTATCGATGCCGCACGGCGGCTGTGGGATGGTGGATTCTGCGGAAGAAGTTGCGAGCGCACATCGGGCGACTGAAGCTGGCCGAGCCGAACTCGGCAGAAGAGCAGACGCGTGCGAATCCTGCACATTGAGAAATTCCTCGACGGCGACGGCGCCGCTGCCGGCGGCGTGGGGCAGTATGTCCGCGCTCTGGGTGAGGCCATGGAGGCACGGGGCCACCAGACTTTTGCCTTCGGTTGCGTGACCGATGCCGCGATGCCCGCCATGCCGCAATTGCGCGATTTCAACAGTGCGGCCTCGCCGCTGGCGTTCGTGCATATGCTGCACAACGACGAAGCCGCCGGCAAACTCGACGCATGTCTCCGCCGCCAGCCCGTCGACGTCGCGCACCTCCACAACATCTATCATCACCTCACGCCATCGATCCTGCCGGTGCTGGCCCGCCACGGTGTGGGCATCGTGATGACGTGCCACGACCTTCGCCAGGCCGGCCGTGAGCGCGCGTTCTGGCGGTGGCCGGTCGAGCGGCTGAACCTTGACGGCATCGATGATCACTACGCGGCGGCGGCCCGGCGTCACTGCACCGGCCCGGGTGGGGCGGCTCTGGCGGGTCGTGGTGCGATCGAGCGGCTGTTGCGGCGCTACCACCGATGGGTGGGCGTCTGGGTGTGCCCGACGCAAATGGCATGGGACGCACTGTGCGAGACGGGCGTTCCCCGCAGCCGGCTGCGGCTGGTGCGTAACCCGGTGCGGCGACCGGCAACGTCCAACACGCCGCGCCGTTCGAACGTGCTTCTGTATGCGGGGCGATTGGCGGTGGAGAAGTCTCCAGAGTTGCTGCTGCCGCTGGCGGCGCGGCTGGCGGGCGCGACGGTGCGCGTCGCCGGCGACGGTCCCATGCGCGAGCCGCTCGGCGTGGCGGCCACGCGGCGGCGTGTCTGGAACCTGGAACTGCTTGGTCACGTAGGGTGCGACAGGATGGCGGATCTGTACGGCGAGGCGGCGGCGGTGGTGGTGACCAGCCGATGTACGGAGAATTCACCGGCGGCCATGCTCGATGCGATGGCGGCCGGCCGGTGCGTCATCGCGCCGGACCAGCGTGGCCTGCGCGAATGGATCGACGACGGCGAGACGGGGCGGCTGTATCCGACCGGCAATGTCGACGCCCTGGTCGCGGTGGCGAAGGACCTGCTGGCCGACCGACGTCAGCGCCAGCGACTCGGCGCGGCGGCAGCGCCGCGAATCGAGCGCATGCACCCGCCGGATGGCATCGAACAGGCGGTCATCGAGGCCTACGAGGCGGCGATGCAGATTGCGAGGCGACGATGCGAATCGCAATGATCGGCACGCGGGGGCTCGGTGCGAGTGAAGGCGGTGTGGAACGCGTGGTCGAACTGCTCGCCGCGGGGCTTTCCGCGCGCGGTCACGAGATGCTCGTCTACGGCCGGGAGCGTTGCATCAGCCACGAGCCGGTTCGCGTTGGCGGGCAGTCGATCGTCACCGCCGGTTTCGGCGGCAAGCACCTGGAGGCGTTGACGCACACGGCCACGGCGTGCTGGGACGTGCTGCGGCGGCAGGTCGACGTGGTGCATGTCCACTCGCCCGGCCCGGCGCTGCTGCTGCCGCTGGTGGTGGCGGCCGGCCTGCCGACCGTTCTGACGATTCACGCGCCGGACTGGCGCCGGGAGAAGTGGTCGCGTCCGGCGCGGCTTGCGCTTCGGGCGGGGCTGAGCACCGGCATGCGACTGGCGGACAGGGTGACGGCCGTTGCCCCGCACCTGGCGCGGGAACTTGAGCGGCAGTTTGGACGTTCGGTCACGGTCGTGCCCAACGCTGTCGAGCCGTGGCGTATCGGTGACGAGGCGGACCTGCGGCGATGGCACCTGGCCGCGGGGCGTTACGTGCTGCATGTCGGGCGGATCGTTCCCGAGAAGCGTCTCGATGTCCTGATCGACGCCTGGCGTCGGGCGGGGCTGGACGTGCCGCTCGTGGTCGCTGGTGGAGTGGGCGAGGCAGGCTACGCACGGCGTTGTCGGCGGGAATCGCCGGACGGCGTGTGCTGGCTCGGCGCGGTTCGACCTGACGTGCTCGACAGCCTCTACGCCCACGCGCGGTTCGTGGTCCAGCCCAGCGTGCTTGAAGGCGCGTCGCTTGTGCTGCACGAGGCGGCGACGCACGGCCGGTGCGTGATCGCTTCGAGCACGCCGGCCAACCGTGAGGTGCTCGACGCCGCTGCTCTCTGGGTGCCGCCGGACGATGCGGCTGCATTGGCCGAGGCGATGATCCGATGTCACAACGACGCCGCGTTGCGTCGCGAGACCGGCCATCTGGCCAGCGAACACGTCGCCACGTCGTTTACCATTCAACGCATGGTCAGTACAATGGAAAGCATGTACAAAGCGATAAGCCGCGGGGGGCGAATCACATGACACGTGTTATTTCTGCCGCCGACGCGCCGGACCTGCTGTCCCGGCTGGACGACGCGGGCAGCGAGTCCGTCGCTCCGGCCGGCGGGGCCGCCTACCTGGCGGTCAAGCGGGTGCTGGACATCGTGCTATCGGTGGCACTGCTGGTTCTGCTCAGCCCGGTCATGCTTCTGACAGCCTTGCTCGTCAAGCTCTCCAGCCGCGGGCCGATCATCTTTTCCCAGACGCGTGCCGGCACGGACGGCCAGCCGTTTACGATGTACAAATTCCGCACGATGCGTTCCGGGGCACAGGACGACGTGGACTTCCTCCGGCATCGCAACTACCAGAACGGCCCGGTATTCAAGCTGCCCGAGGATCCGCGCCTGACCTTCGTCGGTAAGTTCCTTCGCCGCAGCAGCATCGACGAACTGCCGCAACTCTTCAACGTCCTGCGCGGCGAGATGTCGCTTGTCGGCCCGCGACCCCTTTGGCTGCCCGAAGCCCAGCGCACCACCGGCGCCGCCCGTCTCCGCATGAAGGTCACGCCCGGTCTGACGTGCCTGTGGCAGATTTCCGGTCGTAGCGAACTGACGTACGAACAGTGGATCCTCCTGGACCTGTACTACCTGCGGTCGCGCGGGCTGCTGCTGGACCTTCTGATTATGGTCCAGACGATTCCCGCGGTGCTCTGTGGCCACGGCGCGTATTGATTTCCGCAGAAGCAGGCAATCCCGCGGGTTGCCGATGCAGCCGGACGCAGACCGCCGAAGCCGGAGACGGCATGGCCGCGAGAGGGTTTCTGTAAAATGCTCTAGCATATGGCAGATACAGGGGTTGCGGCAGGAGTCCGTCCGCGGCAGACGTCGGGACATCGATTTTTGCGGGGCCGCTTATTTCACCGCCCGGCTCAAAGTGTCGACATGGAGAATGTTGCCAGGCGGCACTCCGTCGGTCGTTGAGGACCGACGTTCGTCTCGGAGGGCCGCAACACAAAGGCGAGGGCGTGAGCGTTTTGCTGGAGATACTCGGGCGGGGCCTTGCGGAAGATCTGCGGGCCATTCTCTATCCGCTGTACGGTGGCGGGGCGATGAGCTCGGTCCAGGCACTCAAGTCGCAACTGTACGAGCAGGGCGGCCCGGAGCTTGAGCTTCAGATCGGCCTGGCCCATTGGCGAGAGGGTCAGCTTGACGATGCCCGGCAGTGGCTCGCAACGTTATGCTACCGTCAGGGCACGGCCCGGGCGGCCCTGGCGGCGATGGCGGCGCTGTCGGAGGAGCGAGGCAATCTGCGCGAAGCCGCCGAGTACCTTGATACATTGGCGGGAATCGCACCCGACGTTGCGGGGGTGCAGTTCGCACAGGGTCTGACGGCCGAGCAGCTCGACCAGCCGGAGCAGGCGGCGGGCCATTTTGCGAGGGCGATCGAGATCGACGAGGGGCACATCTCCGCGCACAAGCGGCTGGCAGCCGTCCAGTTGCGGCTGGGCAAACCGCGCGAGGCCCTGGCGACCTACGAGGCGCTGCGGGCGATTGCCGCCGGCGACACGCACTTGCGGACGTCGACCGGCTGCCTGCAATTTCATTGTGGCGACTATCGCGACGCGGCCGAGAGCTTCGAGGTCGTCATCGCATTGGAGCCCGAGAATTGGGCCGCCGACAACGAGGCCGTGACCGAGCTGGTGCAGCGGGGGCAGGTGCGGGAGGCCATCGCCGTCGCCGAGGCCATGCTCGAAGACCAGGGGCCATTCGCGGATCTGCACCTGCAGGTGGCGAATCTCTACAGCCTCGTCGGCGACGACGAGCCGGCGCTGTCCCAGTACAACGAGGCGCTGAGTATCTGCCCCGACTATCTCGAAGCGCTGATCAAGCTGGCGACGCATCACCTGCTGTTCGATCGATGGGAAGACTCGGCGGAGGCCTTCGGGCGGGCCGCATTGTGCAGCGAGCGGCTGCTGGTGAACTACATCGGCATGGGGGTCTCGCAGGCGGCGGCGAATGACATCCAAGTGGCGGCGCGGACCCTGGATCTGGCCAGTGCCGTCGACCCCAACAGCACGCTGCTGTTGACGCAGATGATCCGCCTGCATCGCCGGCTGGCGCAGGCCGCCGCGTTCGGCGAGCCGTCCGCCGGAATGATCGTGCCCGGCGAGCCGCTCGAACGTGCGCTCGAACCGGAATTGCGGTGCCACATGGAACGGGTCGCTCGCCAGCCCCTGCGGCCGGAGGGGCACTTCCTGCTGGGCGTGCTGCTGCGGTCGCTCGGGCACCCGCGGCAGGCCGCCAGCGAGTTCGTCCGGACTGCCCGGCTGCACCCCACGCACGTGCCGGCGCTGATCAAGCTGGGGCTTGTACTGAAGGAACTGGAACACGATCGGCTGTCGGCACGGATCTTCCACAGCCTCTTCAGCGTACCGGGCGAGCAGATCGAGGCGCATTACCGCCTGGCCGTGACGTCCACGCAGCATGGCCAGGTTGACGAACTGGCCCGGCGAATGGCGGCCCGCAGCGAGGAGAAGGACCTGGCCGACATTCGGGCCGACCTCGCACTGTCGCTGCAGCACATGGGGTTGATGGATCGCGGGGCGAGCACGTGGCGGGCACTGCGTGAGACGCATCGCGTCTGACCGACGAAGGGAACATCGACAGTCAACTGGTGAGGTGGCGCGGAAAGGGTCCAGGCCCGGGGACCGCCTGTCCCGGGCCTGCGTTGTGCGGTTCGGCTACTGGCGAATCTGGACCGGCTTGCCGGTGCTGGCGGATGTGTAGATCGCATCGAGCAGCTTCATGACGGTCACGCCTTCCTCGCCGGTGGCGATGTGCGGCTGGTCGTTGACGATGCTGTCAATGAAGTGGTAGTACGAGCTCTGGCAGCCCGGCACGGGCGGGTGGACTTTCATGTCGTACTGCGTGCCGTGCTTCTCCAGGTAGACCTCGGCTTCGTAGTCGTAGGTCTCGTTGATGTTGTACTGCTTCAGGCCGGCGTCGGTCCCAAGCAGCCGCGTGTACTGCAGCTCGCGCTGGCGGATGTTGACGGCCCAGGAGGCTTCGATCTCCAGCATCGCGCCGTTGGCGAAGCGGATCATGCCCACGGCGAGGTCTTCAACGTCGTAGGTCTTCTTCGCGGCTCTGGCGAACCGCGTGGCGATGGGGTTGTACGTGCCGCCCATGACGTAGGTCGGCTTGGGGTAGCCCATCAGCCACAGGGCCAGGTCCAGCCGATGCACGCCCAGGTCGATCAGCGGCCCGCCGCCGGAGAGGGCCTTCGTGCCGAACCAGCCGCCGAAGCCGGGTATGCCCCGCCGGCGGTGCCAGACCGTCTGGCCGTAGTAAATATCGCCCAGCTCGCCCTCGGCGACCAGCGTCTTGAGGGCCTGCGACTGCGGGCTGAAGCGGTAGCTGAAGTTGATCATCAGCCGCTTGCGAGCCTTCTTGCTTGCATCGAGCATGGCTTGGGCCTCGCGGGCGTTCATGGCCATCGGCTTGTCGCACAGGACGTGACAGCCGGCCTTGAGGGCGGCGATGGTCAGCGGCTTGTGGAACGTGTTGGGCGTCACAACGCTGACGACGTCCAGTGTCTCGTCCTTCAGCATGGTCTTGGCATCGGTATAGCGGCCTTCCACGCCGAACTCCTCAGCCCGCTGCTCCAGGCGATCGGGGTTGGTGTCAGCGACGGCGACGACCTCGGCCTGCGGGTGGCTCTGATAGCCCTTGACGTGGCCGGTGCCCATGCCCAGGCCGATTACGCCGCATCGAATCTTCTTCGACATATCATGGCTCCTGTGCTGCTTGGAGGAGTTACTGCTGAATCCCGGCCTTGCCGAAATCGACGTCCTTGGGCTCGACCTCCTCCAGCGGGTCCGGGCACTTGATGGCGCCGGCGGTTTTTCTGCGCCTGCGCGGGGCCGCCCAACGGCAGGCGTTGGCGATGACTGTCATCACGTCGTCGTTGTAGAAGATGGGGTAGGTCTCGTGGCCGGGGCGGAAGTAGAAGAGCCGCCCGTTGCCGCGCTGCCACGTGCAGCCGCTGCGGAAGACCTCGCCGCCCTCGAACCAACTGACGAAGATCAGCTCCTCCGGCGTGGGGATGTCGAACCGCTCGCCGTACATCTCGGTGTTCGGCAGCTCGATGTACTCGCCGATGCCTTCGGTGATCGGGTGGCTCGGGGCGAGGTTCCAGAGGCGCTCCTTCTCGGCGATCTCGCGCCACTTCAGCGAGCAGTTCGTGCCCAGCATGCGCTTGAAGATCTTCGAGAAGTGACCGCTGTGCAGCACGATCAGGCCCATGCCTTCCAGCACGCGCTGCTGAACGCGACTGACGATTTCGTCCTGGACGTCTCCGTGGGCCGCGTGGCCCCACCAGATCAGCACGTCGGTCTTGTCGAGCACCTCTTCGGTCAGGCCGTGCTCCGGCTCGTCCAGCGTGGCGGTGGTGGCCTCAAGGCCGGCCTTGTTGAGAAACGCGGCGATGACGGCATGCATGCCGTCGGGGTAAAGCTTCTTGACCGCGTCGTTCTGCTTCTCGTGGCAAAACTCGTTCCAGACGGTCACGCGGATTGCTGCGGGCATACCGATCTCCTGTGGTTCTTGTGTCTCTACGAACAAACGAACAACGCAGAATGCCTGGCCGCCCGTCTCGGAAGCTGTCGCTGCCGTGGTCGGGCGTTTTGCCTGCGCGCCATCGTTACGAAAACTCGGTCTTGTGCGAATTGCCGAACGAACGAATGAACCAATGCGCCTGCGTTTCCGCTCCTTGGTGTTCGGCAAAGTGCGTCGACGCTCGCGACGCGATCCATGTCTAAACGGACTGCTATTGTCGGGTATTTCTCCGCGGGTTCAACCACTCATGGCGAATACAAATCCTGTGAAATGCCGACGTATCTTCGATGTCCAATCCGCTGTCTGACAATCTGCTGCGAGGCCGGGGCGACGCGCACGCCGCCGAGAGTATCGACGCTGGCAGAGCGAGTCAGGTGAAGCCTGACGGCGAGACGTACGGGGTCCAGACGATTCGTCAGTGGCGGAGTACCTGCTTCATCACCTGTTGACGCGGTGCAGCGGTGCCAACGGCGTCCCTACGGGAGTGCCGCACCGCGCAGAGCGTGTGCGGGGGAGTGTATCAGGCAAACCGCACATGGCGGTCAAGGGCATTGCCGAGCAGGGCGGCGTAGTCGTCGGCGGGCAGTTCGATGGCCCCGAAGGTCTGCAGGTGCGGCGTGGCCCACTGGATATCGCAGAACGCAAAGCCGCGCTGCCGCAGACGTTCGATGAGATGCACCAGCGCGACTTTCCCGGCGTCGGTCCGGCGGTGGAACATGCTCTCGGCGAAGAATGCTCCCGCCAGGGCCACCCCGTAGACCCCGCCGACCGGATCCTCCTCGCCGATGGCCCCGGCAGGCCAGGCCTCCACGCTGTGGGCGAAGCCGGCGTCGTGCAGGTGCGTGTAGGCGGCCAGCATTCTCGGGCCGATCCACGTGCCCTCCGGACGGTCCGCACACAGCCGCATCACCCGCTCGAACGCCTCGTTGACCGTGCAGGCATACGCGCCGCGGCGGATTGTCCGCCTCAGCGATCGCGATACGTGAAACCGCTCGTCCAGCGGCAGCAGGCCTCGCCGCTGCGGGCGATACCACCAGATCGTGCCGTCCTCTTCCATGGGGAAGGCGGCCGAGGCGTATGCACTGAGCAGGTTCTCCGGCTGCAGGTCTTTCGGGATGTCGCCGCGTCCGGCCATGGGCGAGAGTCTACCGCCCGCCGCTGCGTCACGTAAACGGTGTGGACGGGTCAGTTCTACATGGAGTTGAGTCGCCACGCTCGCGCCCTTCATGCGTGCCGGCGTCCCCGCAGTATACTGCGCGACCTCGGCGAGGTCCATTGCCGGACGCGTACTGTTCACGCCGCCGGCCGCGCGGTACACTGCGGCCCCGAATCGCATTGCAGGCAGGAGACCCCCATGGACATGACGCAGTATATTACCGACCTGGCCCAGGCGGCGCGGAAGGCCGCCGGCGTGCTGGCCTGCACGACCGGCGAGATACGCGACAAGGCACTGCTGGCCTGTGCGGCCGCCCTCCGCGAGGCCAGTGACGACATCCAGGCCGCCAACACCAAAGACCTCGCCGGCGCCGACGAACTCGGCCTGACCGACGCGATGACAAAGCGGCTGGTCCTCAACGACGCCAAGGTCGAGGGCATGGCCGTCGCGCTGGCAGACATCGCCGCGCAGGTCGACCCAGTCGGCAAAACGATCACTGCCTACAATCGTCCCAACGGCCTGCGGCTGGAGAAGCGTCGCGTGCCGATCGGCGTGATCGGTATCGTGTTTGAGTCGAGGCCGAACGTTACGTCCGACGCGGCCGGGCTGTGCCTCAAGAGCGGCAACGCCTGCATCCTGCGGGGCGGCAAGGAAGCGATCAACTCCAACCTCGCCATCGCCGCGGCGATCAAGCGGGGGCTCGCCGCCGCCTGCCTGCCCGCCGAGGCCGTCACCGTCCTGGAGACCACCGACCGGGCGGCCGTGTCGGCCATGGCGACGGCCGAGGGACTGATCGACCTGATTATCCCCCGCGGCGGTCATGGGCTGATTCGCGCCGTCATGGAAGCGGCCAGCATCCCTGTCATCAAGCACCTCGACGGTATCTGCCACGTGTACGTTCACGCCGAGGCCGACCTGGACATGGCCGAGGCCATCGCCGTTAACGCCAAATGCGAATACCCCGCCGTCTGCAACGCCATGGAAACACTGCTCGTCGACGCCGCCGTCGCCGAGACGTTCCTGCCGCGCGTTGCCGCCGCGTTGAAAGACGCCGGCGTGGAACTCCGCGGCGGTGACCGCTGCCGGGCGATTATACCGGACATGGGCAAAGCCACCGAGGACGACTGGGCAACCGAATATCTGGACCTCGTGCTGTCGATCCGCGTCGTCGACGACATCGCCGCGGCCGTCGAGCACATCAACACCTACGGCAGCATGCACACCGATGCGATCGTCACGCGCAGCATCGCCGCCGCCGAGCAGTTCATCACCAACGTCGACGCCTCGAGTGTGATGGTCAACGCCTCGACGCGCTGGGCCGACGGCGGCCGATACGGCCTGGGCGCCGAGATCGGCATCAGCACGGACAAACTCCACGCCCGCGGCCCGATGGGGGCCGAGGACCTGACGAGCACTAAGTGGATCGTCACCGGCCAGGGCCATGTCGTCGAGTAAGATCACAAAGCCGTGAAGAAACACCTACAATGTCGACGAAGCCTAACGTCATTGTCCTCTTCAGCGATCAGCAGCGATGGGACACCGTCAGTTGCTATGGCGAGCCGCTCGGTTCGCAGTTCAACCTGACGCCGAACCTGGACCGCCTGGCCGCCGAGGGCATGCGGTTCGAGCACGCCTTCACCTGCCAGCCCGTCTGCGGCCCCGCCCGTGCGTGCCTGCAGACCGGCAAGTGGGCCACCGAGGTCGGATGCTACCAGAACCACACCATGCCTCCCGCCGAGGAGATGCGGCTGGCGCCGGCGTTTAATGCGGCCGGCTATCAGACGGCCTACATCGGTAAGTGGCACCTGGCGAGTTTCGGCGAACACGGCGGGCCGGATGACTTCCGCACCCGCCCCATCCCGCCCGAGCGACGCGGCGGCTATGAGTACTGGCTGGCCAGCGACGTGCTCGAGTTCACCAGTCACGGATATGACGGGCACATGTTCGATGGCGACGGCAACAAGCGCGAGTTCGAGCCCGGCCGCTACCGGGCCGACGCCGTCGGCGACTGGGCGGTCGAGTTTATCGAGAATCGCGACCGCGAGCGGCCGTTCTTTCTGATGGTCTCGTGGATCGAGCCGCACCACCAGAACGATACGGACCGCTACGAAGGCCCGCGCGGCAGCAAGGAGCAGTTCGCGAATTTCACGACGCCGGGCGACCTGGCTGACACCGATGGCGACTGGCGCGAGACCCTGGCCGACTATCTCGGCTGTTGCCGTTCACTGGACGAGAACGTCGGGCGCATCCGGGCGGCCCTGGAGGACCAGGGCATCGCCGAGGAGACGGTCATCCTCTACACGTCGGACCACGGCAGCCATTTCCGGACCCGCAACGCCGAGTACAAACGCTCGTGTCACGACGGATGCATTCGCATTCCGATGATCGCCTGGGGCGGGGCGTTCCGCGGTCAGCCGCCGGCTGGGCAACTGGCCAGCCTGATCGACGTACCCCCGACGCTGCTGACGGCCGCCGGCATTGACGTGCCAGAGGCGTTTCGCGGTTGGCCGCTGCAGCAGCTTGTAGACGGGCCCGCCCGGCAGTGGCGGGACGAGGTCTTTCTGCAGGTCAGCGAGGACCATATCGGCCGGGCGATCCGCACGCCGCGATGGACCTACGAGGTTGTCGCCGACAGCACGGAGGAAGGTAGGTCCGGCAGGGGGGCGCCGGCGGCGGAGACCTACAGGGAAGCCCACTTCTACGACAATGACGCCGACCCGCATCAACGCAACAACCTGGTGGCCGACCCGGCCTACGCCGACGTTCGTGACGAACTTCGCCGGCGTCTGCTGGCACGCATCGAAGCGGCGGAAGGCGCCCGGCCCGAAATCCATATTGCACAGGAGCCCGATGGATAGCGACGGGCACATCGCGCTGGTCTGCCATCGCTGCGGCTGCAACCTGCAGCCGGGCGAGGGCAACTTCTATGTCGTTCGCATCGAGGCCTTTGCCGACCCCTCGCCACCGAACTTCCAAGCCGACGGCCTGGCCGAGATGAACAGTTTTCAGCTCGCCGCGGCCATCGACGATCTCATCGAGGCCATGAAAGGCCTCTCCACCCAGGAGATGATGGACCAGGTGCATCGACGCCTGACGATGCACCTGTGCGGTCGCTGCTATCGGCAGTGGATCGAGAACCCCGCCGGCTGAGGCGTCGGGGGGCTGGTAGCCCGTCGATCTGCCGGAAGACCGGCGCGAACCGCTTCGCCCGCGGCCGCAGCAACGATAGCTTCCTAGACCGGCTGCTAGGGATTGAGTTCCAGCTTCGGCTGGACAACCTTGCCCTCGCGGGCGCGAATGCTGGCCTTCAGATCGTCGAGGCTGACGGTCCTGCTGCCGCCGCCGCAAGTGACCATCACGTAGGTGCCTCCCGAGTAGCCCACCGGATCGAAGGCCAGCAGGGCGTTGTTGGCGGGCTTGTCCGTCGGTTGCAGGTAGACGATCTCGGCGGCCGGGTTGCCCGGGCTTTGCGTGGCCTTGGCGGCGAGGGCGCCGCTGGCGACCATGGCATCGAGCGACTTGGGGAACCCGCCGGCCCGCATCTTGTGGAGCTTGATGGCATGGCCGAGCACCCGCATGTTGTTCTGCGAGACCACCAGCTTGGCTCGCGCGGGGGTCTGCATGACCACGCTCAGGTAATCCAGCGGCGCGTAGACGCCGCCTTGCTGTTCGTACTGCGGCTCGTCGGTTTCCTGAATGGCGGCCTCGGCCTGGCTGATGGCGGGGTCGTTGCTTGGATCGGCGGAGGGTTGCTGTTGACGGTCACCGCTGCCGGCGGGCTCGGCCTCGGGGCGGTTGTTCTCGCAGGCCGACAGGCCCAGACAGCCAATCGCCAGCAGGCTCAGGCAGATGTGTCGCATCGGTGTCTCCTTGTGTTTTCGGCTGCTTCAAATATACACGATGGCCGCAATGACGGCGACCGAAAGCGCAATGCCCAGTGCGATGAAACCAACTGCTGCGGCGGGATTGTCATTCTCTGGAAGCATATCGAGCAGTTCGGGGTGATGGCGCCCCAGCATCCCGATGCAGCGGAAAATTACGGCCATGAATGAGTGGACGATCGTGGCGATCACCAGCGCGCTGAGGCCGGCGATGATGAGCAGCGAAAACACACCGCCGAGTCCGTAGCCGTCGCCAATCACTGCGTCCACGATTCGGGCGGTGATATAGATCGCGGCCCGCACCATCGCTACGCCGGCGACATACCAGAGAATCGTTGCCCCCCAGATCGTCACCAGGACGGTGGGTTTCTTTGCGGCAGCTCTGAGGGCGTATCGCAGGTCGAAGACGCGCCAGTCGTCGGTGTAGCTCCAGGCGAGCAGCCCGAGCGGAAGCAGTGGCAGCGTGATCAGCGGCAGGACGTACACGCAGGCGATGCCCACGCCCTTCAGGCCGGTTTTGCAGAGCGTCGGCAGGTCAAATTCCGGTACGTCCGGGGCCTGATCTGCGCCTTCCAGCGAACTGATCGCGCAGTCGAGGTAGAATCGCAGAAAGTAGCCGCCCATCGTGCACTGTGCTGCCAGCAATACGCCCACGTAGATGACCGCGCCGCCGAAGAGCACGAGGATTTTGAAGAAGTCGAGGATAAACCAGAGCAGCACGGCCAGACCCACCGAATACATGACCAGCCGCACCATGCTGCGCACGTTCGTGCTGGCGTAGGTGATGGATGTCAGGCAGTCCGTAACCAGACTGCCGTCGGCGGGTTCGACATCGGGTTCCCCGTCGTCACGGTCTGCGGTAGTCGGCGGCGGGGCCTCCGCGCCGAGGGCGGCGGGATTCACCCACCCGCAGTGGGCGCACAGGCTGGCGCCGTTGGGCACGGAGCGATTGCAGTCCGGGCAGATGACGCCGCCGGTTATTGGCGGCGCGGCGGCTCCGGTGGCTGCGGCATCTGTGTGGGGAATATCCAGCACCGTGCCGCACGCCGGGCAGGGCGCCTGGCGACCGGCTGCGTGGTCGGGCGCCTTGATCGCCCGGCCGCATTCGGGATTACTGCAGGAGAACGAAATCGCCATGGCAGCGTCCTTCCGTTTCGGGCCCTGTTGCCTCGATCCTATCGAGAGTGTATCCGGTGGCGGAGGCGGTCGCAACGTCGCATTGGCAGTTGCATCGTGCGGGGAATGCGGTACCATGGGCGATTCGATTCCGACCCCAGGTGACACTATGGAAACATTCAGCGATGAAGCTCTGAAACGCACACACCATTGCGGTCAGCTCCGCAGCAGCGACATCGACGCCGAGGTCCGCCTCGCCGGATGGGTTCGCAGCTACCGCGACCACGGCGGCGTGGTCTTCATCGACCTGCGCGACCGCGAGGGTATTACACAGGTGGTCTTCGACCCCGACGTCGGCGGCGAGGAAATGCACACGCTCGCCCGCGCGATTCGCAACGAGTGGGTCATTGCCGTCAAGGGCAAGGTCCGCCCGCGCGGCGAGGACCGCGTCAATCCGAAACTCGACACCGGTGAGATCGAAGTCATCTGCGACGAGCTGAACGTGCTGAACCGCGCCCAGCCCGTGCCCTTCGAACCGGACGAATACCACTCCACCAGCGAAGAAAACCGCCTCAAGTATCGCTACATCGACCTGCGGCGGACGGAGATGACGCGCGCTCTGCGGCTGCGGCACCAGATCTGCCGCGTGATGCGGGCCGCGCTGGACGAGGACGGTTTCGTCGAGGTCGAAACGCCGTTCCTCACCAAGAGCACGCCGGAAGGCGCGCGCGACTTCCTCGTGCCCAGCCGCATGCAGGATGCCGCCTTCTACGCCCTGCCGCAGAGCCCGCAGCTGTTCAAGCAGGTGCTTATGGTCGGCGGGCTCGACCGCTACTACCAGATCGTCCGCTGCTTCCGCGACGAGGATCTGCGGGCCGACCGTCAACCGGAGTTCACGCAGTTGGACATCGAGATGAGCTTCGCCACCGAGGCCGACGTCATGGATGTCACCAACCGCATCATGCGGTCGGTCTGCGAGCTGTCCGGCAAGAGCTTCCCGGACGAGGTGCCGGTCATGAGTTTCGCCGAGGCCGTTCGGCGTTTCGGCAGCGACCGGCCGGACCTGCGGTTCGGTATGGAACTGATCGACGTCAGCGACATCGTCAAGGAGACCGACTTCGGCGTCTTCACCGGCGCGATCGACGCCGGCGGCGTGGTCAAGTGCATCGTGGTCCCCGGCGGGGCCGAGATGACCCGCAAGGAAACCGACGGCCTGGCCGAATGGGCCAGGGGTTTCGGCGCCGGCGGGATGGCCGTAACGAAGGTGGCCGAGGGCGGCGCGTTGGAAACCGGCATCGCCAAGTTTATGGCCCCCGTGGCTGCGGGGCTCATCGAGCGGACGGGCGCCAGGGCGGGCGACCTGTTGTGTTTCGGCAGCGACAAGACCACGATCGTCAACCGTGTGCTGGGGGAGCTTCGCTGCAAGCTGGCCCGCGAACGCGGCATGATCGACCCGGGCGCCATGGAGTGGCTGTGGGTGGTGGACTTCCCGCTGGTCGAGTGGAACGAGGACGAGAACCGATGGGACAGCCTGCACCACCCGTTCACGGCCCCCAAGGTCGAGGACATGGACAAGCTGGACAGCGACCCGGGCAGCGTCCGCAGCCGGGCCTATGACATCGTCTGCAACGGCCTGGAGATGGGCGGCGGGTCGATTCGTATCCACAACCTTGACGTGCAGGAACAGGTCTTCCGGCTGCTGGGCATCAGCCACGAGGAGGCCCGCGCGAAGTTCAGCTTCCTGCTGGACGCCCTGAGCTACGGCGCGCCGCCACACGGCGGGATCGCCTTCGGCCTGGACCGTACGGCCATGATGATGATCGGCGCCGGCAGTATTCGCGACGTGATCGCATTCCCGAAGACGCAGCGCGGCGTCTGCCCGCTGACGGGCGCGCCCAGCGACGTCGACCACATGCAGTTGACGGAGTTGAACCTTCGAATCATGGACGAGCCGCACAACCAGTAGCGGCCAAGATAGTCCAGCGGCCCACCGCCGATGGCAGGGGCACAGAAGACATAGTGGATGTCTTTCCGACGGGCATACGTTGGTAGGTAGTCGACACCGGCGGGGGTCTCTTTTTCCGGCTCAGCGTATGTTGCTGGTTCAACGACGCCAACTTCAACGTCGCATCAAACGCCCGCCGCGCCACGGGCAACCCATCGGAATCCACGGACGGCGATCACACGCTTCTGATCGGCCGGTGTGGCAGTGGAGGCTCTACGACTGGCCGTAGTAGGCGTTCGGCCCGTGTTTTCGCATGAAGTGCTTCTCAAGCAAATACTGCGGGATCATGCGCGGGTAGGCCTCGACGTTTACCGTCTCACTTGCCAGTTGGGCGACGATCTCCAGGTGCGCCGCCGCGGTGACCGCCGCATCGGCCGTCTCGCCCCAGGCAAACGGGCCGTGGTCGCTGACGAGGCAGGCCGTCATCTGTTGCGGGTCGATCGGCTCGTTCGGAGCGTTGAGGAAATGCTCAACGATCACCTTGCCGGTATTCGCCTCGTACTCACCTCGCACCTCCGCTTCGGTCAGCGGCCGCGCGCAGGGCACGGAGCCGAAGAAGTAATCCGCATGCGTCGTGCCGTAGGGCGGAATGTTGCGCCGCGCCTGCGCCCAGGCCGTCGCGCGCGTGCTGTGCGTGTGTACGACCCCGCCGATGGATTCGAACGCGCGGTAGAGCTCAAGGTGGGTTGGCGTGTCGCTGCTGGCGCAAAGATCGCCCGCGACCGTCTCGCCGCTCTCCAGCGAGACCACGACCATGTGCTTGGCGGCCATCTTGTCGTACGGTAAGCCGGACGGCTTGATCACCACGTGGCCGCTTTCGCGGTCCACCGCACTGACATTGCCGAACGTCTCCGTGACCAGCCCTTCGCGCACCAGCCGCAGATTCGCGGCACAGACTTCTTTTCGCAGTATCTCAAGCATGCCGTGATTATCGCTCGCGGCTACCCGTCCCGCAAGCGGTTGTAGGCGCCGGGACGGCCGGGCGGTATAACGGCGGGGGGAAGGAGTTCGACCATGAGCGAACAGGGACATGTTGCGGACCGCCTGTTGGAGGCCGTCGATCAGAAGGGCTCGCCCGTCTGCGTGGGACTCGACCCGCGCGTCGACCACCTGCCGGAGGAGTTCGTGATCACCGACGGCGACCCGGTCGACCAGATCGAAGCCGTCGGACGATGGGCCATCAAGGTCCTGGAGGTCGTCGCGCCACACGTGCCGGCCGTCAAGCCGCAGATCGCCTACTTCGAGTGTCTCGCCGGCGACCAGGGCTTTTACGGCCTGGCCGCCTACGCGACGATCTGCAAGGTAGCCGGTGAGATAGGCCTGATCGTCGTCGGCGACGCCAAGCGAGGGGATATCGGCTCGACGGCGGAGGCCTACGCGGCGGCCCACCTGACCGGTCCGTGCGCCGTCGACGCCGTGACGGTCAACCCCTACTTCGGTGCCGACGGGCTCCAGCCGTTCCTCGACGTTGGGCGCGACACCGGCCGCGGAGTCTTCGCACTGGTCCGCACGTCCAATCCCTCGGCGACGGCCGTCCAGGATTTTACCGGCAAGAACGGCATGACGCTCTACGAGCACATGGGCGGGCAGATCGCACAGATCGGGCGCGACGCGAACCTGCTCGGCCAGCGCGGCTACAGCCTGCTCGGGGCGGTCGTCGGCGCGACGTATCCCGAGGAGGCCCGACGCCTGCGCCGCATCATGCCGCAGCAGATCTTCCTCGTACCCGGCTATGGCGCCCAGGGCGCGACGGCCCAGGACTGCGCTGCCGCCTTCAAGCCCGACGGAACGGGTGCGATCGTCAACGCCAGCCGAAGCGTCATCTATGCCCACAACCGCCCCGAGTTCGCCGATCTGGCCTGGGAGGACGCTGTCGCCCAGGCCGCCAGGGATTTTGCCCGGGATATCGCCCTGGCGGTCCAGAAGAGCTGACCACATAGGCGCAAGGCAATACGCATCGCAGTAGACGTGGTTCATTCTGGAAGCGTTTGATTCCTCATCGTCTTCATCTTCGCGTCTCTGTGTCTCTTTGGCTGATTGTCCTGAGCGTCTCTTCAACCTGTCGGAATGGCACCGGTGGGCGGGCCGGGGCATTTCTGGCAGAACAGCGGGGTATAAGGCAACGCAAATAAAAGGCTTGTGTTTTCGGCACGTTTTCGGCACGGCGGTTGCACCGAATCGTATACGATGTGTCGGGAGGTTAATCTATGCGCTTGGATAAACTGACAGTCAAGGCTCAGGAAGCGGTCGCCGCTGCACAGGGGATGGCCGCCGAAGCGGGCCATGCACAAATCACGCCGCTGCACATTCTTGCCGCCATGCTCGAGCAGGACAGCGGCCTGGCCGTCTCGCTGCTGGAGAAGGCCGGCTGCCCGCGCGATCGCGTGGCGGCCGTCGTCAACGCCGAACTCGGCCACATGCCCAGCCAGTCCACCGGGGGCGGCATGAACATGGACCCGGCGATGAGCAACGTCATGGTCGCGGCCGGCAAGGAAGCCGAGAAACTCAGCGACGAATATATCAGCGTCGAACACCTGCTTCTGGCGATGGCCGACGTCGACTGCAACGCCCGGAAGGTCCTGGAGACCCTCGGCGTGACGCGCGACGACATCCTCGCGGCCATGAAGGATATCCGCGGCGGCCAGCGCGTGACGGACCAGACGCCGGAAGACAAGTATCAAGCCCTGCAGCGTTACGGTCGCGACCTCTGCGAGATGGCCCGCGACGGCAAACTCGACCCGGTGATCGGTCGCGACGAGGAAATCCGTCGCTGCATGCAGGTGCTCAGTCGCCGGACAAAAAATAACCCCGTCCTCATCGGCCTGGCCGGTGTGGGCAAAACCGCCATCGTCGAAGGCCTCGCCCAGCGCATCGTCAACGGCGACGTCCCGGCCGGCCTGCAGAACAAGACGCTCTACGCCCTCGATATGGGCGCGATGCTCGCCGGTGCGAAGTTTCGGGGAGAGTTCGAAGACCGCCTCAAGGCCGTTATCAAGGAAGTCACTGAATCCGACGGGCAGATCATCCTCTTCGTCGACGAGTTGCACACCGTCGTCGGAGCCGGCGCTGCCGAAGGCGCGATCTCGGCGGGTAACATCATCAAGCCTGCACTGGCTCGCGGCGAGCTGCGATGCATCGGCGCGACCACGCTCGACGAGTACCGCCAGCACGTCGAGAAGGACCCCGCCCTGGAGCGCCGCTTCCAGCCGATCATGGTCGACGAGCCGAGCGTGCAGGACACCATCGCCATCCTGCGCGGCCTCAAACCGCGCTACGACGCCCATCACGGCGTCCGTATCCAGGATTCGGCCCTCGTCGCGGCGGCCATGATGAGCCACCGCTACATCGCCGATCGCCAACTACCGGACAAGGCCATCGACCTGATCGACGAGGCCGCCTCGCGGCTGCGTATCGAAAACGATTCGATGCCCGCCGAGATGGACGAACTCAACCGCCGCATCATGCAACTGCAGATCGAGCGGGAAGCCCTCCGCAAAGAGACTGACGAAGCCAGCCAGGAGCGACTGGCCGATCTCGAAGAAGAACTGGCGAACCTCCAGGAGACGTTCTCCGCCATGCAGGTCGAGTGGGACAACGAGACCGGCCTGCTGCAGAACATCAAGAACCTGCGCACGCGGATCGAAGAGAAACAAACCGTCCTGGAACGGGCCCAGCGCGAGGGCGACCTCGAGACGGCCGCCCGCATCCAGTACGGCGAACTGCGCGAGCTGCAGCGCGAACTCGACGCCGCCGAAGGCGAACTCGAAGACCGCCAGGCCGAGGGTGGCCTGACCAACGAGGAAGTCACACCCGAGCAGATCGCCGACGTGGTCAGCAGGTGGACGCACATCCCGGTCAGCAAACTCATCGAGTCCGAGCGGGCGAAACTCATGGAAATGGAAGACCGCCTGCGCGAGCGCGTCGTCGGCCAGGACGATGCCCTCCGGGCCGTCAGCGATGCCATCCGTCGCAGCCGCGCCGGCCTGGGCGACCAGCGCCGCCCGATCGGCAGCTTCCTGTTCCTCGGGCCCACCGGCGTGGGCAAAACCGAACTGTGCAAGGCGCTCGCCGAACTGCTCTTCGACACCGAGAACGCCATGATCCGCATCGACATGAGCGAGTTCATGGAGCAGCACAGCGTGGCCCGGCTGATCGGCGCGCCGCCCGGATACGTCGGCTACGAAGAAGGCGGCCGACTCACCGAGGCGGTCCGCCGCAAGCCCTACAGCGTGATCCTGTTCGACGAAATCGAAAAGGCCCACAAGGACGTCTTCAACATCCTGCTGCAGGTCCTCGACGACGGGCGACTCACCGACGGCCACGGCCGGACGGTCGACTTCCGCAATACGCTGATCGTCATGACCTCCAACGTCGCCAGCGACTACATCCAGCAGATGGCCGAGAAGAACGCCGAGGAATGGGAGATCGAGGCCCAGCTCAAGAACGCCCTGCGCGAGACGTTCCGGCCGGAGTTCCTCAACCGCATCGACGAGACGGTCGTCTTCCACTCGCTGCCGCGCGAGGTCCTCGCCCAGATCGTCGACATCCAGGTCCGCTACCTCGACCAGCGGCTCGCCGAGCGGACAATCGTCCTGGAGATCACCGACGACGCCAAGGACCTGCTCGCCGAGAACGGCTACGACCCGACCTTCGGCGCCCGGCCGCTCAAGCGCGTCATCCAGCAGCGGCTGGAGAATCCGCTGGCCGAGAAGATCCTCACGGGCGAGATCACTGACGATTCGCACGTGACGATCGACGCCCGCGGCAAGAGCTTCACGTTCGACGTCCGCGACGCCGAACCCGACACCACCGTCGCCGACGCGCCGAACGACTCACCCTCCGGCGAAGTCCTCGAAGGCGAGGTCGTGGACGAGTAGAAAAGGGCAGTGGCCGAAGGGATCAGGTCAGTGGAGTTACGGGTAGGGTGCGTAACTTGTTACGCACCACCAATGGCACATGCATCAGAGAGCGGCCTCCATCCGCTATCATCCTCTTCAGGCCCGCAGGGCCGACCTGAACGTAGCCGGAGGTGAAGCAGAGCCCAACGTGCGGAGCGGAACCTCCGGTCCCAACCCCACGCAGAATAGCCTCGTAGAGGCGCAGGAGGTTCGCGTCGTCTTCTATCCTGCGCCTCTGCGAGGCTCATGAACATTGACGCGCCTGTTCCGCACGTTCCGGCTGCGCCTTCACATGCGGCTACTCTCCGGCGGCTCTCCGAGCCTCAATAACCCAACGCTCGCACGCCAGCTTCCTTTGAGCGCGGTGTGGCACCTGCTGCACCGCGTAAACAGGGCGTGTCCCGTTCGGGCCATGACTCTCGATACATTCTGGGTGTGCGTTATTCCTTGCGTTTCACCAAGCCGGTGAAGCCGGCCACCGCTATCGACGTCGACACCCAGCCGGCTGGGGTAGAGGGCATAGTCGGCGTGGCAGTAGGAGTGACAGAGCATCGCGTTGTTGCCCATGGCCATGTGGACGTCGAAGAACTCCTGCGGGTCGAGGTCGGTCCACTCGTGAGCGGCACTGGCGCGGACGATGGGCTCGCGGCTGTGCGGCAGTGTCTCGTGTGCCCAGTTGAGGTCGTAGAGGTAAAGCTTGATGGGCGTACGTGACATCGGCATCTCCTTGAGTGTATGCACTACATGGTAGCGCAGAAAACGCCGTGACCTCAAAGACGCAGAGCGGTCAGGACGGTCGAGAAAGCAAGATCAACGCAGCCTGCCCCCTCATCGCTCGTTTTTCCCGCCGGTCGGGTTCCGGTCCGGCAGGGCCACGTATTGGATCCGGGCCAGGACGATGATCCATGCGAGATAGAGTACGAATGAAATGGCGGCGCCCCCCAGGACGAGCAACCCGAGGACGCCATCGTTGGCAAAAACCTGGGCCACGCATATCAGCAGAGCGATCGTGTACGGCACGAGCCAGATCCAGGCCAGCACGTAGGCAGCGCCAACGATCGTCTCGCATGTCGGTCCGAATCCGAAGGGCAATTTGCGTTGTGTGCGCCAGACGCGTTTGGACATCGGCGAGGCCGTCACGTCGTCGAACGGGTCGGGCTGCTCGGCATCGTTGCTGCTGACCGCATCGGCCAGTGCGGCTGCCGCATTGTCGGTCTCCTCGTGGGCGAGGTTGTCATCCGGCGCAGGAGCGTCCATGTCGTCCGGCTGCTGTCTTGAATCGTCCTGTGGTCTGTCGTCGTCTGTCACGTGATGTCCCTTTCCATTTGTCTCTGTTTGGAACCGGCGGATCAACGATTACCCGGCATGATGCGCGGTGCCTGGCAACGTGGCGCGTAACAAGTTACGCACTCTACAGGCTGTCTCTATTGCGTTCGTGCCCTTTGTGCCTTTGTGGTTCTCTCCATCTTCTTTGTGTTCTTCCGCCGTCGCCCCGCCTTCGTGGGAACTTTGTCGGGCTATGGCGGACAGGCTGCTTCTCTCCGGGGCTTTTTTTGATCCTCTGTCCTTGGCCCTTTGCCCTTTTTCTACCCGATCGCCTCGCCGGGGCCTTTCTTTTCCCAGCGTTTGAGGTTGACCACGGTGGCGAGGGTGGAGTCCTGTTCGCGGATTTCGGTGCGGATGCGGTTCTCGGCCTCCAGGACGTCGGCGGCCCGGTTGGCCATTTCGACGGCCTTGGCTGCGGGCAGGACCATCACGCCGTCGTCGTCGGCGACAATCCAGTCGCCGGGACAGATCCGCTGGTTGCCGATGGTGATAGGCACGTTCATCTCGCCCAGGCCGTGCGGGTCGCCGGCGTGGCTGACGACGTGGGAGGCCCAGACGTCAAACTGCATGTCGCGGATGTCGGCTGAATCTCGGACGGCCCCGTGGCAGACCAGGGCGGCCAGCCCTTTGTTCCTGGCCGATTCGCTGGCCAGTTCGCCCCAGACGGCGGGCGGCTGGCCGGCGGCGTCGATGACGATGACATCGCCGGCTTGGGCGACGTCGATGGCCTCGACGGGCTTGGCCCAGTCGCCGGGCAGCGTGCGGACCGTCACGGCCGGGCCGAAGGCGGTCTGGCCGGGTCGCAGCGGGCCCAGGCCGGGCAGGCAGAGCTGGCGGTGCGCGCCGTCGGAGATGTTGCTCGTGCGGACGCGGCGGAGCACGTCCCGCAGCGTCTCGGCCGAGGCCCGCTTGAATAGTTCGGTGGCGACGGCCTGGCCGGAATCGAGGGCCCGGCGGATATCGGCGGCGGCCTGTCGGGGGTCGACGGCCTTGGTGATGGCTCCGCCGACGATGACGACGTCGGCGCCGGCGGCGGCCGCGTCGGGCGCGGTTTCGGAGTTAACGCCGCCCGCGACGGCAACCGTCAGGTCACTCGCCTGGCGGACCTGCTTGAGCAGTTCCAGCGGGTCCTGGCCCTGCATCTGCTGGTCGATGGCGCAGTGCACGTCGATCCACGCCACGCCGAGGTCGCCGGCCCGCTTGACGAGCGTCAGCGGGTCGGACACGCCCAGCAGATCGACGGCCACCTGCAGGCCGCAGTGTCGGCCCGTCTCGACACACTCACGGATCGTCGCCTCGTCGGCGGCGCCGAGGACGGTCATGACGTTGGCGCCGGCCTTGGCGGCGGCTTCGGCTTCGATCTTGCCGGCGTCTACGGTCTTGAGGTCGGCGATGATGGTCGCGTCGCCGAAGCGCTGGCGGAGTTTGCGGACGGCGTCAAGGCCCTCGGACTTGATCAGCGGCGTGCCGGCTTCGATGTAGTCGGCCCCGCCGGCGACGGCGGCGTCGGCGACGGCCAGCGCGCGATCCAGTTCCACGAAATCCAGTGCGACTTGCAGTTTGGTTGTGCTCATACGTTCATGCTACCGCCGGCCGTCGGGCGCGGCAAGGCGCACGGCCGGCATGCGGGCATCGTGCAGCATGCCGAATGATCGATCGGCCGAAGCGATAGCATTCTTGGAGACGCATTGTGGGGGATGGGAGCAGACATACCGCATGCCACCGTGGTTGCAGCTATACGGCGAGGCCGCCAAGACGGCGGTCGGGTTCTTCTGGAAAGCGGGCTGGGCGTTCGTCCTCGGCTATGCCATCAGTGCCATGATCCAGACGTTCGTGCCCAAGGCCCGGCTGACGAAACACATGGGCAAGCTCGGCCTCAAGACCCTCAGCCTCAGCACGATCTTCGGGACGATCAGCAGTTCCTGCTCGTTTGCGGCCCTGGCCACCGCCCGGGCGCTGCTGCTGAAGGGCGCGCACTTCGTCGCCGCCGTCGCCTTCATGTTCGCCAGCACGAACCTGGTCATCGAGCTGGGCATCCTGATCCTGATCTTCCTGGGCTGGCAGTACCTCGTTGCCGAGATCATCGGCGGGATCGTTCTGATCGCCATCAGCTCGGCGTTGATCCGCCTGACGTACCCCGAGACGTGGATCGATCAGGCCCGCCGGCGCGTCGAGCAGCAGGCGCCGGACGAACCGGACGACTTCGACCCCTGGGGGCGGATCAAGAGCAAGGACGGCTGGTGCATGGTGGCCTGCACGTTCGTCGACGAGTGGAAGATGGTCTGGAAGGACATCGTGATCGGCTTTACCATTGCGGGCTTCATGGCCGTGCTCGTGCCGGCGGGCTTCTGGCAGGCGCTGTTCCTGGCCGACCACGTCGACGCCGGCGGGGCGACCACCGTGCTGGTGACGATCGAGAACGCCATGGTCGCGCCGTTCGTGGCGGCGGCGACGTTCATCGGCTCGATGGGAAACATACCGCTGGCGACGGTGCTCAACGCCGGCGGGGTGGCCTTCGCGGGCATCATGGGCTTCATCTATTCTGATCTGATGGTCCCGCCGCTGCTGCACATCAACGCCAAGTACTACGGCTGGCGCGTTGCGCTGTATATCGCGGGGATCATGTACGTCAGCATCGTGGCCACGGCCCTGATCCTCAATGGCACCTTCGCATTGACGGGCATGACGCCGGAGTCCTCGCGAAAGGTCGAAGAGGTCGCCCAGTTCAAGCTGGACTACACGTTCTGGATGAACTGCCTCTTCGTGGGCATGGGGGGATTCCTGACGGTAGTTTCGTTTGTTCGCAATCGCAAACATGCGATGGGTGGCGATGAGAAACTCGGCCTGCGCGGGTGGATCGCCGCCGGCTTTGCCCTCGTCGTGGCCGTGGGCGTCGTGCTGCACCTCGTCCGCGTCCTGGGTTGAGGTGGCGCGGTCCGGCCGTCGTTCAGCCGGACGGGTGGCCGGACATTTCGCGAAGGTCGCCGACGTAGCGGCGGTCGTTGGCGCAAACGGGCACCTTGTTCTGGCCGCCCAGTTTGCCGCGGTTCTTCATCCACTGGTAGAACGTGTCGGGCGGGACGGGCGTGACCTCCGCGGGCGTCATGCCGGCGTCGCCACGGCGTTTGACGGAGTAATCGACGCAGACCTCCTGCAGCCGGGCGTCGAGCGCGGCGGCGAAGGCGTCGAGGTCCTCCGGCTCGCGCTCGAACTCGACGACGTACTCGTGAGCGCCGACCTTTCGACCGTGACCGGCGTAGATCGGTGCGGCGGTGAATTCGCGGACGGCGGCCCCGGTGACCTCGGCGGCGTGGGCGACGCCACGGCTGCAGTCCTGGGCGATGATGTTCTCGCCGAAGGCGTTGATGAACTGTTTGTTGCGGCCGGCGAAGCGGATGCGCGGCGGGCGCGTGCTGACGAACTCGACCACGTCGCCGATGTCGTAGGCCCACAGGCCGGCGTTCGTGCTGAGCACGAGGCTGTACGGCACGCCGATGTCCACCTCGCCGATGCCCAGTCGCGGCGCGTCGGGCTGGCCCCACTGGCTGAGCGGCACGAACTCGTAGAACAGACCGTTGTCCGTGAGCATTTCCATCGGTCCGCCGGCCTCGGGTTGTACGGCGACGAAACCTTCGCTGGCCGGGTAGACCTCCAGGAACTCCAGTTCGTGGTCGTCGGCGACGTACTGCTCGAACGTCGCGCGGTACGGCTCGAAGTTCACGCCGCCGTGGACGAACAGCCGCAGGCGCGGCCAGATGCGGCTGATGGCGCCGGTGGTGTCAATGCCGCGGCGTTCCACCAGGCGATCGAACAGCACTTTGCACCAGCTCGGCATGCCGGTCAGCAGCGTAATGTCCATCGGGCCGCAGCGTTCGGCCACGCGGTCGATCTTGGTTTCCCAATTGTCGATGAGGGCGATCTGCGGGCCGGGCTCATATCGTGTGGTCAGCGGCCAGTGGATCTGCTGCGTGGCGATGCCGCTGAGGTCGCCGATCCAGCCGCCCGAGCCGGTCGGCGTCATCGACGTCGAGCCGCCGAGAAACAACAGCTTGCCGTCCATCAGTCGCGCGGCGTTGCCGCGCCCGCGCCGCTCGTAGAAGGCGAAAATCGCCAGGGCGGCCCGGCGGTTGGACCGCTGCATGTCGCGCGTGACGGGAATACGCTTGTCACCCGCCGTCGTGCCGGACGTCTGGGCGAAGTACCGCACCGTGCCCGGCCAGCTGACATTGCGCCGGCCGTCGAGCATCTGCTCGACCCACGGCAGCATGGCGACGTAGTCGCGGATGGGGACCGCCTTACGGAAGTCGTCGTGCGAGCGGATGGCCTTGAACGCGTGCTTGCGGCCGAAGGCGGTCCGCCTGGCGGTACGCAGCAGTTGGCGGAGTTGCTGCTGCTGTGCGGCGACCGGATCGCCCGCCGCGGCGCGAAGCTGACGGTCGAGATGCTTGAGGTAGACATTCAGAAGCCTGCCGAGCAGATTCATGCGTTGCTCTCATGCGCTGCGCACTGAGTTTGTGCATGGCGGAGCACCCGCTCCGCCATGTCAACTTGTTTAGTATTCGCAAGTTACACGCGGTGCCGCAGGTGCTACACCGCGCACAGATATTGAGCGTCCGGCATTAGTGCCTGGGCAATGAGCAACAACATCTCGGGACGGTTCGCCCTCAGGCGACAGACTCCGCCGCCGGGGACGTCAACGGCGGTGCGATCCGGCGACGCCACCAATCGGAAATCGCCAGGCCGAGCTGGTGCGGCTGCTCGATCATCGCGGCGTGGCCGCACTCGTTTAGCCAGACCAGTTCGCTCTCGGCGATCAGTGCGTGGAACTCCGCGGCGACATCCGGCGGCGTAATGCTGTCCTGCTTCCCCCACGCCAGCAGCACCGGGCAGTGGACACTCTCCAGGCGGTCGGCCAGATTGTCGCGTTTGGCGGACTTGGCGATCGACACCAGGTGTCGACGGGCCAGGCGGCTCTCGAGCGTATCAACGACACGGTCGACGAGCCGCGCGGTGACGTGTCGCGGATCGTAAAAGATCTCCTTCATCTTCTCACGATACCACTGCCGGGACGGGTTCGCGCCGCGCTGGCCGGTGATCTGCCGCTCGAACAAACCGCTCGAGCCGGTCAGGACCAGCCCGGCGATTTGCTCGGGCCTGTCTATCGCGATCAGCAATGAGACGTGCCCGCCCAGGCTGTTGCCGCCCAGGACAACCGGGCCGTGGTTGACATGGCGATCGATGTAGTCTTTGACGAACTCGACGCAGTCGGGGATCGTCCGTGGACTGTCGGCACGTTCGAAGAAAGGGAAGCGCGGGAGGAGGGGCTGCACGTCATCCGACAAATGCGGCAGCACGCCGTGCCAGTTCTCCGGCTCGCCCATCATGCCGTGCAGAAGTACCAGGTGGATGCCGCCGTCGCCCTGCTCCGTCTGGAATTGTTGCTTCATGAAACACACCTCGTAAGGGCGCTTCGTAGCATACCATTTCACTACAGGATAAGGGGGGCTTTCGGACAGGGTCAAGCGGCTTTAGTGCAACTTTAGCAGCCTATCTGTACAAGCGTGCATCGAGCTGGCGATGCGATCCATGTCTAAACGGACGCCAGGCCGTGCGGTTCGGCGTGGTCGTCCGCCGGGGCGCTTCGGCCCGATCGGGAAAAGATGCGAAATCCATGCGCTTCGGCGTTGCCTGCGTCGATGTAAGACGGGATATCGACCGTTCACATTGATGGTGAAGGGCACATCGCAATGGCTAAAGACAGTATTCTTCTGGAAAGCGGGACCAACGAGGTAGAGATCCTGGAGTTCGTACTCAACGGCCAGGGCTTCGGAATCAACGTCGCCAAGGTCCAGGCGATCGAGCAGTTCGACCCGGGCAGAGTCACCCAGATGCCGCAGGCGCGGCATTCGATGGCCGGCGTGCTGCTCTTCCGCGAGCGCACCTTGCCGCTGATCGATCTCTCGGCGGAACTGGGTGTAACACGTCATGCAACGGACTACGACGCGAACGACACGCTGACCGCCGCAAACGATGACGACAAGCAGATCGTTCTCGTCCTGGAGTTCAACGATATCACCAGTGCCGTCCTTGTTGACGGCGTGAACCGGATTCACCGAATCAGTTGGGAAGATATCAGTCCGCTGAGTTCCACGCTCGCGCGCACCTCGGCTGTCTTTACCGGCTCGGTACACATCGAGAAACGCGAGATCCTTATCGTCGACATGGAGAAGATCATTGGCGAGATCTTCCCCGAGTCCGCCATGCAGGATATTGACGCACTGCCAGACGACGACCACCGTGCCGCCAGCCGCGGCGAGGCCAGGATCTACATGGCCGAGGACTCCGCCGCCATCCGGACGATGGTCCTTCAGGTACTCAGCAAGGCCGGCTACACCGGCGTGACCGCCTTCGACAACGGGCAGGCCTGCTGGGACGCCGTCCAGCAGCTCAAGCAGCGTGCCCAGGAGGAGGGCCACGAACTCGGCGACTATCTCCACTTGGTCATCAGCGACATCGAAATGCCGAAGATGGACGGCCTGACCCTCTGCCGCAGCATCAAGAATTCTGACCTCGGCTGGATGAAGGTGATCCTGTTCAGTTCGCTGATCAACGAGCAGATGGCCGCTAAGTGCCGCACCGTCGGGGCTGACAATTACGTCTCCAAGCCGAACTCGCCGGAGTTGATTCGCAGCATCGACGAGCTGTGCCTCGCCGAGCCGGCCACCGTTTGAGCCTTGATCGACTGTCAGCCGATTACCGCGGAGCATTGCGCGCCGACAGCCAGCCGTCCGTCGCGTTTCTCACACGCTGGTTGCCCGGAATCGGCTAGACTGTTACGGCAACGATGCACGAGCAACGCGATCCATCTCGGCCGGCCGAGGCGAGCCGGAACACCGCACTCCCGCAATCGGGCATCCCTGCTGAGCGGGCCGACCGTGTGCGTCTGCGCGAACACATGCGGCGATACGTCGAGACCCGCGGCCTGAGTCCGCCGCTGGGGCTCAACGAATTGCTCGGCCACACCCGCCGCTGTCTTGCCGACGGCGACTGGCCCGCCGAAACCGCACGATATGCCGCGATCCTGCTGAGCAACGCCGTCTGGGAAGATACGCTGGCGGGCATCCCGTTCAACAGACGGCTGCTCCTGTTGCCGCAATGCCTTCGCAACCAGCAGATCTGCACGGCGGCCATCGACGCCTACGGCCTGACCTGCGACGGCTGCGGCGGCTGCATGATTGACGAGTTCCTCGCCGAGGCCGACCGTCTGGGCTACGTCACGCTCGTGGCGGAAGGCTCGGCCCTGGTGATGTCGCTGATCGCCTCCGGGCAGGTGGAGGCCGTCATCGGCGTTAGCTGTCTCGACGCGCTCGAGCAGGTCTTTCCGTACATGGAGGCCGGGGCGGTTCCGGGTCTGGCCATTCCGCTGCTGCGCGACGGCTGTGAGCAGACCGGCGTCGACAGCGACTGGGTCTGGCGGGCGATGTACCTCTCGGCCGACGCGCCTGCACACCGACGGAACGTCGGGGCGCTTCGGGCCGAGGTCGATCGCTGGTTCGTGCCGTCGGCCCTGACGGAGCTGCTGGGCCCGCCGGATGGCGTGACCGAACGCATCGGACGTGACTGGCTGGCGCGGGCGGGCAAACGGTGGCGGCCGCTGCTGCTCGTCGCCGCGTGGCAGGCGCTGAGCGACTCGGCCGAGGCGGACGATATCCCGGCCAACGTCCGGCGACTGGCACTGGCCGTCGAGTGCTTCCACAAAGCCAGCCTCGTCCACGACGATATCGAAGACGGCGACGCAACCCGTTACGGCCGCCGGACACTGCACGCCGCCCACGGCGTGCCGGTTGCCCTGAACGTCGGCGACCTGCTGATCGGCGAGGGCTATCGGCTGATCGCCGACTGCGGCAGGGACGGGCTGCCGCACGCGAGCGTGGCCGCCATGCTGTCGGTCGCCGCAATGGGTCACCGCACGCTGTGCCTCGGCCAGGGCGACGACCTGGACTGGGCGCGGCATCCCCATCGGCTGGATCTCTCGACGGTTCTGGATATTGTTCAGCGGAAGACGGCCCCGCCGTTCGAGGTCGCCCTGCGGCTGGGCAGTCTTGCCGCCGGCGCCGACGGGCCGGAACTCCACGACGTGCTCGGCGAGTACAGCCGTGCTATCGGCATCGCCTACCAGGTCCGCGACGACCTCCATGACCTCGAGGCGCCCGGAGGCCCGGATGACCTGACCGCCCGACGGCCGAGCGTGCTGCTGGCCCTGGCCGATAGGGCAGCCGCCACCGACCCCTTCGCCGCGGCGGACCTGCAGGTGGCGTGGCAGTGCCAGCCGCTCTCCGGCGCCCAGGCCGACCGACTTCGCCAAACGCTGCGGCGACTCAACGTCGAAGGCCTTGCCCGCGACCTGCTGGACGACTGCAAGCGGCAGGCCGTCGCCGCCGTCGGCCGGGCAGGCGAGCCGGCCTTGAAGCCGTTGCTCCACCGCTTGATCGGCAAGATTGTCTACGACGTCGAAACCATGACCTGCTGCACTGACCGACGCGCCCCCAACGCCGGACCCGCCCGTGACCATTCGTGAACGCATGATCGCCGCTGCCCGCCGGGCCGTCTTCTGTGTGGGCCTCGAACCCGAGACGGTCGTTCAGTCGCTTCGCGCGCAGCAGCAGGAGGGCGGCGCCTTCACCGACCGGGCAGGGCGGGCCGACCTGTACTACACCGTCTTCGGCGTCGAAGGCCTGCTTGCCCTCGATCAGCCGATCGACGGCGACGCCCTGGCGGCCTGGCTTGCGACAATCGACCCGGCGGCGCTCGACCTGGTCCACGCGGCAGCCCTCGCTCGCGTCTGGGCCGACCTGCCGGGGCGGGCGATGCCCGAGCCGATGCGGCGAGCTCTGCTCGATATCGTCGCACGTCACCGTAGCGACGACGGCGGCTTTGCCGGCCTGCCGGCCTGTCCCCAGGCCGGGCCGTACGGCTGCTTCCTCGCGCTGGGGGCGTTGCAGGACCTCGACGCCCCGGAGGCCATCCCGTACGGACTCGCCGACGCCCTCGACGTCCTCCGTCGCCGTGACGGCGGATTCCCCGCCGCCCCGGGCGGACCGGCCGTCTTGCCCACGACCGCCGCGGCGGTCGTGACCCTTGCCCAACTCGGCCAACCGGCACAGACGGCCGACGCCGACTGGCTGGGCACACAGCGCGACGCGTCGGGCGGCTTTTGCGTCGGCGGGGCCGCCGATGCCCCGGACCTGCTCAGCACGGCCGTGGCGCTGATGGCGCTGCGTCAGATCGACCGGCCGCTGGCCGGGTCGGCGGCCGAGGCGTGCCGGCAGTTCGTCCTGTCCCTGCAGGGCGACGACGGCGGGTTCCATGCCGTGCCCGCCGGCTCGACGTCCGATTGCGAGTACACCTTCTACGGCCTGCTGGCCCTCGGATGCCTGGAGGCGACCGCATGAGTGATCTCACCCGGGACGCCTATGACGAGACGCTCGCCAACGCGACGCGCCACCTGCTGGGGCGGCGAGACGCGTCCGGCGTGTGGCGCGGCAAGCTCTCCAGCAGCGCCCTGTCGACCGCCACCGCACTGGGCGCCCTGGCCACCGTCGACGGCGAAGCCCACGACGATCTCATCCGCCGCGCCGCGGGCTGGCTGTGCGAGCACGCCAACGCCGACGGCGGCTGGGGCGACACGCCCGAGAGCCCGACCAACCTTCTCACGACGCTGCTGGTTTGGGCGGCCCTGTCGCGGGCGTCGGGGGGGCGATCGACAGCCGCTCGCCGCAACGCCGACCGCTGGCTGCGAGAGCACATCGACGCCGAGATGTTGACGCCGGCCGCCATCGCCAACGCCGTCGGCAAGGCCTACGGCCGCGACCAGACCTTCGCCGTGCCGATCCTGACGTTTCTGGCGATCCTGGATCCGCTCGGCGACGGCGACGAGCCGACGGCGAGCGAGTTCTGGCGGCTGGTTCCGCCGTTGCCGTTCGAGCTGGCCGCGCTGCCACATCGTCTGTTGCGGCTGCTGCGGGCGGGGGTGGTCAGCTACGCACTGCCGGCCTTGATTGCGGTCGGGCAGGTCCGCCACCACGCCCGGCCGACGTGGGCGCCCGGCCGGCGTGTACTGCGGTCGCTGCTTCGCGGGCCGACGCTCCGGAAGCTGCGGCGCATCCAGCCGGCATCGGGCGGCTATCTGGAAGCAGCGCCGCTGACGAGTTTCGTCGCGGTGAGTCTCGCCGCCATGGGCCGAGGCGACGACCCGATCGTCCGCAACGCCGTCCGCTTCCTGCGGGACACCGCCCGCGACGACGGCAGCTGGTCGATCGACACCGACCTGGCCACCTGGGTCACCACGCTCAGCGTCAACGCCCTGGCCGGCCCGTCAGGGACGCCAGATGCCGCGGACATGCAGGCACCCGCCAATGGCATGCGCGGTGGAGCACCGGCTCCGCCGCGTCCAACACCTGCGGCTCTCAGCAGCGACGATGCGTCCCATATTCGTCGGTGGATCGAGCAGCAGCAGTTCCGGGCCGTCCACCCGTACACGCAGTCGGCCCCGGGCGGCTGGGCGTGGACCGACCGGCCCGGCGGCGTGCCGGACGCCGACGACACCGCCGGAGCCATCCGGGCCCTGCTGGCCCTGGGCGAGACGCCCGCGCGCGAGACGATCCGCGAGGGCGCAATCTGGCTGCTGGACCTGCAGAACCGCGATGGCGGCTGGCCCACCTTCTGCCGCGGCTGGAGGAAGCTTCCGTTTGACCAGTCCTGCCCGGACCTGACGGCCCACGCGATGTCGGCGGTGGCGCTGGCGACGGTCGGACAGGACGAGCCGACCCGTGCGCGCATCGACGCCGCGATCGAGCGAGGCCTGGCGTACCTGCACGCCGCCCAGCGGCCCGACGGGGCGTGGGTACCGCTGTGGTTTGGCAACCAGCGATCACAGACCAAGGTCAATCCGGTCTTCGGCACGGCGCGCGTCCTCAGCGGCCTGGCCGACCTGGCGGGCGGGATGAGCGGCGAGGCCAGCGTGATGGCCGCTGCGGGCCTGGGCTGGATGTTGAGCGTTCGAGACGCAAACGGAGCCTGGGGTGGTGACGATGGTCTGCCACCGAGCATCGAGGAAACCGCCGCGGCGGTCGAGGCCCTCGGGGCGCTGCACGCGGCCGGCTTCTGTGACGAAGGGATTGGCGAGGAGGTCCGTCCGGCGGTGGCGTGGCTGGTTGACCAGACGCGTCGCGGCACGCGTTTCAAGCCGGCGCCGATCGGGCTGTATTTCGCGAGACTCTGGTATCACGAGGCGCTCTATCCTGCGATCTTCACGGTCGCCGCCTTGCGGGCCGTCCGTCCGCTGATACCGTGACCCGGCTGCGCGCCCGTGATATCAGATCGGCAGGGCGAAGCTGCACTTCAGTGAGAGGTACACGCCGGCCAGAATAAACACCGCCCCGGTCACACCGCGCGCGACGCGTTCGACCTTTCGCATGGCGTTGTAGGTCTTGGCGACGTGATGGGCGGCCAGCGCCGCCAGCAGTGCCGAGCCGACGCCGAAGACCGTCGCCGTCAGGGCGAAGGCAACCAGCAGAGCGGTGGCAAGCAGTCGAATGCGGTGCGGCATGGCGGCCTCAGTGCTGCTCCAGCAGCGATTGAATGTCCTCCAGCGGCGGAACCTTGCCGACCGTCAGCACCTCGCCGTCGACGACGAGGGCGGGCGTGATCATCACGCCGTATTCCGCGAACTTGCTGACGTCGGTGACCTTCTCGATCTGGTAGTCCAGGCCGGCGATCTCCGCCGCCTGCGTCGTCAGGTCCATGAGCGTCTGGCACTTGGGGCAACCGGCCCCGAGAATCTTGATATCCTTCATCGATACGTCTCTTTCCTTCTGGGTCTGGTCCCCCGGCGTGTGTCACGGATCGACCGCCCCGGCGAATGTCTCTACTTGGCGGCGAGTGCTTCCTCGGCCTTGTCGACGATGACCTGGACCTGTTCGTCGGTCACCGGCTCGCCGCCCTTGGCGATGCCGTAATCGGTGACCTTGATCTGACGGTAGTGGCTCACGCCGGCCCTCTCGAAGATTCTCTTTGCGCAGTCCAGGTCGCAGCCGTCGATGAGGACGTTCATGTCCGCGTCGCGAGCCGTCTGGATCATGCCCGGGATGCCGGCGCCCAGCCCGGCCAGGCAGAACATCGTCGCGCAGCCGCCGCCGGCGATCTTGCGGGCAGCACGGTCGGCAATCTCGGCGACGTTCGCCGCTCCGCTGCAGGCGTAGATCAGGATCATCTTCTCGCTGTCGCCGTTGCATCCGCATTCGGTCATCTGTGGTCTCCTTCGTGGTTTGCAGGTCTCGGCGTCGCCGTGATCACGCGACGACGTTGCCGAATATCAGGCCGCTGATCGTAGCCATCACGACCACCAGAACAATATACACGAGTGTCTTCTTCGTGCCCATGACGCTACGGATGACCAGCATGTTCGGCAGCGACAGCGCCGGGCCCGCCAGCAGCAGTGCCAGGGCCGGTCCTTTGCCCATCCCCGCCTTCATCAGGCCCTGGAGGATCGGCACCTCCGTGAGCGTCGCGAAATACATGAACGCTCCGGCGACGGATGCGATGATGTTTGCCCGCAGGCCCTCGCCGCCGACGACGCTGGTCACCCAGTCCGGCGGAATCAGCCCGGGCCGACCCTCGCGACCGTCCATCGCGGGCGTGCCCAGCAGGAAGCCCGCCACCAGCACACCGGCCAGCAGCAGCGGGAGGATCTGCTTGGCAAAGCCCCAGGACTGGCCGACCCACTCGCCCAGTTCGCCCCGACTGAACCACCGCCAGAGCATTGCCGCCAGTACCACCGCCAGCGCGGCCACGACGGCCCATCGATAGAGGTCGATCGGATTCGGCTCTTGCTCGACGCGGGCGATCTGGTTCGTCGGAAATCTCTGCAATTCGCCGGTGGCGTCCTCGCGGATGACCACCTGCTCGTCCGTCCGCTCGACCAGCGTGCCGCGGACCTCGCGATCGACGCGCAATCCGCCGGGACAGCATAGCAGGGCCGCCTTGGTACTGCCGGTGCTTGCCCAGTTGGCAACGACCAGGATCGCCACCATCACCGCAAAGAACGTCGCATGCTTCCACAACGGCCGATCGATCTGCGGTTCGGGCATCTCAGCCGCGGAGGCAGCCTTGGCCTGCTCCGCCTTGCGGAAAATCAGGTGCATCGCCAGGCCGATGACGACGCTGAAGACCACCGCGCCGATCGCGCGGGCGGCTCCCATCACCGGGCCGAGCACCGCCGCGGTGAGAATGATCGCCAGGACGTTGATCGCCGGGCCCGCATAGAGGAAGGCCGTCGCCGCTCCCAGCCCGGCGCCCATGCGATAGATGCCCGCGAACAACGGCAGGACGGTGCATGAGCAGACCGCCAGGACCGATCCACTGATGCTCGCCATGCCGTAGGCCAGCGGCTTGGAGGCATTGGGACCGAGGTATTTCATCACCGACTGCTGCGAGATGAAGCTGGCGATGGCCCCGGCGATGAAGAATGCGGGGACGAGGCACAGCAGGACGTGCTCGCGCGCGTACCAGCGCACCAGCCACAAGGCCTCGTCGATCGCGCGGTTGAACCGCTGCCAGTCGACCGGCAGGACGTAGCAGGCCAGAAAAACCGCCACGATCAACGCGAGTTTCTTGAGTTCAGTTTTCATCGGAGAAACGAGTTCACAGGCCAGAGTCCACAGGGCGTAGTCGGGTGCTGCCGGACACCGCCAGCCTTCACGCGTCCGGTCATTGTGGCTCGGCGCCGATGGCCTTGGCGGCGTCGTTGATGCGTTGGCGGATGACGCGTTCGACGCACGTGACGGCGTTGAGAATGCAGGGCCGCTCGAGGGTGTAGATCATCCTCAGGCCCTGTTTTTCGCAGCTCAGCACGCCGGCTTGGACGAGCACGGCCAAGTGGTGCGAGACGTTCGTCCGCTCGGATCGAACCTCCTTGGCGATGTCGCAGACGCACATCGGCCCGTCGGCCAGCAGCTCGACAATGGCCAGCCGCACCGGCTGACCGACCGCCGCGAATACCTCCGCCTTCATGTCCATCAGTCTGTCATCGCGTCCGGTCATGTCCTGCTTTCGTCTGACGGCACCGCGTGGCACCCATATAAGACTATGTGATTATATAGTCACGCACTGACGAACACAAGTGAAAAGTCGGCACAGCCGTGCGGTGCGGTCGGGGTGCCACCGCCATGGCCGTGCTTTCGTCGCGCTGCGGACGACACGGACTTCGGACCCTAATCCAACAACGACAGTTCACTGACTTCTGTGTCGCGGGCATCCGGCCGGCGAGTGGCGTGGCCTTCCAGGCCGCGTATGTCGGTAGTGTCGAGGGCAAGATGTCCTCGGCACGTGCGGGCTGGAAGCCCTCGGCACGAACTGTCGTTGTCGTACCAGTATCTGCCGTTATTGCTCTGAGAGCACGCCCGGCGACACGCCGACACCTCATGCCGCATCGGTGGCGGCGTCGGGTTTCTCGGCGGGCAGGAGGCCTTCGCGTCTGGCGCTTCGCCAGGCGAGTGCGGCCTCGACGATCAGCCAGAGCACGAGGCCCTGGACGGCGATGCCGAAACCGAACAGCAGCCACTGCCGGTGATGCAGCCAACCGGTGGCGGGGTTGAACATCTGCCACAGCATCGCCCAGGCGGGCAGGACGAGCATCAGCAGGGCCGGGGCGGCCAGGAACCAGACGGGCCGGCCGCGGCGGATGAGATAGAAGCCGATGACCAGGAAGCCCAGCCCGGCCAGCACCTGGTTGGTCGCGCCGAACAGCGGCCAGAGCACCATGCCGCCCGCGCCGGGCGTCTTGCCGGCGAAGATCGCCACCGCCAGGCCGCTGGCAACGGCGATGCCGGTCGCGACGTACTTGTTTTGCAGCGGACCGAGGCGGACGGTGGCCCCGATTTCCTGCACGACGTAACGCTGCAGCCGGGTGGCCGTGTCCAACGTCGTCGCGGCGAAGCAGGCGACCATCACCGCCAGCATCATCCTCGCGAAGCAGAGTGGAATGCCCAGGACACGTAGGAAGTTGGCTCCGCCGTTGACGAAGGCCTCCACCTTGCCCCGCAGCTTCATGGCGCCCCAGCCGCCGGCGACCTTGCCGTCCGCCTCCGGGACGCTCAGGCGGTAGTAGTTCCGCCATGCGGGCTTGCCGGTGATGTGCTCGCCGGTCTCGTGCAGCGACGGTACGAGATCAAAGGTCCCAGTCGCGGAGTCGGGCTCGCTGTGTTCGTACAACCCCATGCCGATACCGGCCGTGCAGGCCAGGACGACCATCACAGCCAGGGCGCCCTCGGTGAGCATGCTGCCGTAGCCGACCAGTCGCGCGTCCGGTTCGTGGGCGATCTGTTTGCTACTCGTGCCGGAGCTGACCATGCTGTGAAAGCCACTGACGGCCCCGCAGGCGATGGTGATGAACAGGAACGGCCAGATCGGTGGCGCGTCGGCGGGAACGTCGCTGGCGATGGCCGGGGCGTCGGTGATGTGCGCCCCACCGGCCAGTGCGCCGACGGCCACGCCGACAATCAGCAGGGCCATCACCACGAAGAGCTGCTGGCTGTTGACGTAATCACGCGGCTGCAGCAGGATCCAGACCGGAAGGACCGAGGCGATGAAGCAGTAGATGAACAGGAGCACCGACCAGGCCACCACGCCGTTGGCATACGGGCTGTCGCTGGTGTTCAGACCGGGCAGGTTCATGATCTCCAGCGGCAGGTAAGCCCTGCCGATCCAGATTGTCAGGTAGATCACCGCCACGGCGAGCAGGGCGGGGAGGAGCATGGATCGGCCGCCCTGGCGCGCCCAGAAGCCGATGAGGATGGCGATGGGCAGCGAGACCCACACCGCCGCCACGCTGTGCGGGTAGACGCTGAAGATGACCGCGATGACCAGGCCGAAGACGGCGAGGACGATCGTCAGTTCCAGCAGCAGCACGAGCAGCAACAGCAGGCGGGCCCGCGGTGCAATGACACGGCCGGCGATTTCGCCGATGGACTGGCCCTTGTTGCGGAGCGAGACGACCAGTGCGCCGAAGTCGTGGACCGCCCCGATGAAGATGCTGCCGATGACCACCCACAGCAGCGCCGGCAGCCAGCCCCAGAAGACCGCAATGGCCGGCCCGACAATCGGCCCCGTGCCGGCGATGGACGTGAAGTGATGGCCGAAGACGACGCTGCGCCGCGACGGCACGTAGTCGCTGCCGTCGTTGAACTCATCGGCCGGCGTCTCCCGCTGCGGGTCCAGGCCGAATATCTTCCGCCCCAGCCAGCGGCCGTACGTGTGATAGGCGATGATGAAACCGATGAAACTCGCCGCAGCGATCAACAGTGTGTCCATATATGTTACCTCGGGGATGTGTCCCAAACCATGGTCACAGCCTAACGATATGAGGCCGCCGGGTCCACGCTCTGGCAAAGGCCAAAGGGCGCTGGCACATTCAGCCATGGTAGAGCAACGACAGCTTTCTCAATGTTGGAGCAACGGACAGCTGTTTTTACATGTTGGAGCAACGGACAGCTTTTTACATGTTGGAGCAACGATAGCTTTCAAAATGTTGGAGCAACGACAGCTTTCTGGACGGGCTGCTACTCACCGAGGATGATCCGTGCGGCGGCGGCGAGGTCTTGTGCAACAGCGTCGGCCCGGCTGGCCGGGCGCGTCGCGGGGTCCTTGGGCGAATGGATGCGGACGGTACGGCACCCGGCCCGTCGGCCCGCTTCGACGTCGCGCTCGGAGTCGCCGACCATCCAACTGGTTGTCAGGTCGATGTCAAGGTCCGCGCCGGCCTCCAGCAGCATGCCCGGGTTGGGCTTGCGGAGGTCGCTGTCCTGGCGATAAGCCGGCAGGGGGGCGTCGGCGAGGTAGGGGCAGTAATAGATGCCGTCGACGGCGGTGCCGTTCTCGGCGAGCTGACGTCGCAGTTCTTCGTGAATGCGTTCGAGTCTCGGCTCGTCGAGCAGGCCGCGTGCGATGCCTGACTGGTTCGTGACGATCACCACCAGCCAGCCGGCCTGGCGCAGGTCCGCGATGGCCCGGGCCGCCCCGCCCAGCAGGACCACGTCGGCGGCCTCGCGGAGGTAGCCGGGGTCGTCCAGCAGCGTGTCGTCGCGGTCAATGAATACCGCCTGCCGCCCGCCGCGCCTGGTTGTCGCCGTCTCGTTTGCCATGGCGACAGGATACCAGACGTCGTATGCGTAGAGAAGGCGCTCGGGCTGGCAGATAACGGGAGACGCTTTGGCCGCATCGGCATGATCCCCATGCATTGACGCCGCCAGCGATTCCACAGGCTGGATCGCTCTTCCCTCGTGGCGGGCGGGCGGGCGAACGCCGGTGACAGGCATTGCGGTGGGTTCTGGCCTCCAACCTCTCTCCCTCTGGGAGAGATGGCGAGTCTTCGAGCCAGAGAGGGCTTTTGCTGAACCTGCGTCGGGGCGACCTCAACGATTCGCCCGCAGGAGAAGGCCCCTCTTCACGGCCTTGCGGATGCATTCGGCAGGCCATCCGTAACATGCCGCGCGTCGGTTCTCGTGCCGCGTCTGCGGCGGCTGTCAGTGCGTGATGAGGCGGGCATGCTCGGCTCGGCAGAAGCGGTCGGTCATGCCGGCGATGTAGTCGCAGATCACGCGCGGCAGGCCCTGGTCGTCCACGCGGGCGCGATAGCGTGACGGCAGGTCGTCGGGCCGCTGCATGAAGCATTCGAACAGCTCGCGGATGACAGTGCGGCTCTGCGTTTCGGCCTCGACCATCACCGGATGCCGGTAGACCCGATCGAACAACAGGTTCACCAGCCCGTCCAGCCACGCCTGGCCGTCTTCGGACAGCGACACCGCCTTGGCGTCCGCTCCGCGGGCCGTCTGCCCTGAGTCGATGCCGAACGCCTCGATCCGCCGGCGCGTCGTCTCCACGCAGTCGGCCACCAGCAGCGCGATGACGTTCTTGGTCGCGCGGATCCGCTTGTGGATTGGCCGGACGTCGCCGTAGTCGGCCTCGGCCTTTGCCCAGGCATGCTGCCAGAGCGGCAGGGCCGCAAGTTCGGCCTCGCCCAGCCAGCCGCCGGTCAGGGCGTCTTCGAGATCGGCCGAACTGTAGGCGATGGCATCGGCGAGGTCGACGAGTTGACCCTCCAGTGGCGCGTGCCGGCCGTCCGTGAATTCCGCGCAGACCGGCGTGTCAAATCGCGTCTCGTGTTTGGCGAGGCACTCTCGCGTCGGCTGGGTGAGGTTCAGCCCGCGAAATTGCGGGTAGGGATGCTCGAGATAGTCCACGATCCGCAAGCTCTGACGGTTGTGCTCGAAGTGGCCGACGTCCGCCATCAGTTCATCGAGAATCGCCTCCCCGCCATGGCCGAACGGCGGATGCCCCAGGTCGTGAGCCAGCGCGACCGCTTCGACGAGATCCTCGTTCAGATCCAAGGCACGGGCGGCGTCGCGGGCAATCTGCGCGACCTCGATCGTATGCGTCAGTCGCGTGCGGAAGTGGTCGTGCTCGTGCGGCACGAAGACCTGCGTCTTGTAGTCCAACCGCCGGAAGGCCGTGCAGTGGATCACACGGTCGCGGTCGCGCTGCAGGGCCGAGCGGTACGGATCGTCCGGCTCGTCGTGCCGGCGGATGCATTCGGCGTCGGTAACGGCATAGGCGGCGGGCATGGGCGTCACTCCACCCGCAGCGTCGGCAGTGAAAGCTCCCGCGCGGCGGCAAGTAACTTCTGGCGCGTCGCGGCCAGGAATTCCGGGATCACCCGGACGTTGCCCAGGACCTGCATGAAGTTGGTGTCGCCCTCCCATCGCGGCACGAGATGGCCGTGGATGTGGTCCGGCAGGCCGGCCCCGGCGCAGCGGCCGATGTTGAAGCCCACGTTGAAGCCTTCGGCGTGGATCGCCTTGCGGATGGCGGCCTGGAGGTCTCGCAGGAGTTCCATCATCTCCGTCAGCGCCTCCGGTGACAGAGCGGCCATACTGCCGACATGCTCGTACGGCGCGATGAGGCAATGTCCACCCGTGTACGGAAAACGGTTGAGCATCGTCAGGCAGTGCTCGCCGCGGAACAGCACGTCGTTGGCCTCGTCGCGGGCCGGCTCATCGCGGGCCGCACAGAGGAAGCAGCCCGAGGTCGACTCGTCGCCGAGCCCGTCGAGATACTCCATGCGCCAGGGAGCCCAGATGTTGTCATACGCGCCGGTCGGTGGAAAGTCCTCGCTCATGGGTGCATGGTATCACCCCGCCGGCGGACAGACAACACCGCTGAGAATCGCAGCTCGTCATCAGCCATCTTCCTTCTTCCCTCGGCCCCCAGTCCCTCAGGCCTTTCTATCGCCCTTCGCGGGGGTGTGGATTGGAACTCTGTATCGCTCAGGATCTCCGGTCCTTCGGGCAAACCCTCTGCCTATGGCTTAATGAGCAGCAGGCACTCGACGTTGCCGCCTTTGCCCCGCAGCGGGCTTTCGATACGGTCGGCCGGGCTGAGGCCGACATCGGCAAGCTGGCGCGAGACGGCGGCGGTGACCTCTTCGGCCTCGGCGTCGCTCAGGGCGCCATGGGCCTTGCGGCCGTGGATCTTCGCAAACTCGAAGCTGGGCTTGAGCAGCGAGACGATGCAGCCGCCGGGCCGCAGCCATCGCGCAGCGGCCGGTGCGATCAGCACCTGGGGCGTGACCGAGACGTCGATGGTCACGAGGTCGACCGGTTCGTGTGGCTCGGCGTGGAGGGCGTTCGTGCGTTCCATGACCACCACCCGGCCGTCCTGCCGGAGCGTCCAGGCCAGGGCGCCGTAGCCGGTGTCAACGGCGTACACCCTCCTCGCCCGCCGCTGCAGGAGGCAGTCCGTGAAGCCCCCGACATTGCAGCCGAAGTCCGCGCACGTCCAGCCCGCCGGGTCGATGCCGAAGGCATCCAGGCCCGCGGCGAGCTTCTGCCCGCCGCGTGATGCGTATGTGTCGTCGGCCACGTGCGTCCTCCCGCCTCCCGCCAGGCGCATGAACAAGCCCAAGGCACGCCGTCCTTGGGCTTATGTATGTGTGTATGCATCGCATTCGCGGCAGTGCGTCTGGCAGGCCATTAGTGAGAACTATGCAAACGTGATCGACCTCGCGACGCGATCCATTTCCAAACGGATGGCTAGGCGTTGACGGCCTTGTTGGCCCGGGCGGCCAGACGCGCCTTCCTCCGCGAGGCGGTGTTCTTGTGGATCGTGCCCTTGGCGGCAACCTGGTCCAGTTCCTTGTAGCAGGCGCAGAGGGCGTCCTGGATGGCGTCGGGCTTGCCGTCCTTGCAGGCCGTCTCGAAGGCCTTGACGGTTTCCTTGATCCCGGTCTTACGCCAGCGGTTGTGGGCGCGACGCTTGGCGTTCTGACGAATGCGCTTTTTGGCTGAAAGCGAATGTGCCACTGTATTCGTTCTCCTGTCGTAATGCTGCGCGTCGGCAGCGCGGTTGATCTCATCCTGGCTACTGCCGGCCGAAGCCGACTGGCGAACGACGCATTATACCGTCCTGCTGCCACCTGACAAGCGGAATTTATCGGGCGCGGGCCCTACGGGCCCTGCGTTCCGGCTGCTTTTATCTTGTCGCGAACCTGTTGCAGGCGGTCGCGGACGTCTTTGTAGTTGAAGTCGGTCTGGGCGAGCATCGAGAACTGCTCCTCGGCCTTGTGAAGTTCGCCGAGCTGTTCGTAGCATTCGCCGAGATTGTAGCGGATCTCCTTGAGGCGATCTTCGTTGAGATCGCTTTCGACGAGCTTGGTCAGCGTATCGATGGCCTCCTGCCACCATTCCTTTTTCATGAACGCCTGGCCGAGATAGTTCGCGGCATTCACGCGGCGACGCGGGTTGTGCTGCGCCTGCTGGAGAGCGCCGATGGCGTCGTCGTACCTGCCTGCCATGAACAGCCGCCGCCCGAGTTCATACTTGATGCCGTAATCGGTCGGGTAGTTCTGCGCCCGCTCCTGGTATTCCTTGATCTCGAAAGCAAGCTGCTCCTTGGCGACCTTCAGGGCCTTGTCAGTCTGGCCCTGGGCCTTGAGCTGGCGGAAACGCCGGCCGTACTGTTTGGACTTGATGTCGCCGATTCGCATCTTGTAGGCGTAGGCCTTGGTTTCGGCATAGGCCTTGCGAAGAACCTCGATGGCCTCGTTCTCGCAGGCATCGTCTTCGGGCTTGAGCAGGGCGTCGACATAGGCGTTGATCTTCCCCGGCACGTCGGGGCTTTCGAGATACTGGGCCTTGGCCTTCTCGATCTGCGCCTGCAGGTAGTCCTTGCTCTTGACGGTGGCGTCCTTTTCCATCAGTTCCGTCTGATAGCCCATGTCCTTGACGCTGTCGGTGAAGTCCTTGCCTTCTTCGCCATACCGGCCCTTCATGATCGTGTACTGGGCGCTGAGGCGGGCTTCCTTCTGCTGCAGCTCGCTGTCGTCGGGGGCGGCCTGGACGGCCATGCGGCACATCTCCAGCGCCAGGTCGAACTGCTCGGCTTCCATCAGCGCATCCATGCCGGAGACGCAGACGCGTTTGTTGGGCTTCTTTGCTTCGCGTTCGACGGCGATGAGCTGCTCGCCAAGCCAGCGTGCGACCTGCCCCTGGGCGGCCTGGACGGCGGCCAGCAATGCCTTCTCGAGGTACTGCTCGTTGCCCCAGTCCTTGGCCAGGAGGAATTCGGCGTTGGCCAGCGACTCGACGGGGTTGTCCTTGACGGGCTTGTGCTTGGACTTCTCGCCCCAGCCGGGCGCCTTGCCGCCGGCGGCCTTGCGATTCAGCGCGACCTCGCGCAGCTTGTGATGGCCGCGCTGGAGGTTCTCCGGGTCGCGCCGAATGCCTTCGATGTACATTTCGATGGCAAAGTCCCAGTTGCCGGTCTCGGCAACCTCGTCGGCCCGGTCGAAGAACGCCAGGGCTTTCCGCTTCATCAGTTCAGGATTCTCTTCACTCATAGCGTGTGCCTTTGGGGATTTGTCGGCCGATGGCCGCTCGGGCTGGACATTGAAGCCGCGCAGTCTACACCACATGCGCTGGTCCCGCAAGGCTTTTGACAGGCTGGTTCCTCAGCCATTCGTGCGGTCCAGACGGTTTGCCAGTTCGCGGAATTCCTCGGGCGAGACGGCTTCGGCCCGGGCGGATTCGTCGATGCCGACAGCCTGCAGCGCCGCGGCGAAGCGCGTTGGCTCGAAGGGGGCGTTGCGTGCCTTGACGACGGTGGCGATGTGCTTGCGTCGCTGCGTGAAGGCCAGGTGCAGCAGCGCCTGGAGCGTGTCGATGCTGGCCAGATCGGCCGCCCGCTGTGGCTGGAAGTCGACGCGAACGATACCGCTGTCGATCTTCGGTCGCGGCCAGAACGCCGAGGACGGCAGCGAGCGGACGATGCGGACCGCCCCGAGGATGTGCAGTACGACGCTCGCCGGGCCATAGTCGCTGCCGGATGTGGCGGCGAAACGGTCGGCGACTTCCTTCTGGACCGTAAAGGCCATCCGGTCGAATCGCACGGCCGGGTCTTGCAGCGACCGCCAGCTTTCGATCATGGCCTCGGTCACCAGTGGCGTGGCGATGGCGTAGGGCAGGTTGCTCACCAGCACGGCCCGCTCGCCGAGGGCGGCGAGGGCCTCGGGGGCGATGGCATGCTTGCCGGCCAGGGCGTCCCTCTGCAACAGCGTGAGGTTCTCGCGCCCGGCCAGGCGATCCTTGACAATGCCCGCAAGCACGGGGTCGCATTCCACGGAGACGACACGCCCGGCCCGGTCGAGCAGTTCCTCCGTCAGTGAGCCGGTTCCCGGCCCCACCTCGAGAACGGTTTCCTCGCCGGTCAGCTCCGCCGCCTCGACGACGGCCTGCAGCAGGTTCAGATCGGTCATGAAGCATTGGCCCAGCCGGCGGTTCGGGCGATGCCCGGCCGCGGAGAGCAACTGTCGTATCTCGCGATGCGTCTGCATGGGCCGCGACGATAGCACGGCAGCGGGTGTTTTGGTAGCGTCAAGGGCATGGGCACCCGAGCGACCGAACTTGCCGAGAGATCTCTGTCCTCGGGAGAGATCACATGTGTTTCGTGCCGATCCTCGCGGGAACCGTCTACGCCCTGAACACCCGCAACGGCCGAACCGAGTGGAGCTACCACGCACCCGGCTACTTCGCGGGCATGATGATGTTGGTCGAGGAGACCTCGATGCTGAGCCTGATGGGCGATTTCCTGGCCGTCACGCACCGGGGGGCATCGGCGGCGTGGACCTTTTGGCGGGGCGTCCCACGCGGCTGCTGCACGGCGTGCGGGACACCGCCGGCGGGCTGTCTGGCCCGGGACTGACCGAAGGCGCGCCGCTGAAGACGCCCATCTGCGGCCGGGTGGGCAACCGGCGCGAACCGTACGACCTGCACCCCGACGCACTGGCCTCGCCGGCGGCGCGGCCGGTGGCGGCCTGCGCGGCCCGGGCCTCCGGCCGCTATGCCGTCTGGAGCTATGCCCACCACGCCGCCCGCTGGAAGCAGGTCGCCGAGGCCGTCTCTGCCGTCAAGGCCGCCTTCATCCGCAGCTTCGGTCAGCCGTTCTTCTTTGATCCTGCCGAGCCGGGCCCGCACGAGCCGAAACGGGTATCCCATGATACAGCGCCACGGCTGTTTAGCAGCCCGTCGTTTGGAAAGCTATCGCTGCTGCGGCCGGGTCCTTTGCCAGCGCGTCATCGTCCCGGAAACTCGGTCTCTTGCGAATTGACCAGTTAACGAAACAACAAATCAACCAGTGAACGAATTGACGAACGTGCCCAATCGCCTGCGTTTCCGTTCCTTGATGTTCGCCAGAGCGCCTCGACGGCACGATGTGATCCATTTCCAAATGGACTGCTGCTTTTTTTGGAACTTTTTCTTGAAATTGGCATGGCTGAGTGGCAACGTTGCGGTCGCTATTCGTGAGAGTCATCCGTTTGATTGTCGGATGGGAAGCTGCGTGTGGTTTCTGATGGGGTATGCGGCTTAGCGTCGGCCTTCTTCTGGAGAGCTTCATAAACTGGCATGTCGTGCGAGCCCTTGAGGAGGGCACTCCACCGTCGGCATCGCCAGGGGTCTTTGTTAATTACTGTTATGAGAACCTGTATCGTGGCGGCCCTGCCGTCTCGATATTCGGGAGGACTGTCTTATGTCCAAAGCGTCACACGCCTACAATCGTCTGTGCAAGCTTTACGGCCTCGTGATCCGCCGCATGCGAGAACACGAATGGTTCAATGAACGGGGCGTTCTGGCTAGCCGCTCCATGCTGCGCCAGGCGGCTGCGCCGACGCTGGAGACGCTTGAACCGCGGCTGATGCTGGATGCGGGCTTGCAGGGCGAGTACTTCAACAACCGCGACCTGACGGATTCTGTGCTACATCGGGTCGATGCTGTCGTGGATTTCGATTGGGGTGCCGACTCTCCGGATGCGTCGATAGCCTCGGACACGTTCTCGGCGCGATGGACGGGTTCGGTGGTGGCGCCAGAGACGGGGGATTACACGTTTACCGTCGGTTCGGACGACGGCGTACGGTTGTGGATCGACGGGCAGTTGGCGATTGATCACTGGTACGACCAGGCGCATCGGGAGCAGTCTTCGGATCCGATCCCGTTGACGGCGGATTCCGAGCACGCCATCCAGTTCGAGTACTACGAGAACCGCGGCATGGCGAGCGTGGACCTCCAGTGGCAGTGTACCGCGGCGGGGATCGACCAGCAGGTGATTCCGGGCTCGTCTCTGCGGTTACCGGGTGGTGCGACACAGGTGCGGGACGACAGTGCGAGCACGCTCGAAGATACGGCCGTGACGATCGACGTGCTGGGCAATGATTTTGACCCGCAGGGCGACGTGCTGACGGTCGACTCGGTCACCCAGGGCGCCAGCGGCTCGGTGACCAACAACACCAGCGACGTGACCTACACGCCTAACGCCGGGTTCATCGGGACCGATACGTTCGACTACACCATTACGGACGGCAACGGCCTGTACGATACGGCGACGGTGACGGTCGATGTGGTGGCCGCTCGCTCGCCGGAGAACCCGGCCAATGCGGTCTCGGGCATCGAGTACGAGGTCTTCGACGGCTCGTGGGGCCGTCTGCCGGACTTCGATTCGTTGACGGCGGTGGAGACCGGCGTGATGGACGCAATCGATCTGACGCCGCAGCGCGACGGTACGGACCACTTCGCGATGCGCTGGAGCGGCTACGTCGAGGTGCCGACCGACGGGACGTACGATCCGGCACGATCGATCTGCAGGCCGGCCAGCACGCGATGACGGTGACGTTTTTCGAGGCCTCCGGCGGTGAGGCGATCGACGTGTATTTCGAAGGCGGCGGCCTGAGCAAGCAGGAGATCCCCGCGGCGAACCTGTTCCACGTCGGTGACGACCCCGTCAACCAGGCCCCTACGGCGACGGGCGACAGTGCGAGCACGCTCGAAGATACGGCCGTGACGATCGACGTGCTGGCCAACGACAGCGATCCGGACCTCGGCGACGTGCTGACGGTCGACTCGGTCACCCAGGGCGCCAGCGGCTCGGTGACCCACAACGGCAGCGACGTGACCTACACGCCCAACGCCGGGTTCACCGGAACCGACACGTTTGACTACACGGTCAGCGACGGCAAGGGCCTTTACGACACCGCGACGGTGACGGTAACGGTCGAAGAGGCCCCGCCGGTGGGCGACATCATCGGCATCAACCTGCTCAACGTGAATACCAACACCGAAGTGAACTACGGCGGCGTGGTGATGGACGCTTCAGACACCGCCGGGGTCGAGGCCCAGAATTACTGGAACAACCTCGACGAGGACTCGACCAACAGCCTGGTTGAAAACGACGGGTCCGGCGGCTACCAGCCGACCGCCTCGCAGCAGTACATGGACAGCGAGGGCAATCTGACCAACCTGTCGGTCGTCTGGAACACGGCAGCTCGACGGGCACCGCCAACGGCGACCAGATGATGATGAGCGGGGTGTCCCAGGCGGGCGGCAGCTCGGATGCCACTGGCAGCCTGTCGCTGTCCGACGTGCCGTACACGAGCTACGACGTGATCGTGTACATGGCCGAGCCCAAGAGCCACAGCGGCTCGAACATCGTCACGGTGACGGACGGGTCGACCACGTACTACATCGACCACGGCGGGATCGGCCAAGTCCACACCCAGTCCACCGCCACCAGCGCGGGGGCGGTCAGTGGCGAGGCCACCTACGTTCGCTTCAATGACCTGAGCGGTGCGACGACGATCACCCACGACAACAACGGTTCGTCCTGGAAGTCCGGGCTGGCCGGTCTGCAGATCGTCTCGGCGGACGATGACGCCGCCGCGGTCGTCGACCGCCACGTCTTCTACAACAACTCGGCGTTCGACGGCAA
>JAAAOJ010000091.1 GCA_009908915.1 Planctomycetota bacterium
ACGACAGCGCCACCACGGGTCAGGACACGGCGGTGACGATCGACGTTCTGGCCAATGATTCCGATCCGAACGCCGGCGACGTGCTGACGGTCGACTCGGTCACCCAGGGCGCCAGCGGCTCGGTGACCAACAACGGCAGCGACGTGACGTACACGCCCGACGCCGGGTTCACCGGGACCGACACGTTCGACTACACGGTCAGCGACGGCAACGGCGGATTCGACACGGCGACGGTGACGGTGACGGTCAACGAGATGAGCGACGAGTTGATCTCGAATGTCAGTGTGGCTTCCGGCAAGACCTACGAGGTCGATCCCTCACTGGCGGTGGGCGATGTGATGTTCATCGACCGCGGCTATGAGTTCACGGACGTCGGCAGCCTGGCCGGGGCGGAGTACATTCGCACGGCCAACAATGACAAGAACGCCACGGACAGTGACTTCCTGAGCTTCGACGTGAGCCAGGAGGTGACGGTGTATCTGCTGTACGACAACCGCATCACAACGCTGCCGAGCTGGCTGGGCGACTGGACGGACACGGGCGAGGACGTTGCCGGTGGCGCCTATCCGGACGGAGCGGGTGTGTACTCGAAGGTCTTCAGTGCCGGTACGGTGACGCTGGGCGGCAATGAGTTCGGCGGCAGCATGTACGGCGTGGCGGTCGTACCGACGCCGTGAGTGGCACGCCCCCGCCTTGACAACCTGACCACCATACGGCTTGAACCGCAGGGCCCGCCGGGACATCCCCGGCGGGCTCTGCCTTAGCAACCCGTCGTCAGGGCTGCTCGGCCGGCTACTGCTGTAGTTGCGACGCTGCCTGCTGATATCCCTGGGCGGTTTCCTCGGCGAGCTTGCCCAGTCCGACGCGGCTGAAGATCTCGGTGGCCCGCCGGTAGTCCTCGAGGCAGGCGGGATTGCCGCGGCCCTGACGATCGACAGCCCGGTTGTAAAGGGCCGCCCCAATCAGCATGTCGACGCCGTTAACCTGCTCGCCGCGGGCATGTCCGCGAGCGGCCTGCAGCACCTCGATGGCCGGGCCCTGGAAGCGAGCGGCCACCAGCAGCTTGCCCCACTGCATCAGCCGGCTGAGTGGCCAGGCGTCCTCGGCCTCGACCTCACGCACAATGTCGCTGGCCGCAATATCCCCCGGCCGAAGGGGTGTGCGGGCCAATGCGGCGTCGGCCCCGTCGCGCCGGACGAAAACGGCGTGGCCGTCGGCGAGCGCCACCAGCGTCCAATTCTCGTCGGTTCGCAGCTGTCCGAACAGGCGGCCAGGCATGACGGCGGCAACGCTGACGCCCCAGATGTTCGCCAACTGCTCGCCGCCGCCCAGCACGTTCGCGGTCAGGACGTCCTTCATGGTTGCCGGCGGGTAGGCCCACGTGTTCGTGATCATCTGCAGCGACGGGTGGGGCCGAACGAGGAAGTACAGGCTCGATGTGCTCTGGGGTTCGGCCCAGAGGCGCCCCTCGATGCCCAGGTCGCTGAGACGTCCGGCCAGGCCGACGGGGATGATCAGTCGACTCCAGCCGAGGCCGAACCGCATCTTGTAGTGATCGTTGCGGTAGAGGCTGCTTCGCACGAAGAGCACGGCCACCAGGCAGGCCGCCAGCAGCGCGGACGTCGCTACACCCGTGGCGAGGCAGCGACGGAGCGTCTCCCGCCAGTGGACGGCTCGCGGGCGCAGCCGCAGACCGATCACCGCCGCGGCAAGCGGCATGGCCGTCAGCACGCCAACGGCCCGGTTTCGTTGCGTGGCGAAAGCCACCAGAAGCATGCCGAGCAGGACGGCCGCCGCGCTCCACCGCTTCGCGAACATCGACAGCAACGCCGCCAGCACGACCAAGGCGGCAACGCCGACAAAAAAACAACCGGCCACGTCGCTGGCCGCGTCGGCCGGCAGCAGCGTGGTCCTCTGCAAGTCCTGCATGGTGGTCCATGGGTGTTCGCCCGCCCCCCCGGAGATGTTGTGCTGCCGCATGTAGACCAGCGTCTGGAATGGCAGAATGGCGAGACGCCACGTCCAGGGATTGACGAAGGCGACCAGCGCCTGGGCGAGCAGTAGCCCGCCACGCTGCTTGAGGGCGGAGGCAGCTGCCGATCGCACCTCGGCGCTCGGCCGGCCCAGCAGGCGGGCGATCGCGGGCAGTAGCGTCACACCCGTCAGTGCCAGGCCCAGCAGCCAGTAACTGTGAAGATTGACGTAGAGCAACTGCAGGGCGACCACGCCGATCATCGTTCGCCGCGACAGACGGCGGTCGTCGGCAGAGACGATCAGTGGCGCAAGCAGCGCAGAGTTGCCCATGAGCGTCAGGTAACCCAGCAGCTCAGGCCGAAGCATCAGTCGAGGGTAGATCGTCATGGCCGTCAGGAGTACTGCCGCGGCCGCGGCCAGTGGCGAGCCGCCGCCTCGCAGACAGGTCAGGGCGACCAGCACGAACAGAGCAGCTACACACGCCGCCAGCAGGACGTTCAGACCCACCACGCCTCCGGCGGCCCAGGCGGCGTAGAAGATCACCTGCGTCAGCCAGTTGGCATTGGGGAAGCGGTATCGCCCCTGTGCGTCGTACCAGTTGCCCGGCCCCGGGTCGGCATCGGTGCCGCCCGGTGGCGCGTAGAGCACCTCGCAGTGATCCACGAGTCGGCCTTCCTGGCAAAACGCCTCGCCAAAAGCCAGGTGATAGCCGATATCCTCGGCCGTGATGGTTCGCACACCGGCGAGCGAAGCGGCTACAACCGCCACGCACAGGGCTGCCCACGCCAGGCGACTTCGAGCCGGTGGCGTCGTTGTCTCCAGACATGTCGTTGTCATGTCGTGGAGTATACGACGGTCACGCTCGGAAATGCCAGTTATGCCCGGCTGCAAGTCGCTGAACTTTGCTTGAACGCGTGCCGATGGAGATTATGATGTTCACTGACCGGTCGGGTGTTTTGTGCCCGCGTTTCGCGACAGTGCCCCCCGCGAAATGTCCTGGCGCGTGACCGGCCGGCGTGGCGGGGCACGTTCCCAGGAGATTGTCTGATCGTGGAACCTGCATTATGGGTCGTGGTCATTGCCGCGATTCTCTCGGGCTTCTTCGCCCTTAACAGTTTTGCGCTGCGTTGCCTCAGTCGCGCGCGGATCGAAGCACTCTTCACCGGCAGCCGGGGCCGTTCGCGCCTGGAGTGGCTGGAACGCAACCGTCGGTCGCTGCAGTTGACCCTCTCGCTGTGCCGTTCCGTGGCCAATCTCGCCGTCGTGGCGGGGCTGGTGGTCTGGGCCGCCGGGCCGGAGGCAATGGTGCTGCCGATCCTGCTGGCCGGTGCGATCGTCGCCGTGCTGGGTGTGGCCATCCCGCACGCCTGGGCCTCCTACGCGGGCGAACGCGTCCTGCATTTCTGCCTGCCACTGCTGGTGGGCCTGCGATACGTGCTCTGGGCTGTGATCGCGCTGCTGCAGGCCTTCGACGTGCCGATCCGACGACTGGCCGGCCACACCGATGAACCGGAAGAGAACGGCGAGACCGCCAAACAGGAAATCATCCAAGCCGCCACCGAAGGCCGGGCCGAGGGCGCCGTCGACGACGAAGAAGTGGAGATGATCGAGTCTGTCATGGAACTCCGCGAAACTCACGCCGTCGAAATCATGACGCCGCGAACCGACATCTTCGCCCTGCCGGCATCGACCGAGTGGACAATCGCCGCCGAGCAAATCTTCGAGGCCGGCCACACGCGCGTGCCGGTCTACACGGGCAACCTCGATCATGTGGTCGGAATCCTCTACGCCAAGGACCTGCTCCAACAGGTCGGGCAGGATCAGCCCCCAAAGAGCCTCGCCGCCATCAGCCGGAAACCATTTTTCATCCCCGAGTCGAAGTTGCTCGACGATCTGCTTCGCGAGTTCAAGGCCCGAAAGGTCCACATGGCCCTGGTCCTGGACGAGTATGGCGGCACGGCCGGGCTGGTGACGATCGAGGATACCCTCGAAGAGATCGTCGGGGACATTTCCGATGAGTACGACCTGGACGAGGAACAGCAAATCCGCGTCATCAGCGAACGAACGGCTGAGATCGACGGGCGGCTGCACGTAGACGAGTTGAATGACGAACTGGGGCTGGAATTGCCCGAAGACGAGGATTACGACACGGCGGCCGGCTTCGTCATTGCCCAGTTGGGCTACATCCCACACACAGGCGAGAGCTTCGTGGAGGACGGCGTCGAGTTCGTGGTTCTCGATGCCGATGAACGAAAGATCTCGCGGCTTCGTGTCCGCCGACTGGTCCAACAGCTTGAAGAGAACTGATCCACCCGCGTCACCAGGGGAAAACGCTTTGGGCTTGCGGGGCAATGCCAGAAGGGTATCATGCACCTATGAGCCAGCACCGCGTACTCATTCTCGGTAACATGGACAAACCGGGCGTGGCCGAGCAGATCGAGAAGCTTCGCCCCTGGTTTGCCGAACGTGTTGAGGTCCCGGGCATTCATTCGGCGGACGAGCCCCGCTGGACCGGCGACAAGGTCGATCTCTGCGTGGTCTTCGGCGGTGACGGGACGCTACTGTCGGCAGGACGGATGATGGCCGGGACCGGCGCGCCGCTGCTGGGCGTGAATATGGGGAAGCTCGGATTTCTGGCGGATTTCAGCGTCGAGCATATGCAGAAACACATCGAGGAAGTCCTCGACGGCGAGGTCCAGCCGACCGAACGACTGATGCTGGATATTTCGATGCAGTGTTCGTACGGCGAGGCGTTCACGAGCCCGGCGACCAACGACGTGGCGATCTCCGCCGGCGAGCCATTCCGCATGATCGACTTGCACGTTGCCCAAGGGCCCGAGACGGTCGCCCAGTATCTCGGCGACGGGCTGGTGGTCTCCACGCCGACCGGCTCGACGGGCTACAACCTCTCAACCGGCGGGCCGCTGCTCCAGCCGACGCTGCACGCCGTCGTCATCACACCGATAGCGCCGCATACGCTGTCGCTGCGGCCGATGGTTCTTCAGCCGTCGCCGCCGATACGCATCACGGCCCGGCGGGTCAACCCGGGTACGAGCGTCATCATCGACGGCCAGATCGTTCAGGACCTCTGCGACGGACACATCGTGGAAGTCAAGGCAGCCGAGGAGCCGTTGCGAATCATCCCGCACCCGGGTCGGCACCATTTCGATACGCTGGCCAGCAAGCTCCAGTGGGGCCAAAGCCCTCATCACGGCATATGACGGGCGGTATTCTCGCGAATGTCCCCACTTCCTGTATCAATGCGACGCTAACTCCGCCTGACAACGTAGATGGCCAGATCCGCGTTGCGGTTCGGGTGCTGATCGTGGGGGATTTCGCGGCCAGCTTCGGTGTCCAGGGCGACCATCATGTGAATGTCGATGCCCTTCTCATCGCAGAAATCCTGGAAGTCGTTGAGTGTCAGCACGCGAATGTTCGGCGTGTCGTACCACTTGAACGGCAGCGTCTCGGCCTGCGGCGTGCGGCCGGTCTGGACAAGTTGTTCCACCAGCTTGTGGTAGCCGAGGTTCGGCACGGAGATGATGCACCGCTTGCCGACCCGGACGAGTTCGTCCATCAACGCCTCGACGTCATAGACCGCCTGGATGGTGTGCGACAGGACGACGCAATCGAACTGGCCGTCGCGGAACCACTTGAGCCCGCGGTTGAGGTCGCGCTGCACCACGTCGAGGCCGCGGCGGATGCACGTACGGATGTTCAGTTCGTCGAGCTCGACGCCCATGATCCTCTCGTGACCGCGCTGCTTGAGCAGCGTCAGCAGCCCGCCCGTGCCGCAGCCGGCGTCGAGCACGCTCGCGCCGGCCGGGATGAGTTCCATGATGCTCTGGTAGTCGAGTCGCTCCTGCCGGTGGAAGATGTAGGTCGGGCTTTGCGTGTACGGTTCGTCGATGTTCTCCGGCAGCGATGACGTGCCGTCACCAGCGACGTTCGCCAGGAAGCCGCGTAGCATCTCGCCGTAACGGTCGAAGTCGTCCTCCAGCAGGAACGCGTCGTGGCCACAACTGCTCTGAATGTTGCAGAAACTCACCGGGCGGTCCGACTGTACCAGCGCATGAGTGATCTGCTTGCTCTGGAACGGCGGGAACAGCCAGTCGCCGCTGAAACTGATAACCAGCCAGCGGCTGTCCGTTCGACCAAGGTCCTCGGTCAGCGTCTCGACGCCCTCGCCAAGGTCGAACTGGTCCATGGCCATCGACAGAGCAATGTAGCTGTTGGCGTCGAACCGCTCGACGAACTGGTCGCCCTTGTAGGCCAGGTACGAACCGACGGAGAACTCCTTCTCAAAGTCGGTGTCGACATCTCGCGGCTGGTTGCGTGTGGCCTCGAATTTCCTGCTCATGGCGACGGGCGAGAGGTACGTGATGTGTCCGAGCATGCGTGCGATGGCCAGGCCGGTGTCCGGCCCGTGGACCTGGCCGTAGTACTGGCCATCGTTGAAGTGCGGATCCTGGCGGATGGCGTTGCGCCCGACGACGTCGAAGGCCAGGCTCTGGCTGGTCAGCCGCGGCGAGGTGGCGATTACGGCAATGCCGGCGACGGCCTCGCCGTGAGCGTGCGCCCACTGGAGACACTGGTGGCCGCCCATCGAACCTCCGACGACGGCCAGCAGCCGCTCGATACCGAGATGCTCCACGAGACGCCGCTGGGCGTTGACCATGTCACCGATGGTGATATTGGGAAAGTCCTGCCCGTAGGGCCGACCGGTAGCGGGGTTGGTACTGAACGGCCCGGTCGTCCCGCGGCAGCCGCCCAGGACGTTTGGGCATACCACGAAGAACCGATCCGTGTCGATGGGCTTGCCCGGCCCGACCATGATGTCCCACCAGCCGGGCGCGTCGTCTGCATCGTGGCGGGCGACGTGCGAGTCGCCCGTCAGCGCGTGGCAGACCAGCACGGCGTTGGATGTCTCGTTGTTCAGTCGGCCGTATGTTTCGTAGGCCACCGTCACAGACGCTAACTCGCCGCCGCTCTCGAGGGCGAGCGGTTCGTCGAACGTCGCGTACTGCGCATGCGGCAGGTCGCCGCTGATGCGGTTCTCGTCGCTGCCGGCAAAAAAGTCGTCGCGGGATGTTTCGCTCATGCAGACTCCGTCGTCAAAGACGTTCTCCACGGATTACGCAGATTGCGCAGAGAACCAGGGCATAGTTCACAGGTCACAGTTTTCAGGTCAGACGTCACAGGCATCGCTATACCGGACACACTGAATCTGGGCGCGGTGCAGCGTCCCGACCGAATGCCGTTGGCACGGCCGCATAGCGTAAAGCAGTGACGGAGCAGGTGCTCCACCACCCGTGAACCTTTCGGGATGCATGCTACACCTGCGACGCTTTCAGGGCCTGGTCGAGGTCGTCCCGGATGTCGTCGAGATCCTCGATGCCGACCGACAGGCGAATAAACTCGGGGCTCACGCCGGCGGCCTTCTGCTCCGCCTCGCTGAGCTGCTGGTGGGTGGTGCTGGCCGGGTGGATCACCAGGGTCTTGGCGTCGCCGATGTTGGCCAGATGGCTGGCCAGCGTCACGGCGTTGATGAACTTCACGCCGGCCTCGCCGCCGCCCTTCACGCCGAAACCGATGATCGCGCCCTGCCCGCCCGGCAGGTACCGCTGGCCCCGCTCGTATGAGCGATGATTGTCCAGCCCGGGGTAATTCACCCACGCGACGGCGTCATGTCCGTTGAGCCACTCGGCGATGGCCTGGGCGTTCTCGGCGTGGCGATTGACTCGCAGGTGGAGCGTTTCAATGCCCAACAGCGTGATCCACGCGGCGAACGGGCTCATGGCCGCCCCGGTGTCCCGCAGCCAGTGCGTGCGGATATAGACGTTCAAGGCGATGTCGCCCAGCGGCGCGAGGGCCTCGGTGAAGACCACGCCGTGGTAGCTCGGGTCCGGCTGGGTGAACTGCGGCCACTTCTCCGGCTCGGCCGTCCAGTCGAACGTGCCGCTGTCGACAATCGCCCCGCCGACGTGCGCGCCGTGACCGGCCAGGAACTTGGTCGTCGAGTAGACCGCGACGTCCACGCCGTGCTCGAACGGCCGGAAGAGCACCGGCGTGGCCACGGTATTGTCGCAGATCAGCGGCAGACCGTGGGCGTGGGCGATCTCGGCGACCGTCTCGAAGTCGCAAATCACGTTGTTGGGATTGCTGATGGTCTCGATGTAGACCGCCCGGGTGTTTTCATCGATCAGCGGCGCGATGGCGTCCGCGTCGGCCGGGTCGAAAAACCGCGTCTCAATGCCCAGCTTCGGCAGGGTCTGGCCGAAGAGCGTGACCGTCCCGCCGTAGAGGTTCTGGCTGGCGACGATGTTCTGGCCCTGCTGGGCGAGGGTGACGATGGTGGCGGTGATGGCGGCCATCCCGCTGGCAAAGCACAGGCCGGTCACCCCGCCGTCGAGGGCGGCGAGGCGCTTCTCCAGAACGTCGACGGTCGGGTTCATCAGGCGGCTGTAGATGTTCCCGAACTCCTTCAGCGCGAACAGGTCGGCTGCGTGGTCGGTGTCCTTGAAGAGGTAGCTGGTGGTGGGGTAGATCGGTACGGCCCGGCTGAGGGTGTCCTGGTCGACCTTGTGTCCGGCGTGGAGGGCCTTGGTGCCCAGACGATAGTCTGTGTCGGTCATGCTGCTCATCCTTTCGCGCTCGGCGCAGACGCACGCGCGGCGTCGGCAACCGAGGGCTTCTTTCGAGCGTGTCAGGCGGCATGCGTTGCCCGTTTCGGGTAGC
>JAAAOJ010000018.1 GCA_009908915.1 Planctomycetota bacterium
AGGAAGCTATCGCTGCCGCGGCCGTGCCTTTTACCTGCGCGTCCTTGTCGCGAAAACTCGATGAATGTACTCATTCACCTGCGTGTCCGCTCCTTGATGCTTGGCAAAATGCCTCGGCCTCGCGACGCGATCCATTGCTAAACGGACGGCTGGCGGGGCTTGACCGCGGGAGCGATCCGGACCCCACGCTCACGCGTGGGGCTATTGAACGCCGCCCCTGCCGGGGCTGAACACCGGCAGGTCCTGGGCCAATGCAATGTCTTCGCCGCCACCGAAACGTGTCGCACACCCTGACCACATCGCAACCGGCGCGCGTTCGCGCCCGCCCAAAGGGTCCGGCCGGCTGACAGTCTGTTTGGAAATGGTCGCGCCGCGAGGTCGAAGCATCGTTAACGTGATCATATGAACGGGATGCTGACGCTCCCTACGAGGTCGAGGCACTTTGCCGAGCATCAAGGAGCGGAAACGCAGGCGAATTGCTGAATCTGTACACAGACGGGTTTTCAGGACGATGACGCGCAGGCAAAAGGCCCGACCCCAGCAGCGATAGCTCTCCAAACGGGCGGCTCGGACCTGCGCGGCATCAAGGGGCCCCGGCGACGTCAGTCAAACCAACCCCAGCGCGGCGGCGATGGTGTCGGGCTCCAGGCGGTAGCGGCTGCCGTGGCCTTGAAAGAAACCGTGATGCTCGATCATGTGAATGCTCAGCGGCGTGAAGCGGAACTCGACGTCGTCCGGTGTAGTCAGCCGGACCTCGCCCTTGCGATGTACACCGTCGCCAAACGGGCAGGGAATGCGGCCCATCGACTCGTAAAAGACGGCGTGGCCGACGTCGGGAATCTCCACCGGCGTACCGAACGCACCGGAGGCGACGTCCATGATCTCGCGCAGCTTCGCGGCGATATCCTCGGCCGCGACGTCCAGGCCCTCCAGCGTCGACCGGTCGGTGTCGATAATCACGCTGGGCCGACGGCTGTCGGCGCCCAGGAAGCCCTGGGACGAGTAGAGTCCGGGCTTCATCCGTTCCAGCAGTTTCTGTTCTTCGGGGCTGAGTTTCATACGTGGCTCCTACGCGAACTTATCAAAGAAGATGCGGTCGGTGGTAATGCCCTTGGCGTGAAGGACTTTGCAGGCCGCGTCACACATGCCCGGCGAGCCGCACAGATAGCCCTCGGCGTCGGTGCCCTGCTCGACGTACGTGTCCACGACCTCGGTAATCAACCCGACGTCGCCGTCCCAGTTGTCTTCCTCGGCCGCAGCCGACAGGGCCGGATAATACTCGAACCAGTCGAGTTCCTTCGCCAGTGCGCGTAGTTCCTCGAGAAAGAACAGGTCGCGTCGCTGGACCGCCCCGAAGAAATACTTCACCGGCCGGGAGTTGCCGACCTCCTTGAGATGGCGAACCATCGACCAGAACGGGGCCATGCCCGACCCGCCGGCGATCCAGACCATCGGCTTGTCGGATTCGTTGATCTCGAACTCGCCGAAGGGACCGGTAAAGGTCACGTCGTCGCCTTCTTTGAGATGCTCGAAGACGTACGTCGTGCAGATGCCGCCCGGGACCAGACGGACGATAAGTTCGACATGGTCGGTCTCGCTGGGCACGGAGGAAATGCTGTAGGCCCGCTGGACCGGCTCGGGATTGTCGCCGTAGGCCGGGGCCTCCAATTGAACGTATCGGCCGGCCTTGAACTTGATGGTCCCGGGCTCGGTCAGGGCGAACCGCAGTTCTTTGATGTCGTGTGTGAGGTCGCGGATGCGTTCGGTGCGGGCGGCGTACTGCTTGACGGCCAGCAGGTCCTCCGGCACGTGAATCTTCATGTCCGCGCGGACCTTCACCTGACAGGAGATACGGACGTTCCTGTTGATCTCGTCCTGCGTGAGCAGCGGCTGCTCGGTCGGCCCGACGGGCCCGCCACCGTCGTGGATCTGGCACTTGCAGTAGGCGCAGGTGCCACGGCCGCCGCATGCACTGGCGAGATACACGCCGTTGGACTTCAGGCTGCCCAGAAGCGTCCCGCCGCCCTTGACCTCGACGGTCTTCTCGCCCTCGTTGACATCAATCCTGCACTGACCGTAGTTGACCAGCACGCGCTCGGCCACCAGCAGCAGCACCGACAGAGCGGTGGTCAACGCACAGGCAATTCCAGCGGCTACAAGGATGGCGTTCATATCGTTAACTCGCAAACGATCTCGGCGGGCACGTCCGCCCTGCCGCCGTCATGGTGCGTAACGAGTTACGCACCCGACCCGTTTTCGGCGGGCAAGCATGCCCGCCCTACTCTGGTCTTACTGTGACATCTGAACTCTGAACTATGACCTCAAGCCCTTCCGCCTTCGCCAAGGCTACGGCGGACTTCGCAGGCCCTTCTTCCTACGTCTGTATCATGCCCTGGAAGATAATGAATGTCAGGGCCATGATGCCGGTAATGATCAACGTTATCCCGGGGCCCTCAAGGCCTGCGGGAATCTTGGCCTTCTTGAGTTTCTCGCGGATGCCGGCCATCAGGATGATCGCGATACACCAGCCCAGACCCGCACCAAAACCGTAGACCAGCGACTCGGCATTCGTCAGGTCCTTGTTGACCATGAACAGGCTGGCGCCCAGGATCGCGCAGTTGACGGTAATCAGCGGCAGGAAGATGCCCAGCGCGACATACAGCTTCAGGCTGATGCGTTCGATCAGCATTTCCATGAACTGTACGAAAGCCGCGATGATCACGATAAAGAGGATCAGCTTGAGGCTTTCGGCCGGGATCGGCACGCCGGCGGCCTGGATCGGCACGAGGACCTTGTAGTACAGCAGCGAGTTGAGAAAGACCGTTCCGGTGGTCACGAACACGACGGCCAGGCCCATGCCGGTGGCGCTGCGGAGGTTGCGACTGACGGCCAGGAACGGGCACATACCCAGGAACCGCGTCAGCAGGATGTTCTCGGTGAAGGCCGCCGCCAGGAGGATCAGCACCATCTGCGTCATCATCGACGGGTCGGTCTGCCGCAGGGCCTCAGCGGTGTCGGTGGTCTGGGCGAGGATCGTCATCATATCCGTCATCACTTCCCCCCTTCGGCGGCGGCTTCTTTCCGCAAGGCATAGCCGCGCATCACCCACACCACCACTGCCAGCACGAAGAAGGCACCGGGCGGCATGATCATGATGACCCATTGATAGTTGTTGCCGGTCCACCACCCGGTAAAACCGCCCAGATCAAACCCGAACAGCGTTCCAAAACCCAGCAGCTCGCGAACGACGGCCACCAGCATCAGCACGAAGCTGTAGCCCAGCCCGGCCCCGAAGCCGTCGGCCACGCTCGGCAGCGTCGGGTTCTTGCTGGCAAAGGCCTCCAGCCGCCCAAGCACGATGCAGTTGGTGATAATCAGGCCGACGTAGGCGGCGATGTCGCGGTGAATGTCCGGAAAGAACGCCCGCATGGTGATGTCGACGACGATGACGTAGACGGCAATGATCAACACGCTGACCATGATACGGACGCGCTGCGGCGTGTAGTTCCGCAGCAGGCTGACGGTGAGGCTGCTCATGGTGGTCGCCCAGATCAGCCCGCCGCACATCAGCAGCGTGTTGAACATGCGGTTGGTGACCGCCAGGGCCGAGCAGATCCCCAGCACCTGCCGGAAGATCGGGTTCTCGTGCCAGAGCTGCGCGATGGCAGCGCGACCGGGAGAAAGCTCCGCCTGGTTGCTGTTGGCGGGAGGCATGTCAGTTCTCCTCCTGCGGCTCGGGCGTCAGGGGCGTCGGCGGGCCGGGCGTCTCGCCGGTGTCCGGCTTGCGCGGTTCGCCCGCAGCCATCGCATCGAGTTGATCACGGGGCATCTGGGCCAGCTTCATCGCGGGGGCATAGTATTCGGGGATCGTTTTGTTCGCGAAGTCACCGACGGCGTTGCTGGTTCCGGTCGCGCCGCTGATGGCGTCGACGTAACGATCGGCGTTGGCGACGGTTTCCGTTCCGCCGACGTAGACCCACGTGCCGTCGCCCTCCGGCGGGGTCATATCCAGGCCCTTCCATTCGTTGCGGAAGTTCGCTTCGGTGATGCGTCCGCCCAGGCCGGGCGTTTCGCTGTGGGACAGGAACGTCACGCTGATGGCCTTACGCGTCTCGACGTCAATCGCCAGCAGCCCTTCGATGTTCGCCCAGAAACCGATGCCATGGATGGGGATCGCAACGGCCATCGGCCTGGCGTCCGGGCCAGCGCCGGCTTGGAAGGCAAAGACGTACGCCCGACCAGTGCCGTCTTTCTTCGTCGGCGCGGGGCCTCGCTCGGCGGGGTCCACCGGCACGCGGACGATCCGCTGCTCGTAGGCGTCGATAATTTCTGCATCGGACATCTGTTCAACATCGCCGAGATCGAAGACGTCGACGACGGCCTTCTGCTCCATGACCTTCGCGTTACGCTCCACGATATCGACGGTGGCCACGTGAAGAGCGACGATGGCCGCGGTAAAGGCCGCGGAAATCACAGCCGCATAGACGATGACGTAGAAGGGATTTCTGTCAGGGTCGAACCTAGGCATTCGCGCCGCCCCCTTCCGCCTGCCCGGCAACGAGCTTAGCCGCCTCGGCCCGCGCCTTCTTCCAGTCCTTGTAGTGCTGGGCGCCGATGTCCAGCAGCGGGCCCAGAAGATTGCCGAACAACACCGCAAAGCTCGCCGCCGCCACGAACGGGCCCTTCCAGCGGAAAAAGACCGTACAGAAACCGATGATGAAGCCGTAGGCGTACTGGGCCGGCTTCAGACGCGGGGCGCTGACCGGGTCGGTGACCATGAAGACCACCACATACAGGGCCGTTCCCGCCAGGAGGTTCAGCGCCACCGGCGGCACGCCCGTGTGGTCCTGATCGAAGCCCAGGACGTTGCGGAACAGGCCGTTGGCGACGACCAGACCGACCAGCGCCATTAACATCAGCCGCCAATTGGCAGACTTGGTCACCAGCAGATAGACAGCCGCCAGGACGATCAGAATCGCGCAGCCTTCGCCCATCGACCCTGCCACCATCAATCGCGGCGAGTCGTCCTGCGTGAAGATGCCACCAATCCGCCCCGTCGCCAGTTCCCAGTAGCCCGTACCTTCCTCGAAGGCCTCCGGTCCGGCTTGCTTGTCTTTGTACACCCACATGGGGCTGGCCTGGCCGATGGTGTCCACAACAGGCTGGTTGGCGACGGCCGGCGGTGCCTCGAGGTAGGCCGGGACCTTGCCATGCGTCGCATAGCTCCACTTGGTCAGGCCACCCGCCCAGTCGCCAGGACCCCCGAAGGCCGGAGCGAACTGCCCCGTCAGGGCAATCGGGAAACAGACGTAGACGAACGCCCGGCCGAGGATCGCGGGGTTGACGACGTTCCGCCCGAAGCCGCCAAACACCTCCTTGCCGAAGAGAATCGCCACGACAACGCCGACGATAGCAACGTAGTAGGGCACGGTCGGCGGCAGCGACAAGCCATAGAGCATGCACGTGACGAACAGCGCCATCGACATCGGCTGATTGCGCTGGCGGCTGGTGATACGTTCGGTGATGCCGCCGGCGAGGTAGCATACCGCCACGATCGACAGCGCCCGCCAACCGAAGAAGTAGATCGCCGAGGCGAGGACAGGCAGCAGCGCGTAGACGACACGCAGCATCTGCGGCTGCTTGAGAAACAGCGGCTTGCGCTTCGTCGCCAGCTTCTTCGTCGGGGGGCTCCCCTGCTTGCCGGCTGCATCCGATTTGTCGGGGCTGTCCTGGGCCATAGACCTCGTGTCACGTGGCTGGGCAGATCGCGGTTGCCACACAATACTGTATGCGCCCTGTCCGTTACAAGTCCCCGAGTTGAAACAACGTCCGGGCATAGCGGGGCTAGAAACGAAGGCACAATGCCTTCGCCACGCGCGGGCTGGAGGATGAAGCATGGATGCTATAATCCATTCCATAAAGAATACCTTCGCCACGCGCGGGCTGGAGGATGAAGCATGAATGCCATAATCCATTCCATAAACAATGCCTTCGCCACGCGCGGGCTGGAGGCTTGCGGAACCACTTCTTGACGTCTCCCTCAGAACTCCGGGCCCGTACCCCTAAGCTTTATTTTCGTGACGTAACTCCTTCGTTTGCGTCACAGGAAGGTTCTTCTTTTCCGGCCATCTGACTTTTGAGGGAGGCGTTTTTCTTCTCCTTTTCTTCATTTTTCCCCGCATTGCCACCGGCTCCCCGCCGAACTTGACCCTGGACAGCCGGTCACTGCGGTCGTGTCCCATCGGGCCACACTGGGACTCCCTGAGAACATGCTTTCATCGCAAGGCCGAGGAATATGCCGAAACGTATTGTGGCCCAACAGGGAAGACAACCGGCTGCTAAAGCAAACGTCAGGTGGTGAGAGAATTTCTGAACACCCCTGGAGACCCGCATGAGCACCTACAAGCGTATTCTCGTCACCGGCGGGGCCGGCCTGATCGGCTCGCACCTCTGTCGGCGTCTGCTGGCCGACGATCACGACGTGATTTGCATGGACAACTTCTTCACCAGTCAGAAGCGCGACATCGCCGCCCTGCTGGACAACCCGAACTTCGAACTCATCCGTCACGATATCACCGAGCCGATCTGGCTGGAAGTCGACGAGATCTACAACCTCGCCTGCCCGGCCAGCCCGGTCCACTACCAATTCAACCCGGTCAAGACGCTGCAGACCTCCATCCTCGGGGCGATGCACATGCTCGACATCGCCGACCGCACCAAGGCCCGCATCCTCCAGGCGTCCACCAGCGAGGTCTACGGCGACCCGGATATCAGCCCGCAGACCGAAGCGTATCGCGGACGCGTCAACCCCATCGGCCCGCGAGCGTGCTACGACGAAGGCAAACGCTGCGCCGAGACGCTCTTGTTCGACTACCATCGCATGCGCGGCGTCGACATCCGCGTGGTGCGCATCTTCAACACGTACGGTCCCGGGCTTCATCCCTACGACGGTCGGGTAATCAGCAACTTCATCATCCAGGCGCTGTCGAGCCAGAACCTGACGATCTACGGCGACGGCAGCCAGACGCGGTCGTTCTGCTACGTCGACGACCTCGTCGACGCGCTGGTGCTGATGATGGAGAACGAGGCAGGCTTCACCGGACCGGTGAACCTCGGCAATCCTGAGGAATTCACCATTCGCCAACTGGCGGAACGGGTGCTGGAGATGACCGGCTCGGAGAGCACACTCGTGGAAATGCCCCTGCCCGCCGACGACCCGACGCAGCGACGGCCTGACATTGCACTGGCCCGCGAGAAACTCGGCTGGGAACCGACCACGTCGCTGCGCGAAGGCCTGGGGCGGACGATCGAAGCGTTCAACCTCATCGACCTCGCCCGCTATCGCCCGCCGACACCGAACCGCATCAAGTAACGTCGCAGAGTCGAACGTCTGCCGGACGCCATGCCGGCTCCGCGCTTCGCCTTATCTGGCTCCGCAGGACAAGCCGCTGTGATGCTCTTGTCGACGCTTCACGATTCCTGCAACAGAACCTACCGCCGCCCGCGACCGGTCTGCTATGCTCTAGGCAATGGCGCACGACGACGACATGCCGCGAATGACGCTGGGTGAGCACCTCGATGAGTTTCGCTGGCGGCTGATCTACGCTCTCGTCGGCCTGGCCGTCGCCATGGGCGTCTGTCTGGCATTCGGGCAGTGGATTCTCGCCCAACTGCGATGGCCATACACGAAGGTGATGGCCGACCTCGGCCGCGACGCGCCACTGCAGGTGCTCGGAGCGACGCAGGGCTTCATCATCTACCTGAAGGTATCGCTGATCGGCGGGCTGATACTCTCGGCCCCGTGGGGCTTCTACCAGATGTGGATGTTCGTCGGCGCCGGACTCTACCCGCACGAGCGCCGGTGGATCCTGCTGGCCGTGCCGTTTTCCGCGCTGCTGTTTGTCGGCGGGGCGCTGTTCTACCTGTATCTGGTCTCCGTGCCGCTGCTGCGATTCTTCCTGACGTTCAATGACTACCTCGGCATCGATACACACGTGACGCTGCAGAATCATATCACGTTGATGGTGAATATGATGCTGGCCTTCGCAACGGGGTTCCAGTTGCCAATCGTGCTGGGAATTCTCGGGGCGACCGGACTGGTCAGCGCCCGCACGGTCGGGAGGTATCGGCGGCATGCGATTGTGGGAATGGTAATCTTCGCGGCCCTGGTGACCTCGCCGAGCCCGGTCGATCAGATCATGCTGGCCGTGCCGATGTACGTGCTGTTCGAACTGGGCGCGCTGCTGGTGTGGATACAGGACCGCAAGCGCGCGGGCGCACAACAGACGGACGAAGCGTCGGATGGCTGAGAAACGAAGAAAGGCGCGTCGTCGAAGACTCGACACAGCCTGCCGCGACAATCGCGCCGCAGCCTCGTCGCACCAGTCCTCTCGCCGTCCGTTTTTGACATGGATCGCGTCGCGAGGTCGAAGCACCTCTTATAGACAGGCTGCTAACCGTTGTTCTCGTCAGACACTTTTGTTTCGGACGTGTCCGTTGAGGCGGAAGCGGCTTCGTCGTCCTTCGGAGCGGGCTCGTCGGTGATGGCCTTCTTGACGTCGTCGGCTTCGGCCTCGATGCCACGCATCTCTTCCTTGAACCCCCGCAGTCCCTTGGCCAGACCGCGTGCCAGTTCGGGCAACTTTCGGCCGCCGAACAGCAGCAGAACCACCAGGGCGATGATGACCCATTCCCACGTGCCGGGCATGGTGAATGCCGGCGTCGACAGACCTGTCAGATCGCTCACGAGCATCGTTGGTCTCCGTTAAGGACCGTGCCGATCGCATCGACACAACCTCTATCATACGAAGCCGTCGACCGTATGCACAGGAAAAGTTACGGCCTACGGTATCGGCAGACTGTCAAACAAGAATCCCATGGCCTCGCCCGCCGCCATGGGCTGCTTGCGTCTTGCCCGCACTAGGTTATCCTCTTTGCCTCAGGCCCGAATCTCGATCATGGCCTTGACGGCATTATCGTTGTAGTCGGCGACAATGTCGAAGATCTCTGCCGTTTCGTCCAGGTCGACGCGATGCGTGACCATGGGATCCAGGTTCACCTCGCCGGCGGCGACGAGTTTGACGGCCGGCTCGACGCACTGGTTCTGTCGACGGACGTTCTGGATGGTCAGTTCGTGGCGGCGCATCGAGGCGACTTCGAAGCTCACGCGGTCGACCTCCGGAATGCCCACTACCGCAAGCGTGCAGCCGGGCTTGAGGAGCTTGACGCCCTCGTTGAGCGTGGATTGCTCGCCGGCGGCTTCCACGCAGGCATCCACGCCGTTGGGCTCGGCCTGGAGGATCTCGGCGACGATGTCCTGCCTGTTCGGGTTGCCGGTCCAGGTGGCGCCCATCTGCCCGGCGAGTTCCGCGCGGTTGTCCCGGATATCGGTCATGTACACAGCCCGGGCGCCGGCGGCCCTGGCGGCCAGCAGCACACACAGGCCGATCGGCCCCGATCCGAGGATGGCGAGACTCTTGCCGGCCACGTCGCCGGCGAGCTTCTGCGCGTAGAGGCCGATGCTGAAGGGCTCGATCAGAGCGGCCTGCTCGCACGTCACGCCGCCCGGAACGGGTGTGCAACTGGCGGCGGGCATGACAATGCGCTCGCACAGGCAGCCGTCCGCCTGGCCGGGACAGCCAAGGAACGCCTGGTTCCGGCACGTGTGCTCGCGGCCGGCGCGGCACTGGTCGCACTCGCCGCACGAGATCAGCGGATCGACGGCCACCACGTCGCCCTCGCTCAGGCCTTCCACGACCGTGCCGGTCTTCAACACGCATCCGGCACATTCGTGCCCGACGCGATAGGGGAACTGGACGACCTGTTCACCGATGCGGCCGGTGCGGTAGTAGTGCATGTCGCTGCCGCAGACGCCTACCGTCAGCACGTCCAGCAGGACGTCGGTGTCCTTTTCGAGTGTCGGCTCCGGCACGTCGCGAACCTCGACCTCGCGGATGCCGGTCAGTAATGCAGCTTTCATGATCACTCCTTCCGCCAACAGCATACGCCCGGCCGCCAGCGGATGCACCTTGATTCACCTAGATGGTTCGGTCATCATGACCGCCATGCGAATTGTGGTTCCCATCAAGCAGGTGCCGGAAACCAACGCCGTCCGCATGGACGAGGAGACCGGCACAATGATCCGCGAGGGCGTCGAGGCCGTCGTCAACCCCCTGGACCTCTACGCCATCGAGGCCGCCCTGCAACGTCGCGAAGCCTGCGGCGAAGGAAAGATCATCGCCCTTTCGATGGGCCCACCCAAAGCCGCTATCGCCCTCCGCGAGGCCATCGCCATGGGGCTGGACTCCGGCGTGCTGCTAAGTGACACGCGCTTCGCCGGCGCCGACACCTGGGCCACCAGCTACGTGCTCGCTGCGGCGATCCGCAAGCTCGGCGAGGTGGACCTGATCCTGTGCGGCGAGCGCGCTACCGACGGCGATACCGGCCAGGTCGGCCCGGGCATTGCAGCCTGGCTGGACCTGCCCGTAGCGACCTACGTCGGCGGCATCGCCGGCTTCGCCGACGGCGTGCTGACCTGCCGCCGCCTCGTCGAGGGCGGCCACGAACTGCTGGACGTGCAGTTGCCCGCCGTGGTGACGGTGGTCAAGGAAGTGGCCGCGCCGCGCCTGCCGACCCTCCGCGGCAAACAGCGATCCAGGCAAAGTGACATCCCAACCTGCAGCGCGGACGATCTTGATGTGGAGGAAAGCAACCTCGGCCTGGCCGGCTCGCCAACCCGCGTCGTGAAGATCTTCAGGCCGAGCGTCGCCCGCCAATGCGAAACCCTTCGGCCCCGCGACGAGAGCGAACTGGCCGAGGCCTGCGACCGGATCGTCGAGTTCCTGCAACACAAGGAGCTTGTATAGGGCAAACTCCAAATGCCAACTGACAACCAACAACAAGTGAATACGAATGAAGACAATGGGAGCGAAAAGCCGTTCGACATGGAACAACGGACGTTGCTCTTTGCCGCAACCGCTCGAAGCGTCGTCAGGACATCGCCGAGGACGATCGCGAACCAGGAGGACGGTCGCCAGTTGATCCGGTCGTCCGGATCTGTTGGGGCGAACTATGTCGAGGCTAACCAAGCTCCCGGCAAGACAAACGCAAAGTACCGGTTACGCATCGCCGGCAAGAAATGCAAGGAAGACGCCTCCCTCAAAAGTCGGGTGCGCGGAAAACCAGAACGATTTTTCAACGCACGCAAACAACGAAGTTATGTCACGAAAACGGTGCTGATCGGCGCTTCCTCGGATTTCTGAGGGAGGTGTCAAGGAAAGTCGATCCTGGCTGCGGCTGGTTTCGACGGATGGAAACGCGACGATGGATGCCGAAGGAGATGGGCTTGTCCAGGAAGCGACGGAACTGCTGCGTATCCTCGGCTCGATGATCAACAAGGCATAGGCCTCTGTTCTGTTTTTGCGTTTTGAGTGTTGTTTGCAGGTTGTTTCTTGAAGTTCGCAATCTACTCCATGCACGATCACAATAACATCTGGATTCTTGCCGAGCAACGCGACGGCCGCGTGCTGCGCGTCAGCCACGAGCTGATTACGCGCGGTCGCGATCTCGCCGCAAAACGTGGCGGTGAACTGACGGCCGCCATCTTCGGCAACGCCATCGACGCTGCCGATCTGCAGGGCCTGATCGACCGCGGGTGCGACCGCGTGATCGCCATGGAGGCCGAGGCGCTGGAGCACTTTCTCGTCGAGCCCTTCGCCCGATGCCTGCAGCGGTTGATCGAGAGCCGAAAGCCTGAAATCCTCCTCGCCGCGGCGACCACCACCGGCCGGACGCTTCTGCCGTACGTGGCCATCAAGGTCAATGCCGGCCTGACCGCCGACTGCACGGTGCTGGACATCGAGGACGAGACGGGCAACCTGCTTCAGACCCGCCCTGCCATCGGCGGAAACATTCTCGCGACGATCAAGACGCCCAACCACCGCCCGCAGATGGCCACTGTCCGACCGCGCAGCACCAAGCCCGCACCCGTCCTGGCGGAACGCCGCTCGGGCGTGATCGAACGCCTGCCCGCGCCGGCCGATCTGCTCGACAGCCGTATCACGCGTACCGGCTTCGAGCCGCTCGACGAGACGACCCGTCTGGAAGACGCCGACCGCGTGGTCTGCTGCGGTCGCGGCATCAAGAAAGGCGAGAACCTTTCGCTGATCGAGGACCTGGCCGAGCAGCTCGACGCGGCCGTGGGCGCCACGCGTGACGTCGTCGATCGCGGCTGGCTGAGTTATCCGCATCAGATCGGCCTGTCCGGCAAAACCGTCGCGCCGGCTGTCTACCTCGGCGCGGGCGTCTCGGGCAGTATCCAGCACCTCGCGGGGATGCAGACGGCCGAGACCATCATCGTCATCAACTCCGACCCGGAGGCCCAGCTCTTCCGCGTCGCCGACATCGGCATTGTCGCCAGCCTCTTCGACGTCCTGCCCGTTCTGACCAAGACGCTGCGGGCGGCCAAGGAGTGATGGCACGGCCGCTCGACGGTTGTATAATGCCGCTTGCCTTGTCATGCGGATGAAACCGCTTGCCGTCGCTGCGCCGCCAACACGTGAGCACGTCATCCATGAGATTCGCCAGTTCCTTGACCGGACGGATCGCGAGCCAATATGAATGAGTCCAGCTTCAACCCCGTCACCGACACCATCGTCGACGAGCTGCGCGACATCGTCGGGCCGAGTTACGTCGTCTACGGTGATGCCGACAAGCTCCAACCCTACAGCCACGACGAGATTCCCGACCGCCACTATGCCCACATGCCGGACGTTCTGGCCAGGCCACGAACGGCGGAGGACATCGCGGCTGTCATGAAGCTGGCCAATCGGGACCGCATTGCCGTCACGCCGCGGGGGGCGGGCAGCGGCCTGTCCGGCGGGGCCGTGCCGATCCATGGCGGCATCGTCCTGCTGTGCGACCGCATGAACGAGATCCTGGAGGTCGACGAGGCCAATATGATGCTGGTGGCCGAACCGGGCGTGGTCACCGCCGAGATCAACGAACGCCTCGCCGGAACCGGCCTGTTCTACGCGGGCTACCCGATGAGTCTGGAGACGTGCTCCCTCGGCGGGAACGTGGCCGAGAACGCCGGCGGCGGCAAGGCCGTCAAATACGGCGTGACCAGCCGCTACGTCCTCGGTCTTGAAGTCGTCACGCCGACCGGCGAAATCGTCCAGCTCGGCGGCAAGCTCATCAAGGACGTGACCGGCTATAGCCTGGTGCCGTTGATGCTCGGCAGCGAGGGAACGCTGGGTATTTTCACGAAGATCACGCTGAAGCTCAGCCCCGCGCCGCGAAGCAGCGTGGATCTGCTGGCGCTGTTCAAGACGGCCGAGGACGCCATCGCCGCCGTGCCGACGATCATGACCGAAGGCGGCATCGTGCCGACGGCCATTGAATTCATCGACCGCAACGCGGTCAAGCTGGCCTGCGATTACCTCAACGAGACGCTGCCTTACCAGGACGCAGGGGCCATGCTGCTGCTGACGTGCGACGGTCCGACGACCGAACAGGTCGAGCGCGAGTACGAGGCCATCGGCGAGCAATGCCTGGCCGCCGGGGGCATCGAAGTCTATGTCGCCGATAACGCCACGACGACGGAGCGCATCTGGTCAGTGCGCCGCAATATCGCCGAAGCCGCCGCGCTGCTGGGCGAACACCAGGCCAACGAGGACCTCGTGGTTCCGCCGGCGGCTATTGCGGAACTGGTTCTGGGCCTGGAGGCGATCAGCCGGAAGCATGACGTATTCATGCCGGCCTACGGACACGCGGGGGACGGCAATATCCACACACGCATCATCAAGCGCCCCGAGACGTCCATCGAGGACTGGCAGGCCGCCCTGCCCGGCGTACTCCGTGAGGTGTACACATTGACGGCCCGTCTGGGCGGGAGGATTTCCGGCGAGCACGGCATCGGGCACAAGCGAAAGGCCCACATGGGACAGTTCGTCTCGGAGGCCTACCTCGATCTCTGCCGATCACTCAAGAAAGCCTGGGATCCCAACGGCGTGCTGAATCCCGGCAAGATCTTCGACCTGTAGCGACGCTCCCGCGGCCTGCGCATCTGCCGTATCATACGCGTTCCAATAGACACTTGTGCGACATGATCGCGGTGCAGCACCTGCTGTACCGCGTTTTCTTAAGACAGCAGGCGGCAGAGCAGGCGCTGCGGCGCCCACGTGATAATCGAAACGCGTATCAGACATCGAGAATCCGACGGTAGCCGTCCGGCAGCGGTGCGTCGGGCGCCGACGGCGCGATGAGCGTTGCCGAGAGTTCCGGCGGCAGCGGCAGCGGACCGGTGGCAAGTTCCTCGGCCACCGCGTTGTTCCGATTGGCCATCAGGTCGCCCATGATGCACTGCCGTCGCGGTCGCCGGAAGCGGTCGGCCATGCCCTGCCAGATCTCGCCGAGCGGCTGCCGCGTGACATTGCCGAAACTCATCGGCGTCAGGTCGCACGGGCACAACTCGCCGTGGGCGTCAACGAACAGATGGTGGAAGCCCGCCCCACAGCCGAAGCAGTGCTCGCCCTCCATGTAGGCGAAGCTCAGCACGGCCGGGTCGTCGCCGCGGCGGTTGTGGCGGGCCTGGAAGTCGCTCAGCCGCCGCCGTTCGGGCTCGTCGAGCATGAACGCCTCGCAGCCGGCCTTGCTGCCGGTAGCCACCGGCGCGAGCAGGCGCAGCTCGCCGACACCCCACTCGCGGGCCATCTCGTAGATCGCATCGAGCCCCTCGCCGTTGAGCTTGTCGTGCGTGGCAACGGTCGACAGGGCCGTGTAGATTCCCGCCTGACGGCAGGCCTCCACGGCGAAGCTCGCCGCGGCGAAGCTGTTCTCGCCCTCGCCGCAGGCGCGCAGGCGGTTGTGCTCGTCGGGGTCCGCCGACTCGATACCCACCGTCACGCAGTCGCAGCCAGCCTCGGCGAGGCGGTCGGCCTCCCGGCTGCCGAGTTGTACGCCGGAGGTGAAGACGATCGTCGCCATCTCCGGGCCGGCCGCCGCGACGAGCCGTGGCAGGTCGCTTCGCAGCACCGGCTCGCCCCCGGTAAAGCCGACGATGCACGTGCCGAGTCGCCTCAATTCCTCGATCACGTCCAGCCACTGCTGCGTGGTGAGTTCCTCGGCGTCGGTCCGGCCGGCGTGGCTGCAATGGGGGCAGTCGAACGGGCACTCGGCGGTTACGGCCAGGTAGGCGCTGGTGGGCACGCGTCGGCCCCGGCGGATCGCACGCGTGGCGGCAATGAACCGGTCGAAGGCGTTTGACGGATATGGCGGAAAGAACGTGTTGACCCACACGCGGCCGTCGTGTTTCTGGAGTTGGAAGTCGCGGCGACGACTCCACAGCCAGGCCAGATGCGGGGCCGGCACGGCCCGGGCCATCCGCATCAACATCCGCGGCCACTCAAGCATACTCCTTCTCTCCCTCACCGAGCAGTGCCTGCCAGATGCCCGCCAGTATCCCGCCGCACAGCAGCCCCACCACAGCCGCACACGCCAGCGACAGCCCGCCAACGGCAACGATGTGTTCCCGGGCTCGCAGGATCGGCGTCGCGTCGCCCCCCATCGCACGGTCGACCAGCGGCCAGGTATGCGGCCACCACAACATGAACATCCCAAAGGCGGCCGCGACGATGCCCCAGACCACGCCGGCCCGCGTGAGTTCGCGTTCCGGATCGCGCCGCAGGGCCGCCCCCACGCGCCACCGCCACAACAGTCCGCCGATTGCCCCGCCGATGCCCGCCGAATGCGACGGCGCACTGCCAAGCCCCGCCAGCATCGACCCGCTGACCACGCCGGCCGTCGCGCCCGCACCCACCGCGATCAGCCACATCGCCCGCGCGATGCCCGCCTCCCGTCGCTTGGCCTTGTCGGTTTCGGTCGTCTCCGGCAATTCACTCATGGAATCATCGTACTTCTCCGCAGGCCGACCCGCAAGCAGCGATCGGAGCGTCAAAAACGGCTCGTGCCGAAGCCTGACGTATACGCTGTATGTACAGGGTGTTACAGCAGCGTGGACACTAGACGCTTGCGGCGGGCGGCGATGTGGCATACAATTTGCGGTAAACTCGTTCCGATGCATGCGTGGACTCGCGTGTGCGGCCCTGTCTTCACTGTCGGTAATGTCATGCGTTTAGACCAATCCCAACAACTTCGCCTCAGCCAGGAGATGAAACTCTCGCCACGGATGATCCAGGCGATGGAGATTCTCCAGCTTCCCATGATGGCCTTGCAGGAGCGCATCGAGGCCGAGATGGAGTCTAACCCGGTTCTGGAACTGGCCGAAACCACCGATGAACCGGCCGATCTGGACGTGGACCACGACGCCGATCGCGGGGAGCGGGAACTCGTGGTCGAAGGCGAAAACGGCGAGGCGGACTTCGATCGCATGGACCGCATGGCGGCCGAGTACGGCGAAGAGGTCTTCGACTCCGACGCGTCGAGCGGCCGCGGCAGCTACAACACGGCCGCCTCCGACGCCAAGCAGGGCGCGATGGAGAACTCGGCAGCCCGGGGGGAATCACTGAACGAGTATCTGCATGAGCAATGGACGTTTGTGGAGGCCGACGAGGCGATTCACAAGGCCGGCTCGCTGATCATCGAGCACATCGACGACGACGGGTACATCCGCACGCCGCTGGAGGAACTCGTCGAACTGGCCAACCGGGCCGTGGCAGCCTCTCGACAATGGGAAGCCTTGCAGGACACGGGCGATACGCCGGGCGCAACGGCCGGTAACGGCGAGCCCGATACGACAACAGACTTCGCGTCGGACGAGACGATGAGCGATGAGCACGCCGCAGCTCCGAGTGCCAGCGGAGAACTCAACCTCGATCGTACCGTTGAACTTGACCGGCAGCGCGGCGAAGCACCTGCTCCGACGCGTCCGCCTGCGGAGACGGACACCCGGCAACACGGTCGACGTGCTGCCGCACCGCGCACAACGCCTGGTTCGCCCCGGACGGACAATGCTGCACCGCGCGAAACGAGCATTGAGACGGGAACAACGCCAGAGGCGTGTACTGATGGGACAGCACCGCACAACGCATCCCCACCGTCCTACTCACGAGGAACGTTCGAGCAGGCGTTGCGGCTGGTCCAGACGCTCGATCCGACCGGCGTGGGCGCCCGCAACCTGCGCGAGTGCCTGCTGATTCAGCTCAACGTCAAGGAAGTCGCCGGCGAAGACGTCGCCCTGCCAAAGATGCTGGCCGGCGGCTATCTGCGTGAGATCGAGACAAACCAACTGCCGAAGATCGCCAAGCGAAGCGGCATGGACATCGACGAGATCAAACGCGGCATCGAGGCGCTGTCGCACCTGAATCCGCATCCGGGCCACCTCATCGGCGACCGCGAGGTGCCCACCATCGAACCGGACGTCTACGTCGACCTCGACGAGAACGGCCAGGCCGTCGTCACGATGTCCGAAGCGAACGTGCCGGCTCTGGTGATCAACGAGTACTATCGTCAGGCCGCCCGCGACCGCCGCACCGACCGCGACGCACGGCAGTTCCTGCGCAAGAACATCCGCTCGGCAAACTGGTTAATCTCCGCGATCGCGCAGAGGCGACACACGATTCGCCGCGTGGCCGAGGAGGTCTTCAAGGTTCAATGCGACTTCCTCGAAAACGGACGCGAAGCCCTCAAGCCCCTGCCGATGGCCGATATCGCCGAGACGGTCGGCGTACACGTGGCCACCGTCAGCCGGGCCGTCGCCGACAAGTACGCCCTCACGCCCCAAGGCATCGTGCCGCTGCGAATGTTCTTCTCCGGCGGGACGAAGACCGCCGACGGCGAGGATATGAGCTGGGACGCCGTGAAGGCCAAGCTCAAGGACCTCGTCGACAACGAGGACACATCCAAGCCCCTCAGCGACAAAGCCCTCGCCAAGGCCCTACAGGCCGGCGGCATCGACATCGCACGGCGCACCGTCGCGAAGTACCGAGACCAGCTCGACATCCCCACGGCCCGCAAACGGAAACAGTATTGACCCGCGGCCGAACCGCCTGCATCACGTTCACTGCTGAGCCTGTCGACGACGCGGCTGTAGCACCGTGGCGGTCATGATGCTCGTGTGGCACATGATCTACCGGTCTTCGGCCAATTGAGTAGCTTCGCCCCCCCGACTCCAACCGCTCCCGGGATTCTCGCTCCGCTCATTGCCAGCGGCGTATGACGATGGCGGTAATATCGTCGGCCTGCGACGTGCCGACGGTGTGGCGGTCGACGGCTAGGCGGAGTCCGTTAACAATCTCGGCGGCCGAGCGGTCGGACGTCGCCCGGAGCTGATCGATCATGCCGGGCACGCCGAACATCTCGTCGTCGGCATCCGGCGCCTCGAAAATCCCGTCCGTCGTCACCACCGCCAGGTCGCCGGGCTCGAACCGGAAGGTCTCGACGGCCTCGAAGGCCGTATCCGGCAGGATGCCAAGCGGCACGTCGGTGGCGCCGACTTCCTCAAAGCTCTCCTCGCCGCGGCGGTAGAAGATCATCGGGCCATGGCCGGCCGACGCCCAGGTAAGCGTCGCCGAGGCCGGATCGAGAATGCCGAAGAAACAGGTGACGAATCGGCTACCGTCGAGGTCCTCGACCAGCAGGCGATTGGCCGTGGCGAGTACGCGGCAGACACGGCACTCGGCGGATTCGGCCAGCATTGCCGAGGCGCGAAGCATGGCCCGCGTTTCGGCGATGACCAGCGCCGGACCGATGCCGTGGCCGGTCGCGTCGGCGACCACGAAGCCCCACTGTCCGTCCGGCAGCGGGATGAAATCGAACGTATCGCCTCCGGTCTCATCGGCGGGATCGCTGCGGCCGGCCGCGTCGAAGCCGTCGATCCACGGTGCCGACTTGGGCAGCAGGCCCTGCTGGATGTCCTGGGCGATCTGCATGGCCCGCTCCATCTCCTGCTTGCGGGCGTAGTGCTCCATGAGCTGCGCCCGCTGGACGGCCACGCCGGCCTGGGCCGCCAGGGCCTCGGCGAGGGCGACGTCCTGGTCAGTAATGTCGCCGGTAAGGTTGAGCACCTGCAGCACGCCGTTGACGCGGCCTTCGAAATCGCTAAGGGGCACGGACATGAGGTTCCGCGTGCGGAAGCCGGTCTGGCGGTCGACCTCGGGGTTGAACCTCGCGTCGGCGTAGGCGTCCTGGCAGACGATGGTGTGGGTGGCCTGGACGGCCTCGCCGCAGAAACCCTTGTCGGCGGGCACGCGGAGTTCGTCAACGCCGGTCGCCACGCGCGTGACAAGCTCGTGCCGCTCGACATCGTGCAGCCATACCGTGCCGCGCTCCGCCTGCAGTAATGCGAGGCTGCGGTCGACGATCAGCGTCAGCAGTTCGTCGAGGTCGCCGGCGGCTCCCATGGCCCGGGTGATTTCCAGGACCTGGTCGAGCCCGCGCGGCGCGTTCTGTTCATCGTCTGTCATGGACATGCGTTTGTGCCTCTGGCGTCCGGCTACCTATCTCAATACCCCGCACGCAAGGGAGAAGCGTTGACGCTCTCGGAGACGAGGGCTAGACCATACTCAATACCCCGCACGCAAGGGAAAAGCAAGCCCTCGCTGCTTGTGGCCTGAACGGACGCGTTGCTTGCCTGGAGCCCTCTGTGGCGACAAAAGAGGCGACGGGCCCGTCCTGCGCCTCTCGAAGGGGCTCCGAGCCGGTGACAGTCTTTGCCGGCGCCCGAAAACCCTCTCTGACCTGCTGGGCAGGCCATCTCTACCCAAAGGGAGAGACGTTTGAATGCGTTTGTCCTTGCCCGGCCTTCCTTCTGCCGCCTCCGCGGCCGGAAAAATGCATCCGCCCGCACGACCGCCTGCATACCAAGGGCTTGGGGCCTCGGTCGGGGCGACCGCAACCGCTTGTGCCCCCCGGGTCGTAACTACCGCTGCAAGCGAGACAACCTCGCCGGAGGCCTCAAGTTGTGCCGGCAGAGGCGACGATAATGACTCTAGCAGCCCGTTTAGAAGCAAATCACGTCGTGTCGAAGTAAATCGCATCGCGAGGTCAAGGCGCTTTGCCGAGCATCACGGAACGGAAACGCAGGCGAATTGGGAAATTCGTCGAGTGTTCGCGACGATGACGCACAGGCAAACAGCCCGGCCGCGGCCGCGACAGCTTCCTAGACGGCTACCAGGAGACCTTGCGTCTTGGAATCGGCATGGAAGCCCGGAAGGCAAAGGACGACCAATGACCAAGCGCGAACTCATTGATGCGATCGTGGATATCAACCCCACCGCGATGCCGGAGTTCCTCGCACGCTTCAGCGATCTGGCCCTGCATGAATACTACGAACACCTCTGCGCCGCCCGCCAGCCCCGGCCGGCCGGTCACGGAGAACGCTACGAACAGTACTTCGGCGACCCCGCTGCGACGCCCTCGCCGCAGAGCCAGAGCATCGCCGTCGCGCAGGTAGCCGACGACCTCGACGAAACCGACGAGGAACTGACCCGACTGCTGGCCGAACGGGCTCACCGTGCGCTGAACCATCTTCTCGACGATGTCGATCCCGCCGCGGCTCTCGTCTATGCCGAGGACTTCGACGACCCGGCCCCCGTCACCCAACGGGCCGCGAACCCCGGCGATCCCTATCCGCTCGAACTCGACGACCTCTCGGACGACGATCCGATGGCCGACATCGGGCTCTCGCCGCACCGCACCGTCGACGCTCAGCCCGAACCTATCGGAGCCGCCGCCGGTTGCGAGCAGACGAAGCAAACCATCAGCCGGCTAAGCGAACTCAAGCAGGAACGAAGCCTCTTTTAGCAGTCCCCTGCCCTGCCGCAGACCGGCCGACAGCGGCCCGCCCCGGGCATCCGGCACCACCGGAGATTTTCTCTCATTTGCCGTAAACCGCATTGACACGCCAGCGATACAATATATACTGACCTGTCCGATTCGGGGCGGCACGCCACCTGTTTTCCCGGCGGCTCGATGGACCGCCCCCGATCCGGGGCTGTAGCTCAATTGGTTTAGAGTACCGGACTGTCGATCCGGTGGTTGCGGGTTCGAATCCCGTCAGCCTCGTGCCCGGCTGCTTGCAGTCGGGCTTTTCTTTTGCGCTCACGGCTGCCGTCTCACCCGACAAGGGATTCGAACACGCCGCGGCTGCGAGTCCGCGAGCAGACGCACGGCGGGTACGCCGCCCAAGGCGCTCACGCAGTGACTTCCCGTCAGCCTCGTGCCCGGCTGCTTGCAGTCGGGCTTTTCTTTTGCGCTCACGGCTGCCGTCTCACCCGACAAGGGATTCGAACACGCCGCGGCTGCGAGTCCGCGAGCAGACGCACGGCGGGTACGCCGCCCAAGGCGCTCACGCAGTGACTTCCCGTCAGCCTCGACACCGCTGACAGCCACCCCGAATGACAGCCGTTGCGGCGACGCCCTTCCGGCTGCTACCATGCGCCCATGCCCGCACGTTTCGTCATCCTCGCCCACAGCGGCCACGGCCCCCTGCACTACGACCTGATGCTGCAGCAGGGCGACGCCCTGGCGACGTGGCAGTTCGAGGCCGACCCCACGACGGTTGACAGCAGCGGTCTGCCCGGCCGGCGCATCGCCGGCCACCGCACGGCCTACCTGGACTATGAAGGCCCCGTCAGCGGCGGTCGCGGGGAGGTCCGTCGCACCGAGGCCGGCACGTGGGAACCAACCGAAACCGCCGAGGACTGCTGGCGATTCGCGTTGACCGGCCGTCGGATAGACGGCCGCTACGAGCTCCGGCGCGACCGCGAGCAGGCCAACACCTGGACGCTCCGGCGCCTTTCGTGAAGAGGCCTTCCGGAGGATCGCATCGGTTCGGGACAATCCGTATCTGAGGACCGAAGGCCCGGCAGCGGAAGCCCACGGAACCTGACGTCCAACATCACGAGTCCCAAGGGGCGACAGAACCGATAGCTTGCGACAGTGTCGCCCTGCCAGCACCTGGGCATTTGAGGCATTCGCTCCCGCGCGGATGCATCCGTTTGCGCTGTGGCGTTCCTCGTGATACCATGTACCCATGCATCGAGTTACGCATGTCGATATCAGGGACGGCTACTGCCTTGACCTGACATTTGCCGATGGTACCCGCGGCCCGGTTGACCTGTCCGACCTCGTCGGGCGTGGCGTCTTTGCGGTGTGGAATGACCGTACGGCCTTCGCGAACGTCTGCATCGGTGAGGGCGGGGAACTCCTCTGGGGCGACGCACTGGACCTCTGCCCCGATTCACTCTACCTCCGCGTCACAGGCAAACGGCCGAAAGGTATCTGTCGTCTGTTACCAATCGAACCGCTGAGTTGACCAACAGCGAGTCCGGGCTGCAGGCACGTCTGCCACGCTGTCGGTCGCTCTAGTCGTTTTCCGGGGCCGGGACGAAATGGATCGTCAGCGTCTGCTCGTCGATCTCGATATCGCGGATGCGTTTGGGGCGGCTCTCGACGATGGGCAGTCGTGTCGGCAGCGGCTTGCCGCCGATGCCGCTGATCAGCCGGCCGACGATCAGGTCCAGATCCTGCAGCGACGGTTCATTGCGTTCTCCGCCAACCCCGCCGATCGCGCCCTGCACCTCCTCCAGCGATCCGCTGACAAACCCTCGCGGCAGCGGCAGCAGGCCCACGCGAACGCCGTCGAGTTTCACATACAGCCACGCGTCATCGGTGAACTCGAACACCAGGTCCAGGGAGACGATCTTGTTGCCCTTCTTCGTGCGCACCATCAGCGTCAGCGTATCCGGCTGCATGTCGACCACCGGATCGGCGATGCCCACCTTGTCCATAGCGGCCACCAGTTCGCTCGACTTGCGGGCAACCTCGTCCTTGCTATAGGCGAGGAAGGCAATCTCATCCAGTGAGGCAAGATACTCGTTCATCTCCTCCTCGTGGATGGTGAAGCTGAAGGGCTTGATGTCGCCAAGGCCGTTGACGAGTTCCCTCATTATCCGCGTCCCGAAGCGGTTGGCCACGCCCCGCTGATCCTCGTTGCGGAGTTGATACGGCTCCCACTCATCCGGACGCGAACTGGCCAGCAGAAACGCCACTGCCGTCAGGAACATCAGGACGAACAGTATGATCAACCCGGCCCAGCCAAGGAGTGTCTTGCTCTTCATCGTCTGCCTGTCTCTGCGTGGTCCCAGTGGTGCTTTCGCCAGAGGGACAATTCTCAGGCGTCACTCGCCGCTTGTCAATTGAAGACCGTAGAAGCGCCGCACGAGCCCGCGATACTCAGCCGGCACGCGTCCTCTGCCCAGTTGCTCGGCCGCCCGCGCCCGCGCCGCCGACCACGCGTCGTCAAAGCCCCGCGTCGGCGACATGGCATCGCCGGTCCCGCTGGCCTCGCCGGCCGTGGCGGCGTAGGCCGGGTCGAACACCCGAACCTCCTGTCGTTCGCCCGGTTGCAGATCTCCCTCAGCGGGAGCCTCGCCGCCGTCACGTCTCGCCCCGCCGCCGTCCAGGCCGGCCGCGGTGGCGATATCCTCCGGCACGGCCCGACCGATCTGGACGCCCTCGCGCTCAAGCCGGGCCAGAACATCACGAAGCTCTTCGGCGTTCTCAAGCTCGACAAGCTCGGCCGCTCGCCTCAACCGCTCCGCCGCCTCGGGCCCGGCCGTCTCGGCCGCCGCTCGGAAGCTCTCGGCCACCGCATCACGCCTGGCCTGCGTTGCCCCGTCGAGCACGGCCAGCAGCCGTTCGACCGTCGAGTTGCCGCGTCGCGCGGCGGCGGCCACGCCCAGGATGGCCACGAGCAGACCGACGACAACCAGCGTTGCCGGCGTACGGGCGGTGTGCCGCCAGAGGGCCAGCCGCGGCGGCACGGCATGGATCGCATCCGACGCCTGGCGGCATACGTGCTGGGCCGCCGGCGTCACATCGCCCCTGGCTTCCAGTTCAACGGCCGTCGTCAGTCGCTCGCGCAGAGCGCATCGCCGGTCCAGCAGCCTGGCGGTCGCCGCCGGAGACACCCCGCGAGCAAGTGCGTACAACGCACCGACCAGCGCCCCGCCCGGCAGGGCCAGCACGGCCCAGACGCCGATTGCCTCCCGGCCCGCCACCAGCCCCACGACCAACGCCGCAACGGCCGCCAACCCCCCGACGATGCCGCCGACCGCCGCCGCCTCGGCCGCGCGCACCCAGAGCAGTCGTCTCGTCCACCCCCGCAGGTTGTTCGTCACGCGTGCTGTCATCTTGTGATGAAACCCGTTGCCGCCGGCCAGGTTCTTCCCGGCCTGTGATCCACAGACAGTCTATCGCGAATCGCCCGCCGTTAGAATACAATGCGTTGCAACATCCCAGACGCGGAGTCGCCCGTGACCGAACAACGACAACCTCTCGCCGGCCGAACCGCCCTGATTACCGGCGCGGCCAAACGACTCGGCCGAGCGACCGCCCTGGCCCTGGCCGAGAACGGCGCGGCCGTCATCGTCCACTACAACCACTCCGGGCCGCAAGCGACCGAACTCGCCGAGCGTATCCGCCGCGACGGCCGCAGCGCGTGGACCATCCAGGGTGACCTTGCCGACACCGGCCGATGCCTCGATATCGTCGCCGAGGCCATCGACCTCGCCGGCGGCATCGACATCCTCATCAACAATGCCTCCATCTTCCCCGCCGATCGCATCACCGAGACCCGTCCCGCCGACATCGAACGTTGCGTGGCTGTCCACGCTACCGCTCCGCTGCTGCTGTCCCGCACCTTCGCCCGCCACGCCGCACGTGGCCACATCGTCAATTTCCTCGACGCCAAGATGCACGAGTACGACGACGCCCACGCAAGCTACCACCTCTCCAAACGCATGCTGCTGACGCTGACGCGCATGCTCGCCGTCGAGCTGGCGCCCGACATTGCCGTTAACGCCGTCGCGCCCGGTCTGGTCCTGCCGCCGGAAGGCAAGGACGAAAGCTACCTCGACACCCTGGCCGATACCAACCCGCTGCACACGCACGGCTCGGCCGACGATATCGCCCACGCCGTCCATTACCTGCTGACCAGTCGCTTCGTGACCGGGCAGGTCATGTACGTCGACGGCGGCCGACACATGAAGGGACACACGTATGGCTGAGACGACAGGCCCCCGCGACCGCATCCACATAGAGGAACTGCGCGTGCGCTGCATCGTCGGCATCCGCGACGAAGAACGCGTCAAGAAACAGGACGTGATCATCCACATCACGCTGCAGGCCGACCTCCGCAAACCCGGCCGCAGCGACGACATCGCCGAGACGGTCGACTACGCCACGCTGAAGCAGCAGGTTGTCGAGATGGTCGAGGCCTCGCAGTTCTACCTTATCGAGAAGCTCGCGCAGGAAGTCGCCGACCTCTGCCTGGCCGCGTCGCGCGTCCATGCGGCAACGGTCACCGTCGAGAAGCCCGGGGCACTGCGCTTCGCCAAGAGCGTCGCCGTGGAAATCACACGCACCCGCGAGGACGCATGACCCGCCAGGCCGTCACATGCTACGTTTCGGTCGGATCGAACATCGACCCCGCCGCCAACATCCTGGCCGCACTGGATGCGCTCCGCCGCGAGCATCGCCTCACCGTGACCGGCAGCAGCACCGTCTGGCAGACGTCCGCCATCGGTCGGCCCGAGCAGGACGACTACCGCAACGGCGTCTGGCAACTGACGACCGCCCTGCCCGCCCGCCAGTTGCAGTTCGACGTACTGCGGGGCATCGAAGACCATCTCGGCCGCCGGCGACCCGACGACCGCTACGCCGCACGGACGATTGACCTCGACTTGGTCCTCTGCGGCCACCAGACCAGCGACGCCGCCGACCTGCGCCTGCCGCATCCGGACATCGAGCGGCCATGGGTCGCCGCCGGCGTGCTTGAGTTCGAACCCTTTCTCTCCTTGCCCGACACGCAGCGGCTGCTGGCCTCCCTCGCCCCGTCCGAGCCGCCCGGCGTCGTCGACACCGAGCTGACCGCCGCCGTCCAACGTCGCATCGGCTGACGCGCCCAAGATCCGCACCGACGGGCCGCGCGCGTCCAGCCCACGCTTGACGAAGCACCTTGCCTTCGTTTTGTCGCCAACGATGCCCGGGCGCGATCAAGATGGCCGCGAGACGCGCAGACAAGATGCCTGCGAGGCGAACGACACAACCGCCTCGACGCGACATGCAGACCATTGCCCACTGACGGCCAATGGCGTAACGTATACAATGAAAGTCATGTGCGAGCGCTTCGCACGCTGCCCCACTTCGATGTTGACGCCGGGGTACGAAACTGCCGCGAATGGTGCGGCATGTCCCAAACCGAAAGGAAAGAGAGCATGAACGAGCGAATGAAATGGCTCCCCCTGTTGCTGGTTGGCGTACTGGCCCTGGCTGGCTGCGGCGACGAGGAGTCCGACGACGGCGGCGGTAATGGTGGTCATCGTGATGGCGGCAACGGTGAGGCGGCGGCCCCGGCCAATGCACCCAAGGCCGTCTGCATGAACTTCATCAAGGCCGTTCACACCGGTAACCAGGAACTCTTCCTCGACAGCCTGGCCTACGAAGACCGGGATGAGGAGATGCTCGTCGCCATGTTCGGCTTCCTCAGCGCCACACAGAAGCTGCAGACCAAGGCCCTCGACGCCTATGGCCCGCAAGGCGCGGCGTTGCTTGTCAAGGACACCAACTTCCCAAGCATGGCCGATGTCGAAGAGACGATCACCATCGAGGAATCCGGGGACACGGCTACGGCAACCATGCCGGACCAGGACGAGCCGATGGAACTCATCAAGGTCGACGGCGTCTGGAAAGCAAAGCTGCCCGGAAAGGACCTCCCGCCCGCCGAGAACCGTCCCCAGGCCATCGCCATGATGAACGCCATGGCGGCCGTCATGAACGAGGCAATCGGCAACATCGGCAAAGAAGGCTACACGGCCGAAAAGGTTGAGCAGGAAATGAAGGCGGCCATGATGGAGAATATGCAGAACCAGCAGCCGTCGGAATAGCAGCCGCGACCGCTCTGAACAGTCCCTCGTACGCGGTTTTCAGTTCGTGCATGGCGGAGCACCTGCTCCGCCATGCCAACCTATTTTATGTCGACAGGTTACACCCGGTTGGCATCGAACTCATCGCCGCGATCCGACGCCTCATCGACTGATTCGCATCACGATGTTTTCGCGGGGGCGGTAGCACTCGCCGGCACGGCTGCACCATCTCGTTCACGCGGTCCAGCAGGTGCTCAACCGCGCTGAGACGAACCACACCAAAGCCCCTCACCGGCTCGCAGACTCGCCACCTCTCCCAACGGGAGAGGGCTCAAGGCAGAGAATGCGATCACCCTGCATCGCCCGAAGACGGGCTTGAGCAACCTACACGTCCCCGCACCACAAGAACAAAACGACACCGGCCGCGACGTTCCCAGTTCGCCACGACCGGTGCTTGCTCCACACAGGCCGACGCAGCGCCCCGTCAGGCCCGTCCATCAACGGATATCGGTGCTACGTTTCAGGCGCGGGTGGATTCGAGCTCCTTCTCCCGAGACTCCAGCTGCGCTCGCAGTCGTTCCATGATGGCCGAGTGCATCTGGCTGACGCGACTCTCCGAGAGATCGAGCGTCTCGCCGATTTCCTTCATCGTCATCTCCTCAAAGTAGTAGAGGATGACGATCAGCCGCTCGGCCCGGCTCAGGCCGCGAGTGATGAGTTCCTTCAGGTCCTTCCGCTGGGCCGAGCGGATCGGGTCCTGGCTACGCCGATCCTCGAGGACGTCAATCTCGCGAACGTCCTTGTTACTGTCGGTCTCGAACCACTTGCGTGACAATGAGACGAAGCTCGTGGCGTTCGCGTCGCGCTGCAGCTTGCGGAATTCCTTCATCGAGAGGCCCATCTGCTTGGCCAGCTCCCTATTTGTTGGCTTGCGGCCGAGCTGGGCTTCGAGATTCTGCGTGGCAGCGTTGAGTTTGCTGGCCCGGCTTCGCACGAGCCGCGGCACCCAGTCGAGGCTGCGCAGTTCGTCGAGGATCGCGCCGCGGATACGCTGGGCGCAGTATGTCTCGAACTTGACGCCGCGCGACAGGTCGAACGCCTTGACCGCGTCCATCAGGCCGAAGATGCCCGAGGAAATCAAGTCGTCCACATCCACCTCGTCAGGCAGCTTCTGGTGCAGACGCTCGGCCGTGTATTTCACAATCGGCAGGTAATGCTCCAACAGCCGGTTGCGTGAGTACTCGTCGCCTTTCGACTTGAACGAGTCCCACCACTGCCTGACCTCGTTGGCCGAGACTTCGTCTTTCTGCGTTCTCATCCTTGCACTCCTTCCAATCCGTTGATTGCCAACAGCCAGCGGCATCCTTGCCGCGGCCTTTGACACACTTAAGCCTGTGTGGCTACACTGATTACAGCCGCCGTGCGGTCTCGCGTGAGCAGACGTTGGTCCATCTGCTTCCGCGGGCGCAGCGTCTCTGCCGTTCTGGTTGTCGCTACCTTATTCTCTGCCCATCGACGTATTTCTTTAGCGTTTCGTGCCCATGGGTTGCGATTTCCCTGTCGCATCACATGCGCTCCCGGTTCATGCCTGCTTGGCCGGAGCCGCCGCAACCGAATCCTCGGTCGCACGCTCCGCCGTGACCTCCGCTACACTCTGCAGCAGCAGGCCGGTTGTTTCGTTGTGTCCCAGAACCACCGCGACGATGTCGCGGCGTCGCAGCAGTCGCAGCACGGCCTGGCGTGCGGCAGCGCCGCAGACCACCACCGCCGTGCGCCCGTCGCGGGTGAGGGATTCAATCGCCGCACGCAGCGACTCGATGGCGGCTTCCATATCCCGCAGCCGCACCGCCGCCGGCTCGGCCGCCATGCGTCGGGCCAGGGCGTCGAACTGCGGACTCGTCGTCACGCACCACAGGCGGCCCTCGCCGTCCAGCCACGGCTGGCAGAGACAACGGCCGAGACGTTCACGGATGATCCGCACCTGGTCGTCGAAGTCGTCGCTGGCCTCGGCGGCTTCGCAGATGGCCTCGAGGACGGCCTCGCGGTCGCGAAGCGATACGCGTTCCGACAGCAGCCGATGCAGCAGCCGCTGGATACGTCCCAACGAAAGCTTGCGTCGCGCCTCGGCGACCACGTCGCCCGCCGTCGGCTCAAGGGCGCTGAGCATATCGGCCACGCGCTGGCGGCTGAGGAGTTCCGCGGCGTGGCCGGTCACGACAATCTCCACGTGGTCCACGAGAGCGTCGGCCGGCTCGCGAACCCGCAGGCCCGCCATCTCCGCCACCGGCCGCTGACCGCGGGCAATCCACGTGCCGGTTCGGCCGTCGTCGATGCGTCCGCTCGGCGTTCCGCCCAGACGGCGGACCGTCTCCACGTCGCCGCTGGCAAGCAAACGGCTCGGGCGCAGGCGACCCGTTGCGACCACGGCGCCGCGGAGGCAGATGCGGTACTCGTGGGCACGGATGTTCATGTTGTCGCGAATCCATACCGGCGGGATGACCAGCCCCAGCCGTTCGCCAAGCCGTTCGCGAAGGTGACCCAGACGGTCGACGAGGTCGCCGCCGGTCTCGCGGTCGACCAGCGGAATCAGGGCATAGCCGAGATCGATCTGCATCGGCCGAACCGGCGCGGGCTCGATGCCCTCGGTCCCGTCGGCGTCTCGTGTCGCGTCCGTCGGCTCGACCGTCTCGCCCCCCCGCCCGGCCTTGAGTCGCCAGGCCGTCAGCAGGCAACCCGCCGCCAGCAGCGCCAGCGGCAAGGTCGGAAGCGACGTGAGCATCAGCACGCCAAGGAAGGCGGCCGTCACCACGAGCACCGCCGGACGACGCGTCAACTGGCCGAACACTTCCTCGCCGAGATTTGCCCGGGCCGTCGCGCGCGTGACCATCAACGCCGCCGAGACGCTCACCAGCAGGGCCGGGATCTGCGCAACCAGGCCGTCGCCGATCGTCAGTCGCGAGAAGAGCCCGACGGTCTCGCCCCAGCTCCAGCCGTACTGCACCATGCCGACGTACAGACCGCCGCCGATGTTCACGAGCGTGATCACGACCGCGGCGATGGCGTCCCCGCGTAGGAATTTTGATGCGCCGTCCATCGCCCCGTAGAAGTCGGCCCGGGCGGCCACGTCCTCGCGGCGGCTGCGGGCTTCGGATTCGTCGATAAGACCGGCGTTGAGGTCGGCGTCAATCGCCATCTGTCGGCCGGGCATCGCATCGAGGACGAACCGGGCCGCCACTTCGGAGATACGGGCGGCGCCTTTGGTGATGACGACGAACTGGATGATGGCGATGATCGCAAAGAGGATAACGCCGACGGCCAGCGACCCGCTGGCGACAAACTCGCTAAAGGTCCAGATCACCCGCCCGGCGGCGAGGTGTGCCTGCCCGGCGCCCCCCCCTCCCTCACCGGCTGTCAGGATCAGGCGTGTCGTGGCGATATTCAGCACCAGCCTCAGCAGCGTTGCGCCGAGCAGCACCGACGGGAAGACGCTAAACTCCATCGGGCTGCTGACGAAGATCGTCGTCAGGAAGACCACCGCCGCCAGCGTGATGCTGCCTGCCAGAAGAACGTCCATAACCACCGGCGGCAGCGGCACGAGAACGACGAAGATCAGCGCCGCCGCGGCGGACGGCACGATGTAGCCGCGAAGCCGGCCAGCCCGATCGGTCTGTTGGAGGCCCGCCGGCATCATGCCGTCACTCCTTCCGTCGCCTCAAGGACGTCCAACACGTCCTGCTGCCATCGCCGCGGGACGGCCTGTCCGCTGCGGGCGACCGCGGCCAGTCGAGCAGCAAGATCGGCCACGAGCACAACGGGAATCTCGTTCTCTTCAGCCCGTCGCCGAATCTGCTCGGCGTCGCGGCCGTGGCCGGTGGCGAGGATGTGTGGACACCGCATGCCGTCGGCGTAGCGGATCGCCAAGGCCGGTCCGCCGGGCGCGGACAGAACGGCCGTCGCGTGCCAAACAGCCACGCCGGGTCGCTGCCGTCGCTGTTCGCCGCGTCGCCGCATGTGATGGCGAACGGCCGGGTCGCCTTCCTGGCGGCGGCGGTCCTCTCGCCACTGGGCGTGTGTCATCTTCAGATCCCAACGGTGCTGCCACCGCTGGTACAGCCGGTCCAGTACCGCCAGGGCCGTCAGCCCCAGCGCCAGTGGCCACGCGGCCCGGCCGAGGGCCGAGCCGGCAGCCTCGCCGATGCTGTGGGTATCGCCCGCGCCGACCTGCAGCAGTCGCTGCCAGTAGGCCTGCAACGTCGTGACGACCACCACGCCGGCAAGGCTCAGTTTGCCGAGCGTGAAACCCACACGAACCGCCGTCCGTCGCGATGCAATGCGTTGAAGCCCGGCCAGGGGAGACACTCGATTCCATTGCGGCTTGATCGGCTCGGCCGACCGCACCGCTCCCACCTGCACAATACCCGCGGCGAGGGCCGCCATGAACAGCCCCGCCATGATACCCACCAGTGGCACCAGCACGCCCTGCAGCGCTTGGCCGGCCGACTCGGCCAGGGCCGCCGGGGAGGCCAGCGGATTGCTTCGACCGTCAAGCAGCATGGCCGTCATGTCGCGCAGCCCGGCGACGATGTAGCCGCCCAGCCAGGCGACCAGCACGACGGCCGTCAGAATGACCGCGGCGGCCGTCAGGTCGGCGCTGCGGGCGACCCGGCCCTGCCGGCGGGCGTCCTGCAGTCGCTGCGGCGTGGCCTCGTGCGTTGCCGTCGACGCGTCGTGTTGTTCGGCAAGTTGCGTCATGGTTTATCCCTTGGCTCCGGTGCTGACGGCCTCGCTGAGAGCCCGCTGCGTGATCTGCCATGCCTGGTCCGTCAGTGGCACGAGGGCTGCCACGGCCCCGCCGAGGACGATCAGGCCCAGCAAGGCCCGGGCGGGCAGGCCCATGTTGAACACGTGAAGTTGCGGCATGCTTCGCTGCACGACGCCGAGCACGACCGTCACCACGATCAGCGCCAGCAGCACCGGGGCCGCCACCTTCAGTGCCAGCAGAAAACTGCTGCCCAGCAGCCCGACGACGAATTTCAACAGCCCCAGCGGCTGCCAGGCCGCGCCGAGCGGCAAGGTTTCGTAGGTACCCATCAGGGCCGCGGCGAGTTGCATGTGGCCGTCGAGCAGCACGAAGACCGCAATCGCGCCGACGACAAGCAGCCGCTGCAGCGGCCCGCCATTCTGTCCGGCTGACGGGTCGGCCAGTTCCCCGATCGTCAGGCCCATCTGCGTTGCCACGTGCCAGGCCCCGATAGCCATGCCCGTGAAGATCAGTCGCACGCCCAGGCCGATCACCAGCCCCATGCCGAGTTCCATGACCACCGCCGCCAGCAGCGACGCCGGCGCCGGCGCGACCATGGCGGGCTCGAACAGCCGGCCGAGAACCGCCACGCCCAACACCAGGGCCATCGCCACGCGAAGACGCAGCGGCACGGTCATCGCCGCGAAGGGCGGCGCGACCAGCAGCACGCCGGCGGCCCGGCAGGTGGCCAGCAGCAGCGTCAGCGTCCAGGCGATGTTGGTTGCGTCGTTCATAGGGTTTCTCAGGGTAGCGAGTACATGCGCCGGGCGAAGTCGAGGAGCATCGTCAGCATCCACGGCAGGGCCACGATGGCCACCAGCATCACGCCGATGACCTTCGGCACGAGGCTGAGCGTCGGGTCGGTCACCTGTGTCAGAGCCTGGGCCAGTGCGGTCGCCAGGCCGATGACCAGCGCCGTCGCCAGAAGCGGTACGGAAACGGCCAGCAGCACTCCCAGTGCCTCTCGCATCCAGTCAATGGCCTCGTACGGGAACATAGGGTCGTCTTACGTTGCGAAGCTGCTCATGAGCGTCCCGGCAACGAGCGTCCAGCCGTCGGCCATGATGAACATGAGGAGCTTCAAGGGTGTTGCTATCAGGACCGGCGGCAGCATCAGCACGCCCATGGACACGAGCACCGTGCCGACAAGCATGTCGATGATGACGAACGGCAGGAGAACTCTCAGGCCGATGATGAAGGCGACCTTCAACTCGCCGAGCACGAAGCCCGGGACCATCGACCAGGTCGGCACGTCCGACCAGGCGAGGTCGTCGCGATGGGCGACGACGGGGTCGAGGAACGGGTAGACGGCATCGGCGGTCCCGGCGGATTCCATCTGGCCGATCATGAACCGCCGCACGGACGACTCGGCCCGGCCGATCGCCTCGCCCTGGGCGAGCGTGCCGTTCATCATCGGCGCGACGGCCTGCTTGTGAATCGTCTCGATCGTCGGTGCCATGACGACCACGGTCATCAGCAGGGCCAGGCCGAAAAGGATCTGGTTGGGCGGCAGCTGCGGCATGGCCAGTCCTTGCCGCAGCAGGCCGAGAACGACGATGATCCGGGTGAAGCTCGTAACCATCACGGCAAGGGCCGGCGCCAGTGAAATCACCGTCACCAGGGCAACCCACTTGACCAGCGAGGCCGTGTCCGCGGACGTGTCGATACCGGGGGCCGTGTCCCCGAGTTCCTCGGCGGCGGCCTGGCTGGCCTCGGCGACGGCAGTCGGCGCGCCCGCGCCGGCAGGTGCGCCGTTGGGGACGACCTCGTCGGTGCCTTCGGCGGCGGTAACGACCGCGGTCGCGGCCAGCAGCCACAGCAGCAGAAGGATGATCTGGCGCGTCACGCCTCGCCCCCTTCCGCCTGCTCGCGCGCAGCCTTGCCGGCAACGATGCGTTCGACCTCGGCCGGGTCGTCAACCTCGCCCAGTCGGGCCATTCCGGCCGGGCTGCGCCCGACGAGCACCAGTCGCCCGCCCATGCGGACGAGCACAAGCTCCTGCTTGGTGGTCACAGCCGTTCGCGAAACGACCCGCAGTACGTCTGATTCTGTCGATGCCGTTTGGCCACCCAGACGGCCAATGGCCCATCGCAGGGCAATGATCAGCCCCACGACGATCGCCAGGGCCAGCAGCATCTGCAGCCAGGCTTTCCACCCGCCGGGACCGTCGCCGCCGTTGTCGCGTGACGGCAGCCGGCGGTTTTCCGGATCGTCCATGGACGGCGGGTCCGAAGCGGCAGGTGCGGTCCCGGCCGCCGCCACAGCAGCCGGGACCCCCACGATCGTTATCGCGGAAAGGAGCACCAGGATGGTTGTTCGTCTCTTCACGTCGGTCCTTATGATCGGGGCTCTACACGGCGTGCCTTGCCTCGTCGAGGCTCAGTTGCGAGCGACGTTTCATGGCTGCCAGCAGCGACTCGCGCGACTGGCCGAACTGGACCTTGGCCGCGGCAAGTTCCGCGACACGCTTCCTCCGCTCGACCGTGTACTGTTGCCGGCGGCGACGATAGGTAGCGGCCGCCTCGGTCTGACCCTCGGCCTGAGAGACGATGGCCGCGTAGTAGTAGGCATCGGCCTGCTCCTGCAGGTCGTGAATCTGTCGCCGTGCCTCGTCGAGGCGATGCTGAGCGGCAGCCATGTCGTCGCGGCAGGTGCGTTCCTCCTGCAAGCGAAGCTGCAGGACCGTGGTTCCGAGTGTGTCGCTTGTCGCCATCGTCGTGACTCCTATATGGGACGTATGGTCGCGCGTATGGTCATCATGCCATCACCTGACCTTCGCGGACGGCCGTGGCCCTGTCGGCGGCGTCGCAGTCGCCGATGGCCTCGACGATCCGCCGCTGGGCGTCCTCGATGTCGCCGAGGCGGACCGGACCGATGTCTTGCATGCGGGCTTCGACGGTCTCCGCGACCTGCGGTTCGATCGCGGCCAGCAGGCGTTCCTTCAGGTCATCACTGGCGGTACGAAGTGCGATGGCCAGGTCGTCCGGCGATGCGTCGGCCAAGGTCGTCGCCAGGCGGTCGGCGGGCAGGTCCACGATGTCGCCAAAGGTGAACAGTTGCCGGCTGATCGACTCGGCCAGACGGGGATCCTGGCGAGCCAGGGCTTCGAGGACATTCCGACGACCGGCGTGGCCGCTGTGTTTCAGTACGCGTGCGACGGCCGAGATGCCGCCCTGCCGGCGCCGATGGCCCTGTCCGTCTTCGGTTAGCCGTTCGGCAAGTCGCCTTTCCGCCTGTGCCAGTGTATCCGGGTCGATGCGGTCCATCACGGCCATGCACCGGGCCACCTGGACCTGCCGAGTCCCACCAAATCGGGCAAGGAGACGTGCTGCCCGGGAGGGGCTCATGTGGATCAGTGCCAGGGCGACTGTTTCGGCGGACTGGTCCGCCAGCAGTGTAGCCATGTCGTCGAAGGAAGCCTGCTTGAGGACCTCGAAGTGTCTCTTGGGGGGGACGACGGCAGCGGGGATATCGCAGCGGTGCTGACGCCGCCGGGCCAGTGCGCGGAGTCGAACCCACGCCAGCCGGCGACGCCGGCGCCGGATGCGCCGCATGATGATTGCTGCCACGATGGCGATCTCGGCCATAACGATTCCGGCCAGGACCACCCACACCCAGGGGACGCCAATGGATGCATGGATCGTGTCTTCAGCGGGTGAGGCGGGAACGGCCGTTGCCGCTTCGCTGGCCGGGCGACTGTCCGTTGGCACGGGCGCCGCCTGGGCCTCGCGTGTCGCCAGAGCGCCGAGATCGTCGGCGAGGCAATAGCTGCCACCATGCGTGTCGATGACCCGGACGGCTTGGCGGTTCAGGCCGGTCACCGCGCCGGCGACCTGGTCGGCGATGGCCGTCAACAGCGAGGCCGTGAAATCCGCATCCGCCGCAAGGTGGACGGTGACGACGGCTCGCGGTGGCTGAGCCTGGCGACCGAGGCCGCCGGGCGTACCGGGTTCGAGAAACACGGTCGCACGATCGACAGCGGCGAAATCACTGAGCAATCGCCCGAGCATGGCCATGCGGGCGAGCTGCCACCGCCGGTCGCGGTCGGCCTGGCTCTGCCAGATGTTGCTCTCGTTGGTGGCGGTTCGGAGTTCGGCCAGCGGATCGGACGATGCGGCCGGCTGGGCGGAATGCGTTGGTTCGTCGGACGGCGCAGGCCAGACGAGGCACGCCAGGAGAGCCACGCCCACGGCGACGGCCATGGCCGACAGGAGCAGCTTCGAACGCCCCGCCTCCTGGACGAGGGCTTTGCTCCGCTGCGTGAGCGAGTCGAGCAGGTTGTTCCATCGTACTGGCACTTACGGTCCTCCATGACCGTCGCACCTGCGTCCGGAGACGCTTGTGGCCCAGCAGTCGGTTAGACATGGATCGCGTCGCGAGGTCGAGGCACTTTGCCGAGCATCAAGGGGCGGAAACGCAGGCGACTGGTGAATTCGCTGAGTTTTCGCGACGATGACGCACAGGCACAAGGCCCGACCGCAGCAGCGATAGCTTTCAAAAAGGCCCGGCCGCAGCAGCGATAGCTTTCGAAACGGTCTAAACGGGCTGCTAGATTTCCATGCGGGTGAAATGCTCCCGTATGCGTTCAAGGGGCACCCTCTGTGCCCGCAGTTTCTGTATCAGGTCGATGCGTTCGAAAACACTCTGGTCGTACTGGCGGTGGCCGCCACGCGTCCAACCCGCCTCGTCGATGAGGCCCATGATCGTGTAGTTGTGAATTGTCTGCCGACTGCAGCCATAGTGCTCGGCGACCTCACCGATGCGATACAACTTCGGCGGTATCCCTGACTCGTCGTCGGATTCGGCGATGAGCACCGTCAGGTCAACTGCCCCGTCGTCGATTTCGAGCTCGTCATCTCGCCGCTGATGTTTGTCGTTGCGGAAATCCGGCATCATCATCTTCCTGGTCTGCGATTCCGGCAGCTGTATATTGTATGCTTTACAAATCATAAAATGAACTACTGTGATGTCCGCGTCAATGCAAAAATGCAGAAATATCTGTTGACCCCACGACACCGCCCGAGCACGCGCACACAAAAGGTTACGGCAGCATCCCCAGGTCCTCCCCATCGCCCACCATGGCCCGCATGCATCATCTGTTGCCATCTCGGACTCGCATGCCCTAAGATGCGGTGCCGTGCGTAGACTGCGACCCATCCTGACGGCTCTCGGCGGTGCAGCCATCGGCCTGGCTGTGCTTGTCCTTCTTCGGATAACCGTTCTGGGCCCGCACTCGAGGCCACCCTCGCAGGACCGCCCTGACCTCGCTGCCCCCGGTCCCCGGCCGCCATCGCCTGTAGGTTCGCCATCCACGCCGGCTGGCAATGCCCCTGACCGTTGGCCCGAGGATACCCCCGACCCAGGCAGCAAGGTCAAACCTGCCGACGCAACCGAACCCGGCGCCGCCCGGACACCAACGCTCCCAAACCCCGCCGGCAGCGCAGCGATGGCACAGGAGATGCTCGCCGCGCTTGAACCGTTGGGCAGATCGGCCGGCACCGACCCCGCTGGCCCCGGCCGTGCCCGCGACCTGATCGGCCAGGGCGATGCCACTCTCGCTGACGGCAAGGCTGCCGCGGCAGCCGACCTCTTCCGTCAGGCGCTGGATGTTGATCCCCACGATGCCGACGCGGTTGCCGGCCTGGCGATGGCACTGCTGATAGCCGAGGAATTTGAAGACGCCATTCCGGTCTATCGCAAGCTCATCGCCCTGAGACCCGAGGATCATACGGCGTGGCACAACCTCGCCCTGGCCCTGGTGCGCACGGGCGACATGTTCGAAGCCGAGCACGTCTACCTCCGCCTGATCGATCGCGAGCCGGAATTCGTCGAGGCACGGGCAAACCTCGCGACGATCCACCAGGCCAGGGGGAAACTCGCCGATGCCGCCCGGCAGTGGCGAAGAGTCGTTGATCTCGATGCGAAACGGGCCGACGCGTGGGCCAACCTGGGCGAAGTGCTCATCGATCTCGGACAGGCCGAGGAGGCCATGCACGCCTATGCCGAGGCGGCTAAGCTGCGGCCGAAGGTGGCCTCGGGTTGGCTGAACTACGCCGTAGCCGCACAGGAAGCCGGCAGCGGCGGGCGGGCGCTGGCAGCCCTGGAGCGGGTAATCGAACTGGCTCCGCACGATCCCGAGCCCTGGCGTATGATGGGCGACGTGAAGATCGAGTTGTACCGGGTCACGAAGGAACCCGCCCTGCTCAAGGGCGCCGTGGAGGCCTGGCGGAAAAGCCTGCAACGCGACAGCAATCAGCCTCAACTCGACAAGCGCCTCCATCTGTACGGCCCGCTCGCCGAAGAGGCCGAAAGCGAATAGGTCAGGCGGCAAGCCTGCTGCATTTCGCGGGGCCATCTTTATGTCGTTGCGGGCCATCCCAGACCCCCATCGCCCCGCCCGTCTCTTCGGTCGCGCGTAGAAACGCGGCCCGAACCGCTAAGATTCCAGTGAGAACACCGATCCCTCGCCCGCGCGGTTCAAGGCGGCCAACCGCCGGGGGGCCTCGGGCGAGGTCTGGAGACGCGTAGACGATGTCTGACTCCTATTTGATTGAGCTTGATGCTGTCAAGCCAGCCGAGAAACAGCGGCGTCGAGTGCTGGTGACCGGTGCGGCCGGACGTATCGGCTCGTGTTTCGCGATCGTGCATGGCCTGTCGAACAACCGCTTCAACAGGATGAGCATCGTCGAGTCGCGGGAGTTGCTGGGCTACGCGCCGCAGGACGATTTCACCGAGGAGAACCCCGACCTGTCGGAGCTGGACCTGCACGAGCAGGGCCGGCCGCACAGCGATCGCGACCAGAACAAGGACACCGGGCTGCACGACGAGTTGGAGTAGATAAGCCCGACGGTCGGGCACGCAGATATGATCAAGGGACCCGAACACACAACGCACCTGGTGCTGCTGTTCGGCGGCGTGACGCTCTCGGCGATGCTGCTGAAGCCGGCCTTGCGACGGCTGCGGGTTCCTCCGCTCGTGGCGTACCTGGGCATCGGCATTGCGTTGCGGGTGCTGGACCAGCAGACCGGGGCCGTCGGCAGGGCCGGCAACGAGATGCTCGGATTCCTGGCGGCGCTGGGTGTGATCGCATTGCTGTTCCGCGTCGGGCTGCGAAGCGACCTGCCGGGACTGGTTGGCCAGCTCGGCTGCGCCTCGATGATCTGGCTGGGCAACCTGGCCGTCAGCGGCGTGGGAGGTTACGCGGCGGCGCGGCTGCTGGGCTTCCCGATTATCCCCAGCCTCGTGGTCGCCACGGCCATGACCGCCACGAGTATCGGCATTCCGGCCCGGGTCTGGCAGGATGCCGACGCGCTGGACACCGAGGCGGGCCAGCGGTTCGTCGACGTCGCTGAACTGGATGACATCTCGGGTGTGGTGCTGATGGCCGTGCTGTTTGCCGTCCTGCCAGCGCTGCGGGGGGCGGGACAGGATGGGCTCTGGCTGGTGCTCGGCCGGAAGACAGGCCTGTTCCTGCTAAAACTCGTGCTCTTCGCGGCGGCATGTGTGGTCTTCTCGCGGTTTCTCGAGGCGCGGTTTTCGGCCGTCGTTCGTCGCATCGAATCCGGACCGGACCCGATGCTGGTGGTGGTGGCCGTCGGCGTACTCGTAGCGGCAGCGGCCGGACTGCTGGGCTTTTCCATTGCCATCGGGGCGTTCTTCGCCGGCCTGGTTTTCAGCCGCGACGAACGCAGCAGCGAGGTCGACGAAAGCTTCTCGCCACTCTATGACCTGCTAACGCCGTTCTTCTTCGTCGCAGCCGGCCTGGCGATGGCGCCGGACGATATGCTGTCCGCCCTGGGCATCGGCGCGGCGTTGTTCGCAGCGGCCGTGGTGGGCAAGGTCATCGGCACGGCGGGGCCGGCTCGATGTTATGTGGATTGGCCCGAGGCCGGCACACTTGGCGTGAGCATGATTCCCCGGGCGGAGATCACGCTGCTGATCATGCATCGTGCCGCGGCGATGGGCAAGGGCGTTGCCCCGCCAGCGATATACAGCGGCATGATCCTTGTCTGTGCGGCCACATGCATGACCACGCCGCCGCTGCTGCGCTGGCTGCTCACACCGAAACCGTCGGCTGATGAGACGTCGTGAGACCGCGGACGGCGCTGGGCTGCGCCGCTCCAATGAAGAAATGCCTTGCTCTTGTACGACCAAAAGCCAAGAATGCAGAGTTCCTGACGTCGCGACGATACACCACCAGGTATCACTAGAGAGCGTATCGCGAAATTGTACTACATGACGCATGGAAGGAATACGATGAACTCACCACTCCACAGTAAGCCGGGCCTCCGGTCGAGCCTGTACTGCCCCCTCGACGCGACCGCCATCAAGGATATCGCCGACGCGGCCTTCGACGTGCTGGCCAACTCCGGCGTCGCCGTCCACAGTGCAACCGCGCGCGAGGCCTTCCGCAACGCCGGGGCCGAGGTCGATGAAGAGAGCCGCACCGCCAAGCTGCCGCGCAGCTTCGTCGAAGATGCCGTCGCCTCGAACCCCTCGTCGATTACCCTGCACTCGCGCGACGACGACTTCGACGCCGTCCTCGAGAAGAACCGCGTACACTACGGCACAGGCGGCACGGCAATCTACGTGCTGGACCCCGACAGCGGTGAACGGCGCGACGCGACCGTCCAGGACGTGAGGCTCAACGCCCGCATGGTGCAAGCCCTGGAAAACATTCACGTCTTCACGATCAATGTCTTCCCGCATGACGTGGAAGACCGCAACGCCATCGACGTCAACCGCTTTTTCCACGCGATGGACAACACGACCAAGCACGTGATGGGCGGCATCTATACGCTCGACGGATGCAAGAAGGTCGTCAAGCTGGCCGAGACCCTCGCCGGCGGTGCCGACGCCCTCCGCGAAAAGCCGTTCGTCTCGTTCATCACGCTCATCATCAGCCCCTTCAAGATCGACGACCACTACGGCGAGATGACCTGCTACCTGGCCGAAAAGGGCCTGCCCGTCGTCGTGCCCACCGAGCCGATCTGCGGCACGACCGCGCCGATCACGCTGGCGGGCAACGTCCTGGTGCATACGGCCGAGACGTTGGCCGGCATTGCCCTGGTCCAGAGCGTCAACAAGGGCGCGCCGGGTATCTGCGGCAGCGTCGGGTCGATTCCGAACCTCAAAACGATGAACCACCTTGCCGGGCCGATCGAGCGGGCCATGATCAACGCCGCCGTCTCGCAGATGGCCCAGCACTTCGAGATTCCGCTGTATTCCACGGGTGGCACCTCGGACGCCAAGAGCGTCGATATCCAGGCCGCCTACGAATCGGCGATGTCTTCGCTGCTGGTGGCCATGAGCGGCGCGAACTATATACACGATATCGCCGGCCTGATGGAGTCCGACCTCACCGTCAGCTACGAGAAGCTCGTCATGGATAACGAGATTCTCGGCATGTGTCAGCGAGTCCTTCGCGGCATCGAGGTCAACGGCGAGACGCTGGCCGTTGACATGCTGAAACGCAAGGGCCCCGGCCAGGACTTCCTTGCCGAGGAGCATACCTTGGACTACATGCGGAGCGAGTTCTTCGTACCCCGGATCGCCAACCGCGACAAGCGCGACCAAATGCAGCCGCACGACGAGGCCTTCGACCGGGCACGGAGGTTCGTGGCCGACATGCGGAACGCACCGGCCAACTCGGAGATACCCGCTGACGTTCGCCAGTCGATCCTCGCCGAGTTTGGCGCGATCCTCGAAGGCTGATCAGGCAACGCCAAGTCGGCATACGTAATACGATAAGGTTTTGCGCGACGTAGCACCCGCCCCGCCGCGCGTCACGAACGCATATGCCCTGAAGTAGCATGGTCAAGCCGTGCCGGTGGCATCGCTTCAATCGTTCCGTCCTCGTATGCGACCCCTGAAGTGGCATGGTAGAGCCGTGCCGGTGGCATCGCTTCGGGAGTGCTCCACCATGCACGAGCTTCGTTTGCATGGCATAGGAAAGCATCCATGCGGGGCGGAGCACTCCCGCAGGGGACGCCTTCGGTGCTGCTCCGCCGCGTTTGTCATTGTGGCCGCTGTCCGTTGACGTGGCCGCCCGCCCGAACGCTACGACGGCCGGTCGATGCTGCCCCAACCGCGTCCCGCCGGACTCGCGGCCTTGTCTCCTATACAGCGCTGCTAGAACTCGTCTTCGTCGGACTCCATCGTGTCCTTCCAGAGTTCCAGATTCTCCAGGTAAACAGCCGTGCCGCGTGCCACGCACGTCAGCGGGTCGTCACCAACGGTCACGTCCAGGCCGGTCGCGTTGGACAGCACGGTATCCGTGCCTCGCAGCAGCGCGCCGCCGCCGGCCAGCACGATACCGTTGTCCACCAGGTCCGCGGCCAACTCGGGCTCGGCCTTTTCCAGCGTGCGGGTGACGCAGTCAATGATCGCGCCGACGGGCTCCTTGAGGGCCTCGCGGACCTCCTCGCTGGAGATGTTCGTCTTTCGCGGCAGGCCGGAGATCATGTCGCGGCCGCGGACCTCCATGGTCATTTCCTGTTCCATCGGGCTGGCAGAGCCGATGTCGATCTTGATGCGTTCGGCGGTCTGCTCGCCGATCATGAGGTTGTACGTTCGCTTCATGTGGGCGGCAATGGCCTCGTCCATGTCGTCGCCGGCAACGCGGATCGACTCACAGACGCTGATATCGGCCAGGGAGATGATGGCCACCTCCGTCGTGCCGCCGCCGATGTCGACGATCATCGAACCGGTCGCCTCCGTGACGGGCAACTCGGCCCCAATCGCCGCGGCCATCGGCTCTTCGACCAGATAGACGCGGCGGGATCCGGCCCGTTCGGCCGAGTTGAGCACGGCGCGTTTCTCGACGGCGGTAATGCCGCTGGGAATGGCGATGACGACGCGTGGCTTGATAAGGCTGCGGCGGCGATGCACCTTACGGATGAAGTAGCTGAGCATCGCTTCGGTGATGTCAAAGTCGGCGATGACGCCGTCCTTCATGGGACGGATGGCGGAAATCGAGCCCGGCGTCTTGCCGAGCATTTCCTTGGCGACGATGCCCACGGCATTGCCGTTCTGCAGCACGCGGTTCGTGCCGCGCTTGACGGCGACCACGGACGGCTCATTGAGAACGATCCCCTGGCCGCGAACGCAGACCAGCGTGTTACAGGTACCGAGGTCGATACCCATATCGGTCGAGAACATCCCGAATATCGGATCGAAGATCATGGGTTCATTCCGATGCCGTCCGATGGGACGGCGTCCTGCGCGCAGCGGATATCACCTTGCAGTGTATGTCGACCCGTCGAGCGCGAAGGCTTGAGGAAAACCGCCCTGCCTGGGCGGCGCGACCGTCTACGGCTGGTCAAGATCGGTGGTCTTGGGTACACCGCTGTCGATGACCGGCTTCTGCTCGGCGGGAGCTTTGAACATGTCGCCCGTTTCCATACCGAGCCCTCCGTCTTCGACGGAGGCGGTCAGCCGATAGTATGAGAACCCGACCGACACCAGCAACGCCAGCGCAGCGATCATGATCAGGACGGTATAGACGTTGGGTCCGGCCTTCACGTGTACAACATTTCCGCCGTTGGCCATCTGACGCTCCTAGTTGACGGTATTGAGGCTGGTCGAACTGGTGATGCGGTCGCCCTGGATCGGGTCCAGCCGCTTGTTGACGACCATGCCGGCCGATTCATTGACCTCGACCTCCTCAACCTTGAGGTGGCCGACGAACTGATCGCCACGGTAGACAATCAGCATCATGCCGTCCTTGACGCCGTGGGCCGATCCGACGTTGGCGCTGGCGAGGTTGCCCTCGACGGCCGTAATCGTACCGGCGATGCCCGGGGGGGCGATCGGCTCGGTTTCGGCGGCCGCGACGGCGCCAGGCACGCGGCGCTCCAGATCGCGTATCTTCGTGTTGAGATGCTCCAGTTCGGCCTTCTGGTCTTCGCGTTGACGCTGGGCAAGACGGAGATTCTTCTGAAGCAAGTCGATGCGTTTCTCGGCCTCTTTGAGGTTGTCGGCGAGGAGGGCCTTGTCCTCACGGGCCTTATTGAGACGCTCGTAGGCGCCCTGCAGTTCCTCGCTGAGCGACTCGTTCGTCGCGCGCTGAGCGTCGAGTGTCTTCTCGACATCGGTCAGTTTCGTCGTGATGATGCCGATATTGTTCTGGGCCTGGCCGAGCTTGACGGCCAGTTCGCTGGCCTTGTTGCTCGCGGCATCGCGTTCGGCCCGCACATCAGCCAGTTGCGACTGCAATGTCTCTCGCTCGGCGGTCAGGGCCTGGTTCTTCCTGCCCAGGGCAGCAGCCAGTTCATTGCATCTGGCTTCGAGGTTCTTGTAGGCCTGTCGTTCCTGCTCGTACCACTGGCGGTAGTTCTCGGGCATCGTGGCCATATTGAAAAAGACCACCGACGCCACGAGCGAGGCGACGACCATGATAACGACGCTTATCTTGGTCAGGATACTCAACGTACTGCTCCTTTTTGATCAACCGAGGCCGGCCAGCTGGTCACCATCCCAGATATGGTGGATGTATCGGCCGAATGGCGTGCGTTTGTTTACAGTTGTTGGCAAAGATTCACACAAAGATCCGTAGTTTTGCTGAAATCGGCAATCAAGTCAAGCGAAATTCACGTTGCATTCGCATGCGTATCTGCTTGTGTCTAATCGGGTTCGATGGCTCCGGACGACTGCAGTCCACCGGAGGGTAACGGAGCCGGCGGCAGCGGCTGGCCCTGGGGTTCGTCCTGCCCCGATTGCGGAGCGGGCGCGTTCTCGTGGCCGAGCACCTGCAGGATGGCCATCGCGGCGGCGACGCGCACCTCGCCGGATGTGCTCTCCAGCAGCGCCGATAGCACGTCGATCGCCTGCTGCCGCTTCATTTTGCCCAGCGACAGGGCCGCCAGGTGCTGCAGTTTGGCAGGTTCCGACGCATCGCGGATGCCGACGTCGCCGTAGTACTCATTCAGCATCTCACGCGGATGGTGGGCCGCTTCGACGCACATGTCGTAGTCATCGTCGGTGATCACACCGCGCGAGGCCAATGCCCCGGCGGCCGAAACACGCACGCGCGGGTGCGATGACTCGTCGATCAGCTTCCGCAGGACACTGTCGACCCGGGTGTCGGGCATCTCGGCAAAGACCGGGATGGCCGCCAGCTTCACGTCCAGTTCCGGGCGGCGCACGAAGGCCTCCAGCGACCGCTGACTGGCCTCGTCGCCCAGCAGGGCCAGTGCCTCCGTCATCGCCAGGCGGGCGGCGGGGTCGACCTCGTCGGCCTTGGCGGCTCGCAACGGGCCCATCGCCGAGGGTTCGTCCATTTTGCCCATGCACATGGCGGCGGAGGCTCGCGCCCACTTCTCGGGCGAGAAGAGAATCCGCGCCAGCATGCTCGCGTGCGTATCGTTGCCGATTTCGTGCAGTGCGTAGATGGCTGCGGCGGCCACGCGGTCGTCCACCTTCGGGTCCATGACCATCTGCTCAAGCCTGTCCTCGGCCGGTGCATAGGCGATATCGCCCAGGGCCATCGCCCCTGCGTACTGAACAATAATGAATCGATCGTCGAGGGCGTCCATCAACACGCCGGACTCGCGTCGGCCGATCGTATTGGCGACGGCCTCGATGGCGTGGGACCGGGTCGCGGGATCGGTGGCGTTGGCGGCCTGCAGCAGCCTCGCCCGGGCCTCGCGGTACGCGTCCTGCGGACTGACGTTCGTGCCCAGGCCTCCACGCCCGCCGTTGAGATTCAACTTGCAGCCGCCCAACCACACCGCCACAAGCAGCAGGCTCGCGACGGCTATACGCGTCCATGACCAGGTTCTCTTGTTATTCTGTCGATGCATCACGTCGGTTTCTCCAGATCATCCATGCCACGAGAAATCCCGCCGCTACGGTGACGGTGATGGCGAACAGGTCGCCAATAAGACTATACACCGTCAACCGGCTGTCCACAAGCGGCCGTGTTGCCAGCGTGCCGGCGATCATTGTTGTTTGTCGGTCATCACCCGCCATTCGCTGAACCACACTTTGCAGGCGACCGTTGCTGGTGATGTGCGCACTGATGCCGGTGTTGACCGCCCGGACGACCGGCACGCGAAGTTCCACCGCGCGATACGCGTAGTGTGACAGGTGCTGTGACTGCTCGGTCGTGCCCTGCCACGGCCCGGCCTCGGGGTCGTTGCGGAAACCCGCCAGCAGCCAATCCCAGTATGCCCCACGGTGGGTGAACCAGCCGTCGTTGGAGAGGTTCGCCAGTACGAGGGTATCCTTCGGTTCAGATCTGACGAGCCACCGGCAAATCGTCGCAAACGTACCTTCATAGCAGATCGGCGTGGCGAGGTCGAATACGCCCGTCGGCGTGTCGAGCTTGAAATGCGTCGGCGAGCGACCGGGCTCGAGTTGCGGCATGGACGGAGGCACGAACCGGCGCAGCAGGTTGTGAAACGCCGGCCACCTGTACTTGAAGGGCACATACTCGCTGAACGGCACGAGATGCATCTTGGCGTATTCCCGCTCGGCGATACCGCCGGCGTCGAAGCGGACAGCCGCATTCCGGTAGACCCAGATGTCCTGTTCGCCCGTTGGGTGCGGGTTCGGCCCGACGCTTGATGCGCCGGCGATGATCGGCGCGTCGACCAGGATCGCCATCGCACGAACCAGGCCGGCGTGGCCGCGCAGGCAGGCGATGCGGTCCGCCGAGGAACGCTGCAGGCCGTAGCGGTGCCGCTCGCGCCACGTGGCCAGGTCGTCCACGTCAAGCAGCGCCGCAGCTGCAGCGTCTGTCTCGGCCGGAAGGTCCGGCTCATAGCCCATGACGAACGCCCCGACGGCCGCCCGCAAGGTCGACAGGTCGACGGCCGCCGACGCGTCGCCAAACAGAATGCGACCGACGCGGCGGATCACGTCGTCGTGCAGCTGGTCCAGCTCCGCAGGCTCGACGAACTCGCCCAGGGCCACAATCATCGCAGGCCGACGATAGGCCTCCGGCGACAGTGGCCCGATGTACTCGCGAAGTCGGCGGCGCAGTTTCCCCGGCGGCAAGGCGTCCGCCACGCCGCAACCCAGAAGCTTCTCGGCCAGCGACGCCGCCGACGCGTCGTGCAATGCATCGACCTCGACGTGGACCGCCGCACGGTTCAGGCCGGTCGGCAGCATGGTCTCCGGCAGCAGCAGGGCATCGCAGCCGGCCCCGATAAACGTCGACATCCGCTGGAGATGGTCCTCGAGCACCTCGCCCTGCGTTCTGGTCCGGCCCTGCAGCGAAATCGGCACAGCCTCCTGGACGATGCCCAGCAACGGCCCCGGCCTCTGGGACGGCTGCGACAGTCGCCACGTGCCGTAGCCCAGCATCGCCGCCACCGCCAACACGCAGGCCAGAAGCCCAGCCGGAATGCGTCGCGTCATGGTCACTCGCCCGCGACTGCGCACCAGTAGCGGGGCCGTCAGCATGTCCACCAGCAGGCCGTTGACCATGGCAACAAGGAACGACACGCCGTACTGGCCGGTGATGTCAGCAACCTGGATAAGCCGCGTCCGCGTCCATTGGCTCTGGGCGAGGAAGAACCACGGAAAGCCGCTGATGATGCGCGACTGAAGAAACTCGATGCCCACCCAGACCACCGGCATGACCCCCCACGCCGGCCAGCCTCGCCGCAGCGCCCGCCGAAGCACCACCGCCGCCAACAGCCAGTACAGCGACAGGTAGATCATCGTCGCCAGCGCGCCGACGACGGTCGGCAGCATCAACCAGTACAACGCGCAGGCCCAATAGACCAGGGCCGTCGCCCAGGCGATGAGCACAGTCAGTCGGCCCCGGCGGCCGCCGACAACGGCCAGCGTCCACGGCACGAGCGCGACGTAGCCGACCCACCAGAGATCGAACGGCGGAAAACTGACGATCAACAGTACGGCGGTGAACAGGCCGAGGATCAACACGCTCGCCAGGCGACGCAGCTCGAAGTGCCGCTCGAAGACGATCTGCGGCGGCGCGTGGTCGAGTAGATCGCCGTTGTTTTCGGCGCGGGGCGGATCGCCATCTTTGCTCGCGGGGGATTGGCCCATCAGGTCTCCGTGTCATGCGGCCCGACAGCAGGCAGCCGGCGGCATTGTGACCGCCCGGCCGGGTGCGCGTCAAGCGCAGCACAGCGGCTTTGCATTCGGCAGGTTCGGGCGATACCATGCGTCGATGAGCCAACCCACCCGAGGATCCCGGACCACACCGAGTCGAATGCTGCCGCTGGTGATGCTGCTGGTGCTGCTGGCGGCCGTCACCGTCGCCTGGCTGCTGGCCCGCGAGCCGGGCGAAGGCGTCGCCACCGCGGCCGCGATCATTGCGGACATCCGCAGCGAAGGCCTGGGGGCCTACTGGTCGGGCGAGCCGGTGCTGCACTGGTATCTTATCCGCATCCGCGGCAAGCCGGTGGGCTGGCGGGTGACCTACCGCCAAGGCGACGACGACGGTTTTGGAGGCGGGCAGGTGCTAATCCGCCGTTCGCCGAAGGGCGGTGCCACCGAAGCCATCAGTTCGTGGTGGCTAAACAGGGACGCAACGCGCGGCGTCTACAAGGGGCATTCGCTCGGCAGCAGCGTCGTCGCGCAGGACAGCGGCCGGTTGGTCAAGATGCGAAGCGAGACTGAAGCACGCATCGAACTGCGCGACGGCCAACTCAATATTCTGCAGGTCTTCGACGGCCGCCCGGTGGAATCCCAAGCCCCTGCTCCGCCGGGATACATCCCGGAAGGGGCCGACGACCTTGCCATGGCGCTGGCTGCCCAACGCCGCACACATGCCCTGTTCCGCATGATCATCGACCAGTATCCGCCCGAGGGGTCGTACCCGATATTCCTACGGCTGAGCATGCAGTATCTCGGCCCGCCGGAAGGCGAGCCGAACCACACGGTCATGGAGGTCACCCGCAGCCGTCGGGGCCAAACACTGAACAAGGCCACGTACATCCTCGACCGCGACGGCGAGGTCCTGGAGTCAAGCTACGAAATCGGTGGCCGAAGCTTCACCGAGACGCGCAGCAGCGAAGAGAACGTGCTCAAGGTCTTCCCGAACGCCAGGTCCATCTTCACCTCGCTGACACATTACGATGACTGAACCGACTGACTGCCAGAGATGACACGCAACTGATCGGGTTTGTTCAATCGGAATGCGTATGACCCCCACCACCATTCACCGCAATCGCCTGCAACCCATCCCGCCCTGCAGATTGCGACGACGCCTGCGGTGCGGGCTCCTCCAGCGGTGCGTCGCTGACAGGCATTGCGGGCATGCGCGGGCTTTGCAGGCCGCTGACGATGTCGTCGATCCGCACCGGGTGGCCGGCGAGGATCGACCGGCTGGCCGCGACGCCCGTCAGGATCGAACAGGCCCCTGCCCGATGATCGCTGGCCCGCATGTACGTGCCATCGGCAAGATCCCCGTCGGGCTGCCAGACGGACTGTCAAGGCGTCTTTGGCCTTCAGCCTCGGCCCTGTCGGTCTTCTAGTCGAGTTTCATGGTCATGAGGAACTCGGCGTTGGACTTGGTCTTCTGCAGTCGGCTGACGAGCAGGTCCATGGCCTCAATGGGTTGCATGTCGCTGAGGACGGCCCGCAGACGAGACATCAGCTTGTACTCGTTGGGGTCGAGCAGCAGTTCTTCCTTCCGCGTACCGGAGCGGCCGACGTCGATGGCCGGCCAGATGCGGCGGTCGCTGAGGCGGCGGTCAAGGTGCAGCTCGCTGTTGCCCGTGCCCTTGAACTCCTCGAAGATCACCTCATCCATCCGGCTGCCGGTCTCGACCAGGGCCGTGCCGATCACTGTCAGGCTGCCGCCTTCCTCGACCGCGCGGGCCGCGCCGAAGAATCGCTTCGGCGCCTGCAGGGCCGAGGCATCCACGCCGCCGGTCATGATCCGCCCGGTGTGCGGCGCGACAGTATTGTGGCCGCGGGCCAGGCGGGTGATGCTATCCAGCAGGATCACGACGTCATGGCCGTACTCGACCATGTGGCGGGCCTTGGCCTGGACCATCTCGGCGATCTGGATGTGACGGTTGGCCGACTCGTCGAACGTCGAGGAGACGACCTCGGCCTGTGTGTTGCGGCGCATGTCCGTCACTTCCTCCGGCCGCTCGTCCAGCAGCAGGATGAGTACGTAGGCGTCGGGGTGATTGGCATTGATGGCGTTGGCGATCTTCTGCAGCAGCACGGTCTTGCCCGTCCGCGGCGGCGCGACGATCAGCATCCGCTGACCGAAGCCGACCGGCGTGACCAGGTCAACCACGCGCATGTTGATCTCGTCGGCCGTTGTCTCCAGAACAATGCGCTTCTGCGGAAAGCATGGCGTGAGGTCCTCGAAGGTGACCTTCTCGGCGAGTCGGTCGGGCACTTCGTGGTTGACGGCTTCGACGCGGAGCAGCGCGAAGTACTTCTCCTTTTCCTTCGGCGGGCGGATCTGACCGGAGACGATGCATCCCTGCTGCAGGCGGAAGCGGCGAATCTGCGATGGCGAGACGTAGATATCGTCCGGGCTGGGCAGATAGTCGTACTCGGGACTGCGCAGGAAGCCGAATCCGTCAGGCAAAATTTCCAGCACGCCCTCGCCGTACATCATGCCGTCCTTCTGCACGCGGCGGCGGATGATGCGAAAGATCAGCTCCTGCTTGCTCAGGCCCGCGTAGTCATCGAGGCCTTCCTCGCGGGCCATCTCGTGCAGGTCGGCCGCTTCCATCTTCTGGAGGTCGGCAATGTACAGCGAGCCCTTCTTGACCTTCTCGTACTTCTCGTCCATCCGCTGTTCAAACTTCGATTCCAGGTCGTCCGGGCCATTATCGGCGGCCGCCTCGGGACGGTCGTCGGCGGGGTCCTGCTGGTTCGTTCCGGGGTCGGTCTTGCGGGTCGACGTCTTGCCGAACGTCTTCTTGTCATATGTGTCAGCCGCTTTGGCCATCATTACGTAACTCCGTTTGGTGTGTTCAGTAAGGCGGGTTGCTGTATGCGGAATAAACAGTCGCGAGACACGTCGGTTGCAGGCAGTACACCATGCAGAAGGGCATCCTGCGTGGCGGTGAACCACACCCCGCGAGGTGACCGGCCAAGCCGGAACGACAAGACCTCATTCGAGAATGTCGTCTAGCAGTCGGGTTACCTGCCCTGGCAGATGTGAAACGTCGTCGACGTTCTTCAATCCATAACAGCAGAGTTCCTGCTTTCTGTCAAGCGGAAACTGGACCTTCTCCCGACGAAGCAACTCGGCGCGCGACCAGCCCCGCGCCGCCGTCACACGAGCCACACGATCCGCGAGCGGCGCCTCGACGTACACCGTGTGCGTACACAGCACATCCCAGCCGGCCTCGAAAAGCACGGCCGCGTCGATGACCACGGCCCGGGTGCGGCCGGCCTGTCGCGCCGCGGCGATGCGACGCTGCATCTCCGACCGCATTGGCGGGTGCAGGATGTCCTCCAGCCGCCGACGCACCTGCGGATCGGCAAACACCAGCCGCCCCAGTTTGCCGCGATCAACAGCGCCCGACGCGTTGACGACCTCCCCGCCCCACTGCCGGCGAATGGCCTCGCGTATGCCCGGCTCGTCCAGCAGCGCATGGCCGAGCGCGTCGGCGTCGATAACCTCGCAGCCGACCTCGCCGAACGCCCGCGCCACCGTACTCTTGCCCGAACCGATGCCGCCGGTAATCCCGATGACTGGAATCTCCCTCATCCCGGCGATTTTGCTCTCCCCCGCCGGCGAAGTCAACAGAGGGTGCGGTCGGAATTTGCTGGCGGTGAGACACGATTGCCCGCCAAGCCTGTTGCTCCGACCCTCTCCCTTGGCACTCCCTTGGCAGACGTACCGAGTCCGCGAGGCGGTGAGGGGTCTTTTTTCTTTCTTTTGCTGTAGCCGAACCGTTCGCCGCGCGCTGCTGAAACCTGGCTGTCGTAAGAGCCCTCTCTGGCTCGAAGACTCACCATCTCTCCCAGAGGGAGAGGCGTTCATGTCTCAGCCCGCCAGACGGCCTGCCAACATCAGCCGACTGCTCCCGTCAACAGACCGCCGACCTCTTCGTTGGAGCTTTGCCGCCCGCGGCTGTATAATCCCCCGCTGCCCGGGACGCGAAAGGACAGCCCATGCACGACGTGATCGACTATGTCGCCAAGGTCTTCACCACCCCCTACCTCTGGAAGATCCTCTCCACCCCCTTTAAGGAGTTCATGAGGAACCCGGCCTGGGAGGCCATCGGCTTCCTCGGCCAGGCCGTCTTCTTCGGCCGGTTCATCATCCAGTGGGTCGCCTCCGAGCGGAAGAAACGCACCGTCGTGCCGGTGGCGTTCTGGTACATGTCGCTGCTCGGCGGGTTCATCACGCTGCTGTACGCGATTCACGTCGGACGGCTGGTCTTCATCCTCGCCTTCAGCCTCAGTTCGATCATCTACGTCCGCAACCTCGTGATCTACTACAAGCGTCGCACGCGACGGAAGGGGCTGGTTTTCGCCAGCGGACCGGAACTCGGCGACGTGCCGGACGTATCGGACGAGGACGAATCGACCGACTGACGCGGTCGCCTCGATGATGTGCGCGGTGTAGCACTCCCGACGGGATGCCGTTGGCACGGCTGCACCGTGTGTGACCGAACCACCCGTACGAATCGCCATCGAAGAACCTGGTGCGTGACGTATGACGCAACGCGGTCAGTCGGCTTCGTTGGAGATGTAGCCCGTCGTGACGCACGGAGCGGGCACGCGGATGGGGCGTCGCAGTTCAATAAGGTACATCCTCCCCCAGTCTTCCATTTCCACCGGCTCGCAGCTCTGGAACACCACGCGGCCGAGCGATTCGGGCGCGGTGTCGTACGGCTTCCGGGTCCCGCCGATCTTCGGCCGATAGCTCGTCTTCGCGCCACCGGGCTGCCAGGCCCCGATTTCCAGCAGCATGCGATCGCAGGTGACCAGCCAGTTCACGTCCGAGGCATTGAGTTTCGCCACGGCCTGCTCGCGTGGCTGGCGCGGGTCCCAGCCGAAGCGACCCATGTAGGCGTCGACGCCCATCTTCAGCGTCGCGGCGTTGGCGAACGGCTCATCGCCGATGATTGGCTTGGCACGTTCGGCGAAGGCGATGATCACCTCACCGTCACCGGTGCGGGCCTGGCGACTCCACAGGTGGCTGTAGCAGAACACCACCGCCAGCATGCCCGCCACGCAGCCGGCCACGCTCCACGCCAAATGCTTGCGGACGATGCCCGCCACGCCCATCGCAGCGGCAGACATGCCGACCATCGGTACGGCCGCCAGCATGGTCCAGCTCCCCGGTGGCATGGCGTCCGGCAGCGGCAGCCAGTCGACCTCGCCCCCGACCGCCAGGTACAGCCCTGCCGTAGTCGCCATGCCCAGGCCGATGACCAGCGGCGAGGCCTGGCAGATGCGCCGCAGGTGCAGGCCGACGCCCCGGCCGTAGCGGTCCGGACGCATCAGCTCGCGCATCGACCAGCCGGCCAGGAGGGCCATTGCCGGGTAGCACGGCAGGAGGTAGTCCGGCCGAAAGCCGGCCGGCACGGAAAACGCGATGACGACCGTGACGATCCACCACATCGGCAGTGCCACCGGTGACCGCCGCCCCAGCCAGCCCCGCAGCACAGCCTTGAGCTTCGCGCGGCGGTCGGCCGAGGCTCCCCAGCGACGCAACGGCGCCAGGAACAGCGCGCCACCGGCGAAGATGGCGGCCGGCAACGTGTTGTAGTACAGGTGTGCAAGAGCCGGCCCGCGGACGGCGTCGGGCGCGTGTTCGCCCTCGCCCGTCAGCCGCTGGACGACCTCGAAGTAAACGGTCTGACGAAACTGCTCGCCACCGACGGCCAGCATCGCCCACCACAGCGGCACGGACACCGCGACCATCGCCAGCACCCCCCAGCCCAGCCGCACGCGACGCATCAGCGCCCACGCGCGTCGCCACAGCAGCCGCACCGTCACGCCCGCTGTCGACGACAGGCCCTCGACCCGCGCCGTGGCCGCGAAGCCCGATCCGAGGCAGCCGCCGAACGCCACCCACCCGCCGACCACGGCCAGGTTCACAATGCCCCAACCCTTGGTGATCGCCGCCATAATCATGCCCGCCCACAAGGCCGCGGCCCACGGCCAGCGCCGAGTCTTGACCGGATGGAAGGTCAACCGGTCGGCCGCCCAGATGCACCAGGTGATCCAGAACGCCAGCAGCATATCGGTCGTCGCCAGGAAGACCAGCTTGTTCATCTGCAGCATCGTCGCCAGCAGCACGCCCGCGGCCAGGCCGACGCCCCGACCGTACCACCGCCGCGCCAGGCCGTAGGTCAGCAGCAGCAGGCCGGCTGCCGACAGCAGTGTCGGTGTGCGGAAGATCAGTTCCATCACCGCCGGCGAGGCGTCTTCCGCGCCGGTCGCCAGCATGGTCACCGACAGGATCCACGCGTAGAGCTGCGGCTTGTGGGCCGGTTCGTTCCGGGCCGGCTCGATGGTCGGCAGCACCCAGCTCCCGCCGTTGATTTCGTCGATGCTGGCGTTGATCTGCAGGAACTGCGCGTAGTCCTGTGTGTAGACCGGCGCGTGCCAGCGGATGGCGACCATGGCGGCCAGGACGCCCAGCAGCAGCAGGACGTCCAGGGCCGTCCGCCGGGATCGCGGCCCGGTTTCGGACAGGTCGGTGACAAATCGTGGAAGTCGCATAGGCGGAGCATTATCGCAGGTCGCCGCGGTCCGTGCGAGCGCCTTTCCGTCAGGCGATATTCGAAAAGGCCCCACCTGACAGCCCGTCAGCGTCCCATTTATGTAGTTCATGTAAGAAACGTCTCGACCTCCAGACGCGATCGATTTCTAGACGGGCTGCTGAGCGTGTATGATGGCGGCGTGTCATCGCGGCGAACAACACGACTGGCGCCCTCGCCGACCGGGGCTCTGCACCTGGGCAACGCCCGGACGTTCCTGCTGAACTGGCTGCTCGCCCGACAGCGCGGCTGGCGGGTGCTGTTCCGCATGGAGGACCTGGACGGGCCGCGCGTCAAGGCCGGCGCCGACCAGCAGGCTGTCGACAATCTGTGTTGGCTGGGTCTGGACTGGGACGGGCCGGTTACGCGGCAGTCTGACCGCGGTGAGGCCTACCAGCAGGCGCTGCGAGAGCTCATCGACGCCGGCTGGGCCTACCCCTGCACCTGCAGCCGCCAGGATATCGAGCAGTCCAGCTCCGCCCCGCACGTCGAAGACGGCGTGGCCGTTTACCCGGGCACCTGTCGAAGCCGCTGGGACTCGCCGCAGCAGGCTCGAGAGGCGACCGGCCGACCCGTCGCCTGGCGCGCCCGCGTGACCGACAGACCGATCAGCTTCGACGACGCCTTCGCCGGCCGGCAGACCTACAACCTGTCGCGCACCTGCGGCGATTTCGTCGTCCTCAAGAACGACGGCCTGGCCGCCTACCAGTTGGCGGTGGTGGTCGACGACGCCGCAACCGGCGTGGACGCCATTGTCCGCGGGGCCGACCTGCTGGAGTCGACCGCCCGGCAACTGCACCTGCGCCGACGGCTCGGCCTGGACGGCGAGGTGACGTACTGGCACCTGCCGCTCGTGATCGGCGAGGACGGCCGACGCCTGGCCAAGCGCCACGGCGACACGCGGCTGGCGACCTACATCGAGGCCGGCGTCCCGCGGCAACGTGTTCTGGGGCTGCTGGCGTGGTGGTCCGGCCAGATCGATCAGCCTCGGGAGATATCACTCGACGATCTGCTGTCGCGCTTCGACGCCGCCGCCATCCCGCACGAGCCGGTCGTCTTCACGACCGCCGACAACCGCTGGCTGCGGGGTGTCGACTGAGTACCTGCTGGTAGTCCGCTTGGAAATGGATCGCGCCGCGAGCATCAGGGAGCGGCAACGCAGGCGAATTGGTGAGTTCGTCGAGTTTGCGGAACAATGACCCGCACCCAAGCGGCCCGACTGCGGCAGCGATCGCTTTGCAGACGGGCTGCTAGAGGCTCAGCATATCCGACGGGGCATAGCGGGTGGCCAAGTGGACCGGTCGGTCTGCGCCGACGATTTGGCGGTGCGTACCGAGGGCACGTTGCGGCGTGTTGTTGTCCCTGGACAGGTGGGCCAGACAGACCCACTGCAGGCGACTGCCGAATCTCGCAACCAGCTCGGCCGCCTCGGTATTGGAGATGTGCCCGCCCTCGCCGCGGATACGTCGCTTGAGGTCTTCGGGGTACGGGCCCGCTGCCAGCATGTCCGCATCGTAGTTGCTCTCCAGGATCACGGCGTCCAGCGTGGGGATGAGTTTCCGCAGATCCGAAAAAACGAACCCCAGGTCGGTCAACACGCCGAGGCGCTTGCCCTCGGCCTCGACCACGAAACAGCTGCCGTCCGCCCCGTCATGCGGCGTGGGATGCGTCTCGACGACGACGTCGCCAACCGTCACGCGGTCGCCGCGTTGGAAGTGCTGCACGGGCCCGAGCTTGCCAAGCCGATGTCGCTCGCCGGCCGCCAGTGTCCGCTCGGTGACGTGCAGCGGCACGGCGAACTTCCGCTGAAAGATGCCCGCCGACTTCATGTGGTCGACGTGGTCGTGACTGATGAACAACCCCCCGCAGCCGTGGATGTCCACCCCCGTCCCGGCCAGTCGCAGTTGTGCCTGCTTGCCGGAGATTCCCGCATCGAACAGCAGTCTCGTCCGCCCGGCCTGGACGTAGATACAGTTGCCGTTCGAGCCGCTTTGAAGGGCCATGGCACGCATCCGGGCATCATAGCACGCACACCGGGGCCGTGACAAATCCCGCTAAAAAAGATGAAGCGGCATCCACCTGTTATTTATCCTAGCTTCCTATTGGGTCGATAGGTCCAAAGCGGAGCACAAGATATGGCCCAGGCACAACAACTCGATCGACTGGTTTCCCGCGGCGCGGCGCTACTGAGTATTGGCCCGGATGAGACGGTCCGTCTGGCGGCGGCAGAGATGAGCAAGCATAACGTCGGCTCGCTGCTGGTGCTCGATGGGAACGGCACGCTGATCGGCATTGTCTCAGAGCGGGACGTTCTGGCCAAGGTCGTTGCCAAGGGCCTCAACCCCATCGCCGTTCGCGTCGCGGAAATCATGAGCCGCAACGTGGTCACCTGCCAGGCCAAAAGCTCCACCGGCAACGCCAACCGCCTGATGGCCGTCAACAAGATCCGCCACCTGCCCATCGTCGCCGATGGCAATCCGGTCGGCATGGTCTCGGCACGAGACTTGATGGCCCACAAACTCGACCTCGCCCTTCATCGCGAACGCGAACACCGGCGCCGAGTCGGCGATCTGGAGAGGACACACCCGGGCATCACCAGGCTCATCTTCGACGACGTCGGCCACGCGCAGATCTGACCGGCAAGCGGGCCTACTCGTCCCGGGCGGCCCGCCCCTGAATACCGGTCACCAGCAGTTCCCAGCCGATGGCGGTCTGGGCGTCGCCGCGAAGCGGGGGCTTGAACTGCTCGCCGGGCTCGACAATGCGGATCCGCATCACGGCCGTGCCGAGTTGCGACGGCCTCTCGGCGAGGTCTGCCTCGGCGAAGAGCCGCTCAAAAGCCGCTTCGAGATCGGCGGCTTGGATATTCCAGAGCGAGCCGACCGTCATCTCGACGCTGGTGATCTCATCGTACTGCGTGCGGGCGGCGATCTGCGTGAGCTGGACCATCAACTGTCCAGCCAGGCTCGTGGCGTTCATTGGTGGTCCTCAGGTTTCGTCGCACTCGTTCTTCTTCATCCGACGGCCATGTGAGACTTTCCCGAGTCGATCCGGCCCTTCTCTCGACACGGTGTCCGGGCGGCCAAGCCGCATTTGCAGAGCCCGCCGATGATGGCATACCAGGCGATCGCAACGGCCAGCACCAGCGCGCCTCCGAGTGCAACGGCTCGGCCGAAGACGGCAGCGATGCAGATCGCGCGCGACATGTCACAGACAGCCTTTCGTGCTGGGCACCGAGCTTGTGCGGTCGGGGTCAATGCTCTTGGCCTGCCGCAGTGCCCGGGCGAACGCCTTGAAAATCGCCTCGGCGATGTGGTGGTCGTTACTGCCGTACGCAACCGAGACGTGCAGGTTCATCCTGGCCACGCTGGCCAGCCGACGCATGAACTCTTCGATCAGTTGCGTATCGAACGTGCCGATCGTCGGCCCGCCGAAATGTACGTGCCACACCACAGCCGCCCGGCCGCAGAGATCGAGCGTCACGTCGGCCAATGCTTCGTCCATCGGCACCTTGGCCGAGCCGAAGCGGCGGATGCCGGCCTTCTCGCCCAGTGCCTGATCGAGGGCCTCGCCGATACAGATGGCCACGTCCTCGACGGTGTGGTGGTCGTCCACGTGCAGATCGCCCTCGGCCTGGACGGTCAGGTCCGACAGGCTGTGCTTGCCGAGATGGTCCAGCATGTGGTCCAGAAAACCCACGCCGGTGGCGCAGGACGTTTCGCCCGTTCCGTCGAGGTCCAGCAACAGCGTGATGGACGTTTCGGTCGTCGTGCGTTTGATGGTCGCTTTGCGTTCCATAGGTCTATCTCATCGGCAAAACACACGTGCATGGGTCAGCGAAGAAAGAGGCGTCCTCGAAGACTCGGCGCATCCGCTGCCTCTTGATTCCAAATTCCACATCAAAATTCCGAATGACTGCCGGCCTCGTCCCACGCAGCCAGGAGGACCTGGTTCTGCTCCGGCGTGCCGATGGTAATGCGGAGTTTGTCGGCCATGCTTGCCGGCTGGTGGAAGTAGCGGACGAGCACGTTGCGGCGCTTGAGCGCCTCACCGCAGGCCGCGGCCCCGCCGCGCGGCACGGCGACCATCAGGAAGTTGGCCTCGCTGGGCCAGACCCGGCAACCGCGTCGGGTGAGCTGCTCGGCCAGTTCCGCGCGGGAAGCCTTGATCATCTCGGTGTTGGCCTTCATGTGGTCCTGGTCGCGAATGGCGGCCAGGCCGATTTCCTGGCTGAGCGTGGCGACATTATAGATTTCCTTGGTCTTCCACAGCTGTTGCAGCAGTGGCGGCTGGGCGACGGCATAGCCGAGCCGCAGCCCCGCCAGGGAATAGCCCTTGCTCAGCGTCCGCAGGACGATCACGTTGGCGTCGTCGCGCGGAAGCTCGACGGCCGTCGCCTCGGCGAAGTCTGCGTAGGCCTCGTCGACCACCAGCAGTCCGTCGAGCCCCCCGGCCAGCCGGCGGAGTTCCCCGACGCTCGCCGTGACGCCGGTCGGGCTGTTTGGATTGGCCACAAACGTCACGTCCGCATTGGCCTCCAGCAGGCCGTCGACGTCGATCGCGAAGCTCTCCGGATCGCACGGCATGTTGATCAGTTCGGCTGCCTCGACCAGTGCCTGCGTCTTGTAGTACGGGAACGTCGGCGTCGGCTGGGCGAGGGTTCGGCCCGGTCCGAGGGCGGCCCGGGCGATCATGACGATGAGATTGTCGCTGCCGTTGGCGGCCAGCACCCAGTCCCGCTCAAAGCCGAGCAGGTTGCCCACCGCCTCGCAGAACCGCCCGGCTTTGGCGTCGGGGTAGACCCGCAGCCGGTCGAGCATCTCGTGCCGCATGACGTCGATGGCCGTCGGCGAGGGCGGATACGGGTTCTCGTTGGTGTTGAGTTTGACGACCTCGCTGCCGGGCATCTGCTCGCCGGGCACGTAGGCATTCATCGCTTCAATGTTGTCTCGGACGTAAGTCATCTCTCTGCCGCAAATGTCGCGAAGGATCGCGAAGGAATCAATGTTTCGTGAACACGACGCGCTGGAGTCCCAGCCGCATCTTGCCGACGTTGACCAGCAGGCCAGGCTTCAACCCGGAACTCTTGCGATAGTGAATCGACTGAGCCCTATGCATTGCGTGCTCCTGCTCAATGGCTTTGAGTTCCACAATGATCTTTCCATCAACCACCATGTCGGCCGCACGTCGTCGATCACGTGTCCGTCGTACTGTGCTCTCATCGTCTTCTCCCTCAAACCACGTCTGTTCTGTTTTCCTATTCGCGATCTCTTCGCGTCACTGGCGGCCAGCCTTCCTTCGTCTCGCTGCTTCGGCGTGGGCGGTGAGGCCTTCGCGGGTGGCGAAGTCGATCACGTCGTCGGCATCGGCGTTGGCGGCATCGGCGGAGTAACGGATGGTGCTGCTGGCCTTGAGGAAGTCGTTGACGCTCAGCGGCCCGAAGAACGCGGCTGTCCCGCCGGTGGGCAGGACGTGGCTGGGCCCGGCGATGTAATCGCCGAGTGGCACGGGCGTATTGGGCCCGATGAAAATTGCGCCGGCGTTGCGGATTTGTTTGAGGGCGGCCTCATCGTCGGCGGTGATGATCTGCAGGTGCTCGGTAGCGAAGTCGTTGGCGATATTGCAGGCGGTATCCAGCGTGTCGACCACCACGATCCCGGAATACTGCTGCAGGCAGCGGCGGGCGGCATCGCCGCGCGACAGCCGGGCGAGCTGGCCGTCCAATTCAGCCGTCACGTCGCCGGCGAGTTGCTCGCTGGTGGTTACGAGGACGGCCGAGCCAGGGTCGTGCTCGGTTTGGGCCAGCAGGTCGGCGGCCAGCCAGTCGGCGCGGGCGGTATCGTCGGCAACGATGAGGACCTCGCTGGGCCCGGCGATGGAATCGATGCCGACGGTCCCGAGGACCTGCCGCTTGGCCTCGGCAACGAAGGCGTTGCCCGGCCCGACGATCTTCTGGGCGGCCGGGACGGCGTCCGTTCCGTAGGCCAGGGCGCCGACGGCGACGGCCCCACCGAGGCGGTAGACCTCCGTGACGCCGAGTTCGCCGGCCAGGGCCAGCACCATCGGGGCGATATCGCCACCCGTCGGGGGCGAGACCATGACGACCTCGCGCACGCCGGCCACCTGCGCGGGGATGACGGTCATCAGCACCGTGCTGGGGTACAGCGCCCGCCCGCCGGGCACGTAGACGGCCACCCTGTCCATCGGCGTATAGCGCACACCGAGTTGGCGGCCGTCGCGGACGAGGTCGTCCGGGGCGGCGATGCAAATGTGCTCCTGGTAACGGCGGATGTTCTCGGCCACACGTCGGACGAGGGCGATGAACTCGCACTCGGCCTCGGCGCGGGCGCGGTCGATCTCGTCGACGGGCACGCGCAGAGTCTTCGGCGAGAGTGTGGCCTGGTCAAGTGTCTCTTCCCACTCGATGACGGCCTCGTCGCCGCGCGTGCGGATGTCGTTGAGGATGTCGCGGACGACGGCGGGCACGTCGAGTGATCGCTCGCCGCCGCCGGTCAGGCCGCCGCCGCGCAGGATGTCCCGCAGTTCGGCCAGACGGGCGTCGAAGTCGCCGTCAGTCTGTCGGATGATTCGGATGGATGTCATGGCAGTGTTTACTCTACGCTGGAGTCGAGGGGTTTGCAATCGGACGGAGACGGTTGCCGGGGGCAGACTCCCCGGAACTTCTCTCCCGCTGGGAGAGATGGCCTGCGCAGCAGGTCAAAGAGGGCGCTTCGGGTGCCTGCAGAAGACCCTCACCGGCTCGAAGACTCGCCACCTCTCCCAACGGGAGAGGAGTTGGGAAATAAGGTACGCGGGCCTCAAGTCCTGCCCTCCCCGTGCTGCGATGCTCAGCGACCGTTGGGTCGCTGGCCGTTGAGGATGAGGTCGTTGATGGCCTTGCCCACACCATCGGCGTCGTTGTGATCGCTGACGTGGTCGGCTACCCGGATCGTGACGTGGTGACCGTTGGCCATCGCCACGCCGCAGCCGGCCCAGTGGACCATGCCCGCGTCATTGGCGTTGTCGCCGATGGCCATGATGTTCTCGCGCTTGATGCCCATCGACTCGGCCGATATGCGAATGGATTCAGTCTTGGACGCCGAGGCGTGCATGACCTGCAGCAGGAAGCTCTCGGTCTTGACCGTCGTGACCTCGTTGGGGATGTCGGTTTCAATCGCCCAGACCACCTGGTCCAGCCACTCCGGCTGGCCGAGCAGCAGCAGCTTGGTAACCGGCATGCGAAGCCACTCCAGCACCGGCCCCACGTGGTCCGGCTGATGGACCTTCTTGCTGGTCTTGTACGAACCGTCGCGGTACTTCGAGTCGTAGAAATCGGTGTACCACTTGTCGCCGACCTCCGCCGATACGCGGACCTGCGGATACCGCTGGCGAGCCCACTTGACAATGCCGCGGGCGATGTTGGCCGGAATCGGGCGATGAACCAGCACCTTGCCCGAGACCGTATCCCATGCCAGCGCGCCGTTGTAGTTGATCATCGGCGTCGTCAGCCCCAGTTGCAGGTGATAGCCTATGGCCGTACGGGGGGGGCGTGCGGTGACGACCATAAAGCGCACACCACGTTGCTTAGCCAGCTGTATGATGCCGGCCGTCGTCGGCGTAATCTGCTTCTCGGAATTGAGCAGCGTGCCGTCAAGGTCCATTGCCACCAGGTTGATTTTCATAGCATTTCTAAGTCGGCGGCCCCATAATAGTCTTTTTCCCCCGGTAAAGCTATCGGCGATGTGGGCCCCATTGGCCTGAGAGCAATTTTTTTCCGTTATGGGGAACCGCCGACCGCCAGAAACGTCCGACCGAGCAAAGAAGGCACACAAACGTCGAGCCAAGCTAAGAAGGATGCACGCCATGAGCCGCCATATTCGCCCTTCCGTATGTTGCTGCCTGCTTGTTGTCGCCGTGGCCGCACCGGCCCCCGCCGGGGAGAAGACAACCGGCCTGCATATCTCCGGCAGCAACGTCAGCGGCACCACACACATGAACGCCAAGGGCTTCACGTGGGATATCCGCACGGATCACGGCTCGGTGAACCACGGCACGAACTACCTTTACAGCAACGGCAAGTACCTCTACGTCCAGGGCAACAACTTCCACCACGGCGGCCGCGCACGCCGCGGCCGCACCGGCGACGAAATCGAATCCGGCCCTTGGAACCGTAACGGTCTGAGGATCTACCGCCGCGTGAAGGTCTTCAAGGACGACGGCGTGGCCCGGTGGCTGGACATCTACGAGAACCCCGGAAGCAACGACGTGACCGTCGACGTGCGGCTGCAGTCGCACATCAACTACGGCATCCAGAACCTGCACACCAGCAGCGGCGACGGCGTGTGGGACGAGGAGGATTTCGCCGCCGTCATCGATGTCCAGCGCAGCAACAACACGCCGTCGGTGCTGCACGTCATGTGCGGGCCGAAGTCCAAACTGCGCCCGGCCGTCCAGCAGCATCGCAATAATGTCATTCGGACGAACTACCGCCTGACCGTCCCCGCCGGCGAGACCGCCATTATTGCCCACTTTGCCGTCCAGAACCACTCGACCAGCGACCTGAGAAAGATGATGAAGGACTTCAAGCCGACGGCCTATCTCGGCGACCTCAAATCCGCCGTGCGCAAGATGATCGTCAATGTACGTTTCGGCGGACTCGACTTCATCGACCTGAACCGTTCCGGCAAGGCCGACCTCGTCATGCTTCGCAGCGGCGACCCCGTCTTCGGCAAGGTCACGAATGCCGAATTCGTTATCGATTCGGCCTTCGGGCCCCTGACGCTGCCCGCCGACCGGCTCGTCGGGATGGCCACCAGACCCAATGTTCGAGGCGTCTTCCAGGCCGTCCTCGCCGACGGCCAGCTCGTCTGCGGCACCCTCGCCGAGCAGACCGTGGAACTGACCGTCCCCGCCGCCGGCAAGCAGAGCATCCCCTTCGGCGACATCCAGCAGTGGTCCTTCCAGATCACCAGCAAACGCCCGGAGGAGATCCCCTTCAACGGCCCGCAACTGGTCATGCGCACCGGCGACCGGCTGGCCTTCGACCCCGACAGCCTCGACCTCCAACTGCGCACACGCAGTGGGGCGATCCCGCTCGACGCCGAGGCCCTGCTGAGTATCGACCTTGACAACCCCGCCCAGGCCATCCACCGCGTGAAATTCCTTAACGGCTCGATCCTGGCCGGCATCGTCGAGCCGCCCTCCTTCGACGTCGAACTGACACTCAACACCGAACGCACACTGCAACGCAACAACGTCGCCCGGATCCTCTACGCCACCGAGGAATCGCGCCCCAGGCCGCTGACCCGAATCGATCTCAACAACGGCGACCAACTCTACGGGCGGCTCGCCGAGGAATCGCTGCAGATTAAGGGCAAATACGGCCCGGTCACCGTCAAGCCCGCTAACATGCTGTCGCTACAGACCGTGCCCACCCAGAGCGGCTGGATCCGCCTGACGATGTGGAACGGCTCGGTCCTGCTGGGCGGACTCGACCAGGAAACGTTGGAATTCGTCATCGAGCCCGGCCCGACGATCAGCATCGATGCCGCACAACTCATCGCCGTCGCCCGCCCCGACGCCATGCCCCCCGAAGACATCCGCAAGAAAGTGGACGGACTCATCGGGCGGCTGGCGGCCGAGAGCTTTGAAGACCGCCAGAAGGCGCAGAAGGAACTGGTCGACATGGGCCCGTCCATCCTGCCGCTGCTGAAGGACAACCTCGGCAGCAACGACCCGGAAGTCCGCCGGCGCCTGGAAGAGATCGTCGAGTCGCTCAGCCCGGCCGGCGGGGCGGTCGACAACAGCAATCCCGGCGCCCCACCTCCACAGATCCTTAACTTACGAGGATAGGCCACAAGGAGAAACGACCGTGCATCATCGAACTGTAATGATTGCCTTCTATGTCCTGGCCTACTGCGTCGTCGCCGAGGCGGCCGAGAAGAGTCCGCTGCTGGATGCGGGGGGCAATACCTCCCTGCCGTGGACGGTGCAGGACAAGAAGGACTACCGTTGGGATATCCAGGCCAATGGTACGGTGGGCGACGGCAATAACGACTGCTACGACGGCGGGCTGCAACTGTCGGTCCAGGGCAGCGGCTTCGGCGGCCACAGCCAGGCCGTCCTCTCCAAAGACGGCAAAGAGATCCAGCTTGGCCCGTGGAACTGGAGCAACAAGGTTCAGGTCTGCCGCCGGATTTACGTCGACAAGCAGGGCAGCTACGCCCGCTGGGTCGACGTCTTCCATAACACCAGCGGCCAGGAGCAGAACCTGAAGATCCGCTACTACAGCAACCTCGGCAGCAGCATTCGCAAGTTTCGCACGGCCGGCGGCAAGGACAGTCCCGAGCCGGACTGGGCGTTCGTGACGGCCGACCGAGGCAACACCAAGACGCCCGCGATCGTGCATGTGGTCGGCACGCCGTCGGCGAAGCTCCGGGCGACGATCAAGGCCGACGGCGGCCAGGACAACGTCTACGTGACATTCCGGCTGAAGATCCCTGCCGGCGAGTATGCCGCGCTGCTGAATATCCAGATGCAGCGGCCGGGTTTCGACGAAGCCGTCAAGGCCATGGAAGCTTTTGATGTTCACCGCGCGCTCCGCAAACTGCCTCGCGCGGCGAGGAAGGCCCTGGCCAACGCGGCCACGCCGACGCTCGCCATCGGCGGCCTGGAACTGCCGCGCGACGGCGAACAGGACGTGGTCCTGCTGAAGGACGACACCGAACTGCTAGGGACGATCAACAACAAAGTCTGGACGATCGAGACGCCGCATGGCACGTTGGAACTGCCCGCCGCGCGGGTCGTCGGCCTGGAAACCGTCGGCATGGGCGACCGGCACGTGCGGTTGGCGCTAATCGACGGGCAAATCCTCGCGGGAACGCTGACGTCCGAGCCGCTGAAAATCACACTGGCCAACGGCAACACGCTGTCGACGCCTCTCTGGCAGGTCCTCCGGGCCGGCTACCGCATCAGCGACGCCCGGCCCAAGCAGATCGAGCCCGACCAGCCCGTGGTCATGTTGCGAACCGGCGAGCAGTTGTTCTTCGACCCGGCCGATTTCGACGGCCAGTTACTCACCGAGTACGGCACGGTCACGCTTCGGCCGGCCGATCTGCGGGGTATCATGCTCCAGACGTCCGAAGGCGGGCTGCACCGTGCGGTGTTCGCCAACGGCTCGAGCCTCTCGGGCCTGCTGCTGGCCGATACGCTGGAGACGCAACTGCCGCTCGGCCCGACGCTTTCGGCCCGGCGGGCGACAATCCGCAAGTTTGCCTTTCCCGCCGAAAAGCCCGGCGGCGAGAAGGTCGCCGTCATGACGCTGCGAAACGAGAACGTCCTCCGCGGCGCCGTCGTCAGCGAGACGATCCGCCTGCTGAGCAACCGCGATGAGATCAGCATCGAGCCCGGCGACATCAAGGAACTCACCCGGGCCGAGGGCGCCCTGCGAACGGTCATTGTCAAGCTCCACAGCGGCGCGACCGTCTCCGGCGACGTCGTCGACGACACCATCCGATTCGCGATCCAGCCCGGCCCCCAGCTCGACGTCTTCATCGGCCACGTCAACAAGCTCACCTGCCCTAAGCGGGAGAAGCCGGCAGTCGAAGCTACACCCGAAGAAGAACCGGAAAGCAACGACAGCAACTCCGAGAAGTCCGATGATGCTTCTGAACGTGACCGTCGGAAGGAAGCGGCCAAAAAGCTTGACATGATCGGCGTGGAACTCAAGATGTTCGCGGAAGAAGAGCCCGCTGCGTTGCCCGTACCCGGGTAGTCAATCCATGGCTCGCATTCCAAATGAACCGAATGAATCAAGTTGATGGGTGAGATTCCTTCAGCAGGCCTGTACCCCTCACGCCCGCCGCTGAACGGCCAGGACGGTGATATCATCCCCGTGACGGTGGTCCTCGAAGGTGTCGACCTCGCGGACGATCCGCTCAGACAGTCGCCGCGCGTCGCTGCCCGCCAGCTCGCCCAGCAGCTTGACGAGCCGCTCCTCTCCGAACTGAACGCCCTCCGGCGCCATCGCTTCGGTCACGCCGTCGGTGTACATCACCAGCGCCTCGCCCGCCTGCAGCGTTTCCTCGCCCTGGGCGTACACCCGGTCTTCGAGTGCGCCGAGCAACGGCCCGCTCTGCCCGTCGACCTTCCGCATCCGGCCGTCCAGTGACAGTACGAACGGTCGATTGTGGCCGGCGTTGGCATACGTAACCGTGCCGGTCTTGGTGTCGTAGTAGAAGAAGAACAGCGTCACGAACATGAGCGACTGGTCGTCGTTGTTCTCCAGCAGCAACTGGTTGGCCCGCGTGAGGACCTCGCCGGGTGGCAGATCCCCGCCGCGCGCCAGATTGCGGATCACGGTCTTCGCCACGGCCATGAACAGCGCCGCCGGCACACCCTTGCCGCTGACGTCGGCGATGAGCACACCCAGCACACCGGGCCGTTCGGTTTCGAAGTAGTCGTAGAAGTCGCCCGCGACCTCCTTGGCCGGATGGTTCACCGCGTGCAGCGAGACGGAACCCATGTTCGGCAGGTTCTCGCCGTTGACCGGCAGCATCGACTCCTGGATCGTTCGCGCCACCCGCAGTTCGCTGAGCGTGGCTTCGCGGGCCGCCGTCTGACGCGACAACTCCTGGACGTGGTCGTTAAGGTGATCGACCATCTTGTTGAACGCCCGCGCGACCTCGCCGATTTCATCACTGCTCTCGGCCCCGGCAACCTTTGCGTCCAGGTCACCCACGCCAAGATCTCCCACGGCCCGGGCCAGATTCTGGATCGGTCGCGTCATCGTCACGCTGACGACCAGCACGATCAGCTCCACCAAGCCCAGCGCGATCAGCAGGATGCCGATTTCCACCTCCAGGTACTCGTAGACCGGCGCGAGCACCCGGCTCTCCGGCACGACGGCCGCGTACGACCAGCCTGTCGCGTCAATCGGCGAGTAGACCGCCCACTTGCGTTCGCCCGGGGTATCGAGCGTCTGCACGCCCTCGCTTCCGGCGACCATCGCTTCGCCCAGGTGCCGCCAGTCCGGCATGTTGTGCGTCTCGGCCATCGAGGTGGTGCTCTCGGTCATCACGCACGTTTCGTCGGGATGGCAGAGGAACATGCCCTGGCGGCTGACGACGATAACCTCTTCGTCCTCGACGCGATGCTCCTGCCATATCCTCCGCAGCCAGTCGATATCCACGTCGACCGCCACGGCTCCGATCGGCTGGCCGTCGCGGATAACCGGCACGGAATAGATGCTCACGAACCGCCCGTTGTCGCTGATGAACGGCTCGCCCCAACCGCCGCCACCCTCGACAGCTCGACGGTACCAGTCCCGGGATGTCGGCTCGGGCAGTTCACCTTCGACCAGCCCGCCGTCCACCCCGGCTGACGGGCGGCGGACATAGGGAGCCAAGCCCGCCCCGCTGCCGTTGCCATCCAACACGATGCCGGCCCATAGAATCGGCGGCGTCCGCTCCAACGCGCGCTCGAGCAGTTTCCACGTGGCCTCACGCGACATCTCGTCCCCGGCGGTCAGCACGTCGGCGGCGTGGTCCGCCACGCGTGAAATGCCCACCAGCGCCGCCTCCACGCGGGCCGATTGTGCCCGCGCCTGGCTGCGAAGGTTTGCCTGTGTCTGGGCGATCGAGACGTCTTTGGTCCGCACATAGTCCAGCCAGATCACGCCGAGGTAGACCGCCAGAAGCGGCAAGCCAATGGCCAGTATCAACTTGGAGCGTATCGACAGCTTCATCTGTCGCCTTCCTGCATCCGCGCGGATGGTTATTGTCCGCCCATGTTCAGCCTGCACAACGTCCTACCCGCCCGGCCAGTTCCGTCAGCGCCGCATCCATCGCCGTCGCCCGCAACGACCAGTCATACGGCTGGGCGGCCTGGCGGGCCAATCGTCGCTCGGCCTGGAGGTCGTCACCATCGGCGGCGCGACGGGCCAACTGACGCAGACGGGCCGTCAGCGACGCCGCCTCACCGTCATAGAAGAGGATCGACCGCTCGCCATCCGCCGGGCCGAACACCTCCGGGTACGCGAGGCGCTGCGGCAACAGGACAGCCGCCCCCGACGCGCCGGCCTCGAGCATGCCAAGGCCGAAAAACTCGTGCTCGGCGGTCGAGACCGCAACATCCATCTCGGCCAGGGCTTGCCGGTAGCTCGCCCGGTCCGGCTGGTATCCCCAGCGCACGACGCGGCTGCCCAGACGCTGTCGGGCCGCGGTGAACACAGGCGGAACGTCGCTGAACTGCTCGCCGATGACGCTCACGCGGCATTCCACGCCATCGCGTAGCAGGCCGTCCATTGCGGCGAAAAACATCTCCGGCCGCTTGTCGTGTTCCCATCGAGCGGCCCAGCCGATGTGCAGTGGCCCGGCGGCCCCATGCCGCGGCGGCGACCCGACGTCAATTCCCGGCGGCTCGATGGCCGACCGCTCGCGGATGACGTCCAACTGCTCCAGCATTTGCGGTGGCCTCATCGTGCGGAGAAACGCGTGAAGGTGACGGAGGAACTCCTCGCGGTGAAAGGTCGAGTTGAACCACACCGCATCGGCAGCCATCGCGGTGCTCATGTTGATCATACCGAAATGCACGTCGCGCGGCTCGTCGTGGCGAACCGGGTAGCTCAACTGGTTCTCGTGGAAGTACGCCACCCGCGGCAGCCGGCCGACCGCCGGCGGGCACAGGCCGACAAACTCAGCGAGATTCAGCATGTCGCTGCAGAGCAGGACGTCCCACCACTCGCCGGCGTCGAGAAGGGTGCGGGCCTCCTCGGCGAAGGTGATGGCCGCGTGTCGCATCCGCCACTTCCAGCCGTGCGGCGGGGCCGTCAAGACGGTCCAGGCGTGTTCGCTGCGGGACCGCCAGCCTTCGATGAACGCCTGATGGCTGCCCCCGTAGTATGGCTCGACTGCAAGAATCCGCATGTGCGCAAGTATAGGCCCATCGCGCACAAGAAGAAACAGCCCCGCAATGGACCCGAGGCTGCTCAATCAGACAAAGCAAGAGAATCTGTTGCCGTGACACTCCGTCGGCTCTTGCAAGGCGGCCGCGGGAAGGGCTGGCCTGCTGCCGGCCTTGGAGCCTGACGAGAGAGAAAACTGGTTCCCGTCGGCTCTTGCAAGGCGGCCGCGGGAAGGGCTGCCTGCTGCCGGCCTTGGAGCCTGACGAGAGAGAAAACTGGTTCCCGTCGGCTCTTGCAAGGCGGCCAGGGGCAGGACCGGCCTGGTGCCAGCCCCGCCCGGGCAGGTCGTTACGAAATGGGTTCCGTCGCGAGGCCGAAGCATTTTGCCGAGCATCAAGGAGCAACGACGCTGGCGAATCAGCGATTCGTCGAGTCTTTGCGACGCAGACGCGAAGGCAAAAGGATCGGCCGTAGCAGGAACAGCTTTCGAGACGAGCTGCCGGCCTTGGAGCCTGACGAGAGAGAAAGTTGTTGTGCCTGTTGCCCCCAGGCACTCGGGGTCTCTCATTGGTTTCCGATATTCGGTTTTCATGTTGCTGCCTGCATCTGGTTCGGGCCTATCGCCCGCGGCAGCTCGTCCCTGCGGACTACTTGCGGTTGCGGCGGCGGAGCAGACCCAGGCCGCCCAGGCTCAACAGGGCCATCGTTGCCGGCTCGGGCACCTCGTTGCGAGTCGCGTCGAGGTCGATCTCGCCGGTAACCATATCGAGTTCGGCAAACTCCATCTCGTCCGTGCCAAGCTGCTCGTCAGTGAGTTGCAGCGACCAGTCGTCATTGACGGCGTAGCTGGGCGTGTCGCTGACGCGGTGGGTTTCGATCCGGATCGGGCGGTCGCCGCCACTGACGTACAGGGCTGCGGACGTCGCGACCAGGCCGATGGTTGCAATGATGCTGATTAGTCCGATCACCGTGATTCGCTTCTTGTTTCGTTTCATCGTCAGGCTCCTCGGTGACAGGTTTCTCAGGCCTGTCGGTTGTGCGATGCGGCTCGTCGTTCCGCGTCGCGTTTCTCTCTCGTTGCCCGGTCTCTCACCTCCGGGCGGTTCTCGTCGTTCTCGCTATTCGATTGTCAGATCGGAGTGTCGTGTGCGGTGCATCGCGGTCTCAGGCTGTCTTGCGGCGACGTCGGGCCAGTATGCCCAGGCCGCCGGCGGCCAGCAGGCTGATCGAGGCGGGCTCGGGGACCTGCTGGTTCGCGTCGAATTCACCGACGTTGAAGTTGTTGGTGAACTCGGGGTCGAGTTCCCGAAGGTCCACGCCTTCGGGATCGGCAATGCTGAGATCGCCGTACTCGCTGAGGTCGTAGGTCGGGCCTTCGGGCACGGACTGGGACTCAACGCGTGGGGCATTGTCGCCGCCGGCAAGATAGAGTCCGATGGAGATCAGGACCATCAGGCCAACAAAACCGGCCGAAACGGCCAACAACAGGTTACGTTTCTTCTTCACACTCATTGTCAGGCTCCTTTTTCCTGGCGGGCCTCTTGCCCGCGGTTTTGTTCGATTCGATGCCGCTCGTCATTCGACACCGTGTCTCTCTCGTTTAGCAGGCCTATCGCATTCATGCATCGATAGACATATATGCATTTGTTGGTCTGTTCGTCCTTACGCGTTCGGCGTCGGTAGACTGCGATGTTTGCGCAGTGGCCTTACGGAGGCTCAAACAGGTGGAAACGGAGGGGCTTTGAGGACGGGGAGCGGACCACTGCAACGAAGCGGCATCAGCGCACGCTATTCGTCACCAGTGAGGTCCCTGTCTTTCTCTCTCTAAGGCTCCTCGGTATCCAACGGCTCTATTTGCCAATCGGATTTCCAGGCTCGGCTCTTTCGCGTCCTCTCAATAAAACGCGGCCGGGTGTACGTCTCTCTCAAAGCGCACAGATCGACAGCCGATTACGGCACGACAAATGTCGTACGCATTGTCAGAAACCCTCAACACAAAGATGGAGTAGGAATGGGAAGGGAGCGGCGGGCGTGGTTCTCTCTCTCAGGCTCGCCGTAGTCCTCTTCTGAGGCTCCTACTGACACACAATCTATACTATCAACGAACAGGAAGGAGTCAAGCCGAAAAGACTTTTCCCTCGAAAATCTCGGCCCTCCAAATCCTGTCAGTGCCTACAGTATCACATATCCCCCAACTGTCAACCGGATTTCCGCCCCTTTCTCAGTTTTTTTTCTCGCCCCCCCGCGACCAGCGTAGCATCAAACACGCTTGATTCACAAGTCATTTATATAAATGACTTTACAAACTCCTGTTGACAGAGCCTACAGCAGGTTCACAGGGTCGACATCAACGGCCAGATCTGCCTTGATCTCCGCAGCGATCGACTTCATCCGCCCGCCGAGCCGCTGCTGGACAAGCCCCGCCTGTTGCGTCAGCAGGAGAATATCGAAGCGGAACTCGTCGCGCAGTCGCGGCAGCATGGCCGGTTGCGGGCCGATAATCGTCGTCTCGGGGGTCGGGAGGCATTCGCGGAGGATCTCGCCAAGGCGCACAGCGGAGGCCTCGGCCTCGCCGTGCCGCGCGTGCGTGAGAATGAACCGCACCATGCGGTTGAACGGCGGGAAGCCGGCAGACTTCCTATCCTGTAACTCCATATCAGAAAAGGTTTTATAGTCGTGATTGCGGGCCAGTTCGATCGCCGCCTCGCCGGGGTGCAGCGTCTGGACAACCACCTCGCCGGGTGCATCGCTACGGCCGGCCCTGCCGGCCACCTGCACAATGAGCTGGAACGTCCGCTCGGACGCACGGAAGTCGTGTATCGACAGGGATGTATCCGCCGAGGCGATGCCCACCAGCGAGACCTTCGGGAAGTCCAACCCCTTGGCGACCATCTGCGTACCCAGCAGAATATCGATCTGTCCCGAGCCGAACTCACCCAGCACCTTCTGGAACTGCTTCGGCGAGGTCATCGTGTCGCTGTCCATTCTCGCGACCCGCCCGGTGGGAAACTTCCTCGCCAGCTCGTTCTCGACCCGCTGTATGCCATAACCGAACAGCAGCAGCTTGCCCCCGCAGGCCGGGCAGCGGTCCGGCAACGAGGCCGTCGCATTGCAATGATGGCAGATGCATAGCTGCGTCGCCTGGTGCCACACCATCGGCCGAATGCACTGGTCGCACTCTAGCATCCAGTCGCACTTCGGACAGAAGACATAACTCGCATAGCCGCGCCGATTCATCAGCAGGATCATCTGCTCGCCGCGGTCCAGCGCCGCCGCCATCCGGGCCGTCAGTGTTCGGCCGATGAGTTCGACCCGGCCGCGCGCCATATCGTCCCGCAGGTGAACAATCTGCAATCGCGGCATGGCAAGGCCACGCACGCGGTTGGGCAGCCGCACCAGTTCGTAGCGTCCATGCCGCGCGTTGTGGAGGCTTTCCATGGACGGGGTCGCCGAGCCGAGGATGATCGGCACGCCGGCAAGAGACGCCCGTTTGACCGCCACGTCCCGCCCGTGATAGCGGGGCACGGTGTCCTGCTTGTAGCTTGATTCGTGTTCTTCGTCGACGATCACCAGCCCCAGCTTGCCAGCCGGCGCGAAGACCGCACTGCGAGGCCCGATCACCACCGACGCATGCCCGTCGCGGATCTGCTGCCAGTAGAACGCCCGCTGGGCGCCGGTGAGCCCGCTGTGCAGTACGGCCACCCGCGGCAGGCGGTCGATCAACCGCTGCCAGGTCTGCGTGGCCAGGGCGATTTCCGGCGCCAGCAGGATCGCCTGCCCGCCGGCGGCTATCACCTCGCGAATCGCCCGGACGTAGACCTCCGTCTTGCCGCTGCCGGTCACGCCGTGCAGGAGCGTCGCCGAGAAGCCCGCTTCGCCGTCCAGCCGCGGACGGATGGCTTCCAGTGCGGCCTGCTGCTCGGCGTTGAGTTCGAATGCGGCGGCCACACAATCGTCCTCCTCGGCCAGCCGGTCGAGGGTCACCTCGCGCTGTTCGGCGCGGATCAGTTCGCGCGACAGCAGCCGGCGGAAGGTATCGCGGGCGGCCTGGCTGTGGTGGCGTAGTTCCTCCATACGGACCGGCTCGACGCCCTGCTTGCGGGCCTCCAGCAGTTCATCGAGCACGCGTCGCTGCTTGCTGCCGAGGTCGCCCGGCCAGTCGCATCGCTCGGCGGCAAGAAAAACGACCGTCTCCTGCTTCGGCGCCCGCGTGCCGACCGCCGCCGGCACCGCCGCCGCCAGCGTCGGACCAAGGGGGCTCATGTAGTAGTGGCTGATCCACTCGGCCAGTTCCCACGTGTGATCGTTGAGCTGCGAGATCTCGTCCACGACCTCGGTGATGGCCTTGAGCTTCCGCTCGCCCGCCCGACGGAGCGTGTCGACCACAAAGCCCAGCGTCTTGCGATTGCCCCGCCCGAACGGTACGCGGACGCGCTGGCCCCGCTGCGGCTCGCCAAAACTCTCCGGCCAGACGTAATCGAAGGTGCCCCAGACGTTCGCGTTGACCGCCACGCCCACGATGCGATTGGCGATCGAAGGGGCCTGGGCGATTGCGGGTTCGTTGAACAGGCGACTCATGACCGCCATGGTAACGGATTCCGGTTTCGGTGTAGAGCCCTCGCGGGGAAAACACAGGCCAGAGGCGATGGCCGCAACGTCTGCCTCTGGGAAAGATGGCCTGCCAAGCAGTTCAGAGCGGGCGATTGTTCCGATAGGGCACACCACAGTGGCCCGACGAGCCCACGCCACCTCGCGGACTTGGCCCCTCTCCCGATGGGAGAGAGGTCAAAAGAGACACGGCGCTTGTGTGCGGGACATCGAAATCCCCCCGTCCTGCCCTTGCTCCGCAGCGGGCCGACGGGTAGGCTATGATGGACGGGCACGACGCCCGCAACGCACCAGCCGCACCGGCTGATTGCCACGCAAGGAGATGCGACATGACACCGACACCTGCCGGCCCGGACGGTCAGAAGAACATCGCCGACAGTACGATCCTCGTCGTCGACGACAAAGCCCAGAACCTCGAGCTGCTGGTAGCCTACCTGGACGGCCTGGAGTGCATGGTCGAGCAGGCCACCGACGGCGTAGAGGCACTGGAGAAGGTCGCCGCCAATCCGCCGGACCTGATCCTGCTGGACGTGATGATGCCGCGACTCAGCGGCTTTGAGGTCTGCCGCAAGCTCAAGACCGACCCCGAGACGCGCGACATTCCGATCATCATGGTCACGGCCCTGAACGAGCTGGGGGACATCGAGCGCGGCGTCGAGAGCGGCACGGACGATTTTATCACCAAACCGGTCAACCGCCTGGAACTGGTCACCCGCGTCCGCAGCCTGCTGCGCGTCCGCCATCTCAGGAACGAGCTGGACCGCACGCTGGCCTACCTCGGCGACATGGAGGCGCAGGAAGAATCCGCCGACGACGACAAGAAGACCTGAGGACCACCCCTGCGCCCCGTCTTAACCCATGGGAGATGCATCATGCGACATGCCACGCTGACGGCCCTTCTGGCCGCCCTGCTGCTGGGCCTGACCGCCTGCGGCAACGACGGCCTGGCCACCGATTCGTCCAAACCCGAGGCGAGCGGACCCGCCGGCAGCGCCGCCCCCGAGCCCGTCGAGCCCGACGCCCCGGCCGGCCGGCCGGTTACCATCGTCAAGCAACTCGCCACGCCGAGCGGCGAGACGGTCGTCGAACTCTCCAACGGCATGGCGGTGATCGTCAAGCCCGTCCGTACCGCTCCGGTCGTCAGCGTCTGGGGATGCGTGCATACCGGCGGGCTCTACGAGCAGGAATGGCTCGGCTGCGGTCTGAGCCATCTCGTCGAGCACCTCGCGGCCAAGGAGTCGATCTCCGGCGACCCGCACATGCGTAAGAAGGGTTACACCGCCGTCGAAAAGCGCAGCCGCACCGGCAAGATCGGCGGACAGGCCAACGCGATGACCAGCCTAGCCGCGACGGACTACTACATCAGTGCCGCTTCCAGCAAGACCGACGACTGCATCGACCTGATCTGCGACCAGCTCGCCCGGCCGGACGTTACCGACGAGGACTTCCAGCGCGAGCACGGCGTGGTCCAGCGCGAACTGGACATGCTCCTTGACAACCCCACGCGGATCATGAGCTACACGCACAGCGCCGACGTGTTCCGCACGCATCCCGCGGCCGTGCCAGTCGTCGGCTATGCCGAGCCGCTCAGGAAGGTCACGATCGAAGACGTCCGGGCCTACATGGAGCGGAAATACGTGCCGCAGAACATGGCCCTGGTGATCGTCGGCGACGTCGACGTCAAGGCCGCCATTGACACGGCCGTCGCGTCACTGCAAGGCTTCCAGGCCGGCCGCGAACCGGACCACACCTTACCAGAGGTGCCGGCCTTCACCGGCGTGCGGCGAACCGTCCGGGCCAGCGAGGCCATGCGCGGCGAGCACGAACGCATCAGCTTCCAGACGATCCCGCTGATTCACCCGGACCTCTACTCGCTGGACGTGCTCAGCTACATCCTCAGCGAGGGTCGGGCCAGCCGCCTCGTCAAGACGCTGAAGCTGGACAAACGGCTGGTAACGTCGATCGACACCTGGTCGTGGACGCCGAACTGGGGCAAAGGAACGTTTACGATCGATGTCCGCTGCGAGCCCGGACGATCCGACGCCGCCGAACAGGCCGTTCTGGCCGAATTGCAGAAGGTGGTTGACGAGGGCGTCACCGATGCCGAACTCCAGCGGGCCAAGCGGCAGAAGGTGGCCGACTACGTCCGCTCGCAACAGGAGGCCGGCGACATCGCCCACACCCTCGGCAGCGACTACATCCACACCGGCGACGTCACATTCTCCAAGCGGTACACCGACAGCATCCAGACCGTCACCGCCGAGCAGGTCCAGACCGCCGCACGGACGTATCTCGACCCGCAGCGAATGGTCATCACGCGACTCGTGCCGGCCGAGGGCCATGAACTCGCCTTGGTCGGCGAGGCCGGCGCCGCCGAGCAACGGATGGAAACCTTCACGCTGCCCAACGGCCTGCAGGTTATCCTCCAGCCAAGCAACGCGGTCGGCCTGGTGTCGATGGCCCTGGCGGTCAAGGGTGGGGTGCTGCTGGAAGACGAGTCGACCAACGGCCTGGGCGAACTGATGGCCATGCTCTCGACGCGCGGAGCCGGCGACTACACCGGCGAGCAGATCGACGCGTTCTTCAACGCCGCCGGCGGCGGCATCGGCGCGATGGCCGGTGATAACAGCTTCCTCTACCGGGCCGAGGTCCTCGCCGATGACTGGCCGAAGGCGCTGGACATCTTCGCCGACGTCGTGGTCCACCCCGCCTTCACCGAAACCGAACTCGATACCGTCCGGCCGCTGCTACTGGACGCGATCCGCCGCACCGACGAGCACTGGCAGTCGCAGCTCGGCAAGTTCTTCCGCAATCGGTTCTTCACGAACTCGCCATGGCAGATGCTCTCCAGCGGCAGCGTCGAGGTGGTCGCCAAGGCCACCGTCGCGGATGTCAAGGCCTGGCACGACAAGGCCGTCCGCGCCGGCGGCGCCACGCTGGCCATCGTCGGGCAATTCGATCCCGCCCAAGCGAAGGCCGCCATCGAGCAGCGCTTCAGCACGATGCACGGCGGCTCGGCCGACATGCCCACCCCTTCGGCCCGCAAGGTCGACAAGCTCCAGTACGACGTCCTCAAGACCCCCACGCAGCAGGCGGGCATCATGATCGCCGTGCCGGGCGTGAGCGTGGCCAACACGCACGACCGACTGGCCCTGCTGCTGATAGACACGATCATGAGCGGCTACCGGCTGCCCAGCGGCTGGCTGCACACCGAGCTGCGCGGCAAGAAGTTGGTCTACGTCGTCCACGCGTACGTGAAGACCGGCTTTGCCCCGGGAGCCTTCGTCACCTACGCCGGCACGAAACCGGACACGGCCCAGGACGTGGTCGACATCATCCTCAAAACCTACCGCCGGGCCGCCGACTACCTGCCCACGCAGGACGAACTCGACCGCGCCATCAACACCATCGTCACGGCCGAGGCGATCGGCAACCAGAGACTCGGCGATATCGCGACCGGGACAGCCCTGGATACGCTGTACGGTCTCGGGCCGAACTGGTCACGCGAGCTGGAAGGTAAACTACGCGAGTTGAGCCCTCAGGACGTCCACGCCGTGGCGACAACGTACCTCGCCTCGCCGCCCGTCATCACCGTCATTACGCCGCGGCCGGAGCTGCTGAGCGACCAGGCCTCGGTCATCCAGCCGGAAACCGAGCCCACGGAGCAACCATGACCGAACCCGCCGATATCCTGAACCAGCCGATCCGCGACCTCGCCGCCGCTACCGCCGCCAAAACCCCCACGCCCGGAGGTGGCAGCATCGGCGGCGTCGTCGGCGCGCTTGCGGCGGCCCTCGGTGAAATGTCGCTGAACTTCACGCAAGGCAAGAAGGCCCACGCCGAACACGCCGAACTCTACGAGTGGCTCGGGCCACGACTGGCCCACGCACGCGAGATGTTCCTGGATCTCGTCGCCGATGACATGGCCGCCTACGGCATGTACGCCGAGGCCATGAAACAGACCGACGGCCGGAAGGACGAGGCCCTCCAGCTCGCGCTCGCCGCGGCCATCGACGTGCCGCGGCAGACCGCCAAACTCGCCCTGGCCGTCCTCAACGACCTGAGCCAACTGGCCGACAAGTGCAACAAGTACCTGGTGACCGACCTTGTCGGGGCCGCCACCCTCGCCGCGGCCGTCACCGTGCTGTGCGATATGAACGTCGCCATCAACACCCGCACACTCGATGACCGCCAGGCCGCCGATGACATCCGCAGCGCCAGCATCGACGACCGCAGCGAGGCACACGAAATCGCCCGGACGATCGAAGCCGTCGCCACAGCGTGGCTGAAAAAGTAAATCACCTCAGAATAAACGCTTCTAGAAATATGACAAAAGATTTCAAAATCGGCCGGCCCGCCGGCATCTGCGCGAAAAGCGGCAAGGACATCGCTCCCGGCGAGGAATTCATGGCCTTGGCACGCATGGTCGGCGAGGAGATCCTCCGCGAGGACTACAGCCTGGCCGCCTGGGAGCAGATCGACACCGAGGCGCTCTCGGCCGACCGTGACGTGCTGGGCATCTGGCGAACGCGACGCCCGCAGCCGGAGGAGAAGAAGAAACTGCTGATCGACGACAACCTGATCCTGCAGTTCTTCGAACGGCTGACCGGCACGGACGACCCCAGCCGTCTGAATTTCCGCTACGTGCTCTGCCTCATCCTCATGCGCAAGCGCCTGCTGGCCTACGAAGGCATGAATCGCCGCGAGGACGGTACGGAAGTCTGGCGGATGCGACGCCGCGGAAGCGATACCATATACGAGGTGATCGACCCTCAACTCGACGAGGACAAGATCACCGCCGTCAGCCAGCAGCTCGGCGACGTCATGCAGAGAGATTTTTCCGACGAGCCGCCCGAAGACGACGAGACCGACGAGACGCCCGGCGACGTGGCAACCGACCAGGATGAAGGCGACACCAGCGAGGACGACAACACCAACGGAGAGACGGTGGCATGAAGCCCAGCCAACGCATTTTGTGGTTGGTGGAACACCTGCTCCACCAACTCGTCACGCAGTGCAGCAGGTGCTACACCGCGCTCAACGTGTATACCGTCCGTACCTGCCGGAACTCCCTTTGCAGCCTGGCACTCGTTATCCTGCTGGCCGTGGGCGGCTGCTCGCCCGAGACGGACAATGTCTGCCCCGACCCGAAACTTGCCGCACCAATCGGCCAAGTCATCCAGTATCACAATGCCAACGCCAACCGCATCCCGCGCCTCTGGAGCTACGCCAAGGTCGCTCTTACCTTCCGCGAGAAACCCTCCGACCTCGGCGTGACGTGGGGCAGCACCTCGCCGCTGGCCGAGACCAACGCCCGCGTCTTCCTCACCAAGCAGGACGAGCCGCAGGCCCCGCCGAACCTCATTCTGCAGATCAAAGAAGCCGGCCAGGAGGTCGGCCGCGTCGGCATCAGCACGCACGACAACGTCTACTACATGTGGCTGAACCTCGGCGAGAAGCGACAGGTCCTTTACGGCCAACTCGATCTCGCCGGCTGCCCGACCGCCGGCGACATTCCGATCGACCCTACGCAACTGCCGGCCGCCCTGGGCATCATGCCTTTGTCACCGGACCGTACCTTCCAGACATACAGCACCGACCCATGTGCCTACGTCATGGGCGTCACCGATCGCCAGCCCGTCACCGGGCGACTGCTGCTGAAGCGAGACATGTATCTCGACCGCCGGGCGGATGTGATCCGCAATAAGAAGGGCACGCTGAAAGATCCTCGCGCGAACTGGGATGTCGTCGACGCCGACGGCCGGGGCCTGCGATATCGCCCACCGCGGCTGATGCTCACGGACATCTACGCGCCCGACGGTCGGCTGGTCCTGACGGCCAGGACGAGCGACTACAAACCGGTTGAACTCGCGGACGTCAAGGACAGCGGCGAGACCCCGCCGGTGATACCCACCGACATCCACCTGACGTGGCACGAGACGGGCAGCGAGATGCACATTGGCCTTTCGGGCATGACGACGGCCGACAAGCTCGTCCCCGAGGCGTACTACTTCTGGGACCGCCTGCCGGCTGCCCTGCGGCCGCTGGCCCGACGCATCGATGCCCCGTTCGGCCCGGCCCGAAAGAAACCGACGAACCAACAATGAGACGACCCTGCCTGACCCTCATCGTGTTTGCCCTGCTGGCCGCCCCGGCCCTCGGCCAGGACGCCTGGAGCGTAACCGGCCGCGACGACCGTCTGTGGCTCCTCCGCGTGAAAACCGACGGCTTCGATGTCTACACGCGCAGCTCCGGCGGCGAGTGGAAGCCGGTCGGCGACGGCTTCAGCGGCGGCGTGCTGCTGACGCTGGCCGGCCCGAATCGCCTGCACGTATTCTTCGCCCAGCGGCAATTCGCCACCATCGACACCAACGGCAACCTCCTGCCCGGACCGCGACTGCCCGCCCGTCCGCTGGCTGCCTGCTACGCACCACCGAAGGCCGAGGGCGAGCGGCCGCGACTGCTGCTGCTTGCACGGTCCACCCAGCCCGCCACGCCCACCGAAACGGATGCCAAAACGGACGAATCACCGGCCGAGGACAACGGCGCCAACCACGGCCCGGGGACCGAGGACGTCCCGCCGGCCGAGCCGCCCGAAATGACCGCCGCGCCACGCCCGCCCAGCCACCTCGCCGTCTACGAACTGGCGGGCGATGCCTGGACCGAACTACTCGCCCTCCCCGCCACCACCAGCCCGCCCCTGCCCGACCCGCCCGTGGCATGGAGCCTCGCCGCGACAGCCAACCGGCTGGCCGTGGCGATCCAGGACGGCGACGACGCCGGCAAGGACGTTCTGCTGACGTGGGACGCCGTAGCGACCGGCTCACCCTCGTCATCGAGCGAACTGCCGCAGGCGCAGGCAAGCATCCACACCGTCGCCGGCAAGCTCGTCTCGGTCGGCCGACCGACCGACAGCGACACCCGCCGCAGCCAGCTCCGCCTGCGAACACTCACCCCGGACGGCAACTGGGGCGAGCCGCAAACCTTCCGACGCGACGGGCAGCCGATGGCCTGGCCCCGCCGGCCGAAGGTGGCCACGACGGGTGAGCAGCTCCTGCTGCTGTGGCAGGACGGCGATGCACTGAACCTGGCCGCGGCCGGTCTCGACGGCGAGGTCCTGCCGCCCGAGGTCGTCAGCAAGAGCATTGACGCGATTCCCGACACGACCCTCGTCGCCAATATCGAGCAGGGCTTCTTCATCGCCCTGGTCGTGCTGCTGGTGTTTGTCGCGTTCGTCTGGCGAGGCAAGGATGCCACAAAGCTTTTCGTCCTGCCGCCGATGCTGATTCCCGGCAGCCTGCTCAAACGCGCCGTTGCAGCCCTGGTGGACTTCGGCCCGTTCGTGGCGGCGGTGTCGTTGTACATCCGCAGCACGCACACGCAGGAGCAACTGGAGACCGCCGCGAACAACCCCGAGGCCGTCACGCCGGGGCTGGCCCTGTCGGTGCTCATCGCAGTCACGGCCTACGTGTTCTACGGCGTAATCGCCGAAGCGAAATTCGGCAGGACCCTCGGCAAGCGACTGATGCGCCTGCAGGTGGTGGGCAATGGCGGGCGCAAGGCCGACATTCGCAGCGTGCTGCTGCGGAACCTGATGAAGATCTTCGAACTGGCGACGCTGACCGGACCGATGCGATGGTTCTTCTTCTTCATGGCGGCCTTCCCCCTGTTCGGCCGCTACCGGCAGCGCCTCGGCGACTACGCCGGTCGGACGACCGTCGTCGAAAGCCGTGCCATTCGCCTGCCGTCCGGGGCCGTCGCCCGGACCGACGGCGACGCTATCGCCAAGCTTCAACAGGCCACCGAAAGCAAAGAGCCGCCACCGATCCCGCCGGAAATCCGAGCGCCCGGCGAGGGCGACCAGCCACCTGACGACTCCGAGACGCCCCAGCCGTCCGACGACACAGACACCGACGAAACGCAGCAGGACTGATACCAGGCGCACTGAACATGTGCGCGGTGCAGCGCCGGCTGCACCGCATTATACCAAGCATACGAAGCTCATGCATGGTTGAGCACTCCCGACGGGACGCCGCCGGCACGGCTCCACCATACTATTTCATGGTATATGCGTTCGTTCGAAGGCAGGAAGAATGACTCTCGCAAAGGCGCAAAGACCGCAACGATGGATGAGAACAGCATAGGCAAAGAAATCGTGAACGTGGTCCAGGACGGCTGGAGACGGTCGACGAGGTCGTCCTTCTGGATGAGATCCGGATTGCCGATAGCCATTGTGTGCCGGGGCGTGCGTGAACTATTCCGACGCAGGGCCGCAGCCGAGGTCGTGGAATCGCTGCTTGCGTTTCTCGTTGAACGTCGGGTCAGTCACCGGCGTGTGGCAAGACGTGCAGACCTCGTCGGTAACCTTCGGTGTGCAG
>JAAAOJ010000044.1 GCA_009908915.1 Planctomycetota bacterium
CTTCTACAACTCGGACCTTGGCCTGCGTAGCCTTGGCGGAGCCGGCTGGCAGCTTCTGGAAACTCGAACAGCCGATGACGTTGACCCGTCGGAGCAATACGTCTGGGATATCCGCTACGTCGACGCCCCGGTCGTCCGCTTCCAGAATGCCAATACCGATGGCGACTACGCCGACGCCGAAGACAATGTCCTCTACTACACCAGTGACGCGAACATGAACGTCACAGCCCTGGTCGATGAGAGCGGCACAGTGGTCGAGCGTTACGCCTACGACCCCTACGGCGAGCGGACGGTGCTGGACGCCGACTTCTCCGCCGATGCGGATGGCCTGTCCGACGTGAACAACGCCCTCGGCCATCAGGGCCTGCACCTGGATACCGAGTCGGCCCTGTACTACAACCGCAACCGCATGTACAACGCCGAACTCGGCCGCTTCACCACCCGCGACCCCCTCGGCTACGTCGACGGCATGAGCGTGTATGAGTATGTGCGGAGCCGACCGGTTGTATATCGTGATCCAGAAGGTCTAGCACCGCAGGGTTTTATCGAAAAGTATCAGAAACTCACCGAATGGCAGGCCTCAATGGGTGAGATAATTGAAGTTTGTAAGACAAAGGAAGAATGGACGCCTGGGGAACTACCTGCTAACATCAAGCAGATGGTCACTGTTCGCCACAGTGTGATTCAATTCCGTCATGATATTCGCGAGCACATCCTTGGCGAATTGGATGAGGATGAGGTAGCCGAGCTGTTAGAGATGGCTCGCGTCCTATCACAACCGAACAAAGCGGCGAAGTCGGCTCATGAGTATCTTGGGAAGGTTCGCGGGGCAGTGAATACGAGGAATATTGGACGCGTCGAGCGATCCCTGCAGAAAGTTGGTGTCAACACGAAGAAGTTGGAAGAGCAGGTTACCGGTGCATGGAATGGTACAGTGCCTGTGAGGAATGCGATTGGCACTGCCGAAAAGCTTATGGATGCAGCCAGCAAGATACGCAGCGTGGCAACGGCACCATCGATATCTGCAAAGATGAAGAAGCTACTCGATATTGCACTGGACGGAGTTGGGAGTAAGATTCCGGCACTTGGCCCGATGATGTCCTATTACCAGAAGGCTATCGATGCGATCTTCAAGAAGATCGAAGACATCGCGTGGGATCGAGCGGACAACTTCATTCTGCCTCACTGGCGAGAAACATGCTGTGACACAGGCGAGGGCATCATCCTTACCTATAGATGGGCCAAAAACTACAAGCCGCTCAGTCTTTCAGTCGCAGTTTGACAACCGCCCCGTGACACTAGCGCGTGCATGTCTAAGCATATGTGCTGGAGATAACAATGACACGAAAGAGACTATCGCCCGCAGCAGCTATTCTGCTCGTCCTTGCTTGTACACCCATGGCGTTGATGATGGCCCAATCGGGACGAACAACGCCCGCCGAGGGTATCGGAACTCCCCGCGAAGCTGCGCAGAAGATCACCAAGCCAGCTTCGCTGGTCAAAGAGGAATGGCCTTCGGATGCCCCGAAGCTGGGACCGTTGCTTGTGATAGACAGCAGGGAGGTCGTAAGGTTGCCGTCGTCATTTGGGACGATGAGAATGTCGGTCAATGCTCAAGTCAAGATGGTTGTGCTGTTCATCGATGCAGACAGCGATGCCGATCTTGTAGTAGCTTTTGTGGACAGTCAGAAGCTATTTGCCCCGAGTTTCGACATATTTCGACGACTCAAGGGTGTTGTGCCAAAGAGTGAACTGCCCTCCATATGGCCAAGGATCGAAGCGATTGACAAACGCACCGACGAACAGAAATTCAAACAAGCACTTGCAGCCACGATGAATACCTACCGTGCTGCGGCAGACTATCCCGCCGCTGCGGATACACTCAATGGGCTGATCTTCCGCGCGAACTTTGGACTGGGAAATTATACCCGAGTCAGGAGTATTGCCACAACCGGGAACCAAATATATGCTCACAGTCATGGCGGTGGAATGGAGTGGAGGCTATGGGTATTTGACAACCAAGGAGGTCTTCTGGGCGAAGTTCATTGCCAAAAGGAGTACTGGTCTTTGGCTCTGGCAATGTCGCAGTCCATGGGGCAGTCTTCGCGTCTGTCACGAATTGACACGCCAAAGGGAGCTTACGGCAAGATAGAACCAGTTATGGGAGACACCGTCCCCGAGTCGACCCCAGAACGTCTACGCAAGATCGCTCTTGCCGTTCATCTGTATCACGCGCAGTACCACGGCAAGTATCCCAAATCGCTGAAAGAACTTGTTGACCGTAAGATACTACCGAAGGCCATGTTGCGTGGTTCGGAGGCGAAGGATGGGCAATTCGATGTTGTGTACATCCGTCCGGTCACAGCGAGTGAGGGGTGGGATGACAACCCGCCCATAATGTTGTACCCACGAAACGAATCCTGGCCCGAGGACGGTCTCTGGGTGGGACTTGCAGACGGGGCGGTGTCCCTGGTTGAATCAGAAGCCGAGTTTCGTGACTTGATGAAGGTGCATACAGACTCGGGAGAGAGAAGGCACTCAGACAGAGAACTGGTTGGGGACTGTTCAGATCCCTGACGGCTCGCTCATACGGCTTACCGACATGCCGCTCCAGACACCCGATGGGCAAAAGGTGCTGATGCCTGCAGTTGCATATAACGAGTCTAGAAAGCTGCTGGTGTGCGCGCGCCAGAAGACCCGAGGCGAGCATATGTGCGATGATGTGTGGTGGCATGATTTGGCCACAGGGGAAAGCCGGTGGATTGGGAAAGGCAAGTGGAACCAGACGCGGGGCTTTGCATGGTCACCCGATGGAAGGAGTTCGGGCCACACCAGAGATCCCGGACATGCTGCTGGATGCGATTGGCCAGGCGTGCGGCGTCACCTGCGGTCAGATCCCTCAACGGGCTGGCCAGCGAGCCGATCCCGTGGGCCTCGATGCGCTGGGGCAGATCCTCCGACCCCGGCAGGCATTGAAGCTGCGCGACCTTCTCCCGCAGCGTCATGTGCTTGAGCAGATCGCCCGCGCGTTGGCGGGGGCCACGTTCGGGGTTGCGGTACGGATGGTCCTTCTCGGTAGCGCCACGGGTCATATTGAGTATTCCTGACTACATGTCGGGGTGCAAGGGTTGCGACACAAAAAGAGGACTTTACCATCGTTGAGAGCGGCAATCACCTGTTATTGACGCCTGCCTCAGAAGTCAGATGGCCGGAACATCAGAACGATTCCAAAAGCAAACAAAGGAGTTACGTCACGATAATGATGTACAACGACTCTATCTCAGGGTTTTGAGGGAGGGGTCGCTATTGGGTTCCTTCGTCGCAGGCACATCGGCTGACTGCGCAGACAAGCAGGGCACACAATCGCGGATCACGACGCCTCCTCATCGCGTGGGGTCATGGTGAAGCAGTCGGTCGGCTGCAGGCCGTGGGTGTGCAGGCTGTCCAGTGGCGACTCGGGCTGGCCGGTGTGGGCCGAGAGGTATATCGCGTCGATGACGGCATGGGTCAGCAGGTTCTCGCGGGCGCTGCAGGCGTACCGGGGGGCCTGCTCGCCAATGGCGCTTAGGAACGTCTCGGCCTGCCGACGGAAGGGTCCGGCGGGTTCGACCGCCTCGACGAGATGGTCGCGGACGGTCCCGTCGGGGCCGCGGAGGATGCACGTTTCGGCGTCGGCGGTGATCGAGCCCGCCCGGCCGTGGAGGCAGAACTGCTCGCTGGCCGGGCCCGTCACGCGGGAGGCAACCAGGTTCACCATGGCGTCGGACTTGTATCGCAGGACGGCGGTGGCCGAGTCGTCGGTGTTGTGCGGCGGGCGCGGCTCGTGGATACCATTGGCCAACAACGCTTCGGTCGGGTCGTTGACGACCGTTGCGGCGAAGACCTGCTCCGGCAGGCCGAGCGTCCAGGTCAGCAAGTCCACGAGATGGTAGCCCAGTTCGAGCATCGCCCCGCCGCCGGAAGACTTGCGGTCAGCCCGCCAGGCAAGTTCCGGACCCCAGTCGAAGAGGTAGTGTCCGCGGGCCAGGAAGACCTCGCCGATCTGCGTCCGCAGTTCGCGGGCGCGGCGGTAGCTCGGCAGGAAGCGTCGCTGCGTGCCGACGGCGAGCTTCAGCCCGGCCGCGTCGAAGCGGCGGGCAAAGGCGGCGGCCTCTTCGAGGTTGCGCCCGAGCGGCGTTTCCTTCCAGACGTGGATGCCGATATCGAGGCACGCCTTCAGCAGGTCCGGTCCGGCCATCGGGGGCGTGGCCAGGAACAGCGCGTCGGGACGGGCCGACATCAGCAGCTGGCGATTGTCGCTGAAGGCCTCGGTGTCGTGGGCCGCGGCGGCAGACTCGGCCCGTCGCGCATCGCGGTCGGCCACGCCGGCCAGCCGCACGCCGTCGAGGTCGGCCAATGCGTCGGCCATCTGCCGGCCGAAGCCGCCCAGGCCGATCACGGCCGCTGTGAGTGTCTCCTCGTTCATCGCGACGTATTTCACCACAGCCGTCCTCGTCGCGAAAGAGGTTTCTTCTGGCGACGGCTGAAGCTAAAATCACCGGCCGTACAACGCCAGAGAACCGAACCGACAACGCTCGGTGCCTACCGCATCAAGGAGTGAACCGATGGCCAACGTATCGAAAACCGAATTCGGCGGCATGCCGGCCGTGCAACTGACAACCGACGCCGTGGCACTCGTCGCCGTCTACGACCGCGGGCCGCGCATCGCAAGCCTGGCCGTCGCCGGCGGTGAAAACCTGCTGCTTTGGAAGCCCGGTGAATACACGCGCGGCGACTGGGACCTCATGGGCGGCCACCGCGTGTGGGTCACCACGCCCGGCGCCGACGAATGCGAGGACACCTACACACCCGACCCTCAGCCTGCCGAGGTCGAGATCTTCGATGACGGCTTCCGCCTGACCGGCGCCGAGAGTCCGCTCAACCGCACGCGGCGCGGCGTTGAGGTGCGGGCGGCGGGCGAGGACCGCCTGACGGTCGAGAACTTCCTGATCAACACGGGCGACATGCTCTACGCGGGCGGCATCTGGGCGCTGACATGCACGCTGCCCGGCGAGCGGGCCCGCTACGCCGTGCCCCTCGGTGACGGCAGCGGCTGGGACGCCGCCACCATCGTGCTCTTCCGCGAGTGGGCGGGCCACGGACAGGGCGGGTTTGCCGACCCGCAGATTTCCGTCCAGGACGATCTGCTGATACTGGACCCCCGTGGCGTGGAGAACAAGCGAGCCGTCCAGAGTCACCGCGGCATCATCGCGATGACCGACCCCGCGCGGGACATCACCTTCGCCAAGAAGGCGGACGTCGACCCGGCCGGCCAGTACCCGGTCAACTGCAACATCGCTTTCTATGTCGGGCCGGAGAACTTCATGGTCGAGATGGAGACGATGGGCCCCCAACAGTCGCTCAAGCCCGGCCAGATGCTCACGCACCGGGAAACCTGGCTGCTTCGCCAAGGCGCCGAGAGGCTCTCGACGGGCGAGGCCCTCGACGGCCTGTTTGCCCCACATTGATTCACTCTTCGCCGGGCGGCGGCACGGTCGTCGCCTTGGGGTCGCCTGCGTCCGGCGAACGGGAGGCCTGGTCGTCACCACCGCGGCAGGCGCCTTTGCAGCAGCCACAGCCGCCGGCTTCACCGCCCAGCAGGGCGCGGAGGTGTCGGCCCAGCAACAGCAACGCCAGGGCGGCCAGTCCGATCGCGATGCAGGCTTCAAGCGTCATCCATACCATTGTACGACCTCCGTCTCGCGGGGATGCGGTAATCTTCACGGCGCGGGTTGTCTTCTGTAGTTTCTAAAGTCATTCCGCTGCGTCCCGAGAATTCCATTGGCAGGCCGGCGCAGGGCCCGGCCGAACGATTCAACCGCCCATGGAAAGACAGGGACGACGATGGACCATGCTACCAAAGAATGCCGCTATCGCGCACTCGCCCGCGACCACGTCGGGATCGCCGACCAGATCACCCGCCGCCTGATGCGGCGCTATGGCTGGATCGGCTGGGACGAACTTCAGGGATACGCCTACCTCGGGCTGACGCTCGCCGCCCGCACCTGGGATCCCGAGCGGGGCCTGAGCTTCCAACGCTTCGCCTGCACCAAGGCGATGTTCCTGGCCGTCGACGAGATGCGAAAGGACGGCGTACTCCGCCGGGCCGACATCGTCAACGACATGCAGGAGCAGACCGGCATCGAGATCGACATCGTCGACGATGCCGCCCGGCGCGACCGCGAAACCATGGAGGCCCGCGACCTCTGTGCGCAGCTGGTCTCGAAGCTCCGCAAGCAGGACCGCGAGTTGCTACAGATGATTTACAACGACCACCTGACGTACAAGGAAATCGCCGCGGTCTATAACATCACCGAGTCGGCGGTGTGCCTGCGTCACAAGGCCGTCATCGAGAAGCTCCGTCGCGACGCCTCCGTCCGCAAGCTGGCGGCCTGAGGTGCATCATGAGCAAACCTGCTGCCTCCCGTTCGAACCGGACAAGCTGCCGTGTGCTGGTCGTCGAGGACAACGCGGAGGTGGCCTGGTTGATCGCCGACGTGCTCGCCATCGACGGCTGTGAGGCCACGCTCGTCAGTACCGCCAAGGCGGCCCGCTCACAGATCGACCGCCACCGGTGGGACCTGCTGGTCGTCGACGTGACGGTCGACGCAGAAAGCGGCGAAGCGGTCGTGCAGTATGCAGCGGACAACCAGCCGCGGCTGCGGGAGGCGACGCTCGTGACAACGGCCGACCCTTTCACGCCAGGCCGGCGGGAACAGCTGGCGGACCTCGGGCGCGTGGTGCTCTACAAGCCGTTCAACATCGATGCCCTGCGAGGACTCGCCGCGGGACTTGTCCGCCACATGGACCGGGCCGCGGCCTAGACATGGATCGCGTCGCGAGGTCGAAGCACTTCTGTATGGACGGGCTGCCAGCTCAGGCCGCACGGCGCGGGGGGAGCGAAGGGTTGGGCAGTGGAGGCCGGCGTCTCGGCGCCGTTGGAAGGGCGCCGCGTTCGTCGCTCGGCACCACGTCGGGTTCGACGACTTTCCTCCGCGGCAGGCGTGAGGGCTTGGCCTGAAGCTTCACGCGGACGGTTGCGTAGCGGCCGCTGCGGCGGTAGCGGATCTGGACGGCGTCGCCGACCTCGCGCGACGTGACGAAGCGGATCAACTCCGTGCCGTCGGCGAGTTGCCGGCCGGCCACACGGACAATCAGGTCGCCGCCGCGCAGGCCGGCCTTCTCGGCGCCGCTGCCGGGTACGACACGTTCGATCTGCAGGCCTTCGGTCACCGGCGAAATCGCCACGCCCATGTACGGTTGATTCGTATGCACGCGGGTGGCGGGCCTCGGCAGGCGGCGGATCCATTCGTGCCAATCGGCTTCGATTACGCCCAGGTCCTTGCCGAGCACTGTCTCAAGGGCGAGCCGGCCGGTGCTGTCGTCGTCGTAGCCGGCTGTGTATGTACGATACCAGTCCTGCAGTTTGCCTTCGGCGTGGAGATACATCAGCAGATAGCGGCTCATCGCATAGCAGACGGCCGGGGCTTTCATGAAGCCGGTCTGCTCGATCTCCAGCAGCGTCGCCAACGGTTTCAGACGGTCGCGGGCGAGGAAGAACTTCAGGGCGTTCAGGCGGTCGTTCGCGGTCGGCCGGAGACGGTCGCCATCGAGGTCGGCCGTCTCGAAGAGCGTTGCAAAGCCTTCGAGTATCCAGATCGGGTGCCGCTGCGCCCGGGCTTCCATGTCGGCGAAGTGCAGGGCGTGCGTAAATTCGTGACGGCAGGTCATGCCCACGCGGCGGGCGACGATCGTCGCGTCGGTCCGACGGAAGACGCCGCCGATGCGGCCCAGTTTGATCGTGCCCGGCTGGGGGATGATGATGGTGACGTACTGCTCGGGCGGATGCACGAAGAGCTGTCGGCGAAGCGCGGCGGCCCGTTCGGTGAGGTCGTCGCGCAGGCCGTTCAGTGTCTCGCGGTCGGTATCGGTGGCGAAGACCAGCCGGTTGTCGTGGTCGATCGTGATGAGATAGCCCGCCCCGAAACGTCGCCGCAGTTCCCGGCGGATGCGCTCGGCGCGTTCGCGCTGAATGGTGTCCCGCTGAGCGAGGATCTGCGCAAAGGCGTCCAGCCCGCGAAGCGAGGCGAGGTCCGGGTCGTGTTCCATGTGGCGCATCTCGACAAAGCCGCGATCAACCGCCCGTCTGAGTGTTTCGATGGCCTCGTCGGTCTCGCTGAGTCGCGCGTGGGCACAGGCCAGATTGTACAAGGCCGTCCCGTCGGAGGGGATCAGCCTGACGATCCGTGCGGCCAGATCGCGGGCCTTATCGTACCGCTTCTGCTTGAAACGGCGCAGCATACGAACGTGCAGGCGGTTGACCCGGCCCTGTCGCTCACGGCGTTCGGCCAGTTCGGTCTTACTGAGGGTGCTTTCGGGATCGTGCGGCGTGTCGACCAGCGGGACATCAAGCTCGATGATCCCGCCGCCCAGCGACAGGCCGCAAACCACCCCGATGATCAGACATATCAGGATACGACGCAACACGGTCATGTTCAGTCCACGCATGAAATACAACGCGTCGGCCTGCAGCCCGCGGGCAGGCCGAGGTTGACAGCTATTGTACTGTTGTCCGCCCCCTTTCCCAAGTCGGACTTACCGGGGCGCGACTTGAAGACAAAGCCCGGCTTACGATGAGGCCTCGGCGTTGCGTTCGGCGACATCGCGGCTGATTCGCATCGCGCACCAGTCGCGGCCGCACATGCTGCAGAAATCGTCGGTGTCCTGCTTGCCGGCATCGCGGCTGCGGATGGCGCGGGCGGCCTCGCCGTCGAAGGCGAGTTCCAACTGGCGAGTCCAGTCGAAGGCGGAGCGGGCCTCGCTGATGGCGTCGTCGCGGTCGCGGGCGCCGCGCAGGCCACGGGCGATGTCGGCGGCATGGGCGGCGATCTTGTGGGCCACGCAGCCGGCCCGGACATCGTCCGGTGTGGGCAGGGCCAGGTGTTCGGCGGGCGTGACGTAGCACAGGAAGCTCGCGCCGTAGACGGCGGCGGCCGTGGCACCAATAGCGGCGGTGATGTGGTCGTAGCCGGGGAAGGCGTCGGTGACGATGGGGCCGAGGACGTAGAACGGCGCGCCGTGGCAGACCTCCTGCTGGCGCGTCATGTTCATCTCGATCTCGTTGTAGGGCACGTGGCCGGGACCTTCGACCATCACCTGCACGCCGGCCTCGCGGGCGCGGGCGACCAGCTCGCCCAGGACGTCCAGTTCGGCAAACTGCGCCTCGTCCGACGCGTCGGCGAGGCAGCCGGGCCGCAGGCCGTCGCCCAGCGAGTAGCATACGTCGTACTGCCGCATAATCGCGGAGATCTCGTCGAACATCTCGTACATCGGATTCTGCCGCCCGTGGTGCGTCATCCACTTGGCCAGCAGGCTGCCGCCTCGCGAGACGATGCCCAGCCTCCGGCGCGTCGCCAGCGGGATGTGCTCGCGCAGCAGGCCGGCGTGGATCGTGAAGAAGTCCACGCCCTGCCTGGCCTGGGCCTCGCAGGTGGCAAGGATCCGCTCGCAGGTCAGATCTTCGATGGGGCGGTCGACGATCATGCTGTAGATCGGCACGGTGCCGATGGGCACGGTCGACCGGGCGAGCAAGAACTGTCGCGTCTCGTCGAGGTCGCCGCCGGTGGACAGGTCCATCACGGCGTCGGCGCCGTAGCGGACGGCGTGCTCGAGCTTGATCAGCTCATGGTCCCTGCAACTGCTGACGGGTGAGGCGCCGATGTTGGCGTTGATTTTCGTACGGACGGCCCGGCCGATCCCGCACGGGTCCAGCCGGTCCTCACCGAGCCCTTCCAGGTGAATGCGATTGGCGGGAATCACCAGTCGTCCGGCGGCGATCTCGTCGCGGATGGTGTCCGGGGCAAGGCCTTCCCGCTCGGCCACCCGTTGCATGGCCGCCGTGATCGTACCTGTTGTTGCCTGCTGATACTGTGTCATGTTGTTCCACCAAAAAAAACCGGCCGCGCGGGCGACCGGTCAATGCAGGGGCAACACTGGCCGTCCGCTTCCCTACGCAACTCACCGGCAGGTTCGTTGATCAGGTTCCAAGGGTCATTCTCAGTCTCGGCCGGAGGGGCCGCGACGCCCCTAGCGAACGTCATTCAACTCTCGATTGTGAATACAGAATGGTAGCAGAAAACCGTTGGGCGGACAAGCAAGTCGCAAGGCTCGTCAAACCCGTCTTCAGGCGATGACGCACCTGGCTTGGGCGGGCAGGAGCAAGGTGTGTCAGTGCAGACTTGACGCAGCCTGCGCGGATTCGGTCGGAGCGTCTTCGTCCTCCTCGTCGCGGGATGCCTGGAGACTGCGATTGAGGACGTACTCGGGCGACGGCCAGTAGCCTCGCCACGCCCAGACCCCCACGCGTCGCAGGTCGTTGCCGATGAGGTAGAGGCTCGGCACGGCCAGGAGGGTCAGTGTGGTGGCGAACATCAGGCCGAAGGAGATCGCCACGGCCATCGGCTTGAGAAACTGTGCCTGGAAGCTTCGCTCGGCCAGCAGCGGAGCCATGCCGACGACGGTGGTGACGGTGGTCAGCAGAATCGCGCGGAAGCGGCTTCGCGAGCCCATCTCGGCGGCGGCGTGGACGTCCATGCCGTCGCGGATGTTCTGGTTGACGCGGTCGATCAGTACGAGCGAGTCGTTGACCACGATGCCCGCCAGGGCCACCATGCCGAACATGCTCAGCAGCGTCACGTCCAAGCCCATGATCCAGTGGCCGATGACGGCCCCGACGAGTCCGAAGGGAATCGCGAGCATGACGATCAGCGGCTGGACGTAGCTGCGGAAGATCGTCGCGAGAACCGTATAGATGCCCAGCAGGGCGATGGGGAACCAGACGTAGAGGGCGCCGAGCGATTCCATACGCTGCTGGCGCTGGCCTCGCAGGTCGATGCTCGCCCCGGGCGTGCCGGCGACGGCCTCGGTGAAGAAGCCCTCACGCTGCAGTGCGCCGAGGATCTGCTCGGCGTTGGCCTCGTCTTCGTCCACGTCGGCACTGACGGTCACCACGCTCTTGCCGCCCACGCGCCGCAGCGTGGTATAGCCGCGCTGCGTCTCGATCCTGGCGATCTCCAGCAGCGGCACGTCCGCGCCGTCCGGCGTGAGGATACGTTTGTTTTCGAGGTCGTCGAGGCTTTCGCGCCCGACGTCGGGGAAGCGGACCATGACCTTGATTTCCTCGCGGCCCCGCTGGATCTCGACGCTCTCGTTGCCGTAGAAGGCATCGCGGAGCTGGCTGGCGATCATGTCTTTGGTCACGCCGAGCTGTAGGGCCGATCGCGTGCGACGAATGCGTTGTTCCATCTTGCCGGGCAGGGCGTCGGCCTGGATGTCGCTGACACCGGCGAAGGTCGCCAGCCGGTCGGTGACGCGCTGGGCGATGGCCTTGGCGTGACGCGTCGAGTTGGCGAGGACGCGGATTTCGAGGCTCTTGCCGCCCGGCCCGCCGCGGAAGGCGCCGAACTGGAGCGTCTGGGCGTCCGGAATCGAACCGGTGCGTTCCCGCCAGAGCTGCGTAAGTCGCATGCTCGTCCACTCGCGCCCCCGGTGTTCGGCGCCCAGAAGCTGGACGATGACCTGGGCGATGTGTCCGCCCGAATTGCCGCTGTCGCCTCCCCGGCCGGCCGTCTGGCCGATCTGGGCGTAGACGTTCTCGACGATCGGCTCGCCGGTGAGCGTTTCACACGGGCGACAGAGATTGCGGGCCGAAGTGGTCAGCTGTTTGACGACCTGCTCGGTCCGCTCGACGGGCGTGCCGGCTGGCAGCTGGACGGTGGCCTGCAGCGTGTCGCCCTCGACCTTGGGGAAGGTCGTGACCTGAATGAAGCCGCCCCGCAGCGCGCCGACCATCAGGATTATCACGCCGATGAAGACCGCCACCGTCACGTAGCGATACTGCGCGCAGAGGCGGTAGAACGTTGCGAAGGCGACGTTGATGAACCAGTCGATGCCCGCGTCGATGCGCGCGCGAACGCGGTCGGCTGCCCGGGCCAGGGCATGCCGCTGGTGCGGCGGCGGGCCGTCGGAGGCGTTGGGGTCGGCGGGTGGGTCGTCGGTCTCGTCGCGGCGGTGCTGCAGGCTGTGGGCAAGGTGGCTGGGCAGGATGGCGAGGCACTCGATGAGGCTGAAGGCGAGGGTCAGGATGACCACGCCGGGCAACTGGCGGATGAACTTGCCCATCACGCCGGGGATGAACAGCAGCGGCACGAAGGCCAGCCACGTCGTAATCACGGCGCCCGTCACGGGGAAAAGCACCTGGTGGGCGCCGCGGACGGCCGCGCGCTTTGGCGGCTCGCCCTTCTGGTAGCGGGTGTAGATGTTCTCGCCGACGACGATGGCGTCGTCGACGATCAGTCCCAGGGCCATGATGAGGGCGAACATGCTCATCATGTTCAGCGTCTGGCCGCCAAGGTCCATCACCAGCAGCGCTCCGAGGATGGAGATCGGAATGCCGAGTGCGACCCAGAAGCTCAGGCGCAGGCCGAGGAACAGCCACAGCACCAGCACCACCAACAGCAGGCCCCACAGGCCGTTGACGACGAGCATGTCCAGTCGGTCCTCGACGAGTTCGGACCGGTCGGACCATGCGCTGAGCTGGACGCCGGCGGGCAGGCCGGGCTGGCGGGCAGCGATGTACTCGCGGACGGCCCGGGCGATTTCGATGATGTCCTCGTCGCCGGTCTTGTACACGCCGACCAGGGCGGCCCGCTGGCCGTTGAACCGGGCACGGACGTCGGTGTCCTCGAAGGCCTCGCGAACCGTTGCCACGTCGCGCAGGTAGACCACCGTGCCGTCCGGCTGGAACAGCACGGGAATGGTCTCGTACTCGCGGGCGGTATAGCGCTGGCCCATGATGCGGAGGGTGTACTCGCCACCGGCGGTCTTGATGCGCCCGGCCGGCAGATCGAAGCTCTCGTTCTGGATGCGGCGGGCGATGTCGCCCGGCGTCAGGCCGAAGCGGCGAATGGCCTGCTCGTCGATCTCAACGGAAATCTCGTAGTCGCGCACCCCGGAGATGCTGACCTCCGATATCTCGGGCAGCGCAACGAGATCCTCCTTTATGTCCTCGGCGATTTCCTTCAGCGTTCGCTCGTCGGCCGTGCCGAAGACGGCGATCTGGATGGCGTGGCGCTTGAGCGTGACGTCGCGGACGACCGGGTCTTCGATGCGATCGTTGTTGAAGTCGATCTTGTCAACCTCGCTCTTGACCTCGTCGAGGGCCTTGTTGACGTCGACGTTATCGTAGAGTTCGAGGCTGACCGTCGCGCCGCCTTCGGAGCTGATGGACGTAATCTCCTTGACGCCGTCAATATCCTGGACGTACTCCTCGATGCGAACGGTGATGCCCTGTTCCACGTCGGCCGGGGTGGCCCCGGGGTAGGGGACCGTGACCGTGATCACGTTGAGTTCGAACTCCGGGAACAGCTCGCGCGGGATGATCGTCGCGGCGACGAGACCGCCGCCAAGAATGATGATCATCAGCATGTTCGCGGCGACCGGGTTGTTGACGAACAGGCGGAGAAACTTCATGTCCTCACCTCGCCGTCCCGTTGTCGGTGTCGGTTGCGGGGGCGTCGGCGACGTCGATGCGCATGCCCTCGACCGGCTTTGGCACGGGCGAGAGAATCACGCGGTCGCCGGCCTGGATGCCGTTGTCGGGCAGGATCATGGCCTGGCCGTCGGTATAGCGGGTGACGCGGACCTCCCGCACATCCAGAACGTATCCCACGTCCGTCGTCGATACCGAGGTCGTCCTGTTGCCCTCGGTTTCGGTCTCCGTGACCTCGCTGATGCGGGGCGAGGCGACGTAGACCTTGCTGCCGCCGACGATCGCGCTGCGTGGCAGAAGGAAAGCCTTCGGGACCGTCCGGCCGCGGATGCTGACGCGGCAGTACATGTTGATGTCGAGCATCATCGCCGCGTCTGGATTGGCCTTGCCGTGGGCGACGTTGTCGACGAGCACGACCAGCCGCGCCATCCGCGTCTGGGCCTCCAGGCCGGCCTCGATGCGCTCGACCCGACCGGACCACGTATGGCTCTCGCCGTTGCCCGGCTCGCTCCAACTGACCGTCGCCGGAATGCCGCCGCTCTCGACGGCCTGGCGGTCGATCCACCGCAGGTCGCCGGCGAGGATGCTGACCGGCAGTTCCATGACCTCCGTGCCGTACATCTCGCCGCAGACGGTCCCGGGCTGAACATAGTCGCCCTGGTCGACCTTGCTGGAGATGATCCGCCCGGTGACGGGGGCGTGATAGGTGGCGTAGCGCAGGTCGAGTTGGGCCTGCATCCGTTTGACGCGTGAGGCGGCGATCTCGGCCTGCAGCTCGGCCCGGCGGTCGGGAATCAGGGCGAGCTGGTTCTGAATGTCCTGCAGGCTTCGCCGCGTGCTCAGGAGGCGCGACGTGGCCTGTTCCACTTCGTTTTCGGTGCTGGCATCCTCGGCGAGCAGTTGCTGGTAGCGTTCGAGTTCCTTCTTGTCCAGCGTCAACTGCTCCGAGGCGATGCTCTTCATGGCCTCGAGGTTCTTCTCCTCGCGGTCGAGGCGGTTGAGTCGCGTGGTGAGCACCTCGATCTGCTGCTGGGCATTCTTGACGGCCAGCTCGTAGCGTTCGGAGTCGATGCGGAAGAGCACCTCGCCCGGCTTGTCCCCCACGGGCCCGCGCACCATGCGGCCGGAAAGGAAGGACTCGCTGCGAAAGTCGATTTCACCGCCAACCTGAGGGCTGATCTCGGGTTGTACCTTCGGTCTGACCGTGCCATAGCCGATGAGTTCGACCTGGTAATCGATGCGGGCCTCTGCGCGCGGCGCGACGACGCGCGGCGCCATGGACCTGACAGGGCGCTGTTTGGCAGGGGGACGATGGGTGATGAAATACCACGCCGCCCAACTGCCGCCACCGACGAGGAGGGCAACCAGAATCATGCTGACGATCAGTTTGCGAATCATGTGTTTCTCCGGCACACTCGTGCAAGACAGACAGCTTAACGCACGAGGCGGCTGCCCCGTTGCAACATTCCAGCTGGATATTCAGCCACAGAGACACAACGCGCCTTGCCACAGCCTTGGCGACGGCGCGAGGATCAGAGGTGTCTGTCTCAAATACGGCTGAACCATGCGCGGAACAAACAGTCTAGTCGGTCAATTCGTCGAGTTTTCGCGACGATGACGTACAGGCAAGAAAGTCCGACCGCAGCAGCGATCGCTTTCTAAGCGCGCTGCTGGAGGCCGGTGCTATCTTGCACGGTCGCGCGACCCGCCCGTGCCGGTCTTGCCTTCCTCCGGGTTGCGGTAGTACCGTGTGGTGGGGTAGGCAAAGTCGATGTCCCGATGCTCGATCAGGGCGTCGAGAATATTCTCGCTGATCTTGTGCAGCATGGCCCGTCGCTGGCGAACCGGCGAGAGGAACCGCAGCGTCAGCCGCACACCGTTGGCGGCAATGGTCGTGTAGACGATCGGGTCGAGCTGGCCGTAGCGGATGGCGTACTGGTGCTGCATGTCCTTGATGCGCCGCTCGACCTCCTCGTCGAACTTGCGGTCCTCCTCCCGGGCGTAGCTGAGCATGACGTCCTTGGCCTGCCGCCAGTCGCTCTCGAACGTCACAATCGTCGAGAACTCGTTCCAGATGAACGGGAAGCCCTTGGTGTAGTTGTACACCGCGTGCCGCAGGACCATGCTGTTGGGTGTAATGAGCAGTCGGCCGGTGGACTGGTCGGCGTCCACCCAGTTGCCGACCTCCAGCATCGTCGTCTGGAAGACGCTGATGCCGATAACGTCGCCGATGCGGCCGTTGATTTCAATGCGATCGCCGATGTCGTAGGACTTGCGGACCTGCAGGATGCCCCAGCCGACGATGCACAGCAGCGTCTCCTGCATGCTCAGGGCCACGCCGGCGCCGACGATGCCCAGGAACACGCCGACGTCACCGATGTAGTCGGCCCATATGAGGATCGTCGCAACGATGAAGATCGCCACGCCCAGCCACGTGCTAAAGCCCCGGATCTTGTGGCGGGCCTCGATCTCGGTTTCTTCCTTGAGCATCGCCCGGCGGATGGACTGGACGAAGATGTAGATCAGCACGCCGGCGATGATATTCAGCAGCAGCGAGCGGATGGTATCCACGCTCGTGACGCGCTTCTCACCGGTCGGCCCCTTGTCCAACCAGGGCACGACATCCGCCTGCGTCCAGATGTACAGCCATGCCACCACGACGAACAGCGACAGGCCCGTCAGCAGGCCACGGCGGCGTCGGCGGATCTGGGCGGCATTGAGTCGGCGCGGCGCGAGGACATATCGCAGCACGAGGTGCGTCGCCAGCGCAGCGGCCAGGGCGATGACCGACCACAGCGTCGCCGACCCGACCGGCTCGCCGATCCATTTACATAGGCTTGTCCACATAGACGTCTACCACTTCTTTCGGCGAAAACAGACGATCATCCCCACGGCAACCGCGGCCATCAGCCCCAGCGCGGCCGGATACGCCCACGGCCAGGCCAGTTCCGGCATGTACTCGAAGTTCATGCCGTAGACGCCGGCGATGAACGTGATCGGGATGAAAATGGTCGCGATGATCGTCAGTGCCTTCATCACTTCGTTCATGCGGTTGGAGATGCTCGATAGGTACAGGTCCAGCAGGCCGGCTGTCACGTCTCGCATGGTTTCGGCGGCGTCGATGGCCTGGATGGTGTGGTCGTGCAGGTCACGCAGGTAGACGGCCGTCCCGTCGCCGATCAGTCCGCCGTCGTCGCGCAGCAGTTGGGCTGCAACGTCCCGCAACGGCCAGATCGCCTTGCGGGCGAGAATCGCCTGCCGCCGAAGGCGATAGATCGCATGCAATGTCTCCCGCTCGGGTTCGGCCAGCGCTTCTTCCAGCGCGTCGGCCCGACTGCCCATCGCCTCGAGGACCTCGAAGTAGCCGTCGACGAGCACATCCAGCAACGCATACAGCAGATACTCGGTGGACATCGTCCGCACCCGGCCGCGACCGGTCTCGATGCGTTCGATGACGGGCTGGAAGACGTCGCTGTCGGTTTCCTCGAAGGTGATAAGACAACTGGGCTTGAGCAAGAGCATGGAAATCTGCCGCGAGCGCAGCCGGTGGCTCTGCGTATCGAGCGTCAGTTGGCGCAGCGTCAGGAAGCCGCTGCCGCCGAGGTCGTCGTATTTCGGTCGTTGCCCGGTATGCATGATGTCTTCGAGGACGAGCGGGTGGATGTCGAATAGACTGCCGACGGATTCGAGGAAGGCCACATCCTCAACGCCTGTGACGCGTACCCACGAGACACGATCATCGCGAAGGATGCCAGGCAGTTCCTTGATGTCGGACAAGTCCGGACGTTCGAGGGCGTCTTCATCGTACTGCACGAGGCGTACCTGGCTGGGGGGCGACGGCTCGCCCGTCTCCTGGCACAGCGTGCCCGGGGGTTGATAGCGATTCGTCTTACGGCGCTTCGGTATCAGCAGGCTGCCGAGGCGGTCGGCAATGCGTGGCATGGTTTGCTCCTGACGGCCACCGTTGTTGCGCACATGGCGCTGGGGTGTTTTCAGAATCCTATCGACCGCGGGCGCATAAGGAAAGCCCGGAGGGTGCGGTTCCGGCCTTTCGTCTTGCCGTGCCTGCCCGGCAGCGGGCGCTGACGCCCAGCCGCGAGCCCACATCCAGACGCCTCGTCACGGATCGTTACGGATCAGCCCGGATCAGAAACGTCTGGTTGTGGCGGCCTGCGCCGTTTAACAGTTGGTTTAGAAATGGACCGCGTCGCGAGGTCGAGGCACTGTTTGTATGAACGGGGTGTTCGGACCGCCGAATCCTGAGCCTCTTGGAGGCTCGGGTTATTCGGCGATCTCGCTGCCCGGGTTCCGCCTCGCCGGCAGGGGGCTGCGCCTCCACCCGGGTCTACACGTCAGTGGCGCTTCGAGCCTCAGGAAGCGTCACCACGCTACGCTGCGTGTCACTGCCTCATGGCCCGCGTCTTCTACTCCTCTCCCTTTGGGAGAGGACGGGTGAGGGTCTTCTCTTCACTCAGGCCCGCGGGCCGGCACACCTCAGGTCCTTCTCTCCGTGGTGCGTAACGTGTTACGCACGAATTGGTGGGTATAGAGGGGACAGGGGTATAGAGGGGACAGGCGACGTTGTTTTGGAGGGGTCGATGGGTTGGTCATGGGTGTTATGGTTGTGCTGCATCGAAAATTGCATGTGGGCCAAGATCAAGGATAGGCCATCGTGGTCAATTCCCCGCAAATTCGTGCGAGTTTGGGGCGACACCATACTGATTTGCTTCGTTCGTGATGGACGAGCCCTACCTATGGGCCGCAGTGCGATATGTGGAGCGAAACCCGGTCAAGGCACGGCTGGTTCGTCGGCCGAAGGACTGGCCGTGGTCCAGTGCCGCAGCCCACGTGGACGGGCGTCGCAAGGATGTGCTGGCGGAGGGGGCGTGGCTTGACGAGCGGACGGACGGGTGGGTCTGCACGTGGCGAGACGACCTGGCCGACGACGATGCGGACCTCGCACAATCGCTTCGGCGACACGAGAATACAGGCCGGCCGCTGGGCGACGGGGCGTTGGTGCAGAAAATCGGACGCCTGCTGGGACACGACCTCCTCCCCCAAGAAACCCGGCCCAAAACCAAAAGAGTAAGCCGAGCCTCCTTCCATTACCTTCCCGAAGCTGCGGGCCACCCGACTAAGGGCTTCGGGAGTCGAGGTGTTCGACGGCGGCCCCGCGGATGCGACGGATGCGCGTTCGTTCGGCAGGGCTGAGCCGTTTGTGACTCGTCGGGTCGAACGCATGGAGCCCGGCGTCGATGCGCTCGACGTGGTCGATCTGGGCGAGGGCGGCCCGGGGATGTTCGGCTGCGAGCAGGGCCTCGGCGTAGTCGATGCGAAGACGAGCGTTGGCGACGTCGCGAGCGACCGCCTCGCCGAGGGCGTCGGCGGGCGCGTCGACGGCAACATCGCCGACGCCAGCCAGTCGCATGCACTGCCGGACCTCGCCGAGCAGCCGCCAGGTTGCGCTGTTGGCCGGGTCGCGGCGGGTGGCAGCGACGGCCCACGTTTCGGCCGTCGTGGCTTGGCCGCGACCGTCCGGCGGACTCAGTTTGGCGGCGAGCATGGCCGCGTCGGCACTGCGCGGGTTGGCGTGGGCGGCATCGGAGGCGAAGGACGCGGCCGCTTGCAGGTCGCCGGCATCGATGGCCGCAGCGGCCCGTCGCGTCAAGCGCCACTGGGTGTGGATCGGCCAAAGCAGACCGACCGCCAGGACGACGCCGGCTGCGCCGAGCAGCCCGAGCCCGCCGCCGGCAAGACCCCGGCCGACGCGAACGCAGCGCGGTCGGCCCTGGGCAATGCAGGCACCCGCACCAACCCAGAACAGCATGGCCTCCCCAGGTGTCCAGAAGCTGTAGGTCACCATGTTGTGCAATACGAACGCACCGCAGCCGGCGGCGAGGCACAGGCGGATGCGGGCGATTCCAGCGGCATCGAGTTCCTGCTGGGCGCCGCCGAACCACCATGCCGCAGCCAGGGCGACGGCCAGCGCAGCGACGGGCAGCAGCACGTCGAAGATCGCCAGCCAGACGTTCGACAGGGCCAGGGCGAAGCCCCACCGCGACAGCAGCGCGGCCGCGACAATGCAGACACCGGCAGCGACCTTCGCCCGCAGTGACATGGCCGCCCCGTCGCGCGGTGTGGCATCACCCGCTGCGTCATCGTCGGGCCGGCGGGGCCGGGCGGCGAGGACGAGCATCACGCCCACCAGCGCCAGCCAGGCCGCCCCGCCCGGCAGGCCGAACTGCGTCAGAGCGTGAACGACGGCGTTGTGCGGCGTCTTGACTTCTTCCTCGGCCCGCGGCTGGCGGACGTGGAGGTAGTATGCCGCGAAGTTGCCCGGCCCGACGCCCGTCAGCGGATGGGCGGCGATGAGCTTCGCCCCGCCGGTCCAGTAGAACCAGCGGACCGAGAGGGTCTTGCTCGGCAGGCGGCCGCGCGACAGACCATAGCCGACCACGCCGGAAACCCCGAGCAGCAGGACGGCCCCCGTCGCGAAGGCCACGCGCCGCCACCGACCGGCCAGGGCGCCACGCCATCGCCAGACAGTGGCCGCGATGATCGTCACAAGCACCGCCGCCACGACGGCGCCGCGGCTCTTCGTCAGCAGCAGCGCAACCACCGTGGCCGCCGCGCCAAAGCCGGTCAGCACAACGCCGAGCGACGGCGGGTGGACCTCGCCGGCTTTGCGCTCGCGACGCTTTCGCGTCCGCAGGGCGATGCGGGTCTTGGCCCAGCACAGGCCCACGCCGGCCGCGGCGAGGATGAGCAGCCCGGCGGCGTTGATGTTGGCCAGGGCCTGGAAGCCGGTGACGGAGGTGTCGCGGATGCGGCTTTCGAGGCTGCGGGCCTTGGGCGTGCCGGGCTCGGCGCCCATCTCGCGAAGGTATCGCTCGGGCCGGGCCTCGAACTCAGCGATGCGGGCGGGGATTTCCTCGACGCGCTGGTAGACACATTTGAGGGCGACGGTCATGCCGACCGCGGCCAGGGCGACAACGAGAACGATGAAGCGGCGTCGGTCGCGCGCGAGGCTGGCCGTCAGCAGGCCGGCGACGATGAGCGTCGCCTGCCCGGCAACGGTCAGCCAGGCGGCGTGGCGGTCGCTCGCGCCGGCAGCGCAGACCCACGCCCACACCGTGAATCCCGCCAGCAACGCCAGCAGCCAGGGACCCGCGATCTGTGCCCGGCGGTCTTGCACCGCCGCGAGCAGCCACATCGCGCCGGCCAGGAGGATCACCAGCGGCCAGGTGGCACGTGCGAGATCACTGGCCTCGACGATCACCGGCGACGAGTCCGCCGCGGGAGCCGAGGCGAGACGGGCGGGCAGTTGGATCAGCGAGGTCGAAAACGGCATCTCATCGAGCATCGCCCGGGAAGCGGCCGTCGCGACGATCAGCAGCATGGCCAGCCACCGCAGGGCCTCGGCCCAGCGGCCCGGCGTATCGGCATCGCGGGTTGTGTCGGCGGAGCTGCTCATGAATGGCGGTGCTCAGCGGTCGGTGGACTCCAGCACGGCGATGATCAGGAGGATGAAGACAACCTGGGCGACCATCATGACCGCCGCGGCGACACTCGCGACATGCGGCAGGAGCGAGGCGGCGATGGCGGTGCTCGCCGTGCAGAGGTAGATCGTCAGAACGGTCTTGCGCTTGCTCATGCCCCGCTTCTGGAGGCGATGCGAGAAGTGCCGCGTATCGCCGATCATCGGGTTGCGGCGTTCGGCGATGCGTATCAGCATGACGCTGGCGGTGTCGTAGAGCGGCACGGCCATCATCAGCACGGGTGCGAGTACGCCGTAGAGCAGTTCCACGGCGTTCTGCCGGCCGGTGGTGTAAGTCGTCAGGCAGCTCAGCACCGCCAGCATATAACCGACCACCAGCGAGCCGGCGTCGCCCATGAAAATGCTCGCCGGCGGAAAATTGTGCAGCAGGAAGCCCAGCAGCGACCCGACCAGCACGCACAGCCAGGCGGGCACGAAGATCTGGCCCATACCGGCCGCGGCACCCAGCAGCGCCAGGCCGGCGATGCAGGCCACGCCGGCGGCCAGGCCGTCCATGTTGTCCAGGAAGTTGAAACTGTTGGTGATGGCGACGATCCACAGAATGCTCAGCGTGATGCTGGCCGTCGGGCCCCAGTGATGGGCAACCCGAACGCCAACGAAGACCACCACCGCCGCGGCGACGAGGACCTGCACAAGCAGCTTCAGCCACGGCCCGAGGTGGCGGCGGTCGTCGATGAGTCCGATCGCATGCAGCACGGTCGCCCCGCCCAGAATGCCCAGCGCCTGTGGCGCCCGCTCGGCCGCCCCGGGCAGGTGAACGGCCAGACCGGAGGATTCCAGGAAGCCCGGCGCCCCCGTCACCGCCCAGACCCGCACGAGCGCCAGGCCGAAGAGGCTCACACCGGTGAAGGTCAGAAAGATAGCCGAGCCGCCCAGCAGCGGGGTGCTCTCGGCGTGGGCCTTGTGCCGGCCAGGTACGTCCAGCATGTGCAGGCGGACGCTGACGCGCTTGGCCAGCGAGGTCGCCATGGCGGCGATGTAGAACGACATACCCAGCGCCGCGAGCCCTGCCCAGACGATCATCGGCCGGCCTCCCGCAACTGATCCATCAGCGTGTTCCGTGCGTCGCTCATCCACATACTGTAGCGACCGGAGGCGTAGTCGGGAAAGGTCCAGTCCAGTTTCTGCCACCCGTTACGGTACTGCATGGTGACCTCGGCGTAGATCCCTCCGCCAAGGTAGAGGCGGTGGGCGAAGTCCTTGCAACTGGCCAGCACGAGCTTGGCCGGCGTGAGATAGCCCGGGTCGAGGTTGATCGGCCGGGCGACGGCCGCGCCCCCGGCCAGGTCGGCCTCGAGAGCGTTGGTGGCCTGCTTGACCTCGGCGAGGCAACCGGGAGGCGCGAGCCGCTCGAAGGCCACAAACTGCCGCAGGAGGTCCGGCCCCATCTGCGGTTCGTAATAGCGGGTGAAGTCGAACGGCCAGGTCTCGCTGACCAGATCGATCGGTCCGTAGCGCGTTTCGAGTTCGGCCGCGGCGCGATCGAGAAGCGGTCGGCTCCCCGAGATCATGCCGCAGATGAGCTTGACGGGCTGAGGCGGGTGGATGTCCATGCCCGGATTGTCGCGCGGCGGGCGGCAAGTGTCAATCGGGCCGTCGGGCGACGACCAGGAGCGTGTCGGACTGCTCCGGCTGGAAGGGCGGGAAATCCAGGCCGCCGAAGGCTTCCGGGCCGCCCAGGCCGGCGTCGGTCATCGCCGCGGCGAGGTCGTCTGGTCGCCAGGGCCGAAGCGTGGTGCTCTGGAGGTCGTGGACCGGTGGGCCGGCGTGCGGCCAACGGATTTTGAGAATGTTGAAGCGGACGAGGTCCTCGAGGAAGTCGTAGAAGCGAACGAACTGCCGCTGGCCGTCGTCGCTGCGCGTCACGCCGACGACGCGCTGGCGGTCGGCCCCGATGCGCGCGTAGTTCAGCAGATGGATGGCCAGCAGCCCGCCCGGGGCCAGCCTGGCTGCCACGCCGTCGAAGAAACTCGCGAGGTCGTCGTTGTTCAGCAGGTGCGGTACGCTGTTGCCCATGCAGACGGCGAGGTCGAACGGCCCGGCGATCTCCGGCGGCAGGTTTTCCATCGGCGCTTCGTGCAGCGTGACGGACAGGCCCTCGTCCCGGGACCGGCGACAGGCGAGACTCAACATGCCGGATGAGATATCCACGCCCGTCACGTCCATGCCCGCCCGGGCCAGTGCGACGCTGTAGAGCCCCGCACCGCAGGCAAGGTCCAGTGCCCGCCCGCCGTCGGCGCGGCTCGCCATCGCGCGGGCGAAGCGGTCGACGGTTTCAGCCCGGGCGGCCTCGTCGACGACGTCGGTATAGTGTTCGGCCATTGCGTCGTAGACGTCCATGGTTCCTCCAAATCGACGCGCGGTGCGGCAGGTGCTGCACTGCGCGAACGGTGGTTTCTCCAGCATCGTCCGTGACGACATTCAGCCCCGGGCGTGCCCGAGGCTGAATGTCCTTTCCGGATTGGATGTTCTCGGTCGCTGCTGTTTCAGTCGCCGAGGCAGTCGGCGAGGTCAGCCTGAGGCGTGGTCGTCGGCGCAATGCCGAACTGCTCGACCAGGACGTTCAGGACCGCCGGGGTGACGAAGGCCGGCAGACTCGGGCCGAGCTTCATCTCCTGGATGCCCAGGTGCAACAACGTCAGCAGAATGCAAACGGCCTTCTGCTCGTACCAGCTGAGGATGAAGCTCAGCGGCAGGTCGTTGACGCCGCAGTCGAAGGCCTCCGAGAGGGCGACGGCGATCTGTACGGCGGAGTAGGCGTCGTTGCACTGGCCACAGTCCAGCAGGCGCGGCAGGCCGTCGATCGTACCGAAGTCGATCTTGTTGAAGCGGTACTTCCCGCAGGCGAGGGTGAGGATCACGCAGTCCTCGGGCACCTGCTCGGCGAACTCGGTGTAGTCGTTGCGGCCGGACTTCGCACCGTCGCAGCCGCCGATGAGGAAGACGTGCCTCAGCTTGCCGGCCTTGACGAGTTCCACGACCTTCGGGACCGCCTTGGCGACGGCGTTCCGCGCGAAGCCGACGGTGATTTCCTGGGCCGGGGCCGTTTCGGCAAAGCCGTCCGCCGCCAGGGCCGCCTCGATGACGGGCGCAAAGTCAAGCTGGTCGTCGTCGCCGCTGATGTGCGTCACGCCGGGCCAGGCCGTCGGGCCGCTGGTGAAGAGGCGATCCTTGTAGCTGTCCTTCGGCGGCGTGATGCAGTTGGTCGTCATCAGGATCGCACCGGGGAAGTCGTCGAACTCGCGGCGCTGGTCCTGCCACGCCCCGCCGTAGTTGCCGACGAGGTGGTCGTACGTGTTCAGCTCGGGGTATCCGTGGGCGGGCAGCATCTCGCCGTGCGTGTAGATGTTGATGCCCTTGCCTTCGGTCTGCTTGAGCAACTGTTCGAGATGCAGCAGGTCGTGACCGCTGACGACGATGGCCTTGCCCGCCACGGGCGTGACGCGGACCTTCGTCGGCTCGGGGTGACCGTAGCGGCCGGTGTTGCCGGCGTCGAGCAGGCCCATGACCGTCAGGTTGACCTCGCCTTCCTTGAGCACCATCGGCAGCAGGTTGGCGAGTTCGTTGGAGTCCTCGCTTTTGAGGAAAGCCAGCGCTTCCAGAAAGAAGGCTCCCACGTCCGGGTCGGTCTCGCCGAGTTCGCGGGCGTGGTGTGCGTAGGCCGCCGTGCCCTTCAGACCGTAGACCAGCAGCTCCTGCACGCCGGCGACGTCCTCGCCAAGGATTTCCTGGCGTTTCTCGATTCCATACTCGCGGCCCATCGTCACCAGCGCGTCGACATCCGTCGGCAGCGTGCCGTCGGTCCAGCCGAAGTCCGCGAGATTGTGGGTCTGGCCGTGGGTGGCCTCGATGCGCAGGCGGTGCGCTTCGGCTTCCTTGATGACCTCGACCAGGCGTTTCGGATCGAAGTCGACGTTCGTGACCGTGTGGAAAAACGCACGATAGATGTAGTCGACCAGTTCGGCGTCATGCACGTTGCCCTGTTCGAGGCGATGGCCATACTGGCCGAGACGCTTGCACAGCTCGACGATCAGGTCCTGCAGGGCCGCGACGTCCGGGTCCTTGCCGCAGACGCCCATGGCCGTACAGCCGGTCCCGCCGGCTGTCTGTTCGCACTGGTAGCAGTACATGGTTTCAGCAGTTGTCATGTTGGGTAGCTCCTTCATCTGTAAGGGGGTTGTATCGGTGTCTAGTCGCCCCGCGTCGCCTCTGAGCGAATTCTATCTGCTATCGCTGCTTGATCTCGCCGCCGAGGCCGATGACGACCTCCCGCAGCTTGAGGTCGCTGCCGGCCTGTTCGAGCGCCTGATCGAGAATATTCACCAGGCCCATGCAGCACGGAACCTCCATGCGTGCGACTTTCAGGGAAGCAATGTCGTTGCCGGCGAAAACGCGGGCGAGCTTCTCGATGTACGGCCTGGCGTTGTCGAGCTTCGGGCAGGCGATGGCCAGCGTCTTGCCGGCCAGCAGTTCATCGTGGAAGCTTCCCATCGCAAAGGCCACGCAGTCCGCGGCGATCAGAACGTCGGCGCCGTGCCACATCTGGCCGGACTCCCGCAGCAGCGTCAGCTGCACCGGCCACTGACCCAGGCGGGAGGCGCCGCCGGTCGCGCCCTGCGGCGCGTTCTGATTCTGACCGACCGTGCCCGGCGGCTTGCCGGGGCGGGCGCCGCCAAGCGACTTGAACATCGCGCCGGGGCAACCGTCGGCCTTCGCCGCGGGTCGGGCGGCTTGCGGGTCGGCCTCGGCAAGCTCGTCATGGATATACCCGACGCGCTGCTCGGCGGCCTGCTCGTCAAACTCATCGGCCGGTCGCTCCTCGATGGTGATCGCATCCATCGGGCAGGCGCCAAGGCAGTTGCCGATGCCGTCGCAGAGATTCTCGGCGACCAGGCGGGCCTTGCCGTCTACCATCTCGATGGCGCCTTCGGCACAACTCGGCACGCACTGGCCGCAGCCGTTGCACTTGTCCCCGTCGATGCGGACGATCTTTCGGATCGGCTTGTTTGTCCCTGTCGTGGTGTTCACGGTCTTGCTCCTTGCCGCTTTGGCAGCGAATCATGTACGGAGTTTACGCGTTTGTCGGCGGGTCGGCCTTGACACAGATCAAATCGCAGTATTTTTCTATGATTTTCTCGCGATCGCTCGTGCCACGCCTCGCGTTGCCTGGCCTTCGGGTGGAATCGCTTGCCAGATTGCCCCCCTGCCCTTATGTTCTTGGCTCGTCCCGTACCCCTATGAGCTATACCGCCAAAGCCATCCTATTCGATCTCGGCGATACGCTGCTGGACTTCGGCCGCGTGGACCTCAACGCGCTGTTCGACCAGGGCGGCAAGCTGGCCTACGAGTATCTGCAGGGCCTGGACATCGAACTGCCCCACTTTGCCGAGTACGCGCGCAAGCACCTCTGGGCGATTCGCCTGCGGGCGGCCTGGAGCTTCCTGACGTCGCGCGAGTTCCATTCGCGCGACCTGATGCGGAAGGTTTGCGGTCGACTTGGCATCGAACTCGACGACGCGCAGCTCGATGAAGTGTCGTGGCTGTGGTACAAGCCGCTGCACCATCAGGCGACGGTCGAAGAGGGCCTGGCCGAGATGCTGCAGGGCTTTCTCGACGAGGGGCTGAAGCTGGGCATTATCTCAAACACGTTCGTGCCCGGTGAGGTGCTCGACCGTCACTTGGAGGAAGAGGGGCTGCTGCGGTTCTTCGATGTACGGGTCTACAGCTGCGACATCGGCCGACGCAAGCCGGCCCGGCGGATCTTCCGGGTCGCACTGGCACGGATCGGCACCGAAGCGCCCGAAACGATCTTCGTGGGCGACTCCCCGCGGCCGGACATTCGAGGCGGCAACCGCATGGGCATGACGTCCGTGCTGAAAGACCCCGACGGCGAGTACGATCAGCGGTCGGCCTGCAATCCGAACCATCGCATCCGGAGCATCCTGGAACTCAGGGAGATTGTCGCCCGATACCGCACGCCCGCCTAGCTTGTGCTTGGCGAAATTCCAGGCGTGTGCTACACTGCACAACTCACCGGGCGAGGCAGGTTTCGTCCGGGCAACACGAAGCAACAACCCCCGGGCCGCGGCAAGGCCCGCAGCCCAGGATCCCCGAGGACGACAATGAGCTGCAACGTAGCCATCATGGGCGCCACCGGCGCGGTAGGCACCGAATTTCTGCGTATCCTGGAACAGCGCGACTTCCAGATGGACAGCCTCAAGCTGCTGGCCAGCGAGCGCAGTGCGGGCAAGACGCTGAGCTTCAAGGACGAGGAGCTGACCGTCGAACGGCTGACCGAGGAGAGCTTTCAGGGCGTGGACCTCGTGCTGGCCTCGGCGGGCGGATCGCTGAGCAAGCAGTTCGCCCCGGCCGTCAAGGGCGCCGGTGCGGTGATGGTGGACAACACCTCGGCCTTCCGCATGGACCCCCAGACGCCGCTGGTGGTGCCGGAGGTGAACCCCGAGGACATCCGGCAGCACAAGGGCATCATCGCCAACCCCAACTGCAGCACGATCATCATGAACGTGCCGGTCTGGCCGCTCCACAAGGTCAACCCGATCCGCCGGGTCGTCGTGAGCACCTACCAGGCCGCCTCCGGCGCCGGCGCCGCCGCCATGGAAGAACTCAAGGTCGGCGCCCGGGCCATGCTCGACGGCCAGCCGTTCGAGCCGCAGGTCCTGCCGCACCCGGCCGCCTTCAACGTCTTCAGCCACGACTCGACGGTCGGCCCCGAGGGCTACAACGAGGAGGAGATGAAGATGGTCAAGGAGACCCGCAAGATCTTCCACTGCCCCGAGATTCTCGTTGCGGCCACCTGCGTCCGTGTGCCGGTATTGCGTGCCCACAGCGAGAGCATCAACATCGAGTTCGCCGATCCCATGAGCGAACAGCAGGTCCGCGAGATCCTGGCGGGCGCGCCCGGCATCACGATCGTCGACGACCGCGAGAAGAGCGTCTTCCCCATGCCGCTTGACGCCTCCAACCGGGATGACATCCTCGTCGGGCGAATCCGACAGGACATCTCGCAGCCGGACGGCCGGGGGATCGAGCTGTTCGTCTCCGGCGACCAGATCCGCAAGGGCGCCGCCCTCAACGCCGTGCAGATCGCCGAGATGCTGTAGAAGAAGGCAGTTGGCAGTCGACATGGGGCAGTCGTGAGTTGGCAGTCGCCGGCAAGCGGTGGCGTCAGCAGTGATCGACGGCCAGCGTGTCAAACGAAGGTGTATCCACATAGCCCCGGGCATGCCCGGGGCTGTTTCTGCACTGAACGGCGATGTGTGCCGATCATCCTGCAGTGCCGCCGGGCGGCCTGGCGTCGGGATTCTCTATCCTCCGAGGGCGGCCTTGGCCTTCTCGGCGTCGGCGACCTTGAAAATGGCCGTGGTCTGCTCGGAATCGGGATTGGCGGTGCAGTAGGCGTAAAGCGTGTTCACGCCGGCGCTGGAAATTGTCTTGGCCGCCTGGCCGAACGCGCCGGGCTGATTGCCGATGGGCACGACGAGGACCTCGGTTTCCGTCCAGCGGTCGTGCGTATCTCGCAGCACTTGCCGCGTCTTGTCCGCGTCGGTCGTCACCACCCGCAGCACGCCGTGCTCGCCGGAATCGCTCAGCGACAGCGCGAAAAGGTTCACGCCGGCGGCCGACAGGGCCTCGGTCACCGCGGCCATCACGCCCGGCTGGTTGATCAGGAAGATGGAAAACTGTGTATCGGTTCGCATCGGTGCCTCCGTTGTTATCAAGTAGGGAAACGGTATGATACCCCCCGGCGGCGCCACACTCAAGCTTTCTCATTGGCGGCCGAGCCGGTTGCCTACGCATCTAAATTGGTCGGGAGGACGTAGGTATTTGTGTAAGTTCGATATCTGTACGGGTTACGCTCGGCGCCATAGTCCGATAGGGTATATGCCTTTGACTGGACGGTGAGGCCTCACCAGCAACTTGACTGCTCGCTGGAAGGAGATGATAAAGGAATGGACTTGAGCACTCAGAACTTTAATTATACTGCAGTTGTTAACCTGTTTCCCGAGGGCCATCTCGAATGGTGGAACGCCAAAGGAGAGCCTCAAGGCCGTGCTGGAAAGATATCCACAGGAGACGCATTGGCATCGACATTTGGTTTTATTGCCACTATAGCAGCTGCTGCAGAATGTACTCCGGTTGCTGTTGTTGCAGGACTTGGATCAGCCACCGCTCAAGTAATCGAAAAGATTGTGGCAAAAGATGAGGAAGAGCAGGACACTAACTGGCGTCACGAGATTGCTTTGTATCGCGTTTGGGCTTATCGTCCGCCGGGGTCAACAACATACTATGATTCAACATATAATTCAGCTCTGAAAAGCAGCGCGACTGAACACGATGAGGATTCGGCAACAATGGTTCGAGATAGTGCGCCAATGAAAGTAGGCGCTTTCTATTTCCTCCGCGGGAACCTCAATGTCAGCGTTACGGGTAGAACGACCTACGACAATACATGGTTCAAAGCTGCCGCCAAGTGGTCGAACGGCAGTAGTCTCTTTGCGAAAGTGGATATCGATTGTTAGGAGAATTGTATGACACCCAGGCGTCTCGGTTTTGTTCATATTTCACTTTTCGTGGTTATGGGAATGACGACGAACCTGCGCGGACAGGTGCCAACGTCAGCACCGGCGGAATTGCCTGAAAGTCTTTTTGTCCAGGTGCTGGAAGGAAAGAAACCTGTTGCCGCTGGTGTACTACTAAAGAGTTCTGACGGAACCCGGAAGCTCTATGTGCCATCGACCGGGAAAGTTATCGCCCCACATCCGGCTAAAAGCACAATTATGTATTATTGTCTGGGGTTTCCGAAATCTGCTGATGAAAAGGCTTGGATGGGCCAAGTAAGTATTGATGCGAACTCTCCTGAAGCACAAATTGTGCTTCAGGAGAGACCGACGCAAGAAATTCTAGTGAAAGTTCGTGATGATTCCGGCAAACCTTTCCAAGCAGAAGGAGTACGCATAAAATATTATCTTGACCATAAGGAGATCAGTGACAGACCTCTGCAGCTCGATGACAAAGGTGAGGCGAGAGTCTGGGTGCTGTCTGACGGACAGTATGACATATGGTGGCCTCGCCCTGGTCGTGTTGTTTCTCGTCCATCTGGCCGGGTAACTTCAGGGATGTTCGTACCAAAAGATCTCACGGATAAGACGGTCTCATTGTCATGTTCGTCCTTGGAGAGTAATGTCTTCACTCTCCTTTTCGTAGTGCGCGAACGTGGTAGAGATAGCGTCTGGAAGACATTCCCCGGTTGTGAACTCGCTTGGCGAGGAGGCGGAGCGGTTTATTCAGCGACGAAGGGAAAGGTTTATCTTGATATCGGTGAAAAACCTGTGAAGGGGCAGGTTATAACAGGTCTCAAGTGTGAAGTGCGATTACCGCTTAGCGTAGCCTCTGTCTACGATTTGGTACCTGAGTCACAACACGTTGTCATCGGAAAAGCGGGGCAATCAAAGACAGTTGTTCTGGTACCGCATTCACGTACTACCGTGCATATCAATATCGTATCCACCAACGGAAAAGAACTCGATGATCCAAGGATATTCATACGTCCGGAAGATACTGACGTACCCTCCGCTGAGCAGGTGAATGAACAAGAGGGAACGGAGCGCGTAGGCCGCACAACTTCGAAAGAATGGGATCCCTTGGAGGATGGCGAAAAAGTCCGACCAGGAGATTATGTCATCCGCGTGTGGGCGAAAGATCATCGACTGTATGAGAAGCACATTGCGATCAAAGGCGAAGAAACAAAGATCGAATGCGTGCTGAAGCCAAGTCCTGCAGTAGATGTGCAAGTAACAGCAAAGGCTGGGCTCTCAGGTCCAATCATCGCTCGACTAGAGTACGTCAGCAGAGAACCTGGGCCGATTGGGTACAATGCTATGGCGGAACCCGGAGAAAAACTCCCCATTCACTATGATCCAGATTTTTCATGTGTTCTCCTGGTTGCATCCAGAGGCTACGCTCCGAAACTTCTGTCCATTCAGAATTCAAGCAAGACATTGCCTATTCAATTAACGAAAGGCCAACATATCAACGTGCATCTGCGAAAGAGCGAGATCAAGCATCCTATTCTTCTCAGAGCCGGGGGCCCAGATGTGGAATGGGTTTCACAAAAGCCATATCGCATAGCTGTTACACGCATACGGCTAACAAATGGAGAAGGCCAGACCAGGCTAGAACCGGGTGTTTATCTTCCCATTATAGATCTTAGCACGAGCGAGTATGTTAAAGATTACGCGGGGAGAGCGATAGTATGCAAGGAAGTCACCGTTGGTGATACCAAAGATATTGATCTAGTCCCACATAAGATTATGTCGAGGGCGGATATCGTGGATTGCCGTCAATAGGTACATTGGAGGATTGTCAGATTCCCGTCAGCCATCTCTTTGGTAACCAGTCTACATATATCGCACAGTTAGGCACTGGCCCCTGAATCCTTAACCAAGGCTATCTGATGAATATATTGAAGAGAATACTGTTGATCATCCTGTTTGTCATTCTTGGGGGCGTCACGGGTCTTGGACTTTCGATTGCCTATGGGTTTTCGCCACTGAGCTATACGACTCGCACATGGGAAACGACTGGTTCCGGAGGCCTGTTTGACTCCGGTGTCTATCATTGGACGCTCCACGAAGAATGGAAAGGAGGGGAATGGCGTTTTGTGCGATCTGAAGTCGATGTCTTGAAAAGAGAATCGAGGAGAGACGGATGGTTTACATTCGGCGGGTCGCCCGAGATCCCTCCTCGCACTCCAATGTTCTACAACTTGCTAAATGGATTTCCTCTAGGAGAAAGATGGATGAGGATATGTGCGACAGGCATAGTCTCAGGATTGATGGCAGGAGGCTTGGGAAGCTACTGGTTCATGCGAAAGAAGACGCGTTCCCCAAAAAGCGATGAGACTCCGGATCGGGTTAGCGTAACAGACAGCCCTACTTCGGACGCCGGAGATGACCACGGGACGGGTGTGTCTGAGTCGCCGGAATGAAGGATTGGCTTCGTTGAAGAGGTAGAGAGACACCTTTGCCCTGTGGTTGTCAGAGACTTGTCAGCCTCTCTCTTGGTGACCAATCTACATATCAGGTAAGCAGTTGGCATTGCCTGAACCCATTACCCACCTGACAGGATCAGAAAGGCAGAGCACCATGCACAATATCGTACACGTCAGCGAATCGCACACACCGCAGCTGGGGACGGCAATCTCTGGCGGCAGCAACCCTCTGGTCGTACAGCCTCCCAGTGCTGATGCAGTCATCGCCAATAACTATCCCGAACTCGCCCTCGCGGCCATGCAACAGGTTGTTGGCCAGAATGTAGCCAACATGGCCATGGCCAGCCACTGCGCCCCGAAGAACCTGAGTGAAATCCAGATCATCAGTGGCAGGTGGCGAGGGTCGTCCAGGCGCGCTCGCACCAGCGCTGACCGCGATGGCCGCGCGTGCCCTGCGTGATCCGCCGATCAATCACCACGTGTCGAATCGCCTGTTCGGTCCGATTGTTCGTCGGCTCAACGCCCGGCGTGGTCAGGAACGTAAAGTAGCTGTCGCCATGCTTCTTGAAGCGGTCGGCCAACGGTTGGGCGGCGGCC
>JAAAOJ010000081.1 GCA_009908915.1 Planctomycetota bacterium
AGCAAGCACGAGAACAAAAAGCACGGGCCTGTTGACGTGCCTGCGGAGGATTCCGGTGGGGGCGGCGTTCCCGGTGGCTGGTAACGGCCAGCCGGGCCTGTTGCCTGCCTGTTCGACGCGATCCATATCTAGGGCTTGCTGAACAGAACTTAACTGCTAGGTTGACCATTGGATAGCTTTGGCCTATCCCAAGTTCGCCAGTTACGTTCGTAAGTTCTTTGTTTGTGGCCCAGACGCCCCGAAGTCTTGACTACATCTCGGTCGGTTTCTCGTCGGTGACCGGCAGGTTCGACGGAAGGTTCAGCCCCAGCCGGTGCAGCAGGATCCCCTGGTGCTCGTCCGGCCGGGTCGCGCAGCGCCGGCGGATCTGCGTCCCGTCCCGCGTCGCGACCACGACGTCCACGACCTTGATCCGGCCCAACTCCTCCAGCACCCGACGCGGCTCATCCCCCAGGCCGGCGGCACGGCACATCTGCTGCAGCATCGTCCACAGCACGTAGGCCCGGAAGCACACCACTACGTGTGCGTGTCCGCTTCCGGCAACTGATGCACAACGACTCTATCTCAGAGTTTTGAGGGAGGCGTCTTTCCAAACGGGCTCTTCTGCCATTGAAATTCAACAGCCATCCGCGATGCATCTTGCCTGCGGGGCCGCGCGCGTTTACACTGTTTGCAGATGGGAGACATGCCATGCGAATGATGACCGGCGCAATTCTTGTTCTTGCTCACGCCATTCTTTACGGGGTCTACCAGCTGACCACACACGACAACGGCGACCTCGACTGGATCCAGTGGTACTCCTGGTGCCTCGCCGGGATCGGGACGGCCTTCCTGATCTGGGGCTTTGTCCGAGACATCGAGGTGACCATCGGGCGGGCCCGACGCCGCCAGGCCAAGGCCGACCGTCGTGCCGCCCTCGAAGCATCGACCGGCGAAACGTCCGACGCCTGAACCGGGGCCCCTTGTTTACCGATGGTGTCTCGCCTTGGCCGGCTCGTCACTCTTCGGCCGGCTGCGCCTCCAGCGACTGTACCAGCGTGCCGATGAGGTCGGCCTGCTTTGTGTAGACGTCTTGCGGCGCCATCACGACGACGGTATAGAACTGGCCGTTGGTGTCCCGAAGCAGCAGGACCCTCTGGGTGACGCGTTGCTCGTCAGCGATATACTCTGCGGTGAACTCACGGCCCTTGAGGTCCTTGTTGGCGACGGCCACCGCCTCGACATCCAAGATCTTCGCATCCGGCCGGACGCGCAGGACTTCCTCGCGATACTTCTGGAGGTGGGCCGCCACGGCCTCAACGTCTCCGACAACGCCCTGCGACTGCACCATGATGTGCAGGAACTCCGCCGGCGTGCCCTCCTTGCCGGACATGACGAGCGTGTTGGCCTGGGGACGTTGGGCGAGCATGTTCTGTGGGACGGTCAGGCGAAAGCTGCCGTCTCCCGCAGCCAGCGGACCGGGCCCCGCCGCGCCGGCGGCCTGGCCGGTCGGCAGGGCGGGCGGCGTGCCCCCCAGCGGGCGGAACTGCCCGACAAACGCATCGTAGAGGCCCACGCGTTGAGCGACGACCGCCTTGCCGAAAATGCCCGACATCACGTAGACACGATGCTTCGGCCCGGCGAGGTAAACGTTCTTCATCGCGATCGTGTCGCTGGCGTAGACGCCGATGTAGATCGGCCAGCCGTTAACGGTCGAAGTGTTGCGGGCGATGCGTTTGAAGTTGTCCTTGTTGTTGGCGTCGATGGCTTCGGCTTCCCAGGCCTGGCCGAACGCTTCGGCGGTCATGGCCTTGTCGAGCTGCTGGAGGTTCACCTGGACGAGCGAGGCTCCGTCGGGGGCGACCCATCGGACGGTCTTGCCGTCGGTCATGGCCTGCCGCTTCCAGCCCTCCGGCGGCACGCACGAGACGTGCAGCGTCTCCTCGATATGTCGGCCGTCCGCGCCGTCGGCGTCCGCTGCCCGGGTCGGCTGGTCGATGGAGGCGGGGGCCGTCGCGGCCGGGGCGTTGGGCACGATGAGGCTGGCGGCGATGCGCTGCAGGATCGGGCAATGGCTGGCAAAGGCGGCGGTGGGGCAGTCCAGGCCGACTACGTACCAGCCCTGCGGTGTCGCCAGCAGGACCATCCGGCTGCGGCTGGGCGGTCTGTCCTCGTGGGTCAGTTCGAAGAGAGCCTGCGGCGGCGTCTCGCCGTCGATGTTCAGCGGCTCGGCCTCGACGCGTTTGACGTTGCTGACGCGGGCGAGTTTGTCGAAGTACTGCTTCGGATCGAACTGCCCCGTGCCAAGCAAGCCGACGTTGATGACGGCGTCGTGGCGCTTCAGGCGGTAGCCGAGGTCGCTCATGTCGGCCTTCCAGCCCCTCGGCACGCCGAGGGTTGCCCCCAGGGCCGGATGTTTGACCGGCACAAGCTTACCGTTCGATTGTTCACCGAAGGCCGCCACGCAAGCGGCCAGACATGCCGACACGATCCAGCATGTTCGTCTCTGCATGGGATGCTCCTCTTCGTCCGGGGCTCTCTGCAGCGTCCAGCATACCCGATACACCCAGCGCCGACAAATGACACGCGCCGGCTGCGCCGCGAGACGTTACACGCGCGCAAGCAGCTCAGTGCTGATGCTACGGCTGCGCGCCCGCCGCCAGACGTTACACGCGGGCACAGAGGAGCTATGGAGTGAGCCATCCTGGCTCGGAGTGGTGATTCTGAATGTAGTGACATCAGGATCGTACACCCGTACAGCAGGAGTTCCAATGCTCCCCGGAGCCCGGCGGCCTCCCACAGGGCGGCCCTTCGGATCGGCGTTTCGGCCGGACGAGCAGTTCCCGGGGGTTCAGCCGGTCAGTTCCGTGAAGCGGGCCGCGTAGCCGCCGGCGCGCACGATCAGGTGCCGCCGGGCGTGTAGGCCACCTGGGCGGCTTGCAAGTTGTCGAGGGAGAGGGGGTCAAACAAGAGACTCCGCCGACCGTGTTGTCTCGACGAGACCATGTTCCGGCCGCACCTGCGCTATTGCCCATTCATGCTGCGCTGACTGTTTGGCGAAAGGTCGCTATGATGGTGCCATGAAAGGCATCCGATGGAACCCAAACGACGCATAGCCGTGTTTCTACGTCTCGAGACGGAATGGGACCGCAAGGTCGTCCTGGGGATCGCCCAGTATGCCCAGACCTATGGCCCCTGGGAAATCCAGATGGCCCTGTAGGGCTTCGCCCCGGTCAACGGCGAGTCGTTCCAGACCGATGGCATCATTGCCCTTTCGCATGCGGATGATCTGGCTGAGCGGTACCAGGTGCCGACCGTGCGCCTCGGCGGCGGTGATGCCGTGCCCGCCAAGACCATCTACTGCGTGCAGCCCGATGACGCCAGCATCGGCAGGATGGCGGCGGAGCATTTCCTGCAGCGCGGCCTGAGGAGCTTCGCCTATTGTGGGACGGATCATGTCTTTTCCATCGGCCGCCAGACGGCGTACGAGCAGACGCTGGCCGATGCGGGACGCACCTGTCGCGAGATCGTCTACTCCCCGCCGGAAGACCACGTCGCTGGAAGCACCTGCAGACACGTCTGATGGCGTGGCTCAGCGGCCTGGAAAAGCCAGTCGGCGTCTTCTGCTTCCACGACGGCCTGGTCCGGCCGCTGTTGGACGTCTGTCAGCAGGCCGACCTGCGGGTGCCGGAGCAGATCGCCGTGCTCGGCGCCGACAATGGTCAGCTCGAGTGCCTCACCTGCCTTCCGCCGCTGTCCAGCGTGGACCTCGCCGCCGAGAGAATCGGCTACCAGGCGGCAACGTTGATCGACAGTATGCTCAAGGGCGAGACCCCGGAGGAGACCGTCCATCGCGTGCCGCCCGTCGGCGTGGTCACACGGCGATCCAGCGACATGCTCGCCATTGACGACGACGTGGTCGCACAGGCCGTCCGGTATCTTCGGAAGCACTTCTCAAGCCCGATCACCATTGGCAACGTGGTCAAGCATATCCCCGTCAGCCGACGTGTCTTCGAGATTCGTTTCCGCAACGCCCTCGCGAGAACGCCGGCCGCCGAGCTGCGACGCCTGCGGATCGAGCACGCGTCGAGGCTGCTGGCCGAGACGGACCTGCGTGTCAGCGCGATCGCGCGGATGTGCGGCTTCAAGAGCGTCGATCGCCTCGGCGGCGTCTTCAAGCGCGTTGTCGGCACGGTGCCGACGGACGACCGCAAACAGTTCAAGAACTCCGGCAGTTAAGCGGACGTGTCGGCCTTCGTGGCGACACTGCTCGGCAGCGTAGCAAGCAGGCAACCCCGCGGGCTGCCGAGGTAGCCGGACGCTGACAGCCCAAGACGCAGACAGCATGGCCGCGACAGGGCTTCTGCAAGGCGCTCTGTAGCGAGTCGTGTTCTATACCGGGCGCATGGAAGCATGTGCGCGGCATATTACACGTAGTTCGTGCCACGGATGGTCGCAATGCGTCGCCAGTTGAGCTTGCCGTCGGCCTCCGTGCAGCATGTGTAGCGGATGCGCTTCGACGGATCGGCGCGGTCGGCGTCGGTTGGCGTGATCTGCAGGACAGTCACCGGCCGGCTCGTCGTCACCAGCCAGTCCATCAGGTCCGCCTGCATCTTGCGAACGGTGTCCTGATACGCGTCCTGGACGTAGAGATTGTTCATCTCCCAGGGGTCGGCCTCGATGTCGTATAACTCGCCGAAGCCATCGGGGTAATCGCTGGCGAACATGTCGCGCGGGTACCACACCAGGCGATACGTGCCCTTGCGAACGGCCCGGCTCCAGGCGAATTCCGTCACGGCGATGTCGCGGACGGGCTCGGTACCGCCGGCAAGCAGCGTAGAGAGGTCGCATCCGTCCGATGTTGGCAGCTCGCCCAGGCCGGCGAGTTGGCAGAGCGTGGTGGGGATGTCGACGAGTTCCGCCAGGTGCTCGACGACCGTGCCGCCGGGTGCCGTGCCCGGGACGCGCCAGATCATCGGCACGCGCGTAATGGCGTCGGCGCTGATGCCGGGCGCCTTCTCGATAATGCCGTGCTCCAACGCGTAATCGCCATGGTCGGTCGTATAGACGACGATCGTATTCCCGGCCAGGTCGGCTGCGTCGAGGGCGTCGAGCATCGGGCCGACCGCAACGTCCACGTGTGAAACGCATCCGAGATAGCCGCGTAGTTTCCGCCGGAAGCCGGCCTCGATCTCCCTGGGCTCGAAGGTCACCCATTCGCCTGTGGCGGCGTCTTCGGCGGATCGCTTGAGGTTCGGGGCTTTGGCTTCCATGTCATACCTGAAGTTGGGCGGCAGCGTGAGGGCGTCGGGGTCGTACATGTCCCAGAACTCCTGGGCGGGACAGTAGACCTGGTGGGGTTTGGGTAGTGACGCATGGACCATGAACGGCTTGCCGTCGGCCTGGGCACGTTTCATGAAGTCGATGGTCTCGGCGGCGATGTAGCCCTCGGTGCTCTGCTCGTAGGGCTGTTCCGACGGGAAGCCGTCCATACACGGGCCGTACGGGCCCCGTTTGAGTTCGGAACGTTGCCATGCCTCCAGGCCGCCACGCTGGCAGAGGAACTGCTGGTACTGCGGATTGCCGCCGATGCTGCAGTTCGTGGCTTCGCGGTAGTAGTCCACCTGTCTTCGACCCAGTACTCGGGGCAGTGGATTTTACCGATGGCAGCCGTGGTGTAGCCGGCCTTGCGGAACTCGCCGAGCACGTTTGGCAGGCCGCTGGGGTTCGGTCCGCACAGACCGTAATAGCCATGGTTGTGGCAGTACTGGCCGGAGAGGAAACTCACGCGACTTGGCGTGCAGATGGGATTCTGGATGACGGCGTTGTCGAACCGCACGCCCTCGGCGGCCAGGCGGTCGAGATTCGGCGTTTTGACGTCGGGATGATTCTTATGGCCAAGACACTTGGCGCTGTGCTGGTCGGCGACGATGAACAGAACGTTGGGGCGGGCCATGTTGACTCCAGAAAACCAGTCACGTGGTTACGTTGATTGTTCGAGGGCATTCCCGGTTGTAAACAGACTGCTAACGTTACAACGCAACCGCCTCTCGGTCAATCGGGGCCACCACGAGGTCGTAGTTGTCCGTGTCGACCACCTCGACGTCAAGGACCTCGCCCGGCGGCCGGGGCTCAGTGAAAACGCACAGGCTGTCGACGTCCGGTGCCTGGCCGTAGTATCGGCCGACGCATCGGCCGCCTGCGTCGAGGCCGTCGGTGAGGACCTCCAGCGGCTGGCGTTCGGCGGCCAGTTGCGCATTGCGGGCGAAGACGATCTGCTGCTGGGCGAGCATGACCACTTCGGCCCGAACGGCCTTGACGTCGGGGGGGACCTGCCCGGTCAATTCGGCCGCGGGCGTGCCGGGCTCGGGCGAATACTCGAAGACGCCAACGTGATCGAACTGGCCGTCCTCGACGAACGCCAGCAGTTCGGCGAAGTCTTTGTCGGTCTCGCCCGGGAAGCCAACGATGAAACTCGTCCGCAGGGCTACGCCGTCGAGGCGATCGAGCAGGGCATCGACGAGTTGCTCGCAGTCGTGGCGCGTTACGCCGCGACGCATGCGTTGCAGCACGGGCGTGGCGATGTGCTGCAGCGGCAGATCAACGTATGGCAGCACATGGTCGCAGCCGGCGATGGCCTCGATCAACGCTGCGTCAAACCGTCGCGGGTAGGTGTACAGCAGCCGGATCCAGGTCGCTCCGTCGAGCGTGTCGAGTCGGCGGAGCAGGGCGGCGAGGTCCTGCTCGCCGGGCAGGTCCACGCCCCAGGCGGTGGTGTCCTGGGCGATGACATTGAGTTCCCGGCAGCCGCCGGCGATCAGTTCGCGTGCCTCGGCGAGGACGGCCTCGGCCGGCTTGGACCGCATGGGGCCGCGGATGGCGGGGATGGTGCAGAAGCTGCATCGCTGGTTGCAGCCTTCGGCGATACGAAGGTAGGCCGTGTGCGGCGGAGTCAGGCGGAAGCGCCCGGCGTCGCCCTCGCAGGTCTCTGGGGCGGCGGAGAGATGCGTGACGGCCTGGTCGGCGAAGACGGCCTCGACGATGCGGCGTCGATCGTGGACGCCGAGAATCGCGTCGATGCCGTCGACGAGATCGCGCGTGGCTGCGCCGTCGCGTGTCGGCAGGCAGCCGGCCACCACGACGCGTCGCGCCCGGCCGGACAGCTTGTGGGCGACCGCCTCGCCAATGAGGTCGACGGCTTCGTCGCGGCTGGCCTGCAGGAAGCCGCACGTATTGACGATGATGACGTCGGCGTCGTCCATGGGCGCGCCGACAATGCAGCCGGCTTCGGCCAGTCTGGCCAGCATCCGTTCGGAGTCGACCAGGTTCTTCGGGCAACCCAACGAAACGAGACAAACGGCAGGATGTTCAGCATCGCTCATCGCCGGATCATAGGCGATTCGGTCGACTGTCGCAGCAGGAAGTTTTGGTGCTTCGCAGGCGGCGGGCCGGTTCAGTCGATCTTGGCCGCCTCAATGGTGACCGGCTCGCCGTCGCCGGCGACGAGAAGCATGGGCTTGTCGGCGAAGTTTTTCTTCGGATCGATCGCGCGACAATTGCCGTGGTGGTGCTTTAGCGCGACAATGCGCCGGACCGCGCCGCGGACGACGATCATGTCGCTGATGTCGTACTACATGTTGGCGGGCAGGACGATCAGTGTGCTCTTGACCTTCGGGCAAACCTAGCCGTTGCACAGGCATGAGCTGCCATGTCGTTTCGAACCCGATTTGGACCGACATCCGGCGATTGCGGCAGGTTCCTTTTCATGACCAACTTGCGGAGCCTTGGACGCGCTGGGGGTTGACCATGGGGAAACAGAGATTCCGGGGCGAACAAGAGAGATTCGGGGCCGAAATGGGGCGTTCGGAGGCGGCGTGCGTCTAAGCTTGGAAGCGTGCCAAATACCTTTGGCTACTGGCCGAAAGTGCAACAGCTCGCCGGGGCAATCGTTCGCGGCCTACGGCTTGCCAAGACCAAGTTCGCCGGATCTCGCAACGCAGTGTCCGTCTCCGTCCGTCTTCGCTTGCGCTTCGACGCGACGACGACGCGGCAGGCTTCGCCCGTCGCGAGGATATTTCGCGGCGAACGAAGACTGGAGCTGCGGGGATTCGCTTCGCGGCGCCTTCGGCGTCGAAGCCCCGGTCGGTCGGCCCTTCGGGCCGCCCGCGGTGTTCGAATCCCGCTTGGGCATACGGGTTCTCACGGCGCATGAAAAAAAGGCCTCGGATGGGGTGATCCAAGGCCTCATGGAGCTGCGGGGATTCGAACCCCGGACCTTCTGCATGCCATGCAGACGCGCTCCCAGCTGCGCCACAGCCCCGAGACGACGTACTTGTATCAACTTACATCGGTTCGGTCAAGGCCCGGATTGGAGAAACGTCAACTTTCCTTGCCGCTGGACGCGGACAGATTTCGGATCACCTGCGTCCGGACCCGGAGGTCCTCCGGCAGGGCCGCCAGGGCGCGGCGGGCTTCGGCCTGCGTATCGGCGATCATGAACATCGCGCTGCCGCTGCCGGTGACGCATACCGGGGCCGGCAGTAAGGCGTTCAGCCGCTCGAATCGCTCGGCCAGTTCCGGCTCGACCCGCATGGCCGCCGTCGCCAACTGATTGACCAACAGCCCACGCCAGCTCGACGGTCGCTCGGCGAAGGTCGCCGGAGCCAGGGGAACGGCCGTCTCCGGCGGATCGGCGTCGAAGGCCCGGTAGACGGCCCGGGTGGGGCAGTGGAGGTCGGGTGTATGCAGCAGTGCCCAGAACGGATGTACGTCGACGCGTTCGACCGTATCGCCGTAGCCGGTCATCCGCAACGCCGGCGGGCCGAGGAACAGCGGCACGTCACTGCCTAACTCGGCGGCCAGCACCGCCAGTTGCTCGCGCGATCGGCTCAGTTGCCAGAGGTCATTGAGGCCCATCAGCACCGAGGCCGCGTCCGACGACCCACCACCGAGGCCGCTGCCGGGCGGGATCTGCTTGGTCAGGCGGATGTCGACGCCGGGCACGTCCAGCCCGACAGACCGGGCAAGCCGCCTCAGTACGCACGCGGCCGCGTGGGCCAGGTTGCTCTGCAACGGGCCGCACTCGATGCCGTCGGCCTCGAAGGTCACCTCGCCGTCATCGCGGGCAGACAGCTCGATCGCATCGTGGAGGCTGATATGCACAACGACCGAGTCCAGCGGGTGATAGCCGCTCTCGGTCTTGCGGTTGACCAACAGGTTGAGGTTGATCTTCGCCGGGGGATGCAGGCGGATACAATCCGCATCGGCGGCGTGGCGAGCGGGGGCGGCTGAAGGCGGGTGAGATTCGGTCACGGTCGATTCATTTCATTGGTTTGGCAGGATGGCAGGGATGGAGAGTTGCTTGCAGAAGAACTGGTCGGTGCCGCTCGGACTGTACCGTCGATTCCATTGACCGTGCCAACACATCCACCGCCGCTTTCTGCCTGACTATCGTCTTGGGCAGAAACCCTCGCGATCGACTCGTTCATGTTCTGAAGCGTCTGCGAGACGGCGTCTAAACGCTTGGCAATTCCACATCGGGTGTGTGACTTGCCTGAAGCTCCGTCTCTGCCTGCTCGTCGTCGAAGATGGGCAATCCGGCCCGTACGCGTTCGACGTAACGACGCAGATTCGCCTCCTTCGCTTCTTCCAGATCGGCATGCATGTCGTCTGTAGCCGCCTGGAAGTAGCTGGGCTTGAAACCTCGCATAGCCCAAACCTCCATAGCTGAGTCCGGCGAGCGACTTCGCCGCCAGACATTCTCAACCTAACTAAAGCACGTATGACTTGTTGCGGCGACAGGAACCTCCACATTCATTATGCCCGCAAGCAACGGGTGCGTGCAAGGAGAATTTATCGAACACATCACGGAGGCGTCTCGATTGCTGGCGGGTGGGGCTGCATCGCCCCGCCGTTACCGTCTTTCGCTATTCGGGCGGGGCATGCCCACGTTCATGTCGCACTCGTCGGCCAGGTCGAGGAACTCTTGCTTTTCGAGTTCACCCAAGCACTTGCCGCGGTCGGCGAGCTTTTCGCTGAACTTCACACATTTCTCCTGCATGACCTCATGCGTCGACTCCGATCCACCGATGAGGCGAAAGCAGTCGCCGCGGGTGACGCGGACTTCACCGTCCTCGTTATCCAGTCCGAGGCCAAGCAGTTTCGCATTGCAATTGTCATGCACCAGGCAGAAACTCCGTCTGTCAACACAGTTCATTCTAGCCGACTTGCGTGGTGTCGGCAAACAAACCTTGCCGGGCCGATCACCCGGGCCCTGCCTTGCCCTGAAGGTCGTTCTTGACAGAACGTCTTCAGAGTCTATGCTGATGCGGTTTGGAGCTTATTATCGGCCAGCCTTGGAGAAATTCATTACCATGAATGGCAAGAACGTAACCGTCATCGGTCTTCAATGGGGCGACGAAGGCAAGGGCAAGGTCGTCGATGCCCTGGCCGGACGCAGCGCGTACGTTGCACGATACTGCGGCGGCGCCAACGCCGGCCATACCGTCACCGTCGACGGTGAGCGCTTTGCGGTACACCTCATCCCGTGTGGCATCCTCCATGACGGCGTTATGAATGTCGTCGGCAACGGCGTGGCGTTCGATCCCGCAACCGCCTTGGACGAAATCCAGGCTCTGCAGGCGCGGGGCGTGGCGATCTCGCCGGAGAACCTGGCCATCAGCCTCCAGGCCCACGTGGTTATGCCGTGGCACAAGCTGCAGGACCAGCTCTCCGAGCAGTCGCTCGGCAACGACAAGATCGGCACAACCGCCCGCGGCATCGGGCCGTGCTACTCCGACAAGGCCAACCGGTCGTCGGCCATCCGCGTGGCGGAACTGCTGAACCCCACGACGCTGCGCATGAAGGCCCGACTGGTCGGTGCTATCAAGAACAAGACGTTCGCCGCGCTGTACAACGCTTCGCCGATGAACATCGACGAGATTATCGACACGTACGTCGACCTGGCCGAGACACTCCGCCCCTATGCCCGCAATACCGGCGAACTGCTGCGAGGGGCCGAACGCGACGGTAAGCGAATCCTCTTCGAAGGCGGCCAGGGCTGCATGCTGGATATCGACCACGGGACCTACCCGTTTGTCACCAGTTCGGTTGTCTCGGCTTGCGGCGTGCCCGCCGGAGCGGGCGTAAGTCCCAAGGCCGTCGGCCACGTCGTCGGCATTATGAAGGCCTACACGACGCGCGTCGGGGCCGGGCCGTTCCCGACAGAGCTGAAGAACGATATCGGCGATGCCATTCGCGACGCCGGCAACGAATACGGCACGACGACGGGTCGACCTCGTCGCTGTGGCTGGCTGGATACCGCCGTGGTCCGCTACACGGCGGATTTGTCCGGCGTGGACGAACTGGCCCTGATGCTGCTGGACGTGCTCAGCGACCTCGATGAACTGAAGATCTGCACGGCCTACCAGGTCGACGGCAAGGAGGTCCGCGAAGCCGATCCGACCATGCTGGCCAAGGCCGAGTGTATCTACGAAACGCTGCCCGGCTGGAAGCAGGATATCACCGGCTGCCGGACGTTCGAGGAACTGCCCGCGGCGGCACGGGACTACGTCAATCGCGTCGGCGAGTTGATCGGCCGGCCGGTGGGCATCGTCTCGGTCGGGCCGGGGCGTGAGGCGACCATCGGCCACAACTCCGCTATCGAAGGCCTGATCTGAGGACCGCGGCCATGCCACAGGCAACCCCCGAATCCATCGCCGAAGCGCGTCGCGAGCTGGGGCTCGACGGCGGGCGCCTTCCGGAATCCGTGGCCATCATCATGGACGGCAACGGTCGCTGGGCGCGAAAACGCGGCCTGCCGAGGCCCGTCGGCCACCAGGAAGGCGCGAAGGTCGTCCGCCGGATCGTCACGGAAGCCGCCCGGCTGGGCCTCAAAGCCCTCACGCTCTACAGCTTCAGCCAGCAGAACTGGTCACGCCCGCCGGACGAGGTCAACGCCCTCATGCACCTCTACGCCGAGTATCTCATCCACGAGCGGCCGATGGTGATGGACAACAACATTCGCCTGCGGCACATCGGCCGACGCGACGGGCTGCCGGACATGGTGCTGGATGAACTCGACGAGTCGGTGCGTCTCAGCGAACCGAACACCGGTATGTTCCTGTGCCTGGCCCTGAACTACGGATCGAGGGAGGAAATTCTCCACACTGTCCAGAAGCTTGCCCGCCGCGTGGAGGAAGGCTGCCTCAAGCCGGAGGATATCGACGAGGCCACCTTCGCCTCGGCCCTGGACACCGCCGGCGTGCCGGACCCCGACCTGATCGTGCGGACCTCCGGTGAGATGCGTATCAGCAACTACCTGTTGTGGCAGATCAGCTACGCCGAGTTCTATGTCACCGAGACGCATTGGCCGGACTTCGACGAGGGCGAACTGCACAAGGCCCTGCAGTCCTACGCACACCGCGACCGCCGCTTCGGCAAGGTCGACAAATCGAACACGTAACGCCACCGCCATGCCGGTATCGGCGTTCGATGCCAAAGCGGTGAGTGATCGACGGCACGTCGGTCGCTTTTCCAGCCTGACAACGCTTCACCATGCTGCGCATCACGGCCAACATCGCGATCGACGAGAGCGAACTCGACGAGCAGTTCGTTCGATCGTCCGGCCCCGGCGGCCAGCACGTCAACAAGGCGGCGACGGCGTGTCAGTTGCGATTCGATGCGATGGGGTCGACGTCGCTGCCACAGCCGGTCAAACGACGGCTGCAGCGCATGGCCGGCAGCCGCCTGACTGCCGACGGCGAGATTGTCATTGACGCCCGCGAGCATCGCAGCCAGAAGCAGAACCGTCACGAGGCCCGGCGCCGGCTCGCCGATCTGCTGGCCCGGGCGGCCAGGCCGCCGAAACGCCGGCGGAAGACCAAGCCGACGCTGGCCTCACGCCGGCGACGACTGAAGAACAAGCGGCACCGAGGGGAACTCAAGCGGCTGCGAAGACGGGTCAAGCGGGGCGAGTGACGTCCAGCGGCGGCGACAGTGCGGTCCAGTGCATTCTTTGCTGTGGTTGTACGGGACGTCGACGGAAAGCTTTTCGCCAGTCCCATGCCGTTCGGCCCGTACGACAAATTCAACCCGCGGATGAAACGCTATCGCGAAGAGGGTATCAAATTTGTCGTCTCGCGGGTCACCGCCGAAGCGATCGCCCGCAAGGCCAAACGCGACCTGCTGGACCTCGGCGGCCAGACGGCCATTGCTTACGTCCAGAGCTTAATGGCCACGCAGGTTGCCGAGCGTCAGAAACGCATCGTCCACACCGTTGCCGACGGGCAGGCCGACTGAGGACGCTGCGGACGGCGCCTGCCATATGTCGCCGGGATACGCCCCCGCCCGTCAGTCCTCGAACTTCAGTTCGATACACATCCGGCCGATTTCCTCCTCGCCGCCGCCAAAGCGGTTGGTGTCGGCCGGCGTCTCGCCGCTGGTGCGGAAAAACACGAGGAACAGGTCCCGTTCAGCCAGTCCGGCGATGGGCTTTTCCTTGCCGTCGCCCGGCCCGTCGGTGTCAACGTCGTGGTAGAACTCCACCGTCCGTCGAGCCGTCACGGTCTGGCCGTCCAGATGCACGCTGTCGGCGTCGAAGCGGTGATTCTCCTGGTCCATGTACGCCCAGACATGGTAAGCCTCGCTGGCCATGGCCAGCGTTCGCCGCTCGTTGCGCGGGTACTCGGCCATGCCGGTCGCCGCGAAGGGAATAAGATCGTAGACGCGTTGGCCGCTGCGGAGTGCGTTGACGAAGGTCGGCGCGGTCTGGGCATTGAGCCACAGCGTCTTGCCCACCGGCATGCGGACGGCAATGGTGAAGGGCCTCGGCTCGATGCGTACCTGTCCATGATGGATCGGCAGGAGCTTCGCGTCCTGCATGATGCCCACCTGCGTGTCTTCGGTGACATTCCTCCAGCGTGGCCACTCGACGTGGCAGGTTGTGGCCCCGGCTGCCGGGTCCGGCGGCGCGACGGCATCGGCTTTGGCGCCCGGATCGACCGGGTTGGCCGGTGCGCAGCCTGCGGCCAGCAGCGCCGCCGCCAGCAGGGCCAGGCAGGCAGGGCGATCGCTCATCAGGACCTCTCCCCGTCGCCGTCGGGATACCCGTCTTCAGACCAGTGCTTCGCGTCGCCGGCGTCCGCCTCGGGTGTCTCAGCGTCCTCGGGCTCTTCTTCGTCCGGGTCGGGATAGGGCATGTCGTACCAGGTGGGCTTGGCCGGCTCGGGTTCGGCAGGCTCGGCCATTGGAATCTCGTCTTCGTCGGGCGCGTCAGTGTGGGACTCCTCCTCGTCGGCATCGTCGTCCAGCGGGTCGAGTTCGACCGTCATGCCGCGCCACTGAAGGGCGAGCACGGCGCCGACAATGGCCCGTGCAGCCAGTCCGGTCACCACGCCAGCTCCGACGGCAGGGAGAACGCCCTCGGTACCCAGAAGCAGGAGATACAGCAGAAAGACCGTCACGCCGACAAAGGCGGCAAGCGCTTCGAGAATCGGCCAGGCGTGTCGATTGCCATCGTCAACACGTCGAATGTGGTAGGTGCGTTTCTTCATCGGTCTGGCGCATATTGTTTCCGACCGACGGGCCGGACGCAACCACAAAGGGTCATATCTCCACGGTTTCCCCCGGCTGGAGGAGACGCACCCGGCAGGGGGCGTGATCGTCGAAGGCCTGCGCGTCGTCCTGACTGCCGACGATGTCGCCCCAGTGGTAGCCGATGGCGATGCGGCAGTCGATGGCCCGGCAGGCGTCGGCGGCCCCGCCGACCGGCCTCGTCCATCGTCCATGGATCGACGTAGACTGTCGCTCGACATGGTGTAGGCAGAAAACTGGCATGGCCGAGCCAGTGGATCTTCATGCACATTATTCATGCTCCTTCTGGAAAAACTCGGGGATATCCGTATTCTGGGCTATAGGAAACAAGCTTGAGTCATGTATGATGCTCAGGCCTGCCCTGACTGACAGGAGATGCTGCTGGTCGGGCCGCGGCCGGCTTGGGCATGCCGCATTTTTGCAGCCATCAAAGGAGTCCGCGATCATGTTATCAATGACCAAGAAGAGCGGTTACGGATTGATCGCTCTGTCGCACTTGGCAAAGCTTCCCGACTCGGAACTCGCCAGCGCCCGCAGGATTGCCCGCGAATACGCCATTCCGGAGGCGCTGCTGATGAACGTGATGAAGAAACTCAGTTCGGTTGGCTATCTTGAGTCGGTCCGCGGCGCGCGTGGGGGCTATCGCCTGTCGCGGCCGGCGAGCGATCTGTCGATCATCGACATTCTCGAAAGCCTTGAGGGCCCGCTGCGCCTGGCCGAGTGCATGACGGAGGACGACACGGCGGACCTCTCGCGCTGCAAGATGGCCTCGCAGTGTCCCATTGCCCGGCCGATCCACCGGTTGAACAGTCAGATGCGCGAGTACCTTGGTGCCATGACGCTGGCCGACCTGGTGGCCGAGCAGGCGGACCCTGTCGCCTGACCGCCCTGGCCGCCCGTTGAGAAAGCTATCGCTGCTGCGGCCGAGCCCTTTGCCTGCGCGTCATCGTCACGAAAACTCGGTCGATGCACCCATGTGCCAATTCGCCTGCGTTTTTGGTCCTTGATGCTCGGCAAAGTGCCTTGACCTCGTAGGGAGCGTCAGCATGCCATTGATATGATCATATGAAAAGTGCCTCGACCTCGCAGGGGCTTGTTAGCATCCCATTGATATCTTAAACGGCCTGCTATGATGATATACCGTGTTTGACCGACCTGTCTACCTTGACCACAACGCCACCACGCCGACGGACCCGACGGTGCTGGAGGCGATGCTGCCGTTCTTCTGTGAGCACTACGGCAACGCGGCCAGCCGTGCGCACCGATACGGCTGGGTGGCCGAGCAGGCCTACGACGACGCGCGCGAGCAGGTCGCCGCTCTGATCGGCGCCAGTCGACGGGAGATTGTCTTCACCAGCGGGGCCACCGAAAGCAACAACCTCGCCATCAAGGGCGTAGCGGAGATGTACGCCGACCGCGGGCGACACATCGTCACCGTCGCCACGGAGCACCACGCCGTACTCGACCCGTGCGACTACCTTCGCGACCATCGCGGCTGCGACGTGACCGTCCTGGGAGTGGACGCGGAGGGACGCGTCGACGTCGACGCCGTCGCCGAGGCCATCGGCGATGAGACGATCCTGATCTCGGTCATGCTCGCCAGCAACGAAACCGGCACGCTCCAGCCGCTGGGCGACATCGCCCGTATCGCCAAAGACCGCGGCGTATTGGTTCATACCGACGCCGTCCAGGCCGTCGGACGCATACCGGTCGACGTGAACGAACTGGGCGTGGATCTGCTGAGCATGTCCGGACACAAACTCTATGGCCCCAAGGGCGTGGGCGCTCTGTACGTTCGCCGCAAGGGGCCGCGCGTGCGGCTGAGCCCGCAAATGCACGGCGGCGGCCACGAGCGGGGCCTGCGAAGCGGCACGCTCAACACGCCGGGCATCGTCGGGATGGGAGCGGCCTGCGACCTGGCCCGGCGGACGATGGCCGATGAGTCTTCGCGGCAGGGGGGATTGCGAGACCGGCTGGAACGGATGCTCTCCGAGCGGATCCCGTACATCAAACAGAACGGCTGCGTCGAAGCCCGACTGCCGAATACGTCGAACCTCACCTTCGCGTTCGTCGAGGGCGAGGCGCTGATGATGAAGATGAAGACCATTGCCGTCTCCAGCGGCTCGGCGTGCAGCAGTGCCGCCGACGAGGCCAGCCACGTCCTGCGGGCGATGGGACTTCCGGAGGCCCTTGCCCATGCGTCGCTTCGCTTCAGTCTCGGACGGGGTACGGACGTCGCGGACGTCGACTACGCCGTCGACTGCCTCACCCGGGCCGTCGCCGACCTGCGAAGGATCAGTCCGCTTTATGACGCCGCCTGCGACAACGGCGATGCAAGTGGGATAGAATGGTTCAGTGGCGAGCCGAAAGCATCAGAGACGTCCTAGCACACCGTCATCGCCACGTGGAGCACACATGGAATACTCGCCGGTCGTTCAATCGCATTTCGAGAACCCGCGGAACGTCGGTTCCTTCGCGCCCGCCACGCCACGCGTCGGCACGGGCACGGCGGGCACGACGGACTGCGGCGACGTGATGAAGTTTCAGATACGCGTCGACGAACATCAGCGAATCGCCGAGGCACGCTTCAAGACTTTCGGCTGCGCCGCTGCCATCGCCGCCAGCAGTTTCGTCACCGAGTGGCTCACCGGCCGGCCGCTGGACGAGGGCGAGACGCTGACGCCCGCGATGATTACCGACGCGCTGTCCCTCTCGACGGAGAAGCAGCATTGCTCGGCCCTGGCCGTCGAAGCCGTCGATGCCGCGCGCGCGGATTTCGAGGAAAAGTGGTTGCGCCCGGCCGCCGGCCACGACGCATAACCGCGAGCCGCCCGCGAGTTCACTTCAGCGGGCCGGTCTGTCTTGCCGATATGATCCGTGAATACGAAGCGCGGGCGCTATGCGCCGAGCAACCCTCTTTTTTGGCCGGAATGGTGTGATGCAGGAAGGTATCGAGTTTTGGGGCATGTTGGCCGGTCTGGCTGCCGTGGCCGGGTGGGTGATCCACCGGATGATCAAGCACGGCCACTGGAGTGATCTGCTGGTCGTCGTGCTGCTGGGGGGTGCGTTCATCGCCGCAGCGGCGATGGTGATCATCCGGCAATGGTACTGACGAGACGTTGATTTGACCTCGGTGAGGCGATAGGCTGAGCGAAACAGACGATAAGGAGTTCCCATGCGGTATGCAGTGATCATGGCGGGTGGGGCGGGCAAGCGTCTGTGGCCGCTCTCACGTCAAAACCGACCCAAGCAGCTTCTGAAGATCGTCGGTGGGCGGAGCCTGATGGAAATCGCCGTCCAGCGCCTCGACGGGCTCTTCGAGCCGGAGCATATCTACGTTGTGACCAACGCCGAGTATGCCGACCGCGTTGCCGAGGTCCTGCCCGACCTGCCGCGGGAGAATATCATCGGCGAACCGGAGGGGCGAGACACCGCCGCGGCGATCGCCCTGGCCGCCGCCGTGGTCGGCGGCAAAGACCCCGGTGCGACGATGGCGGTTTTCACGGCCGACCACGTCATCCGTCCGGTCGACTGCTTCTGCAATACGATCGACGGAGCGATGGATCTTGCCGAGGCCAATCCGGAAGCACTGCTGACGCTCGGGGTGCGCCCGGTCTGGCCGCACACGGGTCTCGGGTACATCGAGGCCGGCGAGGGTGTCGGGGAAGATGCCTTCCGCGTCAATTGCTTCGTCGAAAAGCCGGACCATGCCACGGCACGGCAGTACGTCGAGGACGACAGCCACTACTGGAACAGCGGCATGTTCATCTGGACGGTCAAGGCCATCGATCAGGCCGTGGGGTCGCTGCTCCCGGATACCTTTGCCAAACTCGAAGCCGTCCGCGAGGCCGCGGCCGAAGGCGAGTGCTTCACCTCGACGCTGCGCGACGTCTATCCCACGCTGGAGAAAATCAGCATCGACTATGCCGTCATGGAGAAGGCCGCCAACGTGATGATGGTTGTCCTGAACTGCGAGTGGATCGACATGGGCAGCTGGCCGGCGCTGGAGAGCGTCGTCGAGCCGGATACGCAGGGCAACGCGATCGTGGCGCAGAACCACATTCTCATGGACAGCTTCCGCAACGTCATCGTCAGCAGCGACGAGCACCTGCTGGCCGTGCTTGGCGTCGACGACTGCATCGTTATTCATTCCGAAGATGCCACGCTTGTCTGCCGCCGCGACGACAGCCAGCGTCTCAAGGAACTCGTCGCCGCCGTCGGTAAGCACTACGGGCAGACGTATCTCTGAGCTGACCGCCCGGCCGGAGGGCTGCATGACGCGATGGCTGGCGATTGATCACGGGCACAAACGCATCGGCGTGGCAAGCGGCGATACCGAGACCCGGCTTGCCGTGCCGCTGACGGTGCTCGACGGCCGATTGCCCGAAACGGCCGCGGAGCAGATTGTCAAGCTCGTGCGTGAACACGCGGCCGTGGGGGTTGTTGTCGGCTGGCCGATGAACATGGACGACAGCGAAGGCCCGCAGGGCGTCCGGGCCAGGCGGTTCGCCGCCGACCTCCAGCAGCGGCTCTCGGTCGACGTCCGCCTCTGGGACGAACGTCTCAGCAGTTTCCAGGCCGACGAAGCCCTCGCCGGGCAATGGACGCGGCAGAAGCGTCGCGCGCGTCAGGACGCCGTGGCCGCAGCCGCCTTCCTTCAGCATTTCCTCGACGCAGACGGTCCGGCAACCGCCCCGACGCCCGCCGGGGCAGCGCAAGAAAAACAGCCGCCGGACGGGGGGTCCGACGGCTGAGTCGTTGTCTTGCTTGGGGAGGGTTGCTAGCCGAGGGGGTTCTCGTTGCCGTCTTCTTCCTCGGAGGCCAGCCCTTCCAGCGCCGCGAGGGGATCGTCGTCATCGTCGTCTTCGATCGCCGCCAGACCGATCTCGCCGGAGTCGGCTTCCTGCGTGTCGTCGCTGGATATGGCCGAGCCATCGACGTTTGCCTCGGACGACGTAGCCGGCGCAGCGGCCGGCGGGGTTTTCGGCGGCGCGATATCGGCAGGCTGTCCGTCGACCTGCAGTGTAAACGTCACGGGCCCGATCGTGATCTTGTCGCCGGGCGACAGCGTCACTTCGTTGACGCGCTCGTTGTTCACGAACGTGCCGTTCGCCGAGCCGAGGTCGCGGAGGACCACACCGCCCTGACGGACCTCGAATTGACAGTGCTGGCGGGAGCACATCTCGATCGGCACGCGAAGGTCGCAGTCCTGCCCGCGGCCGATGAGCGTGGTTTCCTTGTCGATGCGGATTGTCTTCTGCTCGCCGGTGGGCTTGAAAAAGACAAGTGTTACGTTCATGGTGTCCGTCCTGTCGAAAAAGAACTCATGCGTGCGGCGTGGAAACAGCAGGCCGATCGTCTAATCAATAGTAGCATCGGCAGGATTCGTATTTTATGATGACGGAATTCCCCTGCAAGGAAAATCGGGACGGTGTTTGTGCGCCGGCGTCGCGGGCCGAGGCCGCCGCACCGGCGCCATCGTTGTACGTGCATGTACCGTTCTGCGCGCGGAAGTGCGCCTACTGCGATTTCGCGTCCCACGTCCCCGTCCCCGGCGAGGCGGCCGCGTGGCGTTGCGCGCTGCAGCAGGAACTCGAACTGAGGCGAGCCGAACTGGCGGTCCCGCTGCGAACGTGCTATGTCGGTGGCGGCACGCCGAGCGTTCTGCCGATCGCCGAGCTGCGCGGACTGCTGGAGATGCTCAGGCCTCTCGTGGCCGACGATGGCGAGTTCAGCCTCGAAGCCAACCCGGCCACCATCGATGAGCCAACGGCGGATACCCTCGCCGCCGGCGGGGTCACCCGGGTCACGTTGGGGGCGCAGAGTTTTCAGCCCGGCGAGTTGCAGGTTCTCGGGCGGCTGCACGCGGCGGATGATGTTTCGCGTGCGGCGGTGTTGCTTCGCCGGGCGGGCGTGGCGAATCTGGCAGTCGACCTGATCTACGCCATTCCCGGCCAGACGCCGGCGGCGTGGCAGGACAGCCTGGCCGCCGCGATCGACCTCCAACCGCAGCACGTGAGCTGCTACGCACTGAGCTTCGAAGAGAACACGCCGCTGGGAACTGACCTGCGGTCCGGTCGCGTGTCTGAGTTGGCAGAGGACCTGCAGAGGTCCATGTACGACGTGGCCGTCGAGATGTTGACGGCAGCCGGCTACGAGCACTACGAGCTGTCGAATTTCGCCCGGCCGGGTCGCCCGTGCATTCACAACCTGGTTTACTGGCGTAATGCCGCATACCTCGGCATCGGCCCGGCGGCGTGCAGCTATGTCGCCGGCGAACGGCGGTCGACCACGCCGGACTTCCGCGATTGGCTCAGCGCGCTGGCCGGCGACCCGCCGACCCGCCCGTCCGCCGAGACCGAAACACTTGACGCGCGAACGGCGATGGCCGAGACGTTGATGCTCGCTCTGCGGTTGACGGCCGGGGTCGACGAAGCGGCCTTCAAGGGCCGCTACGGCCTGTCGCCTGCGGAGGCCTTCCCCGAAAGCGTCGCCCGGCAGCTTCAGATCGGCACGCTCGAACAGCAGGGCGGACGGCTGAGACTTGCACGGGAGGCGTATTTTACTTCCGATGCCGTCCTCCGCGATATCATCGCCGAGACCTCGCCGCGGTGACGGCAGAAAACCGACACAACCGAACGTCCCGACGCCATCAAACGTTTCATGTGTGTGAACCGGTACAATACCCGCCGACAGGAGAACATGATGAGCTATCGAAAGGTGATGATTGTCGTGGCCGTGCTGATCGGCCTGAGCGTACCACGTTCCATATGGACCGCGCGCGCCGCGGAGGAGGTTGTCGAGGCCCCCGAGGATGCCAACGTCATTCCGCAGGCCGAACTGACCAAACTGGCCGGGGTCATCCAGATTCCGCGAGGCACGCAGCGTGCGGAGGCCATCAGGCTTTTCAAGCGGCAGGCGCCGGAGGCAATCAAGCTGGCCAGGCAGATCGAGGCCACGTATCCCGATGCGCAGAATCTCCACGAGGTACGCGGCTTCATCGTTCGCATGGCGGCAACGCTGGCTGAGCAGACCGCCGAGAACCAGTGGTGGCAGATGGTTGACGATACGGCGAATCGAATGCTCCAGGGCGATCCTCAGCCGGAGGTCCGCACGTTCGCACGGTACTTCCAGGTGAAGAAGACCATCGCCACCAGTGACCTCGACGGCGAGGCGGTCGACAAGGCGATCAACAACTACGTTGAAAGCTTCAAGGGCACACCGGCGGCTGCGCAGGCGATGATCATGGGCATTACGCTGGCGATCGAGAATCAGCGACGCGACCTCGTCGAGCCGATGGCTGACACGCTGGAAGAGAAGTTCCTGACCCGGCCCGGGGTGGCGGCCTTCCTCAAGCAGCAACTCAAGCGGGATATTAGCTTTGTAGGCGAGCCGTTCGAGGCGACACTCACGCGACTGGACGGCACGAAGCTGAATTTGCCCGAAGACCTTGAAGGTAAGGTCGTTGTTATCGATTTCTGGGCCACGTGGTGCGGCCCGTGCATCGGCTCGCTGCCGCACATGAAGGAGTTCTACGCCGAGTACAAGGACAAGGGCGTGGAGATCGTCGGCATCAGCCTGGACCGTCCTGGCAAGATCGACCACCTCAAGGAGTTTGCCAAGGAACGCGGGCTCGACTGGATCCACACCTACAGCGGCGAGTTTCGGCATGATCCGACCGCTCGCCGGTACGGGGTCAGCGGCATTCCGAGTGTATGGGTCCTCGATAAACAGGGCCGGATCTACTCGGAGAACGCCGGCGGCCGCGAGGGTGAAGTCGTTGACGAAATACTGGCCGGCAGGACCGCCACCGGCGCTGCCGGCAAGTAAGGCTGGACGGCGACTGCCGCGCGACGATACCATCGGGCCATGCGACACGCGAGACTCCATACTGCATTCGTGTGGCCCGTTGCTTGCGCGGTCCTTGTGCTGATGCTGTCGAGCTGCGTACCGTCGGACGACAAGAACCTTGGCACCGGCGACCCACCTGACCTCGTGCGGGAATGCAACGACCTGAAACGTAAGAATCGCGACCTCAGCCGCCGGATTGAGGAGCTTGAAGCGCAAAAGCAGGTGCTCGAAGGGACCGTCGGCGACCTGCGACGGCGCGAGCGGCTACTCTCTGACCGGCTCTACCGGCTGCAGGAGGACCTCGGCAAGCAGAAAGAAATCGTCGAGGTCCTCAACAAACTGCCCGCCGAACGCGACGCTTACAAGCGCAAGGCCGAGGCCCTGACGGACAAGGTAGCTGAACTGGAACTGGAGCTTCGGAACCTGCGGAAGGACATGGATGCCTCGGCGGCCGGCGAGTAAACAGTAGCCGTCAGAACACCAGCAGGAACAGCAGCAGGACTGTCGCTAGGAGGGCCATCACCACGATACCGGCCTGGATGCCCAGACTTCGCCAGCGGGACTGTTTCGCCTCGGGCCGGGGGGTGATCATGACAGCCCGCCGCGCGAGCGACATTGGCTCCGTCCCTGAGCGGCTGCTGTGCTTACGGCGTTTTGCCCGCTTGCCTTTGCGCTTGCCGTCGTCTGAATCGACCGGCGTCTCACCGGCCATCTGGTTGTCGAGCAGTTCTTCGGCGACCGACACCTCGCGGCCATCCGACCTGCGTTTGCGTTGTGTGTCCGACCGACGGCTTCGGCGGGAGGGCTTTTTCGTCTTGGCTTCGATGCGACGCCGTCGTCCCTCGCCGATGTCGGCGATGCTAACGACCTCACTGGACGGGCGATTCCTCGCGTCATCCTGGGCGCCGATGGGCTGACCGTTTTCGCCCTCGTCGGGTGGCGGCGGGGCGGGAACGCCTTCGAGTACGACTTCGTCATCGTCATCGTCATCGTCCGCATGCGTGAGATTGTCCAGCTGGCTGCGGGGCGCTTCCCCATCATCGGCTGGGGCCGCGGCCGGCTGCTCTGTATTCGTCGGCCTGTCGGGTTCGGCGGGCTCAGCCGGGGCGTCGGCGGTCTGGGCTGGGTCCTCGCGAAGTGCCTCCGTAGCCCGTTCTTCAGCGACGTCTTCGGCTGATTCACCCTTGCGCTGGCGGGAAATCTGCGAAATCAGGTCGGCGATGCGTTCGGCAATGCCATGGTCGTCAGCGGCCGGCTGGGGTTTCGCGGTGGCGGGCGGATCGTCGCTGTCGCTTGACTCGTGCCGATGGACTTCTTCGTCGATCTCCTCGTCGACCTTCACGCTTTCGACGCGGCCGGGGACCTCCACATCCACCGCTTCCTCGCAACCGGCCTCACCGTTGGCGGCGTCGGTGGCGTATTCCTGCATGGCCAGTTGATTCAGGGGCGAGGAGGATTCATCCGGCCAGTCCGGGCTTTCCTCTTCCGGGCCGATGCGAACGGCATAGCGGCCGCCGTCGGCATCGGCGTCGGTGGTCAGTTCGGCTCCGAGGAGAATGTCGTCGCCATCATCGAATTCCTGCTCAACGGCGTCGCCGGCAATGCGGACCGAGAACGCGCCGGACTGGAACTGGCGGACGGGCGGCTTGACGTCAGGGCCGCCGTGCCGGGGGGCCTCGGGCATCTCCTCAGCCGTCGGAATCTCCTTGGCCGGCGGTTCGTCGGCGTCGCTTCGGTGGTCCATGCCGCCGGCAACCGGGGTCGGATCGAGAATGCGGGATTCGATGCCTTCCATGCCGCTGGCCGTGGGAGGCAGTTCCTCCTGTCGCGGCTCGTCGTCGGTTTGGCGTATGCGGGAGGCAATGCCAGAACCGGCGGCCGCCTGCCCGTCGAGAGGCACGGCTGACGCTGTCGGCTCCGCCGGTGGCTCGATATTCTTCGGCGGTTCCTGCTGCGCCTCGACGGGCGGCGCTGCAGCCTCGGGCGAGGGCGCAGGCGTCTCCTGCGGCTTGGGGGGCTCGCAGGCGGCGGGCTCCAGCGGGGCAGACGCCTGTTGCGGCGCGGGGGCGTGGGGTGCGGTGGGGCCCTGCGACGGGACCGTCGCTTCGGTTTGCGATGTCGGCTCGGCGGATGCGTCGGATTCGGTTTCGGTCGTTGCCGGCGATGTTGCGGTATCCGTCGGCTTGAGCGGTTCTGCCGGTCCGGGGGCTTGCGGCACGGCTGCCTGCGGCGGGACAGGGAGCTTAGGTGTGTCGGCTGCCTGTGGCGACGAGGCTTCGGGCTTGGCCGCGGTTTGCGCTGTATCGGGTGCTTTCGCTGGTTCGGCCTCGTGGGGTCGGTCCGGCGCTTGGGTTTCAGCGGGGGGCTCGCAGACGTAGTCTGCATCGTCATCAGATGCAGCAGCGGCTGATTCCTGCTTGGGTGCGTCGACGGACGGTGGGGCGGCCTCGAGCGATTCCTCGGTGGCGACGGCGGGCGTTGCCTTTGCTTTCTCCGAGACGGAGGATTCCTCGGCCTGCGGCTGCTCTGGCGGAGCGGCATCGGCATTCCGTTCGGCCGGTGTCTCAATTTGGCGGTGCGCGGACTGTCCCGTATCGGGGCGCTGCCCGCGTGGCGTTATTCGCGAGACATGGTCGGCGGCCAACTCGCCCAGCAAATCGTCGTCGGCCGGGGTTGCCGGTTTTGCCGTGTGCTTTGCCATTTCCGATTACCTTCCGGGACGTTGCACGCAACGGCGATTCATTTAGTGTACCATCATGCGGTGAATTCTGACAACCCCACAATTCTCCGCCATTTCAGGCGTTGCGAGCTTGTCGACGACCCGTCCGAGGCCGTCGCTGGCACAACTGGCGCGAAACTCACCTCTATACATCGGATGAACGAAGGGCATGGCGCTAGGTTTCCTGTCCCTGCCTGACTGCCCATTCGGCAGCTCAGGCCGACAGACGTGGCCGCTACGGCAGGGATTTCGGGCTTTGCGATACGTATCGATAGGCATATGTCTCTACTATGTAGCGACTTGCGTGATGTGGCACTGTCGTTGCATGTCCGATTGGTGGACCGATTGTGTCCAGACGTTTGGCACGCAGGCACGATATGCCAACGCTAAGAGTCCGTTTGGAATATGGATCGCGCCGCGAGCATCAAGTCGCGGAAACGCAGGCGAATTGGTTGATTCGTCAATCGGTACATTGGCAACGACCGATTTTTCGGGACGATGCCGCGCAGGCGAAAGGCCCGACCGCAGCAGCGATAGCTTTCTAAACGGGCTGCTAAGGTGAGAGAGCAGCATGGTTTGGGCACCGGACATAGAGAAACGCAGCCCTCTCGAACTCGTCGTTAGCGGCGAGGCTGAGGACTGGCTGCCCGCGCTGGGGCAGATCGTCGGCCCGCGATTCCTGCATACCCGGCGCGTTCGTAGCGACTACGAACTGCTGGAGGTCGTGCGGACCGGCCAGGCCGACGCGGCCGTGCTGGACGACGACGCGCCGTGGGACGTGGACGCTCTGCGGCTGCTGCGGATGATCCGGCGGGTAAACGCCCGGTTGCCGGTGGTGGTCGTTACAAAACATACCGACCGCCAGTGGCTCGAGGATGCCTTGAGCCTGGCCGCTCACAGTGTCGTCGCCAAGCCGCTGGAGTTCGAGGAACTGCTCCGCCAGGTCCACGGCGTCATGACGCGCCTGGCGCGGATGCTTCGCCAGCAGTCCCCTCGCGACCGATAGCCCGGAGCCGGCCGCCCGGCCGGACGACCCATGACGTCCATAGCGACAGATTCAGTACAAAAAAGCAAGCAAGACTGACAAAGGAGACCATCGATGGCAAAAGCTGCCAAGAAGAGCACCAAGAAGACCAAAGTCCGTCCGCTCGGCGAGAAGATCCTCGTGAAGCGCCTGGAAGCCGAAGAGAAGACCAAGGGCGGTATCATCCTGCCCGAGGCCGCCAAAGAAAAGCCCCAGCAGGGCACCGTGATGGCCGTGGGCGACGGCAAGCTGCTCAAGGACGGCAGCCGCTCGACCATCCAGGTTGACACCGGCGACCAGATCGTTTTCAACAGCTATGCCGGCACGGATATCAGTATCGACGGCGAAGACCTGCTGCTGATGAACGAGACGGATGTCCTCGCGATCGTCGAGTAGACGAAAGACCTGAGAAAAGAGAACGCGAATGGCGCAAAGAAGTAGGGCGAGCAACTTGTTGCTCGCGAGTAAGAGAGAACACGAATGGCGCGAGTAAGACGAAGGCCACGAATGTTCTCTGACATAAAAAGTAAATACCGCGAAGGATGGTCGATAACTCCTCCCCCTCTGGGGGAGGTGGCGAGCCTGCCCTGAGCCTGTCGAATGGGTCTTCGAGCCGGTGGGGGCGATTCGGAGGACGACCTGAAAAGTGAATACGCCCAGCCGCGGCAGCGGCGATGTTGAATAGCCCCACGCGTGAGCGTGGGGTCAGCGAACGAATGCGAACGCCAAGCCCCGGCAAGGGGCGCCTTGGGTCTGTTCTGTGACAAGGCGCCCCTGCCGGGGCTTGCGAGACGCACGCCGCATGCAACCCCGCCCTGAGGGACGGGGCTATTGAAGGCGCCCCTGCCGGGGCTTGCGAGACGCACGCCGCATGCAACCCCGCCCTGGGGGACGGGGCTATTGAAGACGCCCCTGCCGGGGCTGAAGAGAAGTAAAGAGAACGCGAATGGCGAGAAGAAGTAGGGCGAGCAACTTGTTGCTCGCGCGTAAGAGAGAACACGAATGGCGAGAAGAAGACGAAGGCCACGAATGTTCTCTGATGAAAAGTGAATGGCCAAAAGAAGACCCTCACCCAGCCTCCCCCAGAGGGAGAGAGGTAAGAAAGCGGAGCCCGAGGGTCCGGGTCGGAGAGCCTGACTGAAGAAACGAACGGCCGGGCCCGGCGCTCTCCGCGAATTAACGAATGAACGAATTAACCAGTCAACGACCTATCGAACAACAGGAGCAATAGGACATGGCAAAGAAGAAGATTGTATTCGACATGGACGCTCGCGACGGCATTCGTCGCGGCGTGAACAAACTCGCCAAGGCCGTCAGGGTCACGCTCGGCCCCACCGGCCGCGTCGTGGTCCTCGAAAAGAGCTTCGGCAGTCCGACCGTCACCAAGGACGGCGTGACCGTGGCCAAGGAGGTGGAGCTGGAAGACGCCAACGAGAACATGGGCGCCCAGATGGTCAAGGAAGTGGCCTCCAAGACGTCCGATATCGCCGGTGACGGCACGACGACGGCAACGATCTACGCCGAGGCCATCTTCGAGGAAGGCCTCAAAAACGTTACGGCCGGCGCCAAGGCCATGCAGCTGAAGCGCGGTATTGACAAGGCCGTCGACGCCGTTGTGGCCGAGTTGCAGAGCATGTCCAACCCCGTCAAGGGCAGCAAGGAAATCGCCCAAGTCGGTACCTGCGCAGCGAACCAGGATCAGGAGATCGGCAAGGAGATCGCCGACGCCATGGACAAGGTCGGCAAGGACGGCGTGATCACGGTCGAAGAGGGCAAGGGCCTGGAAACCTATGTCGATCTCGTTGAAGGCATGCAGTTCGACAAGGGCTACATCAGCCCGCACTTCGTGACCGATCAGACGGCCATGGAAGCCGACCTCGAGAAGCCTTACATTCTCATCCACGAGAAGAAGCTCTCCAACATCAAGGACATCGTCCCGCTGCTGGAGAAAGTCGCCCAGAGCGGTCGGCCGCTGCTGATCATCGCCGAGGATATCGAGGGCGAGGCCCTGGCGACGCTGGTCGTCAACAAGCTTCGCGGCACGTTCCAGTGTGCGGCCGTCAAGGCGCCTGGTTTCGGCGACCGCCGCAAGGAGATGCTGCAGGACATCGCGACCCTCACCGGCGGCCAGGCCCTCATGGAAGACCTGGGCATTGCCCTGGACACGGTGGACATCGAGCACCTTGGCCAGGCCAAGCGTGTTCGCGTCAGCAAGGACAACACGACGATTATTGAAGGCGCCGGCAAGCCCAATGACATCAAGGGCCGCATCAACCAGATCAAGAGCCAGATCGAGGCCACCACGAGCGACTACGACCGCGAGAAGCTCGAGGAACGCCTCGCCAAGCTCTCCGGCGGCGTCGCCCAGATCAATGTCGGCGCGGCGACCGAAGCCGAGATGAAGGAGAAGAAGGCCCGCGTCGAAGACGCCCTGCACGCCTGCCGGGCGGCCGTCGAGGAAGGCATTCTTCCCGGTGGCGGCACGGCCGTTATTCGCGCCGCCAAGGCCATCGCCAAGGTGACGTTCGACAGCGACGACGAGAAGACCGGCGGCGACATTGTCGCCCGGGCGTTGTTCGCGCCGCTCAAGCAGATTGCGGCCAACAGCGGGCTCGACGGATCGGTCGTGGCCATGGAGATCCAGAAAAAGGACGAAGCCAACTTCGGCTACAACGCCCTGACGGCCAAGTACGGCGACCTCGTCAAGGACGGCGTCATTGTGCCGACCAAAGTCGAGCGATCGGCCTTGCAGAACGCGGCCAGCGTGGCCGGTCTGCTGCTGACGACCGATGCGGTCATCTCCGAGATCCCGGAGAAGAAGAAAGCCTCCGCCGGCGCCGGCATGGATGACATGTATTGAGAGCATGAGTTCAGACCTCAGAGGTCATAGTTCATAGCCGGCGATCGAGGCTGCGGGTGAGGGTCGCCGGACCAGGAACCGCGACCTTCCCTGTCTGTCAGCCCCGGGCGCGAGTGCGGGCAGCTTGGCGAGACATGTTCAAACCTCGCAGGGGCGGCACAAGCATCGTCGGGTGTCGCCCCTTTGGGGCTCATTTTTTTTGGCGCATCGACCGTGGTCTCGCGCCCACGGCAATCCCTGTTAGCAGCCCGCTTGGAGATGGATTGCGTCGCGAGGTCGAGGCACGCTTCTATGGATGGGCTGCCATGATCGCACGTCCTGTCTTCTGGAGGACGATGAGATGTCCGCAAGGGCGATCTCATGCATCAATGCGGAGGTCGCGTAGCTTCTTACGCAGGGTGTTGCGATGCAGGCCGAGATACCGGGCGGCCTCGGACTGATTGCCATCGAAGCGGCGCATCGCATCGCAAATCAACGACCGCTCCACTTCCGTGACGGTCTGCTGGTGGCGCTGGGGCGCCTCGCCCGGCAGGGCCGCGGCATAGTCGATCGTCGCCGCCTGTAGGGCCGCAGCATCGCCGCCGGGATGCGGGCCGAGTCGGATCGTCTCGGGCAGGTCGCCGGCCTTGATGGTCCGGTCCGGTGCGACGAGGAGGGCATGGTCGATGGCATTCCGCAGCTCGCGCACATTGCCCGGCCAGTCGTATTCGGTCAGCAGCCGTATCGTCTCGTCCTCAATGAGATGCGGCCGGTCCGGCGCCTCCGGTGCCAACTGACGGATGAAGTGCCTCGCCAGCAGCGGGATGTCGTCGGGGCGCTGCCGCAGCGGTGGCAGGTTTATGTGCAGAACGGCCAGCCGATAGTACAGGTCGCGCCGGAATCGCCCGGCCTCGACCTCGGCAGGGAGATTCTTGTTGGTCGCTGCGAGAATGCGAACATCCAGACGCTGGCCGGTCGCGGCGCCGACGGGCTCGACCACGCCGCTGTCCAGGACACGCAGCAGCTTGACCTGGAGCGCCGGCGACAGGTCGGCGATCTCATCGAGCAGCAGGCAGCCGCCCTGGGCCTGGGCGAACTTGCCGGCCCGATTGTCGTGGGCGCCGGTGAACGCCCCGCGGGTGTGGCCGAAGAGTTCGCTCTCGATGAGGTGCTCGGGGATGGCGCCGCAGTTGATTGCCACGAAAGGCTGGTCGCGTCGGGGGCTGAACTGGTGGATCGCGGCGGCGGCCAGTTCCTTGCCGGTCCCGGTCTCGCCGGTGATGAGGACGGCGGAGTTCGTCGCGACGGCACGGGCGATGCGTTTGTAGACCTCCTGCATGGCGGGCGACCGGCCCACCAGCGGGCCTTGCGTGGCGGCGGGCGTCATATCGACCTGGCCGCCGCGACGGCCTTCGGCCAGCGCTCGCTCGGCCAGCGTGATCGCCTTGTCCAGGTCGATCGGTTTGGCAAGATAGTCGTAGGCCTTGCCCTGCAACGCGCGAACGACGGTGTCCAGACCGCCATAGGCGGTGATGACGATGACCGTCCTGCGATGCTCCGAAAGCTCGTCCAGCAGGTCCAGGCCGCTGCGGTCGGGCAAGCGGATGTCCAGGAAGGTCACGGCCGGCCGTTCATTTCGGCAGGCGGCCAGACCGTCGGCGCCGGTCGCGGCTGTTCGAACCGACCAGCCTCGCGCACCGAAGAACCGTTCGAAGGCCAGGCAGATGGCATCTTCGTCGTCGATGACCAGCAGTGTCTTATTCGTCGTCTCGGGGCTCATGCTTCCTCGCTGTCGTCGTCCACGGGCAGGTCGAACCAGAAGGCCGCGCCGGTCTCGGTGTTCTCGAAACCGATCTCGCCGCCGTGACGGGAGATGATCTGTCTGCAGATGTACAACCCCAGTCCCACGCCGTTGGGCTTACCGGTTACGAAAGCGTCGAACACCTCCTCGTCCTGCGCAACACCCGGTCCGGTATCGACCACGCGACAACGCAGGCGATTGCCGTGGCGTTCGATGCTCACGACAATGGTGCTATGCGGCGGGCTGGCCTCGATGGCATTGACCAGAAGGTTCATCATTGTCTGGCGGATCTGGTTTTCGTCGACGCCGACGACCGGCTCGTCGCTCGGGGCATCGACGCGGACCTCCAGTGTGGCATGCCTCACCCGCCCGGCCAGAATGGTCAGCACCCCGCGAGCCAGGTCCGACAGTTGCGCCGGCTCACGCGTCAAGTGGCCCGCGGCGTCCTGCCGGCCGGAGGCCAGGCCCATCAGTTCGTCGAGATACAGGGTCATCCGGTCGATTTCGCGCAAGATGGCCGCTAGGCCGGGATCGTCGGCAAGCATGTCGCGGTCCTTGAGTACGCGGATATTCATCTTGATGCCGCTCAACGGGTTGCGCAGCTCGTGTGCCACCCCGAGGGCCACCTTGCCGAGGGTAGCCAGTTGCTCGCTGCGAAGCATCTGTCGGCGTGCCTGGCCGAGGTGATCAAGCATGCGGTCGAACGATTCGGCGAGTTGCCGAACCTCCCTTGGCCCCGGCGGACGCCTCGTTCGTTCTGGCCGGGCGGCCATGACGTCGCCGTCGGACAGGTGGTCCATTTCGGCCGCCAGCAACCGGATCGGGCGGGTGATCGACACCGACAGCAGTACGGCCACGACAGTCGCCGTCAGGGCTGCGGGGAGGATGACCTGGGCGACGCGGGCTTGCGCGCGGGTGCGGGCCTGGCGAAACTGGGCGTCCGGCACGAGCATGTACAGCCGACCCGGCTCGGGCTCGCCGGTCTGTACGTTGGTCGTCATGACGTCCGCGGAGTCGAAGCGGTATCGCTCATCGCCGAGCGTCACCGTTCCGCCCGTCGCGTCGCCGCTGACGTGTGCGGCGAACGTAGCGGTCAGTTCCGGCGAAAGGCTCGATGCAACGATGTTGTCGGCTGTGTTTTCGGCGGCGGCCCATTCGGCATTGTACAGGGCGTGAAGGTGTCGCATCATCGAGTCGCTCCGCGGGAAGCGCTGGCCTTTCAGGAAGCCGGCCGCACTGCCCACCATCTCGCGAACGTAGCGTTCTTCGACGAGGTGCCCGGCCGTTTCCTTGGCGATCCAGCCCATCACCAGCGCCAGGCCGATGACGTAGATGTTCAGGGCCAGGATTGTACGCACTCGGATGGACATACTCATGTGTGCTCTCGCGAACGTGCCGCTCTGACAGCCGCAAGTAACGACCAGCAACGGCTGTTCCATTCCGCCCCGCGAACGAACCGCCAGTATAAACGCTCGCGGAGCCGTTTTCCCAGCACGCATGCACAGAGTCGCAGCAGGGCATGCACATATCCTGTGCAGACGGCCGTGCGACGAGCTGTTCGGTGGCAACGGCATTCTCGGAATACTGCCGACGGGGCGGGCCGACTCTTGGCGTATTGCACACTGGCACGGACGTTGCACCTTGTCACGCGTTCGTAACATGAGCGGGGGGATGTAGACCCACAGACATGACGACATGACATACCACTCGAGAAGAAGGAGAACCTCACATGGTCGGACCGTACCAGTTTGTCAGGCAGCACGAATATGCATTCAGGGCAGGACTCCTCACGGCCGCCGTTTTCCTGCTGGCTGCAATCGTTCCGGCAGCGGATCCGCAGCCGGGCGATACCGCGGCCGTGGCCGGCAAGCCGCTGAGCACGATGGAGGCCAAGACCGACGCCATCGACGAGG
>JAAAOJ010000050.1 GCA_009908915.1 Planctomycetota bacterium
AGGCCGGCTACACGCCGCGGACCAGCAAGGATGCCGTCAACCCGGGCAACCCGTTCGGCTATGTCCGTCAGACGCAGATCGCCGTGACCGTCGATCCGGCCCTGGATATCGCGGTCAGTGACATGGAGGCACCTGCCCGTCCAGCCGACGATGATCTCGGCCGCCCGCTGGATGAGGTCAAAGGGCGAAGGAGGTCGCGATGACCAAGCGCGGCCGAAAAATCGTCGCCCGCGTGGTCATGGTGGCCGCCGGGCTGTTCGTGATCTACCTGCTGGCGAGCTTCTGCATTGTCAGCCCGGCCGGCGAGTTGGCGGCCCGCGAAGCGCGACTGCGTCGCGAGCTCCGCCTGCTGGACCGGAAGAACGATCGTGAGGCACGCTACCTGGCCATGCTCGGCAAGTATGCCGCTGCCACCTATGGTGATGATCCCGTGAAGGTCAGCGAGGACATACGCGTCCGGCTGGACAGGATGGTCGAGGCGAGCGGCATGCGACGCGACGGGACGGCCCGGCCGGTGACGGGGCGGTCGCGGCCGAACGCGTATCGCGAAATCGGTTGGCAGGTTGATCTCGTCGGCACGCTCGGCCAGGCGGTTGATCTGCTGTATGTGCTGCAGAAGGATCCATATGTCCATCGGCTGGAGGGTTTGAGCATCGTGCCGCAGCGCGACGGCCGCGCGGTCGACCTGGCCTTCCGTTACATGACAATCGTGCTGGACGAGGCCCTGCTGGAGATGCAGCGGAAGGTCGGCGGCACGACCAAAACGATCCGGATGTCCACCAATGCCGTCGACGAGGCGTCGCTGCCCGGCCTTGCCGACAATCCCGGCCGCGCCGAGTACGGGCTGATCGCGGCCCGCAATATCTTCCGGCCGTACATCCAGAAGAAGTCGCGCCCCGATACGCCCGTCGCCCGCAAGCGCTCGAAACCGGCGCCCTCGCCGCGCAAGAGCGACCGCAATCGCTTCAAGGTTGTCTCCCTGACCGACTGGGGCGACTGCAGCGACATTTCAGTGAAAGATACGGAAACCGGGACGATCCGCCGGTATAATCTCGGGGACCCCCTGGCGGGCGGGAAGATTGTCATGGTGGACTACCGTATAATGCCTAGGCCGGACGATCCCGAACTGCTCTCAACGAGCCGTGTCATCATGCGGCTTGGCGAGGATTACGTCGCCATCGAACTCGGCGAATCACTCGCCAGCAAGCACCGCCTCGACGCCGCCCAACTACCCGAAGAGCTGAGACGCAAGTAGATGCCGCCGGCTGCGCCCGCGATGTACCCGGGCCCCGGTCAGGATGCAAGCGCATCGACATTGAGGAGACGTGCAAGCGTCGGACAGACAAAGGAGATGTCAGATGCCGACATCACGCAACGTATGGATCGCGTGGACGCTACTGGCCACGGTCGCTGCGACCACAACGGCCCAGACGCCGCGAGGCGCCAACAACGCCCCGCCCAGCGGCGAGCCGGCCTCGGCCGCCGAGACGGCGCCGAGCGCCAAGCCCACCCCGCCGGCCGCGGGCGAGGATGAGGAAACCGCCACGGCCGAGGTGGCGGGGCCACCCGAAACGCAGGCCGACATTCGCTTTCAGTTCGACGGCGTGCCCTACACACGTGTTGTGCGGCGGTTCGCCCAGAAGGCGGGCAAGCCGCTCATTGGCGATCTGAACATCGACGGGGAGCTGACCTTCTTCGACGCTCAGCCGTACACCTATGAGGACGCACTCGATACGCTGAATCTTCTGCTGGCGATGAAGGGTTACGTCCTGCGGGAGGAAGGGCGATTCCTGCGGCTGCGACCGCTGGCCGAAATCGCCTCGACCACCAGGATTCTCCGTGGCATGGACGAGGTCGACGACGACATACGTCCGAACGAAATCGTCACGGTCGTCCTGCCGATGAAGTTCCTCGATCCGGACAAGGCGGCCAAGACGGTCATTCGCATGGTCAGCAGTTTCGGCTCGATCGCCCCCCTTGGCCAGGGCAGGGGCATCGTGATCACCGACCAGGTGAGCAACATCCGCCGCATTCAGGATCTGCTCGCCGCCCTCGACGTGGAGACGGTGGTCGACCGACAGCTCAAGACGTACTTCCTCAAGAACGCCAACGCAGGCGACGTGGCCAACATTCTCACGAATCTCTTTGGCAGCAAGACGGCTCGCAAGTGGCGCTACGATCCGAAGACGAAACGCATCGTGCCCGGCCGGGCCGATCCGTCCAAGGTCGTGCAGGTCAGTCATGACGACCGGACGAACATGGTTGTGCTCGTCGGCGCGGGGGACAAGCTCGCACTTGCCGAGCAGATGATCACCACGCTCGATGGCGCCGAGGGGCCGACCGCCGGTGACATGCGCATCTTCGAGCTCAAGAACGCACGGGCCGGGGAACTCGTCCGCACAATCCAGGAGCTGGTCAAGAGGCGGGGCCGCGGAAAGGGCGGTCAGCAGACGCGCGTGGTGGCCGACGCGTCCACGAACCGGCTGATCGTCTCGGCGGCCGTCGACGACATGAAGCAGATCGGCGAACTCATCCGCGAACTCGATGCGGCCAGTACGGATCGCGAGTCGCTGCGGGTCTTCGAGCTGACGACGGCCGACGCGAGTCAACTGGCCGGGACGATCCGCAAGGCTGTCGTGCGGCGCGACGCGCGGGGCCGGGTGCAGCGACCGTTGGCGACCAGCGCCGACGAGCGGACCAACACGCTCATCGTCAGCGGCCCGGCCGGCGACATCGAAGCCGCCAGCCGCCTCATCGAGCAGCTCGACCGCCAGGAGCCTCAGCAGACATCGCTGGAAATCCACGTCGTGCAACTCGATGCCGGCAACGCCCGCCAGGTTGCCAGCGCACTGAGCCGCATCCTTGCCGAGAAGACCAAAGGCCGCGATCCCGGCGAGCCCCGTCCGCGGATCGAGGTCGAGAGCGACACCAACTCACTGATCATCGCCACGGCGGCCGACGACTGGGCGACCGTCTCGAACGTGCTGAAGGATCTTCAGGCCTCGGCGACGGTCAAGACGCCGGTGACGCGCCTCGTCAAGCTCGAGCACGCCGCGGCCCGCGAACTGGCGGACACGCTTCAGCAGGCCGTCCGCAGCCGAAGCTGGGGCCGACGCGGCAAGGGCTCGGTGCCGATCTACGTCGTTGCCTCGCAAGCCAACAACGCGCTGCTCGTGACGGCGGCGGAGTCCGAGCAGGCGGAACTGGCGCAGATGATCGCGGCCCTCGACGTCCCGGCGTCCGAGACAACCGAGCCGTTCACCATGATTCGCCTGGCCACCGCCGATGCCGAAGATCTGGCCGGCAAGATCCGCGCCCTCATGCCGGGAGACACTCGCGGCCGCGGCGCCGAGGTGTTCATCGAGGCCGACCGTTTGACGAACTCGGTCCTGTTGCGTGCGCCCGAGGCCAAGCGCGAGCAGATCGAAGGCATCGTCGCCAAGCTCGATGCCGCCACGCAGGCGGCGGCACGCGAGACGCGCATCGTCCCGCTCGAGCAGACCTCCGCTGCCGCCATGCGAACGATGCTCGAAGATCTTTACCCCGACGCCACCGGCAACCGCCGACGAGGTCGTCGTGATACGGGCGAGGACCCCGAACGCGTCGTCATCACCGCGGCCCCGCATGACAAGGCCCTGATCATCGAGGCTCCCAAGAAACGCATCGAGCCGATCGCCCAGCTCGCGCGAACGCTGGACGCCGAGGGGGAGGTCGGCAAGTTGCAGGTGCGCACGTACCAGCTCGACACCGGCAGCGCCGCCGACGTCGCCCAGTCGATGGCGAGGCTCTTCGCCGAGAAGCGCCGCGGTCGCCAGGCGCCCGGCCAGCCGCAGCCGCGCTTCGAAGCCGACCGCGCCAGCAACCAGTTGATGATCGCTGCGACGGCCGACGACTTCGCACGCATCGAATCGCTGATCAAAGATCTGCAGCAGACCTCGAAGCTCGCCAGCCAGACGCGGACCTTCACGCTGCGGTTCGCCAAGGCCGAGGAAATCGCCGAGATGCTGCGGTCGATACTGCTGGAAGACCGCGGGGCCGGTCGGCGCCGATGGTGGGACCCGAACGCCGGCAAGACCGCGATGCGCATCGCCGCCATGGAGTCCGCCAACGCTGTTATCGTCCAGGGCCCGCCCGAGCGCCTGACGCTGGCCGAGGAACTCATCGTCAGCTTCGATACGGAGGAATCGGCCGAGAGGTTCCGCCGCGAGGTCCGCACCTACCAGCTCAAGAGCGGCAACGCCGGCGATGTGGCACGATCACTGTCAAGGTTGTTTGCCGAGCAGCGCGGCCGCCGCGGCCGTAGCGACGAACCGCAGGCGAGATTCGAGGCCGACCGCACGACGAACCAGGTGATGGTCTCGGCCACAGGCGAGCAGTTCAAGGAGATCGACAAGCTTATCGCCGAACTGCAGACCAAGAGCGAATTGGCCTACCAGACCAAGACCTATCGACTGACGTATGCCCGGGCCGAGGAGATCGCGTCGATGCTCGAGCGTGTCCTGCTCTCCGACAGCGGCACCAGCCGCCGGCGATGGTGGGAAGCCGATGCCGGCAAGAGCCCCTTCCGCGTTTCCACCGTCTCCAGCAGCAATGCGGTCGTTCTCCAGGGCACGCCGGAGAAGCTGGCGATGGCCGACGAACTCATCAGCACGTTCGATACCGAGACAACGGCCGATCTGTCGACCATTCGCGTTGTCAGTCTGACCAACGCGCAGGCCGAAACGCTGGCCCAGTCGGTCACGACGTCGCTGGCCGAACGGGGTCGCCGCGACGGCACGGCCGCCCAGCAGGTGACCGTCACGCCGGAGACGAACTCCAACAGCGTACTGGTACGCGGCCCGGTCGAGAAGGTTGCCGAGGTCGTGCGGATGATCGAGGGTCTCGACGCCGAGTCGGTCAGCGAGGATATCGAGGTCCGCGTCTACGCCCTGAAGAACTCCAACGCCAAGGACCTTGCCGACGATCTCCGCGGCATGTTCGGCGACCTGATCCGGCAGCAGCGCCGCTCGCGGCGTCGCGGCGAGAGCACGCCGTTCAGCGTTGCGGCTGATGAACGCACGAACAGCCTGGTGGTGTCGACGACGGCGGCCTACTTTGCGCCGGTCGAACAGATGCTGCAGCAACTCGACGGCGAGGAGAAGGCCCATCGCGACGTGGAACTTGTTTTTCTTGAGAACGCCGACGCTTCAGACGTCGCCTCGCAGCTCGACGGCATGTTCCGCGACCGCACGTGGTCCGAGCGGCCTGTCGTGCAGTACGACTACACGGCCAATACCGTCACGATGATCGGCAATGATGCCGACCTGAAGCTGATGATGCAGGTGGTCGGCAAACTCGACCAGGCCGCCGCCAGCAAGAGCGTTGCCGTCCGCGTCGTGCCGCTCGACGGTGTCCGCGCGGCGAAGATGGCCGAGATGCTCCAGCGACTCTACGGTCAGATGACCGACCGCAAGGTCATCCTTACCGAGACACTGCCGGCGGGCGAGCAGCCCCCCCCCGAGCCGCTGCACGGTGTCGACCCGGCAGGCACGCAGTCGCCGGCCGAGTCCGCCGATGACGAGACCGCCAATGCCGATCCAACCGGACGATCGACCGAGGTCAAACAGGCCGACACGGATGCTGCGCCGCCCGGCGAGACCAAGATCTTTGAGCCGTCGCCGCAACGCGTGGTCATTGCCGTCGACCCGAAGAGCAACTCGCTGCTGCTGTCCGGGCCGCGTCGCGACCTCGACGAGCTTGAGATGCTTATCAGCGAACTGTCCTGGGGGACGGCCGCCGCCGACGCCGAGCTGCGCGTCTTCGACATCGAGAACGCCGACCCGGCCAACGTCGCCACGACCCTCGACCTGCTGTTCAATCCGCAGACGCCGCAACGGCGTGGCCGGCGGCTCGTCATGCCCGAGCCGAACATCACCGTCGTTGCCGAACCCCGCACGCGGCGCGTCATCGTTCGCGCCAAGCCGCTGGACTTCGAGGTGATCAAACCCGTGATCAAGCAACTCGACACGGTCGCTACCGTCGTCAGCGAGGTCCGCGTCTTCACGCTCAAGAACAGCCAGGCCGACACCGTCGCGACCAACCTGCGAAAGCTGTTCGAATCGAGTGAAGACACGCCTCGCGGTCGACGTCGCACGCCGCAGCAGTTGCGCCGTCAGCAGGTGCGGCAGATGATCGAGCTTCGCGGCGCCGACGGCGAGACACGCGTCGACGCGGGGGCAACCGTGAGCATCACCGCCAACGAACGGAGCAACTCCGTGGTGGTTGCCGCGCCCAGCGACGCGATGAAGCTCATCGCAGGGCTGGTCCAGGAACTCGACCAGTCGGCGGCCGAAACGAACCAGCCGACCGTGCGACTGTATCCGCTGAAGCATGCCGAGGTGCCGGCAACCGTGACGGCCCTGCGCGAGATCTTCAGCCGGCAGGCGCGTCGCGGCGGACGGCGCGGCCCGGAGCAGCCGCCTGTGCAGATCTCCGGTGATGAAGCGGCCCGGACCGTGATCGTCTCGGCCGTCGGCGAGCAGCAGGAACTCATCGCCGACGTGATCGAAGAACTCGATCGTGCCCAGGGCGCCGACGCCTTTGCCGTGAAGGTCTACCCGCTGGAGTACGCCCAGGCGAAGCAGGCGGCCTCCGCCCTCAACCAGGCGATGGGCACCAACCGCGGCCGCCGCGGTCGCGGTACGGGCAAGCTCCGCATCAGTGCCGAGTCGAGCAACCACTCGCTGATCGTCCGTGCCAGCCAGGCCGACCACGAACGCATTGCTGCATTGATCGCCAAAATGGATGCGTCGCACGCGGCAGCCGAGCCCGTGCGGACGATCCCGCTTGGCAATGCTGATCCGCAAGCACTGGCCGCTCGACTCAAGCGGCTGTTCGCTCCGTCTCAGCGGGGCCGACGCGGCGGGAGCGAGCCGGTTGTCATCGAGGCCGACACCAGCGCCCGAACGCTGATGGTGAGGGCGGACGAGGCCACGTTCGGGAGGATCGAGCAGTTGGCCAAGACGCTCGACGCCACCAGCCCGGTCGGCGAGGCACGCCAGACGTTGATTCCGCTGGAGCACGCGCAGGCGGCCGCCGTCGCGGCATCGCTGCAGCAGGCATTTGCCCCGCCGCGTGGCCGCCGCGTTGCCGTTGACGATCTCGTCACGATCGTCGGCGAGCCGAACTCCAACAGCCTGATCGTCACGGCGAAGGAGGCGAACCTGGAGAAGGTCCGGTCGCTGGTGGCCAAACTCGACAGCGAGGACTTCGGCGGCGTCAAGACGGAGTTCATCCTTCTTGAAAACGCCAAGGCCGACGAACTGGAAGGCGTTCTTGCCAAAGTTGCCGGCGCAACGTCGCACGGACGGGGCCGCCGTCGCCGCGATGAGCAGGCCGTCACCGTCTCGGCCGACCGGGGCAGCAACGCCCTCATTCTCAGTGGCCCGGCGATGGACGTCTCGCGCATGATGCAGATGGCGATGGAGCTCGACCGTGCTGCCGACCAGGCGGCTACCGGCGTCTACATCATTCCGCTCGAAGCGGGCGACGCCGGACGCGTCGCCTCGATGGTGCGCGACCTCTATGACCAGCAGCTTCGGGCCGCCCGTCGCGACCGCAAGCGCATTGAGCCGCTGGCGGTCTCGGCCGACCAGCGCGCCAACGCTCTCGTCGTCGCGTGCAACAAGGATAGGTACGAACAGGTCAGCCAGTGGGTCCAGCAGGTCGAGACGATGAAGCCGTCGCGTGGCACCCTGCGCGTGATCACCATCGAGTACGCCGATCCGAACGAGGTCAAGAAGGCAATCGATCAGCTCTATGACGTCGAGCCCAGCCGAGGGCGGCGGCGCGGACAGCAGTCCGGTGACGGCCCGGTCGAGGCGACCGTCCTGCCGAAGCAGCGGGCTGTCATGGTGTCCGCGGCCGACGAGGAGTACGAAGCCATCAAGACCGTGATCGACGCGTTGGAGAAGGCGGCCATCGAGAACCAGCGTGAGAAGAAGATCTTCACGCTGGAGCACGCGTCGAATATCCGTCTCGTCCAGGCGATGCAGCAGATGTACCGTTCGCGCGGCCGCCTCTCGCCGGACGAGCAAATCAGCATTTCCGCGATGGTCAACAGCAACGCCGTCGTGGTGGCCGCACCGACCCATAGGATGGGCGAGGTCGGCCACCTGATCCAGCAACTCGACACACCCGAGGTTGCCGGCAAGCTGGAATACCGCATCTACCCGCTCGCCAACGCCCAGCCGACGAAGATCCTCGGCTCGCTGCGGCAGATGCTCAACCAGATCCGGCGCGTGCGGCCGGGCGCGACGATCGACGTCCAGGCTGACGAGCGGACGAGGAGCATCATCGTCACGGCCCGGCAGGCGGACTTTGAGCAGGTTGAGACACTCATCAATGTGCTGGACAAGGCGCCGGCCTACGAGACGGCCGAGGTGCTGATCGTCCCGCTCGCCAAGGCCGACGCGCAGCAACTGGCGCGCGTGCTGATGGACATGCTTCGCCCGACCCAGGGCGGACAGGTGACAGCCGAGGCACGCGCCCTGCAACAGCAGGTGCGCCTGCTGAAGGTCCGCTCGACGATGACGGACAACATTCCTGAACTGGACCTGACCCAGCCGATCAAGATCACGGCCGACCCGTCGCGGCCGTCTGGCAGCAACGCCGTGATCGTCAGTTCCACGCCGAATAACATCGAGGCACTTCGGGCGATTATCGAGGTTATGGACACCGTGCCGATGACGGCCGGCGTGAACGTCAAACTCGTTCATCTGAAGAACGCCGACGCGATGAGCGTCATGCAGATTCTGCGGGACGTCTTCCAGCAGGGCAGGCGGCTTGCCGGGCCACAGGGCACGGCGGTCGCCGGTCGGGCCGAGCCCGAGAGCGAAGTCGGCCGCGCACTGACGCGCGAACTGAACGTCTCGGCTGACATGCGGACAAACTCGCTGATTCTCGCCGGCGAAGAGCAGGTGCTCGCCCTGGCGTCCGTGCTGGTCAATGATCTCGACCGCGAGCAGGGCCGGCTGACGACGGACGTGAAGCTCTTCCGCATGAAGCATGCCGACGCGGCCCGGCTCGCGCCGATCCTGCGGGCGGTCTTTGCCGAAGGGCGGACCGTTGCCGGGGCCGAGGGACTCCAGACGCAGGTCACCCGCCTGCGGACGCATCTGAAGGACAAGGGCGTCGAGGTCACCGAGTATCCCAAGGGCCGGGCTGCCCTGACCGTCCAGGCCGACGCTACGACGAACATCCTGGTCGTCGCCGGCCGAAGCGACGTCATGCCGTTGATCGCTGACGTTGTCAAGTCGATGGACGTGCCGGGCGCCGGTTCGCTGAACACCGTCCGCATTGTCCCGCTGGTGAACGCCGACGCCGCCCGTATCGCACAGGTCATCGAGTCACTCTACCGCGGGCCGAACGCGCAGCTCGTGCGTGACGAGGACAAGCCGACCGTCACCACGGACACCCGTACGAACTCGCTGATCATCTCGGCCAGCGAGCAGACCTTCACCATGGTCACGGCGCTGCTGAAGAAGCTCGACGAGAAGACCCCCATCGACCTTCGCGACATCCGCCTGCTGCCGCTGGAGAACGCCGACGCACAGACCGTCTCCCAGACGCTGCAGCGGATGATGGACGCCCGCGTGCAGCGGCAGGCATCGCTGGGCGTGCGCGATGCCGAGGCTCTGCGCGTCATCGTCGTCGGCGATGCCCGCAGTAACAGCCTGATCGTCGGCGGCTCGGCTGAGAGCTTCCAGATCGTCAAGGACATTGCCTCGAAGCTCGATACGGCCGCTGCGGCCCTCAGCGGCCGGATTCAACTGTTCCCACTCGAAGAGGGCAACGCCGGCGCCATCGCTACCACCCTGCAGAACCTCTTCAACCAGCGGTACCAGGCCGCCCGTACCGACGACCTCCGCCGCCAGCGGCCGATTATCCTGCCGGACGTGCGGACCAACAGCCTGCTGGTGGCCGCCAACCAGGACGACAGCAAGATCCTCAACAACCTGCTGGAGAAACTGGACGTCAAGCTGACCGATCCAGCCGTTCGCCTGGAGGTCATCGCGATGCAGCACAACGACGCGGGCGTGGTCGGCCCGACGATCGAGCGAATCTTCAGCGCTCGCCTGCAGAGCATGACGCCGCCCGGCCAGACGCCGGACCCGCAAAGCCGCGTCGACGTCGCCTACGACGCGTTGAGCAATGCCCTGATCGTCTCCGCGAGCAAGGAGAACCTCGAACTCATTGGCGGCCTGTTGGAGAAGATCGACGTCGATCCGCCGGTGGACTCCGGCGTGGTCGAGATCATCCCGATCGAGCGTGCCGACGCGAACCGCGTGGCGGCGCTGCTGGAGGGCCTGCTGAGTCGCGGGCTGTACAAACCCGCTCTGGCCGTCGCCGGTAGCGACAGACTGCGGGCCGCCCGCGAGAAGGTGTCGCTGGCCGCCGACATGCGGACCAACGTCCTGATCGTCTCGGCGAGTAAGGAGAACCTCGCCATCATCAAGCAGATCATCCGGCGGCTGGACACCGACGCCGCGCCGGTGACGGGCGATCTGCGAATCGTCCGGCTGGAGAATGCCGACGCGACGCGGCTCGGGCCGGTGATTCAGCGGTTCTTCAGCGCCAAGCGGCAGTCCGAGCTTCAGGTCAACGCCGAGTTTCGCATCGTGCCGCTCGTCGTGGTTCCGGACAATCGCACGAACACGCTGCTGCTCGCCGGTGGCAAGGAGTACTTCGACGCCGCCGAGGCCATGATCGCGCGGCTCGACGGCACGTCGGCGGAACCGGCCACACGGTTCCAGGTCTTCGAGTTGGAGCACGCCACGGCGGCGGTGCTGCAGGGAACGCTGCGGCGTCTCTTTGCACAGCGCGTCACGCGGGGCGAGAGCGAGGATCCTGTCTCGATCATCGCCGACTCGCGGAGCAACAGCCTCATTGTCGGCGCATCCGATGTGGACATGGCCCTGCTGGGCTCGCTGGTCCAACAACTCGACACACGATCGAAGGACGGCGAGCCGACGGTCGAGGTCTTCCCGCTCAGCAAGGCCAACGCCGGCACCGTGGCCGAGACGCTGCGCGGCCTGTACCGCTCGCAGGGCGGGGCCGGTGAACTGTCCGTTACCGTTGACGATCGTATCAACGCTGTGCTTGTCCAGGCTGGTGAGGCGGACCTCAGCCGTGTTCGCGAGATCATCCGCCAGCTCGACCGCGAGAAAGTTACGCGTGTCACGGAGATCCAGGTGATCACACTGGAGAATGCCGAAGCGACGGAGCTGGCGCAGATCCTCATGGACGTACTGACGAACAAACCCAAGGCCATGACCGAGGTCAGCCCGAACCGCCAGACGCTGCTGCAGTTCATCCGCCAGACGCCCGACGGCGAGACCCTGATGACCAACGCTTTGCAGGAAGGTGTGCTGATTACGCCCGACCGGCGGACGAATTCGCTGGTGGTCTCGGCGCCGCTGGAGAACATGGCGCTGCTGCGGAACCTTATCGAGGCGCTCGATTCGACCAGCCCGCGATCGGCGGAGATTCGTGTCTTTACGCTCCGCAACGCCGACGCGACGCGTATGGCGGCCGTTCTCGAACAGCTCTTCCGCATGCAGCAGACCGGGCCTGGTCAGGCGGTGCAGTACGAACTGCAGGAGACGGTGCCGGGCAACGAGCAGCCGGAGGCGAAGAATGGCGCGTCAGCGCGGGCGACGACGGGCCAGGCTGATCAGGCGGCTCTGAACATCACGGTCGACACGCGGACCAACAGCCTGATCGTCGGCGGCACGAAGCAGCAGCTCGACATGGCCGCCGCCGTCGTCAATGACCTCGACGCCAGTCCCGCCCAGGATCGCGTCACACGGGTCTACCGCCCGAAGAACGCCCAGGCCGCCGACATCCAGGCGGCGCTGCGGAGCTTTCTGGACCAGGAGCGGCAGCGGCTGAGACGGGTGCTCGGCCAGGATCGCATGGGCGCCGCCCAGCGGCTGCTGGAGAGCGAGGTGGCCGTGGTCGCCGAGGACAACAGCAACACGCTGCTGATCTCCGCAAGCCCGCGATACTTTGTCACGCTGGCGCAGATCATCAACGAACTCGATCGGCCGACCGCCCAGGTGCTCATCCAGGCGCTGCTGGCGGAGGTACGGCTGGATAACCAGACCGACTTCGGGATGGACTGGGCGTGGAACGACACCAGTGCCGGCCGCAACGTTGCCGTCCAGGGCGAGGTCGGCGTCGAAGCCAGTGTCGGGGCGGACCCGCTTGGGTTCAACGTGTCGGTGACCGGCAGCGACCTGACGTTCTTCCTGAGGGCGTTGCAGCAGACGGGACGGCTTGAGGTGCTTTCGCGGCCGCAGGTTCTGGCCGTGGACAACAAGCCCGCGAACATCAATGTCGGCGAACGGGTTCCGCTGATCACGTCGAGCCGCGTGACCGAACAGGGCGATACGATCAACACGATTCAGTACGAGAACATCGGTCTGACGCTCGACGTGCTGCCGCGGATCGGCTCGGACGGGACGATCCAGATGGACGTCCAGCCGACGATCTCGTCGGTCGGCACGCAGTCGACGCCGATCAGCGAGTTCGCCAACGCCGTGTTCATCAACAACCGGTCCGCCGAGACGACGGTCACCTGTTACGACGGGCAGACGGTGATTATCGGCGGGCTCATCCAGACGACCGACCAGGACATGGAAGACAAGGTTCCGGTCCTTGGCGACGTGCCCGGCATGGGTGTGCTGTTCCGCCGCATCGAGAAGGTGAAGGTGCGCGATGAGCTGATGATCTTCCTGACGCCGCGCGTGCTGCGGACCGCCGAGGCTACGGGCCAGATGACGCTGGACGAGTTGCGGCGCAACGACACGCTGCGATCACTGAAGACCAATCATAGCTATAAGGAAGGTGCGCTGGACATGATCCGCGATCCGGACCTGCGCGAGGAGATCCGCAAGGGCTCCAATCGCCTGCCGGACAATCCCTACGAGGTCCGCCGGGAGAATGTCCGGCAGACGATCATGGAACTGGAACTGCTGCCGGATGGCTGGCAGCCGTACGAGGAACAGCCGGTGGATCGCACGCCAGGCCAGCGGCCTGCGGACGTCGAAGCGCCGAGGCCCGGCGTTGAACCCGGCGAACCGGGCACGGAGCGGCGATGATGCGTCGGCTGGCGGTATGCATGGTGTGTTGGGCCGCTGCAGTCGGCTGCGAGGGGCCGCCGCAGGTGCAGACGGTCGATCATATCGACCTGATGACGCCACCGATGGCGTCGAATTTCGATCGCGACCCGGCGCCGGACGGCATCCAGACGCGCGTCTTTCTCTACAGCGGCCAGCAGAGCGTCCGGACGGTCAAGGGCAGCGGCAAGCTGGAATTGCTGCTCTTCGACGGCCGGGTCGACCTCGGCCAGGCGGCAAGGTGCTCGCCGTTGCGGAGCTGGACGTTCAGCCCGGAGAAGCTTGGCTCTCTGACGTTCAAGTGGAACGACCTGTGGTGTTACCAGATGTCCCTGCGGTGGGGCGAGGCGCGCCCGCAGACGTCTGTGGTGACGCTCGTGGCCCGGTACACCGCTCCCAACGGCGAGACCACGTGGTCCGAGCCGGTGCCCGTGCCGATCGCCGCGCCCTGACGAGGGCTTGCGGCGGCCCGCCGGCGTCGCTGTGCCCGCGGCTCGACGTCACCCCGGACCCGGCCCACCCTCGTGGAGGCATCGTCGTGAACCGATCTGCAAGAGCAGTCTGTTTCGCCATCATCCTCGCCACCTGCTCGACCACCTGTTTACGCGGTGCAGCAGGTGCTACACCGCGCTGAACAGTGATCGTTCGTTTCTCTACGGTAGTTGCGTTACGGTCAGGTTGTCGCGGTGGATGGCCTCGTCGTAGGGCTTGTCGCCGAGGACGCCGGCGATCTCGTCGGAGCGTTTGCCGATGATACTGGCCAGGTCGTCCGAGGCATAGTTGGTCAGTCCGCGGGCGATCTCCCGGCCCTGGGGGTCGACGATGGCAACGGTATCGCCCTGCGTGAACGTTCCTTCGACCCGCACGATGCCGGACGGCAGGAGGCTCTTGCCGCGGTCGACCAGGGCGGCGGCGGCCCCGGCATCGACGGCCAGCGTGCCGCGGGGTCTGGCGGCCTGGCCGATCCATCGCCGGCGGCTGGAGAGCTTCTGCTCGGCGGGGACGAAGACCGTCCCGACCGTCTCGCCGGCAACCAGTCGCGTCAGGACGGACTCGGCCCGCGCGTTGGCGATGACGGCGGCCTCGCCGGCGCGGGTGACGTAGCCGGCGGCGGTCAGCTTGGTGGCCATGCCGCCCGAGCCGAGGCGGCTCTTGTCGGCCAGGGCCAGCGTGAGGGTGTCCTCGTCGACCTGCTCGATGACGTCGAGAAGTTTGCCCTCGGCCAGTACGCCCTCGGTGGTGGTCAGAAGCACGAGCACGTCAGCGGCCAGCAGGTTCGTCATGTGTGCGGCGATGATGTCGTTGTCGCCGAAGCTCAGTTCTTCGGTGCCGACGGCGTCGTTTTCGTTGAGGATCGGCAGCACGTCGGCGTCGAGGAGGGTCGTCAGTGTGTTGCGGATGTTGAGGTAGCGGCGGCGGTCCTCGAAGTCCTCGCGCGTCAGCAGGACCTGGGCCACCCGTATGCCGTGGGTGGCGAGGATGTCGTGGAAGGTCCGCATGAGCTGGCTCTGCCCGACGGCGGCGACGGCCTGGAGCATCGGCAGTGTTTTCGGTCGGGCGGGCAGGTCCAGTTCGCCCATGCCTGCGCCGACGGCCCCGCTGGCGACGAGAGTGATTTGTCGCCCCTGACCGCGAAGCTCCGCGATCTGGGCCGACAGGTCGCGGATGACGTGCTCATCGAGGCGGCCGGTCTCATCGGTCATCGCGCTGGTGCCGACTTTGACGACGATCCGCTCGGCATCTTTGAGAATGTTCTCTCGGACATGCATTCCAGGCATAGTCAGGCCCTTCGATAGTTATGAAACCGCGTGAACGGCAGGTGTGGCGATCTGCCCCGGCGCCCGCGCGGGAACAAGGTCCAGCACGTGACAGATGAGTTCCACGTTGCGACGCGTGGCGCCTTGCTGGCTGCGGACGTACTCGCGCGCCCGTCGGCCGTCTTCGATGGCGGCTGGACCGCTCAGCCACGCCGCGACGGTGTCGAGAAGGTCGGCCGGCCCCTTAATGCGCCTGCAGCCGTGCATCAGCAGGTCGTCAGCCTGCGGGAAGTTGAACGTGTGCGGCCCGTAGCAGGTCGGCTTGCCGAGGGCGGCGACTTCGATCATGTCCGAGCCGCCCATGGGGACGAGGCTTCGGCCGACGAAGGCGACGGTCGAAAGGGCGTAGAACGTGCGGAGTTCGCCCATCGTATCGCCCAAGATGACGCTGCCTTCGGGCAGGTCGCCTTCCGTGCCGTCCGCCCGTTCGCTACGGCGGATGCAGGCCAAGCCGCTGCTGCCGATCAGCGTGGCGACGTCGTCGAAGCGTTCGGGCTTTCGCGGCACGATCGCCAGGATAAGGTTTGGATGTGCCTTACGCAGTTGCTTGTAGGCATCGATGACGTGCTGCTCCTCGCCGGGGCCGGTCCCGCCGGCCACCCACAGCGGGCGATCGCCCAGGCCGAGTGCCGCGGCGAGGGCGTCCTGGCCGGGCAGGTCGTCGGCAATCTCGACCGTGTCGAATTTCATCATGCCGGTCAGGTGGAGCTTGCACGCGTCGACGCCGAGGTCGAGGAACATTTCCGCGTAGCGTTCGTCCTGCACGCCGATAGCGGAGAGGCGGTTGAACAGCTTCGCGGCGATCCTGCCGAGCTTCCGATAGCGAGGGTAGCCCTTGTCCGGGCTGATGCGACCGTTGACGATGACGGCCGGGATGTCGCGGCAGTTGCACTCATGGAGGAAGTTCGGCCAGGCCTCGCCTTCCATGAGGACCACGAGTTTGGGCTGGACGCGTCTGATGGCCTTGCGAACGGCCCAGGTGAAATCGAGCGGCCAGCGGAATACCGTGTGGTCCGGCGCGTAGAGGCGTTCGGCGGCGGCCATCCCGGTTTCCGTTGTCGACGAAATCACGATGCGGCAATGCGGCAGTTGGCTGTGGAGTTCCTGCACGAGTGTCCGGGCGGCGTTGATCTCCCCGAGGCTCACGCCGTGGATCCAGATCGTCGGCTGGAGGCCGTAGCTGACCGGAGCGGCGCCGAACCGCTGGTGCCAGTCGGTCCGATAGCGGCCGTGCTTGATCATGCGATACAGCCATATCGGCCAGCAGACCAGCAGCGTCGCTCCGTATGCGATGTCGAGGAGGATTCCCATCATGGCCGTAGTATGGCGCGGCGGTAGGGCATAAGTCAATCGGCTCGCTATTTGTGGCCATCGACGCCCTTGACGGTGTACTTCTCAACGGCGCGGGTCAGGTCGACGTCATTGATGTTCGCCAGCGTGCACAGCCAGGCCAGCACGTCCGCGAATTCCTCTTCTTTGTTGGCCTCGTCGTCGCCGGCCAGGGCGGTGGCGAGTTCGCCCACTTCCTCGACGAACCACATGAACGTGCCGGGCGTGCCGCGTTCGGCGTCGGTCTTGTAGTAGCGGTTGCGGATGAACTCCTGGAATTCTCGAATGGCAATATCGCTCATGCGACCATTCTGGTCGGTCGGCCAGACGGCGTCAATTGTCTTGATGCGAGCGATACGGGCGGGGGTCGCAATGGAAGATAGCCCGGATCAGGCGATGCGCTGGCCCGAGGGGCATCGAGCGGCCCTTCTCCGGCCGTCGAACACGTCGGTCGGTATCCACACGGAACCCGCCGGCGTAAGAGGGCTGCTATCCGCCGTCGCGAAGCCTGGCGATGGCGGCGTCGATGGCTGCGATGATCTGTGTGGCCTGGCTGCCGGGGTCGAGTGCGTGGGCCTTCTCGGCGGCGTTGCGGGCGGCTTCGAGCTCGGCGACATTGGCGGTCGCCTTGCCCGCGCGGTATCCTACCATGGCCAGGTAGTTCCAGCCCTGGGCGTTATCGGGTTCGATGAGCGTCATGTTCGTGGCGGCAGCCTTGGCCTTGCCGTACCGTTTCTGACGCGTGTAGATGCCGGCCATCCCCTGGTACGCGGAGGTTTCGTAGGGGTTGATGTAGGTCACGTCGCGAAAGAATCGCAGGGCGAGGTCGTCCTGGCCTCTCGCGCGGTAGATCTCGGCGATCTGCCGGGCATGCTGCGGGTTGTTCATCGAGTGCTGGTGCAGGTGCAGCAGGTTCGGCAGGGCCTTGTCCGACTGTCCGAGTTGCATGTAGATGTTCGCGAGCTGCTCGTAGCTGAAATCGTCGAGTGGCTGGCGCTTCTGCAGCAGTTCCAGTGCCCCGATGGCCTGGGGCCAGTCACGGCGGTGGAGATAGCAGCGGGCCAGCACGCGCGGTGCGACGGCCGTCGTGGGGTCGGCATTTTCGAGCCGCTGGGCGGTTTCAATGGCCGTGTCATGGCGATTCTGCTTGAGGTGGACACTGGCGAGTACGCGCAACGCACGGCTGTGGTTGCGGTCAATCTTGAGTGCCTCGCGGGCGGCCCGCTCGGCTTCGGCGAGTTTGCCTTTGGCCATCAGGGCGAGGGCATAGTCGGCGTGTGCGTCGGCGAGGTGCGAGTCTGTCTCGGCGCGCTGCTTGGCCTTGGCGAGGTCGGGTATGGCGTCCGGGCTGAAGCCCCAGTCGACAATCTGCGCTTTGGCCCAGTCGCGGAAGTTCGCGTTGAACTCGCTTTCACTGACGTCGAGCACATCGCGGAAGACGTCGGCCTGGCTCTGCCCGTCGGCAAAGCCACGCAGCATGTGGTTGATTGTGGCGAACCCGCGGGTGCGGATGATGTAGTCGAGCATCCATTCGCTCTGTGCGTAGGCGAGCATGCGCTGGCCCGGCCGACGCGGGCGGATGAAGCCCCAGTTCAGATCCTCGACCTTCATCAACTGTCCGTTCTGCGTCGCGGCCACGAGGGCCCGGATGTACTGGGCGGCCCGCTTGTCCTTCTGGCTCCAGACGGCGCAGGCCTCGGTGAACCAGTGCGGGATGCGGTTGTTAGTCATCCCGAGGGTGACAGTGTGAACGAACTCGTGCCGCAGCACCTCCGCCCAGTTGTGCAGGCCGAGGGCGGCGCGCTGCCGGCTGGGTGCGGCGATGGCGATCACCCGTCCGGTCGACGCACCGACGGTGGGAATCCAGCCGCGGCCGGAGATGCGGGCGGAGAAATCCTCTTGGTTCGGCAGGACCTCGATGATCGTCTTCTGGACCGGCTCGTGGCCGAAGTCGCTGCAGACCTGCTCGTAGACGTCCTCCATGTACTTCGATATCAGATCGAGCAGCACCTTGTCGTGTCGATGGTCCACCTTGATGATGAAGTGGTCGGTCTCCTCCACGTCGAAGTGTCTGAGCTTTCGCGCGACGTTGAGATAGTTGGCCACGTCGGCCCGGAAGTCGTCCAGTCGCCGGGCCTTCTCGAGGACCTCGAGGGCCTTGGTTTCCTCGCCGGTTTCCATGTACATCTTGCCGAGCGACGCCCACGGCTCGGCCCGCTCGGGCGCCAGCTCGGCCGCCTTGAGCAGGTAGCCCTCGGCGCGATCGAAATCGCGTCCGCTGACAAGCCACTGGCCGATCGTGTGCGGCAGTTCATACGCCTGGGCATTGACCTTCCGAACGCGGGCCATGTACGGCTCGGCGTCGGCTTGGCGATCCATGCGAACGTAAGCGGCAGCCATCAGCGACAGGGCCTCGACGTGGTTGGGGTTGACCTTAAGAATCGTCTCGACGATCGGTGGGACGTCCTCGAAGCGTCGCCACTGCATGTTGCAGGCGGCCTTGACGTACAGGGCCAGATCATGGTGCGGGTTGATGGCCAGGGCCTTGTCCGCTTCGGCGAGGCATTTTTCGAACTTCCAGCCGCCGAGGTAGAGTGCGGCCAGTCCGGCGTGTACGTCCGGGATTCGCTTGTTGAGTGTCCGGGCCTCGGCGAAGTGCTTGGCCGCGAGCTGGGGTTTGTGCTTTTCGATGAGGAACATGGCCGTGGCGACGCGGGCGGGCCAGTACGTCGGGTCGACGTCGAGATAGGCGACCTCGAAGTAGTTGCTGAGAATGTTCTGTGCTTGGGCGGAGGCCTTGCGGCCGGTGAGGATGGCGAAGCGGTTGAGGATCTCGCCGAGGGCGACGAGACTGCGCGCGTCCTTCCGGTAGGCGTCATCGGTGACGATGTCTTCCATGCGGCGATAGACGTCGACGGCTTCGTCGTCGCGGCCGAGCGTTTCGAGCAACTGGCCGTGGACGACCAGGGCGGGCGCCCAGTCGGGCTCGAGGGTGGTGGCTTTGCGGGCATGGGTCAGTGCGTCGTCATAGCGGCCGACCTGCGCGAGGACCTCGGCCATTGCGACGTGCCACGCGGCATGGTCGGCGGCGGGTTCGGCGACAACGTTGAGCGCGTCGATGGCCTTGTCGTACTCGCCGGTGATGCCGAGGGCGTCGGCCAGGCCGACGGCTGCCCGGACGCGCACGGCGCCACCGTCGAGAAGCTTGCGGTAGGCCGTGGCCGCTTCGTCGTAGCGGCCCTTCATATAGTGGGTTCGGGCGCCGGCGAGCGAATCCTTGGCATTGCTCGCCTCGTGGTCGGCGGGGCGGGGGTCGTCCGCCCGTGCCGGGAGGGGGGCACAGAGAACGATCGCCGTCACGAGAGCGGGCATCAGCTTGAATCCGCGTTGTATGTCTTGCATGGTCGGTCCGTTGTGGGAGGTGAAAGCCTGCTACATCGTAGAACCCTACATCGCGTGCAACTGACCGCAATTTTAGCAAATTTCGGCCGCATCACGAAACGTCTCAAGGCGCTCGCGTGGCCCCGCCGCGGTCGATACAATGACGCGTCATGGCCGGGAGACCTTCCATTGCCGATCGGTACGTTCGCCAGGAGCAGTTCGCGCCTCTGGGTGCGGACGGCCAGGCGACCTTGCGCGATGCGTCGGCCCTCGTGATTGGCGTAGGGGGGCTCGGTTCGTGGATGGCCGAGATACTGACGCGCGCGGGCGTGGGGCGGCTGCGGTTGGCTGACGACGACGGTGTTGACTGGACCAACCTCGCGCGCCAGGCCATGTACACCGAGGCCGACGCCGACACCGGACGCGAGAAAGCCGAAGCGGCCGCCGCGCGGCTGGCGGTGATCAATCGCGACGTGACCGTCGACGTCCGCTGCCTGCGGGCGCGGCCGGACAATATCGAATCGCTGGCCGACGGGGTCGACGTGATTCTCGACGGCAGCGACGACTGGCGAACGCGATTCCTCATCAACGATCTGGCCGTGAAGATGGCCCGGCCGTGGGTCTGGGGCGGCGTCGTCGAGTGTCGCGGCCAGACGATGACCGTCCTGCCGGGCGAGACGGCCTGCCTGCGATGCGTCTACGACGAACCACCGGCGCCCGAGAAGGAACGGGTGATGAAGGCCGCGGCCATCGGCGTCTTGGGGCCGGCCGTGGCGATGATCGCGTCGATCCAGGCCGCCGAGGCCATCAAGATCCTGGCCGGTCAGCGGCAGGCTGTTCGGCGCGGTTTGTGGCAGATCGACCTGTGGCCCGGCGAGTGGCGGGACCTGGCCGGAGCGCGAGACACGGATTGTCCATGCTGCGGCATGCGGCGTTTCGAGCATCTCGGTGCCTAGAATGCGGCGGTGAGAAGGCAACAGTCGAGCCCCGAAGGAGCAGACGCATGAAGCGAGTGTACGAGGATATCACGCAGACGATCGGCAGGACGCCGCTGGTACGCGTTCGCCGGCTGATCAAAGGCGATGCGATCGTACTGGCGAAGGTCGAGAGCTTTAACCCGATGGCGTCGGTCAAGGACCGCATCGCCGTGGCGATGATCGACGCGGCCGAGAAATCCGGCAGGATCGCGCCCGGCAGGACCGTGGTCATCGAGCCGACGAGCGGCAATACCGGCATTGCCCTGGCGAGCGTCTGCGCGGCCCGCGGTTATCGTTGCATCCTGACCATGCCCGAGTCGATGAGCCTCGAGCGCCGCAAGGTACTGCGGGCCATGGGCGCCGAACTCGTGTTGACGCCCGCCGAGGGCGGCATGAGCGGCGCGATCACCCGGGCCGGCGAACTCGTGGCCGAGACGGAGGGGGCCTGGATGCCGCAGCAGTTCAAGAACCCCGCCAACCCGGACGTTCATCGGCGTACGACGGCGGAGGAAATATGGACGGACACGGCCGGGCAGGTCGACGCGTTCGTTGCCGGCGTCGGAACCGGCGGGACGATTACGGGTGTCGGCGAGGTCCTCAAACAGCGGAACCCGGACGTGACGATCATTGCCGTCGAGCCGGCCGAGAGCCCGGTGCTTACGCAGAAGCGTGAGGGCAAGGAACTCGAGCCAGGGCCGCACAAGATCCAGGGCATCGGCGCCGGCTTCGTGCCGGAGGTGCTGAACCTCGACGTGATCGACGAGGTGATTCAGGTCGCCCAGGAGGACTCGCTGGACTGGGCCCGCCGGGCCGCCACGGAGGAAGCCCTCTTCGTCGGCATCAGCAGCGGCGCGGCCCTGAAAGCGGCGTCGGTGCTGGCAGGGCGGCCGGAGTTTGCCGGCAAGACCATCGTGACGCTTCTGCCGAGCTTCGGCGAGCGCTACCTATCGAGTGCGTTGTTCGATGATATCCAGGAATAAGAACCAGCCACAAGGACCGGAAAAGGGCACGAAGGCAGAAAGACCCGCAGGAATGAAGTCGAATGGATAGGGAGCGTGCAAGCATGAGGCAAGGATGCATCCGTGGGCCTGCTTCGATGCGACGCCTCGGTCGTCTGGTGGTGCGCTTTTGCGTCGTCGCCTTTGTGGCCGTCGTGGTTGCTCTTGGAAGGAGCAGGCGGTGACTGAGCGACGCTTCTGTGATCTGCACACGCACAGCACGGCCAGCGATGGCACGTACAGCCCGGCCGAGGTGATTGACGCCGCCGAGCGGCTTGGTCTTTCGGCGGTGGCATTGACCGATCACGACACGGTGGTCGGCCTGGCAACCGCGACCGAGCGGGCAACGGCGCACGCCGCCCTGACGTTCATTCCCGGCATCGAGATATCCGCGCGATGGCCGGACGGCACGCTGCATATCCTCGGCCTGGGCATCGACGCCGCCTCGCCCGATCTTGCAGAACTGGCCGATTACCTCCGTGCGTGTCGCAACGAGCGAAACCCGAAGATGCTCGGCAAGCTTCAGGCCCAGGGCCTGGAGATCGACATGGACGACGTGCATGCCTGCCTGCTCGACCGCAAGGCCGCCGGGCCGGACATCGTCAGCCGCGTGCATCTGGCTGAGGCATTGCGACGCAAGGGCTATGCAAAGGACCGTCGCGAGGCGTTCGAGAAGTACGTCGGTCAGGACGGCTCGGCCTACGTGGAGAAGGAGCGGCTCGCACCGTCGAAGGCGATTGCGGCGATTGTCGCGGCGGGCGGCACGGCCGTCCTGGCGCATCCCGTGCAGTTGCGGTGCGGCAATAACGCCCAGCTCGAACGGGCCGTTCACGATCTGGTCGATCTTGGCCTCGGCGGCATCGAGGCCTATCACAGCGACCACCGGCCGGAGCAGACGCGGTTGTATCTCGACCTCGCGCGACGGTTCGGGTTGGCCGTTGCGGGCGGCAGCGACTTTCACGGTTTCGGGAAGCCGGACGTCAAACTAGGCCGACCGCGCGTGCCGGTCTCGGCCGTCGGCCGGGAGCAGTTGACGACGTGGGCACGGCGCTAGCAGCCCGTTTCGAAAACGATCGCGACACGATCCATTTCTAAACGCACTGCTAGGCCGAGGCGGTCGCCGGTGACTCGCGTCCGGTCAATCGGGCCTGCACATCCTGGGCGTCAGAGAGCAGATGATGGGACTGTTCGTTCTGGTCCCCGAAACCATCGGCGGCCTGCTCGACATCGCCGACCAGTTCGCGCATGCGATTCGAAAGAACGGCAAAGCCCGCGCCTGCATCGCCCGTACGGGCCGCTTCGATGCTGGCATTGACGCTGAGCATTCGCATCTCACGCAGGATGCCTTTGAGGCGTTCCATGCCACATGCCGATTGGCCGACGGTGGCGCGAAGCTCACGAACGATGCGATCCAGGTCAGCCGCCAGGGACTGCTTTTGTTTGGCCTCGCGCCGTTGAAGCACATCGAAGATCAATTTGCCGGCTCCGGCGGTCATGAAGTCCTGCTGGGACGTTAGGAAATCCCATGCCAGGTGCCGGACCTTCTCGACACCGGTTAGCTCGATCACGACGTCGGCCGAAGGGGCGCCCGGAATGTTGTCGATGCGGTCCGCCACAGGCACGCCTGTTTCGCGGGCCATGGCTGCGCCGGGTGCGTCGGGGCTGGGGTCGACTATCCCGAGGATTCGAATGCTCGAATCACCGGCGAAAAGATCCATAAACGCAATGGACGCTCGGCCGCCTCCGACAATCAAGATCTTCATGGGACGTACATCTCCAGACTCAAAGGACCATTCTCCGACCCGACGCATGGGCGTGCGTTGGAGAGCTACATTATCCAGCATCGCCGAATTGGAAGACCGCGGGGGACGGAACCGTCCGTGTCATCATCGGAACTGCGACCGGGGAAGATCAGGGTTTTGTAGGGAATTTGTGCGACGTCCACAGACAGAGGGTCGGATGACCTCACCGTTTCTGCCGTTGGCGGTAGCCGTCTTTCATGGTCAGCGTGGCGCGTCCGCTTTGCTGGAGCAGCAGCGGCGTCTCGGCGGCCGTCATGTTGCGGGCGAAGAGACCGCGGAGGCATTGGACGCGGCGGTCGGCGATGTTGTCGGGCCCTTTGTCGATCTTCTTGTTGATGATTGTCCAGGTGGGCACCGTCGGCAGCATCTCATATGTCGCGCACGAAGTGTTTGCATGGCGGCCCGACGGGCTGCCATGTCAACCTACTGGTATTCGCGGGTTACACGCGGTGCAGCCGTGCCAACGGCATCCCGTTGGCAGCGCTACACCGCGCACATATTTGATGCGTCCTGTATCAGACTTGTTCCGCGGTCCGCGGGGCCCGGGGCGTCGTCCGTCGACGCCTCGTAGAGCGTCTCCAGCCGTCCTGGACCATGTTCACGATGAACCGCAATAGCAGCATCCACGATTTCTTTGTCTATGCTGTTCTCATCCATCGTTGCGATCTTTGCGACTTTGCGAGAGTCATTCTTCCTGTCTTCGAACTGACTGTTGAGGGAGGCGTCAACGTTGGGCCGGTCGACGACGGGGTCTGCGTCGATGGGCTGTCGTCGCGCGGCTCGGCCAGTGGGGATACCTGGCGCGGTCGGCATCTGCCGCAGGCCGCAACGCTGACATTCCAGTGCGCCAGGCAGGCCGAACGATGCCGACTGCAGTGGACCGTCGCAGGATGGACGTCGGTCGGATGTCTCGGCGCTCTTCATGGCCGACCGTATACGCGGCGGTGACCGGCGGTTTCTGTCCTGAGACGCTCATCACAGACGAGGTAGCCGGCGTAGCACACCACAAGAGGTGTCGCCAGCATGGGTTTACCGGGGAGACCATTTCAGCAGCCATTCAGCCGAACAAGGCGGAGCTGGTGCTCCGCCATGCACAAGCATCGTGCCCTAACAGCCCGTGCGTGAAGACAGGAAACCTCACCCATACGGGCAGGCTTGTTACCCAGCCATTGGTTCTTGACCTCACGACGCGACGCATGTCTAAACGGGCTGCTAGCGTTTGCGGATCAAGCCGACGACGATGCCCTGAATGTCGCACTGCTCGACGAAGATCGGGTCGAACGCGGGGTTCGCCGGCTGCAGACGGACCCGGCCCTTCTCCGGGTAGTAGAGTTTGAGCGTGGCCTCGCCGTCGGACAGCAGGGCCACGACGGTCTGTCCCGGCCGGGCGGTATTCTGCTTGCGGCAGACTACGAAGTCGCCGTCGCAGATCTGCTCGTCGATCATGCTCTCGCCGCTGACCTCGAGCACGAAGGTGTCGCCCTCGTTGGCGAAGACGTCTTCGAGGTCGAGGAACTGCGTGTTCTCGACGGCCTCGATCGGCATGCCGGCGGCGATGCGTCCGACGAGGGGGATCTTGGTCGATGTCTCGTCGGAGAATCGGTACTCAGGCGAGATCCGCAAAGAGCGGGCTTTGTGTTTCGCGCCGCGGAGGAGAAGTTCCTTTTTTTCGAGCGCCCCGACGTGTTCGAAGACGGTGACCTTGGTGAGGTTGAGATGGTCGCCGATCTCCTGCATGGTCGGGGAATAGCCATTCTCGGCGCGGAAGTCCCGGATGAACCGCAGAATATCCAGTTGTCTCGGTGTGACGGTCGGTTGCATCGCTGTTGTTCTCCTTGCTCTGCCTCGCCGGGGCCGCGGCGGGCTGGTCCTGGCGTCGGACGGCCAGTGCGTCCGGGCCTGCCATGGCGACGTCGTCGACGTTGGCCGACGCGGCGGCCAAGACGTCTTCGGCCTGCGGCGGGCCGGCCTGGGCGGCTTGCAGCGCGTTGGCCCGGGCGGCATCGGCCAGGGCGATCTGCGAGTCGACCAGGCGTCGGTCGGCTTCGTCGCCGCTGGCGTCGGCACGGACGCGTCGGAGCACCTCCAGCAACGAGCGGACAGTGCTTCGGAGGCGCCGGGCCCCGGCTTTGTGCTGCCAAGTGATGCCCGCCGGCCCGTGTGCCAGCAGTGGGGCGTCGAGCCCCAGGTCGGCCATCAGGCGGTTCCAGGCCCGATTTTCGACCGCGGCGCGGTCTTCGGTTGTGTCGTTCGTGCGGCCTGCGGGCCAGTGCGACAGGAAGTCGCCACCCGGGCCAAACTTGCAGAGCGGTGGGTCATTGGGTTTCGTCATGGCATCCGTACCTTCCGTGCGGTGGGGCGGGCCGGCAGGGCCAGGGTGATGGCAGCGGAGGGGTGCTCATCGACAACCTGGCAACCGGCCGGTTCCCCGGCGTCCGTGTCTGGTGCATCGGGGCTCTGGCGGCCAAGGTCTTGCGCCGCCAACGCTCCGACGCGATACAACGCTTCCGATAACCCAGCGTCTTGCAATGTCGGTCGCGTGCGAAAGTAGTTCCGCATGCGGTTGGTGTCTGTTCGCATGTCATTATGTCCTAACATCGTGCGAACGTCAAGGGGTTCATGAGCGTTTTTCCACCCATGGCGAAAATTTCCCGTACAGAAGACCTCGCTTGGGTGGCCCAATCGCTCCCTGACTGTGGTCCCAGGCTCAAGATATTGGGATGCGCCGGCCGGGCCGATACCATCCATTGTTGATTATCGTCATCGGCGCCCCCCGGGGATTACAGGAAATCCTTCGGCGCTCTTGACAGCCCGTGCTTTTGCAGAAGTGCCTCGACCTCGCGACGCGGTCCATGTCTAGACGGACTGCTGGAGCTGACGGCGGGGACGGCTTGCAGTTGGCCAGCGCCTTTCGCCATATCGCGATGTCCGGTTTATCCAGATCTGGATGACACCGGATTCTCCGTGGTTATACATGGCCGGTCAGGCCGCGGTTTCGGCTCTGAGGGCGTTCATCGCTCAAAACGGCTCGACAACGCCCGAAGATGGTGGCAATTTGGCCGTTGGCGTTCCGGGTAAACCAGATTTCTGTAGAAAAACAAGTTCGCATCATGGGCAATTGACTCTCGCAGAGGCGCGAAGAACGCAAAGTATGAATGAGAATGATATTGGCAAAGTGGTGATAGATGCTGCGGTGTTGTTGCACCGCGAGCTTGGTCCCCGGATTGCTTGAGACGGTCTACGCCACGCCCTCGCAGGCAGCCTTCAACCCCATGAAGACAGAGTTCACTTTTATCTCGAACCGCTGGACAATCGTAGAACACAGAAGCAATCGATCATGGTTGCAGCAATGGACATGAAGGCTCCCAACCAGACAGGTGGACGCTAGCACAAACAGCCGCTTCGCGTCTGTCCGTGCAGCGTCACCTGCGACGTTATGTAATAGAAACTTCTGACCAAAGCGAAATAGAGGAGTCGACAATGGAATGTCCTAAATGCGGAACTCCCGACCCATGGGACAACAGCGAGCAACTACAGGAGGATATGGACTACGCTCAAGCGAACTACGACTACTATGGAGGTGGCGGTGGAGGTCCTACGCACGTTGACCCGGCCGATTACCAAACCGAATACACATGCCGCAACTGCAACCACAAGTGGAAGTGAATAATAGTGTTCCGGAATGATAAAGGTGAACTTTGTGGTAGAAGTGCAGGCTGACCGCATAACAAGCCAGATGCACGCGACGGCTTATAGCCGCGCGTGATCCGCGACGTGCGAAGCGGAAGATTGAAAACGGACGGAGGCTGTGGTAGATTAGAGACACCATGAGCGTACTGGTCAAAGCAGACGTACTGAGCCTGAGCGTTCCTGAGCGTATCCAGCTCGTCGAGGATATCTGGGACACGATCGCGGAAGTCCCTGAGCAAATCGGACTGACCGACGAGCAGAAGGCGGAACTCGACCGACGGCTGGACGCGTACCACCAGAATCCGAACGAGGGTTCCCCCTGGGGAATGGTACGGGAACGGATCAGGAGCAGACGATGAGCCGACGTTTCATCGTCCGCCCGGAAGCCGAGGCGGAGATGACGGACGCGTTCGACTGGTATGAAGGCCGCGTCGGCGGTCTTGGTTCGGAGTTGCTTCTCTGCGTGGATGCCGTCTTCAGCGCCATCCTCCGTTCACCCCAGCAATTCCCCCGAGTGCATAAGATCGTCCGTCGTACACTCACTCGTCGATTCCCGTACGAAGTCCTGTTTGTGGAGGACGACGAGCGCATCGGCGTTCTTTCGGTTTTCCACGCCAAGCGGAATCCGAAGCGTTGGCGGGAGAGAACCTGAAGAGCTTCGAACCTGCGCGTGCATCGGACGCGCTATTCGCGCGCCGGTTACCTTTGACGTTGGATGCACGGAAGAGATCTTGATTTCGCACCGCGGCTGTCGTACGACTTGAGAGAGGTGAGAGAATGCTGAAATCCATCGAGGCAACTGTCGAAACCAACGGAGACGTGCATCTGCGGGAGCCGGTCCGCGTGGGGCATGCTTGCCGTGCCATCGTCACTATCCTTGACGAGCCGGATGTTCCCGAGACGGCATTGCTGAGCCAAGACTCGCTTGCACGCGATTGGAAGAGACCGGAGGAGGATGCGGCATGGTCTCATCTGCGGTAGGATCTGTAGTCTTTGTCACGTTCCCGTTCTCCGATCTGTCAGCCAGCAAACTCCGCCCTGCGGTCGTCCTTGCCTCGGTGGATCGGGACGACTGGATTCTCTGTTAAGTCACCAGCAACGCGTACTCCGACGCGCGAGCCGTCGAGATTGCCGACTCGGACTTCGCCTTGGGCGGACTTGCGCGGACAAGCTACACGCCCGGCCGGGCAAGTTGTTCTCAGCCAACACGTCGATCATGAACCGTGTAGTCGGTGCCCTCGCCCCGCAGAAGCAGAAGGTTGTCGTTGATGCAGTCATTGCCGTTCTACAAGTCGGACACGGGGCATCCAACGATCGAATCGGACCCGACTTCGGGTTAGCCGCGCCGCTTCGCTCTGCGTCCAGCCCGAAGGCGGTTCATTCGAGACGTTGGAACAGGAAGATAAGGATGACTCGCGCCGAGGCGCAGAGGATGACGGGAAACGAAATCTCAACGCGGGTGATTGAGGCAGCGATAGCCGTACACCGCGAACTGGGGCCAGGACTTCTGGATATGGTCTATGAAGTCATCCTGGCGCGGCTGGACCTCGCCGCCGAGGCCTGAGCGAGGCCGGCCGATCACGTCATCAGGACGAGGCTCAAGGCCATGACGGCCATGCCGGCCAGCAGACCGTAGAGCGAATCGTGCCCCTTGCCGTATGCCCGCGAGGTCGGCAGCAGTTCGTCCAGCGAGATGTAGACCATGATGCCGCCCACGCCGCCGAACAGCGCGCCCATGACCTGCGGTCCGAGGAACGGTCGCAGAGCCATGTAGCCGATCAGCGCCCCGGCCGGCTCGGCGACGCCGGAGAGAACGGAGTAGGCAAACGCCCGACGCCGCTTGCCGGTGGCGAAGTAGATCGGCACGGAAACGCTGATGCCCTCGGGGATATTGTGCAGCGCGATCGCCACGCCGATGGCCAGGCCTAGGTGCGGGTCTTCCAGCGTGGCCAGGAACGTTGCGAGGCCTTCCGGGAAGTTGTGGATGCCGATCGCCAGGGCCGTCAAGAGCCCCATGCGATGCAGCTTCTCCGGCGAGGCGTGCAGCGCGTGTTGGGGGCTGAGGCCCTCGTGGACCGCGTCGAACTGCCCCTCGCCGCGCACCTCGTGCGGGTTCTTCGCCGAGGGAATCACCCGGTCGATCAGCAGGATCAACCCAATGCCCCCGAAGAACGAAACCACGCCCCACAGGTTGCCCGGCCGCTGGCCGGCAACACCGGCCAGTTGCTCGACGGCCTTCGGCAGGATCTCCACGAACGAGACGTAGAGCATGACGCCGGCTGAAAAGCCGGTGGCGACAGAGAGAAAGCGGTAATTGGTTCGTTTGGCGAAGAACGCAATGGCGCTACCCACGCCGGTGGACAGCCCTGCAAAGGTCGTTATCGCCAGTGCCAGCCAGACGTTGTCCATACAGGCATTCTCGGCAAACGCTCGCCCGTCCCTGCAGCGCAAGTGCGACGAGAGGGATATCATCACGGATCGGTTGAACCGCGATTGACGGCAAGCCGTCGACGCGCCCGCCAGGAGTCGAACCTGGGACCTGCGGTTTAGAAGACCGCTGCTCTATCCAGCTGAGCTACGGGCGCAAGATGTTAATTTGTAACGACTTCCATATTCTGCAAAAAGGCCATATTTTGGTGACGACAACCTTGACGACAACCGCAGGGGGCGATACAATCCTTCTGCAAGGTTGGCAGAAGTGATTTCGCTGTTGGCACTCGTGTTATCATGGCAAAACGTTCTCGTAAAAAAGCAAAGCCGTCGAAGCCCTCAAAGACATATCCACTGACTGCCCACAAAAATGGTCAGTGGTGCAAAAAGATCCGCGGCAAGATCCACTACTTCGGGCCATGGGACGCCCCCCAAGCGGCCATGGAGAACTACCTGCGTGTGGCGGAAGATCTTCATGCCGGGCGCAGGCCTCAGGCATTGAATGTATCGCCCGACAACCTGCTGGTCAAGGATGTCTGCAATCACTATTTGACGTTTCAGAATACCCGAATGGATGGGGGGGAAATCGGCCGTCGATGGTTTGCTGACATGAAGATTGCGATTGCGGCCTTCGCCCAGCATGTCGGTAAGAATCGTCTGGTTGAGGATCTTCGCCCAGAAGACTTTCAGGAGTTTCGCCAGCATATCGCCAAGCATGGCCTGAGCTCCACGCGCAAGGGCGGGCTGGGGCCAGATGGGCTGACCCGGGCTATCACGGTGATACGGGGTATGTTCAAGTATGCCTATGACATGGACCTGATTGACAGGCCTGTGAAATATGGTCGGGGATTTCAACGCCCCTCTGTGACAGAGAAGCGAAAGGCCCGTCGGAACCAACAGGTCAAGCACGGAAAGCGGCTCTTTACGGTCCCCCAGATCCGACGCATGCTCGACGAGGCGAGTTGCCCCCTGAAGGCGATGATTCTTCTCGGCCTCAACGGGGGCTACGGCAACACGGACTGCGCTCGGTTGCCGCGTTCCGTCCTGGACCTAGAGGCCGGCGTCATTGAGTATGATCGGCCGAAGACTGGCATCGAGCGTGTTGTCACACTCTGGCCTGAAACCGTTGAGGCACTTCGCGAAACGCTGAAATCCAGACCTGAACCCTTGGATGAAGAGACCGCGGCACTGGTCTTCGTTACACGCTTCGGGCGGCCTTGGGTTCGAGAGAAATTGAAGATGAACGATGATGGGGTGATCACCACAGTCTCAAAGACCGACTCGATTGGCCAGGAGTTTGACAAGCTGCTTGTTAAGCTGGATATGAAGCGGCCCGGCCTGAGCTTCTATGCCCTTCGCCACACGTTCCGCACTCTCGCGGATGAGACCCGTGATCAGCATGCCGTCCATCGCATCATGGGCCACCAGATCCCCGGCATGTCCGGGATCTACGTGGAGGATATCAGCCTTGATCGACTCCGGGCCGTGACGGATCATGTGCGTCGGTGTGTCTATTCCAGAGAATAGCACCTGTTCGCCATTGCCGCCGGGCTTCATGCTGCATTGCTCGTTTCGACTGTCTTTTTTGATGTAGTTGGAATTGGCATACCTGACCTCCCAGAGGGCAAAGCCCGGGTCTCGCATAGCGGTGGATTCTTGAC
>JAAAOJ010000008.1 GCA_009908915.1 Planctomycetota bacterium
CCGAGCCGAGCCGCTGGACCATAACGTTGAACATCTCGTTCACCAGTCCCAGGTGGGGCTCTCTGCCCAGGACGGTCTGGAAGCGGGAGATGTTCCACTACCCGATCAAGAAAGAAGTGGGGTAAAACGAAGGACAATTGTCCTGTGCCCCTCGATCGAGCTAACGAAATCAGGCCCTCGCTGGGGTAAGGTAAAACCAGAGCCATGAAATACCCAATGATCTCAAGGCGCTACACGAATCGGAGACCAAGCCTTGACCGGCGGGCGTCCGCTTGCGACAATACCGGTCACCTGCGGGTGTAGCTCAATGGCTAGAGCGTCAGCCTTCCAAGCTGAATGTTGTGGGTTCGACTCCCATCACCCGCTGTGATGCAAAGGACTCGGCCGGCATCGATCTGATACGGCACGCATTGGGTATGTGCGCGGGGTGTAGCGCTCGCGGCGGGATGCCGTAGGCCTGCAGCGCGTAGTAGCATGGCAGCCCGTCGAGTCGTCATGCGCACGCTTGCCCTCAGTGCGCCGCGTATGACCGCCGCAATGAAGACGCCTCCCTCATAAAGTCGAGTGGGCGGAAAAGCAGAACGATTTTGCAACGCAAACAAAGAAGTTATGTCACGCAAACGGCGCTGATCGGCACGTCCTCGGATTTCTGAGGGAGACGTCAAACAAAGAAGTTATGTCACGAAAACGGAACTGAGCGGCACTTCCTCGGACTTCTGAGGGAGGCGTCAATAAAACGCTCTTATGGAAGCGAGCGGATGGTTTTCAAGAAGTGAGAAACCTGCGATCGGTCCCTGGGTTACATGATGTGTGTGGAATATGCAAAGAGTCCGATAATCTGAGTTCGGACCATGAGAAAGGAAGGACGATGGTGGTTAAGTCCAGTCTTATGGCGATTCTTCTGGTGTTGACCGTTCCCGCGGCTGCCGAACTGGAACTCAAGCCGTGTACGATCGAGTTGATCGACGGCAGCGAGGTCCAAGGGATGCTGGCCGTGCAGTTCGACATGAACGATCACCTGATCGTTTACTCGCCGCGTCTGGCGACGGTGCGCAGCTTCCTGAAGAAGCACGTGCATGCCCTGACGGTCGACGATCAGCGCAAGACATTGAACCCTAAGAAGGCACTCACCGAGCAAGACCGTGAAGTTCTTGGGCGAATCGAGTGGCCCAATGAGCCATCGGCCGATGGGGTCAAACCGCCGTATACGACCGAGACGTGGAGCAAGCCGAAGCGCCTGATCGTATGGGCGAAGCCTGGTACGAGCGGACGTTTCGACGAGCCCAACAACTGGTTGGCCAATGGGTCGGTCGCCAAGACACTGGCCTCAACCGCGGTCTGGTCCGGACCGGCGTGGGGAAGAAAGAAGCAAACGGCGGAACTCGACAAGGATACGGACATTCTGTTTCCCGCAGCAGGCAAGGACTACCAGGTCCGCGGGCGTAGCGGAGCGTACCTCGCCCGGCACATGACCATCGAGAGTCATGCGTTCTTCAGCCACAATCTCAAGGGCGGCTATGGTAACCTGTGGGTTGCTCAAACCGGCCGCCTGGACGGAGGCGGGTGTGCTTTTCTTCGCGGCAGCAAACATACGTTCTTCCTCAACGGTGTGCGGCGAAAGCCCGGACCGGTGGACTGGACAACCATCGAGGCCAAGCATTTCGCCCGCAAGTGGATTCTCCGTAAAGACTCACCTGAAGCATCGATGGAGTTCATAGGCAGCATAGGCTCCGGCGATGAAACGCACATTGTCCGAGGTCGGGGCGTAGTGTCCGAGAACTCGTCCATCATGATCGGTGCCCGTTGCTGTCAGACCGTTCGTCGCGAGGCATCGCTTGTTCTGACCTCCGGGGCCGTGCTGGCCAAGCACAGCAACCAGTTGCACAAGCAGGACATGCTGGTCGGCGGCGAGCTTCTGGCCGGTACGCCGGAACGTCCCTTGACGAGCGACTGCTACCTTGGCATCAGCTTCAAGGACCACAAGGCGCTATTCGCCGGCGATATGTGGAAGCAGGTGGGCAAGGAACGAGGTTTCTTCGGTTTTGAGGTCGTTGCCGGCGGGACGATTCGCGTGCATAGTACGAACCCCTCCAAGGCCAGGCTGGTCTTCGCGTGTCATCAGAAGGAGGGCGCAGGCGATTCGGGACGCGTTCCCGGCAAGCAGGATCCCAAGCGTCAGGCCTACGACAACCTGCCGCGGCGCATCAACATGGTGATCTGGACCGACGCGGACGTGGAACTCAACGGCGTCGTCTTCAACGACATCGAACAGGGCGGCATCAGGCTCGAGGACATGTCCATCAAGGACTCGTGGAAGAATGTTGTCTATGGTGACAACAACGGCGGTTCTCCGGAAGAACTCTTCATGAAGCACAAGCCACAGATCGAAGGCAGGGGGGCGTATTCATTCCCGATTGAGTCCGTGGCCAAGGGCAAGGATGTCGGCGGGGACACGTTGTTTGTTCGTTCGGCGGGTACGCCGATCATCGAGACGCCCGCTGGCTGTTATGCCAGTGGCAAGCCGATCAAGGTGACGCTGTCCACGGAGAATACCGAACTTGAGGTCCGCTACACGCTGGATGGGAAGGATCCATCCGCACAATCGAGTCTCTACGAAGAGCCGTTCTCACTGAACCGGGATGCGGTCGTGAAGGCGGCGTCTTTCCGGAGTGGAAAACAAGTGGGTGACGTTGCTTCGGCGACGTTCTCCTTTGTGGCGGCGGACAGCGTTGACCTCATGCCTTCGACAGAGACGAACGCAGCCTCGCCGGGCGTGTCGTTGAGGTACTACGAGGGCAAATGGAAGCGTATACCGGATTTCGGGGCGTTGAAACCCAAGAGGACGGCAACGGCGTCGTCGCTCAACCTCGACGCCATCGAGCCGAGGTCCAGCGGCTTCGGCGTCGTCTTTGACGGCTACATACGCATCGCGGAGACCGGGGTCTACACGATCTATGCCAACACCGGCAAAAGCGATGCCGTCAGGGTCTCGCTGGGGGGTAAGCCAATTGTCGACAATGACATGAAGAGCCTGGAGAGCCACGGTACGGTCGGACTGACAGCCGGCTTGCATCCTCTGAAGATCGAGTTTGTTGACAACGGATGGGGATCGCAGTTGCGCCTGTCGTATAGACGCATTCGTGAATCGAAGGCTCGTGAAGTAACCAAACGCATGTTGACTCACTGACAGAACGAAAGCAACGCCACACTCGATGGCGGCCAGGAGACCACATCGTAGCGGGCCACGCGGCGTCCTGGGAATCAGCAAGCACGGACGACATCGAAAAGCATCGTGGAAAGGAACAAGACATGTGTCAAAGAACAGCGATCGCGATCGGATGCATTGCCCTCTTTGTCGGAGGGTTGGTCTCGTCAGCATCAGCGGCGACGCCGGTCCGGCCCGAGGATTTCCCCAAGAGCCAGAGGTACTGCGAATGGCGCAGCGTTGCCAACCAGGGCGCCAAGGGCGACGGCGTGACCGACGACACCGAGGCGTTCCGCAAGGCCCTGGCCGCAAGGAAGGGCGCGCCGTTTGAGTACATGGTGATCTACGTGCCCGCCGGTACCTACGTGGTCAGCGACACGATCCACTGGGGACGGCGGACGTGGTTCGTCGGCGACGGCGCCGGCAAGACCGTCATCAAGCTTAAGGACAACTGCCGTGGGTTCAACAAGTCCAGCGACAGCAAGCCGGTGCTCTGGGCCGCCGACAAGGACACAAGCTACGGCGGCGACAGCCGCGCGAACGCGGCCTTTGGTAACTACATCCTCGATATGACCATTGACACCGGCAAGAACAATCCCGGTGCCGTCGGTATCGACTACATCACGCACAACTACGGCTACGTCGGCGACGTGGTCGTGCGCTCGGGCGACGGCAGCGGCCGCATCGGCATCGACCTGTCCAGCACGGAGTTCGGCCCCGGCATGCTCCGCCGCGTCACCATCGAGGGCTTCGACCTCGGCATCAAGACCACGGGCAACGTCTCGCACGCCACGCTCGTGGACATCACGCTCCGGAACCAGAATGCACTGGGCATCCTCAACCGCTTCCCGGTGACGATTCATAATCTGGTCAGCGAGAACAAGGTCCCGGCGATCCGCAACGACGGCGGCATCGCCAACCTCGCCCTGGTCGGCGCCAAACTCACCGGCGGCTCCTCCGAGCATTGCGCCATCGAGCAGGTCAACGGCTCGGGCATTCTCAGCCACGTCAAGACCGACGGCTACCGGGCGGCACTCAAAAACGAAGGCAAGGTCGTTTCCGGCGACACGATCGACGAGAAGGTGCTCGGGCCGCAGCACAAGGTGTTTGACCGGACACCGATGCGTGCCCTGGCCCTGGCCGAGAGCCCGCCGCCTGTCTTCGAAGAGCCGCGGTCGAAGTGGAAGGTGGTCGACGATTCGGCCGAGGACGACACGCAGACCATCCAGTCCGCTATCGACTCGGGCGCCCGGACGTTGTTCTTCAAGCCCGGCGGCGACTATGACGTGACGGAGACGATCCGCGTTCGCGGCAACGTCCGCCGGATGATCGGCTTCGGGTTCGGCACCAAAATCCGCGGCCCGGGCCGCGCGTTTGTCGAGGCCGACAAGCCCGTGCTGCGCTTCGAGGGCGAGGGCGAGCACCCGATCTCGGTGGAGTGGATCAGCGCCGACGGTGGTGCGATCGGCGCCGAAATCGCCACGCCCCGCACCGTCTACTTCCAGGCCAACCGGTGGACGGGATTCCGCAACACGCCCGAGGCGCGCAAGATCTTCATCGACGAGGGGCTGGGCTACTCGACGTTCGTCGCGCCGGCCAAGGTCGTCGTCCGCCAGTGCAACATGGAGAACAACCCCTTCAATAACGCCAAGGCTTCGCGCGTCTATATCCGCAACCGCGGGGCCGACGTGTGCGTCCTCGGTTTCAAGACCGAGGCGCCGGCGATCCACGCGATCACCACCGACGGCGGCAAGACCGAGGTCGTCGGCGGGTTCTTCCGCGACCACTTCGGTCCAAAGGACTACGAGTGGCAGGGCGCGCCGGCCATGCCCGGCCTGGACATGTCGCGGGGCGTTCCCTATTTCATTACGAAGGACGCTTCGCTGACCGCGACGTACTTCCAGTACGCCTGGGCCGGCGGCAAGGCCCGGGCGCGGCAGGCCATCGAGATCCGCGGCGACGAAGTCAGGGAATTGCGCGTGCCGCCGAACAACCTCAACCTCGGCCTCTACAGCGCGATCAACAAGTCGGCCACGCCGGACGATCCGATGCGCCGTCGCTGGCCGCAGGTCTCGCCCGAGGGCGCGACCTGGGCCGCGGGTAAGCAGGTCACCGTCTCGCTTTCACTGCCCGAGGGCCTGAGCCGCGAGGACGTCGACGTGCGATACACGCTGGATGGGTCCAAACCGACGCCGAGTTCAAAGCGTTACAACGGTCCGTTCACCGTTGCCGAGACGACGACGGTCAAGGCGCGCTGCTTCTGGGGAGACCAGGGCGGCGGCGTCGGGCACGAGACCTACCGCTTCGTCGCTCCGCGCGAGCCGGATGTGGCGCTGTCCACTTCGCCGGGCCTTCGCTACCGCTATTACGAAGGCAAGTGGGGCGCCGTGCCGGATCCGCAGGATCTGGATGCCAAGAAGAAGGGCGTGACGGATAATTTCAAGCTGAACGTGGCCGACGCCGGCGACTGGTTCGCCTTGTGGTTCGACGGATACATCGAGGTACCTCGTGAGGGGATGTACACGTTCTCCACGGTGTCGGACGATGGCAGCGTGCTCTACATCGGTGACGAGATGGTTGTTGACAACGACGGACCGCACGGCATGATCGAGGCCTCCGGGCGCATCAACCTCAAGGCCGGTAAGCACCGCATCCGCGTGGGCTTCTTCGAGGCCCGCGGCGGCCAGGGCCTGAAGGTTATGTGGGAGGGCCCGGGAGTCAAAGAGCAGGCCGTCTCCAACGACGCGCTCAGTCGCGGAGCGAATTGGTCCGTGCGCATCGACGGCCCGGACAACAACGTCCTGACCGAGGATGCGCAGACGGTTCGGCTGAGTGTGGCCACCGAGGGCGGTGACCGCGACGTGAGCATCCGCTACACGCTCGACGGCAGCGAGCCGGATAGGCACGCCAAACTGTACAGCGGCCCAATACGGCTGGAAGAGACCGGCAAGGTTCGGGCACGTTGTTTTAAAGACGGCCATCGGCTTCCGGGCAAGGAAGGCGTCGCTCAGTTCTTCGCTATGACAGCGGATGGCCATCCGGCCAGCCCGCCGGTTGGCAGCGGTTCCGTCGGCGGTGCGGGCACGGTGGACAGCCCCGTTGAACTGCCCGAAGCGCCGCGCAAGATCACCATCGACGGCAAGCTCGACGATTGGCAGACCGTGCCGTCGCTGCCGGCGCCGTTCGAGGGCGCCAAGGCCAGCGGGGTGCGATTCGCGTGGACGGATGACGGCCTCTGCGGCTCGGCGGTCATCGTCGACGCCTCCATTCTCGGGGCCGACTACGACCTCTACAAGGCCGACTGCCTCGAAGTGTTCATCGAGAAGGACTTCGCCCGGGCCGAGGAAGACGGCAAGACCATGCAGTTGACCGTCGGCCCGCCCGCCGACGGCGAGGAAGGCGAGGCGGCGCTGGAGATCTGGGGCTACGACCGGCCGCGCCAGGACCGTGTCGACGCGGCGTGGTCCAAGACGTCCAACGGCTACATCGTTGAATTCCTTATCCCGGAGAAGTTGCTGGGACCTGCGAAGATGCAGGAGGGTACGAACATAGGCTTCAACGTCGTCATCAACAGCGACGGCAAGCCCGTCGCGCAGTTCCTGGCCGACAAGAACAAGGACCAGGGCTTCAAGAAGCCGGCCACCTGGGGCGCGGCGAAGCTGGTGAAGTAGCCTCGACCGTCCGCTGCAATCCATGGCCATCGGTTATGAACGACGATCGCGCGCGGTGGCGCCTCAATTGTTGCGGCACACCGTGGCGGGGACATTGGCGGCGCCGGTCGTCCGTGATGCAGCCCGCCTTGCAGCTTCGTTCGTGTACGAATCGGGCGGCCCACCGATAGACGACCGAGACACCGCATCAAGAGGAGCGAACCATGCAACGCATTCTGATGACAAGCGTCACACTCGCCGCCTGTCTGATCGCGGGGGCGAGGGCGCTGGCGAGCGGTCCGAACGCCGATCTCCAACTCAAGTCCTGTACGGTCGAGCTGATCGACGGCCGCAAGGTCGAAGGTCAACTCGCCGTTCAGTTCGAGATGGACGACCACCTGATCGTCTACTCACCCCGCCTGGCGACGGTGCGGAGTTTTCTGAAGAAGCACGTGCATGCCTACACCGTCGACGGCGACCGCCACGAACTCAATCCGAAGCGTGCGTTGTCCGAAGAGGACGAGAGGCTACTCGGCCGGGTCGACTGGCCGAACGCGCAACCGAAAGAGGGTTTGAAGCCGCCTTACACGACCGAGCACTGGGACAAGCCCAGGCAACTGATGGTCTGGGCCAACCCGGGGCGCAGCGGGCAACTCGAGAAACCGGGTAACTGGCTGATGAACGGGCGGCAGATGACCGAATGGCCGCGGCCCACGGGTGAGCATTACGGGTTCATCTTCTTCCAGAAGGGCAACGTGGACTTCCTGTTTCCGGCGGCGGGTCGTGACTACACGGTGCGGCCGCGCGGCA
>JAAAOJ010000077.1 GCA_009908915.1 Planctomycetota bacterium
TGGGCCTCGATAGGCAAAGAGGCAGCGGTGAATCGTTTGAAACAAGGGACGGTATGGGCAATTCTTAATGACCTTTTAAGTAGCCTGTCCCCGTTACCGGCCTGTCCCCGTTACCGGCCCTGTCCCCGTTACCGGCCCCCGCTTAAGGAAGTGCCATTCGGCCCTGTCCCCTTTACCGGCCCTTTACCGGCTTTACCGGCCGAGGACGACGACCAGCGCAGCGGGCACGGGCGCTGCGTCTGACGATCGATGCCTGGCAGCAGTATATCGCCGACGGCAAGGTCGACGATCCGGCCGTTGTCCGGGCGAAGCTGGAAGTGGCCTCACTGCAGGAGCAACTGACCCGGATCGAAGGCGGGGCCCTGGCGGCCAAGGCGGCGCTGCTGATGACCTTCGACAGGGACACCGTCAAGCAGCAGGGCGGGAAGGTCGCGGTCCGCGACCTCAGCACCAACGGCAACCACGGGCGCGGCCGGGGCGTGAAGCTGAAAAAGGGCGTGGCCGGCGAATGTGCCGTCTTTGACGGCCGGGGCAGGATCATCACTGCCAACGATGCGTCGCTGCAGATCATGGGCGACCAGACGATCGCCATGTGGCTGCGGCCGACGGCCCTTGGTGCGAGGCGGAACCCGTTGAACAAGAGCTATGGTGCTGAATGCACGTGGACCTTGGAGAAGAACGGCTCGATCCATTACTACTACGGCAGCGCCGGCAAGAACAGCAAACCATATCAGGGAATCGGGTCGGGCAGGATTCCGAAGGGGCGATGGACGCATGTAGCCGTCGTCCGCGACACGCATGCCGGCGTGGTCCTCTGGTTTATTAACGGCCAGCCGCGCAGGTCCGTCAAGATGACCGTCAAACCATCGGCGTCGAAATACCCGTTGCTGCTGGGAGACGGCTACGTGGAACCCTATGTTGGCGACATTGACGAAGTGGCGATGTTCCCGTCGGCTCTCAGCGCCGCCGATATCGCCAGCCTGTACCGACTGGGCAAGCGCGGGCACAGCCTCAACCGCGCCGGCGACTGATCCCCGGCAGCCACATGCGTATCGTGACGTGGTAACGGGGGAGCCCTATTCGAAGGGGCCGGCCTCTGGCGTCGGCCGGCCTGTGGCGGTATCTTCTTGGCAGGTCGCGTGGAGACGCATGACAGATCACTGCATGAACGTGAAAGGACTGCTCTCGTGAGAATCACCATTGCCGGAGCCGGATACGTCGGACTCGTGGCGGGCGCGTGCTATGCCAGCACGGGCAACACCGTCACGATAGTCGACACCAACGCCGACCGCGTCGCCATGCTGCGCCGCGGCGAGGTGCCGATCTATGAACCTGGACTCGATGATCTTCTAAAGAGCAGCATCGCCGCCGGACGCATCAGCTTCACCACTGACCTCGCCGAGGCGATCCGCGGGGCCGAGGTCATCGGCATCGCCGTCGGCACGCCGCCGCAACCGGACGGCTCGGCCGACCTGCAGTACGTCCGGGCCGTCGCGACGACCATCGGCGAGAACCTCAACGACTACGCCGTGGTGGTCACCAAGAGCACCGTCCCGGTCGGCACGCACAGAATTGTCACCGCCATCATCCGCGAGCAGACCGACGTCGAGTTCGACTACGCCAGTAACCCCGAGTTCCTGAAGGAAGGTTCGGCCGTCGACGACTTCCTTAGCCCCGAGCGCGTGATCATCGGCACCGAATCCGAGCGGGCGAGGAAGATCATGGAGCACCTCTACTCGCCGTTCATGCGGCAGGGCCGACGCCTCCTGTTCATGGACGCGGTGTCCGCCGAGCTGACCAAGTACGCCTGCAACTCGATGCTGGCCGCGCGCATCAGCTTCATGAACGAGCTCAGCCGGCTGGCCGACGCCGTTGGCGCCGACATCCAGAACGTCCGCATGGGCATGGGCAGTGACAGCCGCATCGGCCGGTCGTTCCTCTTTCCCGGATTGGGCTACGGCGGCTCATGCTTCCCCAAGGACGTCCAGGCCCTCGTTCACACCGGCGAGACGCATGGCGTGGAGATGGGCATTGTCCGGGCCGCCCACGAGGCCAACGAGAAGCAGGCCGACGTCCTGTTCGACAAGATCGCGACGTACTTCAACGGCAGCCTGGCCGGCAAGACCTTCGCCATGTGGGGCCTGGCGTTCAAGCCCAAGACCGACGACATGCGCGAGGCCCCGTCACTGAAACTCATCCATCGCCTGCGGGCCGCCGGGGCCACCGTGGCCGCCCACGATCCCGAAGCCCACGAAGCCGCCCGGACCGTCCTCGGCGAGGCCATCACGTACCACGTCGACGTCTATGAGCCGCTGGCCGGCGCGAACGGGCTGATCATCTGCACCGAGTGGATGGAGTTCCGCACACCGGACTTCCGTCGCGTCGCCGAACAACTGGCCACGCCGGTCATCTTCGACGGCCGCAACCTCTACGAAGGCGAATACGTCAACGCGGCCGGCCTGGACTACTTCTGCATCGGTCGGCCGGACGCCCCGGCGAAGACGGCGTGAGGCGCGTGCCGCATGTGGGCTCACGCCTCGCCCCTCGCGACCCTCTCATGCGCCGCGCACGACGTTTGTGCATCGCGGCCCGACGGGCTGCCATGCCAACGTATTCATATTAGCGGGCTGCGCGCGATGCACCCGGCGCTATACCGCGCAGGTATTCAATGCGTCCTGTATCAGAAAGCTATCGCTGCTGCGGTCCGGCCGTGTGCCTGCGCGTCATCGTCCCGAACACTCGACGCATCTATGTGTCCAGGGCGGCGAGCAGCTCCGCGTCGGTGCGGACGGTGACCTGCGGCTGACCATCGGTCGGTGGGGGCTTGGGGGCGTGGACCTGCTGCGGTCGCAGGTAGTGTAGGGTTCGCCAGCCGAGGGTGTTGGGGGCGAGGAAGTCCTTCGACGGATTGTCCCCAACGTAAGCGCAGGCACGGTGGGGGACGCGCAGCCGCTGGGCGATCAACTCGTACATCGTCGCGTCGGGCTTGCCGGCTGGCGGCTCGAAGTCACAGGAGATGAGCACCTCGTCGAAGTAGTCGGCCAGGCCGGTAGCGGCGAGCTTCTGTCGCTGCGTCCGCGATGGCCCGTCGCTGATGATGCCCAGGCGGTACTGCCCGGCCAGGCGGTCGAGCAGGGCGGCCATGCCGTTGTACGGTTCGATCGCCGGTGGGGTGTGGAGGCGGTACACGTTGACGCAGGCGACGATGTCCTCGTGTGACAAGCCGAGGCTGAACTGCTTGTTGAGTGCGTCGAACGCGCCGGCGTAGCGGCCGGCCTCGAACCGCTGCCACAGCCAGTCCTCAAACGCCTCGTTACGGTCGAGCGTCTCGCGAAGGTGGCGCGCCACGGCGGTATAGCCGCTTCGGACAAATTGCCGCTCGGGGTACAGCGTGTCGTCGAGGTCGAAGACGACGAGTTGAAGGGGCAGGCGGCTCACGCGGTTACCTCGTCGACTACTTGAAGATGGTGGCGTCGAAACCTCGCAGCGATGCTGGATTGTCGATGTCGACGCAGATCGCCGCCAGATACCGAAGCATCAAGACGTTCTCTTCGAAGTCTCCGACCGACCGGCCGATGTCCCGGCCGAGCACGTCCTGGAGCAGGTAGCGGGGCAGGTCGGCCCCGGCCGCGATCGACAGGGGCGCCCCGCCGCCGAAGCGAGGGTTGAGTTCGAAGAAGTACGGCTCGCCGCCGGGGTCGCGGCGACACTGGCAGCACATCACGCCCCACAGACCGTCGACGGAGTCCACGAGTTGTCGGGTCGCGGCCATCAGTGCCTCATCGCGGACGGTCAGCCCCTGCTCGACCTCGCCGCTGCGGACGACGAGTCGCTGACGCGGCACGATGGTCTTGATTTCGCCGGCGCGCGTCCGATAGACGTCGATGGTGTACTCCTGGCCATCGTGGCAATCCTGGATGACCAGGTCGCTGCCGAACCGTGCGACGTGAGCGTCCAGGGCCGGTTCGTTGTCGATCCGCGAGGCCCCGATACCGGCTGACCCGTCGATGGGTTTGGCGAAACAGGGGTAGAAGGGCGCGTCGCGGAATTCCGCCAACGTGACGCAGCGCCCCGTGGCCAGACCGGCCGCGGCGACGACGTCATCGAAGCGCAGCTTGTCCCGGCAGCATGCGACGGCCTCGGGCGAGCTGACCATCACGGTACAGCCGCGCCGGGCAAACGCCTCCCGCGCCTTGGCCAGCAGGAGCAGATCCAGGTCGGTCAGGGGAACGAGCAGCCCGACATCGTGCTGTTCGACCGCATCCAGCAACGCCGGCAGATAGGCCTCGTTCGCCACGCGCGGTACGACGATGCCGGCATCGGCGGCCTGCATGGCGGCGGAAGTCCGGCAGATGTCGCTGGCAAGGACCTGCCCGGCGATGTCGAGGTCCTGCATGGCGCGCTGGAACTCGCGAAGCACGACGACCCGGCGGCCGACGCAGGTCAGCAGGATGTTCAGGTGGTTCTCGGAAATAAGGCTATCCCGTGCATGTTACCGGGCGTCGCCGGCCTCAGACGTGTCGGTTTCGTACAGTCGCTCGTGGCTGTATTGCTGCTCATATACATCATCGCCTCTTTGCAAGGTCGCCGTCAATGTTCTGGCCAAGATCCTCACGTCCAGCCACGGGCTGCGACGCTCCACGTACTGGACGTCGAGTTCGATCTTATCCTCGTGGGTAAGGCGGCCGCGCCCGCAGATCTGGGCATAGCCGGTCAGGCCGGGCTTGACCTCCAACCGTCGGCGCTGGCGGTCGTTCCACAGGGCGGCTTGTCGTTCGTAGAGCGGGCGCGGGCCGACGAGGGTCATCTCGCCGCGGAGGACATTGATCAGTTGCGGCAGTTCGTCAAGACTCCGCTCACGCAGCCAGCGCCCGGCGGTGGTCAGTCGCGGGTCTTCGCCGCCGTGCGGCGAGATGCCGTACGGGTCGGTGTCGACGCACATCGTGCGAAACTTCAGCAATGTAAACGGCCGTCCGTGCCACCCGGCTCGGCGTTGACGGAAGACGGCGGGGCCCGGTGAGTCGAGGCGCAGCCAGACCGCCAGGGCCACCATCAGCGGCCCGACAAGTCCGAGGGCAGCAAGGCTGCCGAAGATGTCGATGGCCCGTCGGATCATACGTTCATGCAATGCGCGAGGCGATCGACAGAATACCAGCCGGCCGGACATTTGGGAACCGGTAGTCCCCGGTCATTCCTCGCGTCGGGACGTTCAAGGTGCAGGGCGGCTCTGTCCGGCACATCGATCGGGCTCTCTTCAATGACGCAGGCACCAGGAACAATGGCCGCAGTCCTTGCGCTCTTCGCCGAAGTGGGCGGCAAGGGCAGCGGTCTGGCAACCGTCGTGGTGGACGAGGCCCATTACCTGCTGAAGGCGCTGCAGGCCGTCGTCTTCGTGCCGACGGGCCCGCTCGCAGAGCGTCTCGATAACGGCGGCCGGATCGTCGGGCTGCTTGACGAGGCGATACCGCAGCCGCACGCCGGCAGCCTTGACCGACAGCATACCCTGTTCGCCGAGATAATCCAGTGCGGCGATGATCCGCCCGCGGGGCGTCTGCAGCCTGCGGGCCACATCGTCGACGTCGAGGTCGAACCAGGTCCGGGCCTTGCGGGCGTGGCGGAAGACGTCGGCCAGAAACTGCCTGCGCTCGCCGTGGAAGTGAGCGAGAACCTCACCCGACGTCAGCAGGGGCTGAAACCGATAGTTGGCGTAGAACGGCGTGCCGCCTTCGAGATAACCCAGCAGCTCCAGGTAGGTCAGCAGCGTGCGGATGACCAGCGGCTTGACGCCGTGTGCCTCGGACAGATCATACAGGCTGACGTCGAAGTGCTCGCCGAGCGAGAGGACCTCGCGGACCAGCGAGCCGATGGCCTCGGGCGTCGGCGTGTCGCGGAGGACGAACTGCTCGAGTGTATCGAGATCCTCCGTGCAGGCTGACATTTCGCAGATGGCCGGTTGTCCGTCGCGCCCGGCGCGTCCGATTTCCTGTGAGTAGTTCTCCAGGCTCTTTGGCAGATTGTAGTGGTAGACGTATCGGATGTCCGCCTTGTCGATTCCCATGCCGAAAGCGATAGTCGCCACGACGATGCCCTCCTCGGCGGCGATGAACCAGTCCTGCACGGCCGTACGATCCTTGGCGTCCATTCCGGCGTGATAGGCGCGCGCCGGATAGCCGGCGGCCGCCAGATCGGCGGCCACCTCTTCGGCGGTCCGCTGCAGCGTTACGTAGACGATGGTCGGCCCGGGCGGACGATCGGACAGCCATGCATGCAGTTGGCCGTCTCGCCGGCCGGCGGTCGTGGGGGTCAGCAGGAGCGTCAGATTCGGCCGATAGAAGCCGGTTCGGATCGCACACTCGAGGTCGATTGCGAAGGCGCGGCAGATATCCTCCAACACCCGGGGCGTGGCGGTGGCCGTCAGGGCGAGGATGCGTTCGGCCCCGGCAGCCCTGGCGAACCCGGCGAGTTTGAGGTAGTCGGGACGGAAGTTGTGGCCCCACTCGGAGATGCAGTGGGCCTCGTCTACGGCGAAGAGCGAGACGCGCAGTGCCCTCAATGCCTGGCGGAATCGTTCGTTGTTAAACCGCTCGGGCGCGACGTACAGCAGTCGCAGGTCGCCGCTACGGATGCGGTCCATGGCGGCGCGGTACTCCTCGGCGGTCAGTGTGCTGTCGAGACGCTGGGCCGCGATGCCGCGGGCCGCGAGCGCGTCGATCTGGTCTTTCATCAGGGCGATCAGCGGCGAAACCACAAGCGTCACGCCCGGCAGGGCAAGCGACGGCAACTGGTAGCAGATCGACTTGCCGCCGCCGGTGGGAAAGACCGCCGCGGCCGACCGTCCGGCGAGCAGATGCTCGACGACGTCCCTCTGGCCGGGCCTGAACTGCTCAAAACCGAAATGCGCCTTGAGCAGATCCGCGGCCGTGGCCGTGGCGGCGCCATCGGCCGGCTGACCGGTCAGGTCGCGGTCGTTGCAGGTTGGGTCGGCGTGTTGAGGCATACGCCCCGTTCTACCCCACCCGCTGCGGTCATGCAATGTTCCAGTGCCCGATCGGGAGCCGGTTGCGGTGTTGTAGCGCCTTGAGATCATTGGGTATTTCATGGCTCTGGTTTTGCCTTAACAGTCCGTTTAGAAATGGATCGCGTCGCGAGGCCGAGGCTTTTGCCGAGCATCCAGAAGCGAAAACATAGGCGAATGAGTACATTCATCGAGTTTTCGCGACGGTGACGCGCAGGCAGAAGGCCCGGCCGCAGTAGCGATAGCTTTCTAAACGGGCTGTTAACCCCAGCGAGGGCCTGATTTCGTTAGCTCGATCGAGGGGCACAGGACAATTGTCCTTCGTTTTACCCCACTTCTTTCTTGATCGGGTAGTGGAACATCTCCCGCTTCCAGACCGTCCTG
>JAAAOJ010000004.1 GCA_009908915.1 Planctomycetota bacterium
GACGACGTGCCGCCGGAGCTGACCGCGCTGCCTGGCTGGGTGAAGAGTGAATATGAGAGGCGATGGGCGTTCCATCGCCGCTGCTGCTGTTGCGTCGGCTCCGCTGCGCTACGCCTCCGCAACAGCAGCAAGAACGTTCCCCATGTAGACGATTCGACCTTATTGTGTCCCGGAATCTATCCAGCCCATGGGAACCGCCTCAGAAGACCGAAAGGACCCACCCATGAAACGCACCGTATGCACCGCCTGCCTGATCGCCCTGCTGTGGTCACCACTGCTCCTCCCCGCAGGGGCAAGAGCCGAAAACGCCGCCGTCAAGCAGGCCATGTCGATGGCACCCGCCAAGGCCAACGGCATCCTGCACATCGACGTCAAGGCTATCGCGCCGCAAATCATCGAGGGCTTCAGCCAGAACAAGCAGATCGCTTCCGAGATCAAGATGGACCCGTTCGCCGCTGAGCTGAACAAGATCGACTCGGTCGACGTCTACGTGGCGATGGACCCCGACATGCAGATGCCGATCGTCTTCGGCGTGCTGCGTGGCTCGATGAAACCCCAAAGCCTTCAGACCATCTTCAACGCCTTTGGCGATAACGACATGGCCGCACCGGTCGCCGCCGAGGAAGGCAACGGCCGCTACATGATCGACGAGATGATTATGGTCGTCCACGGCAACGAAGCCGGCGACCTCGACAAGGGCGTGATGATGGTCGGCATGGGCCCGATGCTCACGCCGGAATTCATCGCCGGGATCGGCCAGACCACCAACGAAATCCTCCCGCCCCTGCTGACGAAGGTCGACACCAGCCGACCGGTCTGGGGCACGATGACGCTGCTTGACGCCGAGGACTCGACCGCACCAAAAGAGGTCATGATGAGCCTCGATCCCACCGGCAAGGGCGAGGGAACCATGGTCGCGGTCTTCAACGACGAAGACACCGCCGGCGACTTCCTGAAAGACGTCAACGACGAAGAAGGCGTGATGGCCGGCATCTTCAAGGCCACCCGGGACGGCAGCACGGTCACGCTGACCAAGGCCCCCGGCGAGACGCCGCTGGTCACCCGCTTCGTCAACGCCATGGTCAAGGCGCAGCAGGAGGCCAAGACGGCCGTCTCGATGGCGAACCTGAACGGCATCGGCAAGGGGATTGTCCTGTACCAGGCCGAGCACAATGACCAGTCGCCGGCGAGCCTTGACGATCTCGTCGAAGCAGGAACGATCAGCAAGGAGATGCTCGAAAGCCCCGCCGCCAAGGGCAAGAAGATCGACAAGCCCCACTACGTCTACATGCCGCTGCCCACGAGCGCGCCGTCATCGCTGGTGACGGCCTACGAGAAACCCGAGATCAACGATAACAAGGGCACGAACGTGCTCTACGCCGACGCCCACGTGGAATGGGTCTCAATGGACCAGTTCGAGGAAGACCTCGCGAAGACGCAGAAGTGGCGTGCGGAGAATAGGTAACGAGTTCCAAACGAAAACGTGCGCGGTGCAGCAGATGCTGCACCGCGCACAATAGAACGTGTAGCAACAGAACACGTGGCCATAGAACGCGTGGCTGTAGAACACGTGGCCCGCGTTGGAGAACATGCAGACACGTGAGCATGGTGCGAAGGCAAACGGATTGCCATCCGTGGGCTTCTGTCTTTGGAGGTCCATACGGGTTTGACGGCACGCTTTGCTCGCATGTCGCGGTTCGTGCTATTCGCGGGTCTTCCCTATCGGGTGAAATGCGTCTATAATGCGGCCATGAGTGATTCCAAGCGCATCGCATTGTTTCCGGGCGCCTTCGACCCGATGACCAACGGCCACGTCGACGTGATTCGCCGCGGCGTGAAGCTGTTTGACGAGTTGGTGGTGGGCGTGGGCGAGAATCCCGAAAAGACCGCTCTGCTGGCCCAGACCGAGCGCGTCGAGATCATCCGCGAGGTCGTCGGCGACGAGGCCGGCGTGCGCATCGAGGCCTTCCGTGGTCTGACGGTGGACTTCGCCCGGCAGATCGGCGCGACGGCAATTCTTCGCGGCATCCGCAACCTCAGTGACCTGCAGTTCGAGTTCCAGGTCGGGCTGACCAACCGCGTGGTGGCGAACGTCGAGACGGTCTTCATCATGACCAACCCCGAGTACGCGTTCACGTCCAGCAGCCTCATCAAGCAGATCGCCCGCCAGGGCGGCGACGTCTCGGCCCTCGTGCCGGCGGCGGCTCTGCCGCACCTGTCGCCCCTGGCGGGCAACGGCAACGACAGCGGCCTCGACGAAGGCGACTGACCATGCGTATCGTCACGTGGAATGTCAACTCCGTCCGCACGCGGCTACAGCGGTTGGTGAACTTCCTGGACCGTCACCAGCCGGACATCTGCTGCCTGCAGGAACTCAAATGTACCGCCGAGCAGTTCCCCTACGACGTCCTGGAACGGGCCGGCTACCACGCCGCCGTCGCCGGGCAGAAGACCTACAACGGTGTGGCGATCCTCTCGCGGACATTTCCGGATGACATCCGCCGGGGCCTCGGTGACGACACGGACGATCCGCAGGCACGGCTGGTCGCGGCGCACATGGATGGCCTGCGCGTCATGAGCATCTACGTGCCGAACGGCGCGACCGTCGGCTCGGAGACGTTTTCGTACAAATTGGACTGGCTGGGGCGGCTCCGTGCGATGCTCGATGCACATCACGATCCGGGCGAGCGGCTGGTGATCTGCGGCGATACGAACGTGATCCGGGACGGTGCGGACGCCGAGAACCCCGCCGCCTGGGCCGAGACCGTCCTGGCCGTCCCGCCGGTGCGGGAGGCCTTCGATCGCCTTCTCGACTGGGGACTCGTCGACGTGTTCCGCCAGCAGCATCCCGGCGGCCACCTCTACAGTTGGTGGGACTACCGGAACCTTGGCTTTCCCCGCAACGACGGCCTGCGGCTGGACCACGTGCTCGCCACGCAAACCGTCGCGGCCGACTGCAGCGCCGCATTCGCGGATCGCGACGAACGCAAGGGCACGACCGACGACAAGCCCTCCGATCATTGCCCCGTGGTCGTTGATTTCGATATGTAAGCGACCGCGCTAACTCATAATTCATTTTATGACAAGGACTTGTTAACCGCCAGTTCGCGACGGCCGGCAAGTCTCACGTGTTTCTCGATTTATTGCTTGCAGGGATGGGGGCAGCGCAATATATTGGGGCTCCTGTCGGACATCATACCAGATAGCCGATACATGGTAGTGTCCACTGCGGCCAGGCCGCCGCTGGCGGACGACTACACCTCGCGACTGCTGGGATTCGGAAGGCCTTATACGGGGCGGGTGCTGCGCGGCCGGTGTCCACGGATAATGCCTCGATAGAAGTCAAGTTTCGAAGGAGCGAAGCGATGTTCGAACGGATTCGAAAGCGCGACGGTCAGGTCGTCGAGTTTCAGCCGGAGAAAGTCACGCGTGCGATCTACAAAGCCGCCGTCGCATGTGGAGGCGACAACTACCAGATGGCCGAGGATCTCTGCCGCCAGGTGATGGAGATCACCGCTCGTCGCATCGGCAACCGCATTCCCGAGGTCGAGGAAGTTCAGGACATCATCGAGAAAGTCCTGATCGAGAACGGCCACGCCCAGACGGCCAAGGCCTTTATTCTCTATCGCGAGAAGCGTCGCGGCGCGAGGCAGATGAACGCCCTGATCGGCGCGACGATCGACATGTTCAACGGCTATCTCGACGACCGCGACTGGCAGCGCAAAGAGAACGCCAACACCGGCAAGAGCGTCAACGGCCTGAACAACTACGTCCGCGAGTACTTCACGAAGAACTACTGGCTGCACGAGGTCTACCCGACGAACGTCCGCGAGGCCCACGAGTCGGGCGCGGCGCACATTCACGACCTCGGCTTCCTCGGACCCTACTGTGCAGGGTGGGACCTGCGCCAGTTGCTCGTCGACGGGTTCGGCGGCGTGAGCGGCAAGTGCGAATCGCGCCCGGCCAGGCACCTGCGGAGCTTCCTCGGGCAGATCATCAACAGCACGTTCACGACGCAGGGCGAGACGGCCGGCGCGCAGGCCTGGAGCAGCTTCGACACGTACTGCGCCCCGTTCATCCGCCAGGATAACCTTTCCTACGAACAGGTTCGCCAGGCCATCCAGGAGTTCGTCTTCAACATCAACGTGCCGACGCGCGTCGGCTTCCAGTGTCCGTTTACGAATCTGACCTTCGACCTGACCGTCCCGTCCACGCTGGCCGACCAGCCGGTGATCATCGGCGGCGATCCGCAGGACACCTGCTACCGCGACTACCAGGACGAGATGGACATCTTCAACCGTGCGTTCTGCGAGGTGATGATGGAGGGCGACCGCAAAGGCCGGGTCTTCACCTTCCCGATCCCGACCATCAATGTCAGCCGCGACTTTGACTGGGACCGCCCGAGCGTCGATGCGTTCATGGAGATCACGGCCAAGTACGGTATCCCCTACTTCGCGAACTACGTGAACTCCGACCTCTCGCCGGAAGACGCCATCAGCATGTGCTGCCGCCTGCGGCTGGATACGAGCGAACTCCGCAAGCGTGGCGGGGGCCTGTTCGGCAGCAACCCGCTGACCGGCAGCATCGGCGTCTTTACGATCAACCTGCCGCGAATCGGATACCTCGCCGACAGTCGCGACGACTTCAAGAAACGACTGCGGACGCTCATGTACGTGGGCAAGGCGCAACTGGAGATCAAGCGGCGGATCATCGAGGAGCAGACCGACAACGGCCTGTACCCCTACAGCCGCCACTACCTCCGCCACGTCAAGCAGCGGACCGGCGAGTACTGGACGCACCACTTCAACACGATCGGCATCATCGGCATGAACGAGGCGATGCTGAACTTCATTGGCGAGGATCTCGCCCACCCGAAGGGCCAGGCGTTCAGCCAGGAACTCATGCACTTCATGCGGGAAGTGCTGCGGGACATCCAGGAAGAGACCGACCACTTCTACAACCTCGAAGCCACCCCCGCCGAAGGCACGAGCTATCGGCTGGCCCGCGCGGACACGGCCCGCTACCCGGACATCGCCACGGCCGGAACCGATACGCCCTACTATACGAATTCCACGCAATTGCCCGTCGGCTTCAGCGACGATCTGTTCGACGTGCTCGACCTGCAGGACGAGTTGCAGTCGCTGTACACGGGCGGGACGGTGCTGCACCTGTACCTCGGCGAGGCCATCGACGACCCGCGGATCTGCAAGCGACTGCTGCAGAAGGTCATGAGCAACTACAAGCTGCCGTATGTATCGATCACGCCAACGTTCAGCATCTGCGACGATCACGGATACATTGCCGGCGAGCACTACGCCTGCCCCACGTGCAATGCCCCCACCGAGGTCTGGTCGCGTGTGACCGGTTACCTCCGACCCGTCGCCAACTACAACGAAGGCAAGGCCGCCGAGTACCAAGATCGCAAGAAGTTCTGCATGCCGGCCATGGCAGGAGCATAGGCTATGCAAATTGCCGGACTGGACAAAACGAGCGCGGTTGATTTCCCGGGACGCATCGCGGCCGTGGTCTTCACGCCGGGCTGCAACTTCGATTGCTGGTACTGCCACAATCGGCACCTGCTGGCGCCGGGCGAACAGCCCGTCCGCCACGACTCCCAAGACGTCCTCGACTTCCTGGCCATGCGGGTCGGCCTGCTCGACGGCGTGGTGGTCACCGGCGGTGAACCGACGCTGCAGAACGACCTCGGCGAGTTCCTGGCTGCTGTGCAGGCACTCGGCTTGGCGACGAAGCTCGACACCAACGGCACGCGCCCGTGGATCGTCCGGGATCTGGTCGACCGGGGTCTGCTCGATTTCGTGGCAATGGACATCAAGGCGCCCTTCAGCGGCTACGATGAGATCACGATGACCGACGTCGATCGGACTGCCATCGAAGAGAGCATCGACCTGCTGATGACCTCCGGCGTCGACTACGAATTCCGCACGACCTACGCCCCGCCGCTGACGGCCGCCGACATTGCCCAGATCGCCATGCGAATCCGCGGCGCGAAACAGTACGCCCTGCAGCAGTATCGCATGCCGGGCCACGGGGTAGACCTCTTCGGCATCGTGCCGGCCCCCGAGCCTCGCCCGCCGCAGGACGTCTACGAGGCCGCCGAGATCGCGCGCCGCTTCGTGCCGAACACGCTCACGCGCGGCCTGCCGACCATGGACGTCCAGCCGGACGTCGTCGACGGCGTACACGTCTCGGACGGAAAGAGGAGCCGACCAGGCGTCATCCCGTCGACCCCCGATACGCAAACTGCGGATTCTGAAATGAAGGTGCGCTACCTTGCTTGACAGCCGACGGCAACTCGACCGTCTTTCGGGAAAGGCCCGAGGCCGTGTTGCATCCGGACTGAGATTCAGCGCGTGTCATGTCGCGAACACGCAGCTTCCTTCACGTTTCACCATCTGCCTTCAACGGTCGGTATTCCCATGATTCTCTCTGATCGCCAGATCAAGACCGCCCTGCAGTCAGGCCGAATCGTCATCTCGCCCGAGCCCACGATGGAGCAATATGCTCCCTCCGCCGTCGACCTCCATGTGGCGGACGAGTTCAAGCGATGGAAGACGCCGCCGGCCGGCATGCTTCAGCATCTCCGCCTGACCGACGTGAAACTGCCCGACTGCGAGGCGTATCTCGACATGCTCCCGCTGGAGGACGACGAGACCGTCACGATTGCTCCCGGGGCATTCGTACTGTCCCGCACCGTCGAGAAGGTCGCCCTACCGCCGGACAGCCGGCTGGCCGCTCGCGTCGAAGGCCGCAGCAGCTATGCCCGACTCGGCCTGGTGGTCCACATGACCGCCCCGACGATCCATGCCGGTTTCAGCGGGCACATCGTGCTGGAGATGATGAACTTCGGGCCGTTTTCGCTGAAGATCGACCCGCACAGAACGCTGCTTTGCCAGTTGATCTTCGAAGAACTCGGCGACGATCCTGACTGCACACTGAACACACCGTTCCAGGGCCAGAATACGGTCACCGGCTAGTACTACAGCATGTCGTCTCAAACGTCTACCCGTTGAAACATGGGGGCGTCCCGTTGTTGGGGTCGCACGAGCCGGCCTTCCTGAATCCCGGCAGGGATGATGTTCAGTAGCCCCGCGGCGTCAGCCCCGGGGGCTCGGAGGCGTCAACGACAAAGCTCCGGCAGGAGCGTCGTG
>JAAAOJ010000063.1 GCA_009908915.1 Planctomycetota bacterium
CGACGTGCAGAACATCGTCAAGACCGGCCGCTTCGAGCCGACGACCGACTTCAAACGCCTCAAGGAGCCCGACTGCATCCTGATCTGCGTGCCGACGCCGCTAAGCACAATGCGCGAGCCGAACCTGACCTACGTGGAGGCGACCGCCAAGGCCATCAGCAAGACCCTCCGCAAGGGCCAACTCGTCGTGCTGGAGTCGACCACCTACCCCGGCACGACGCGAGAGGTCATGCTGCCGATCCTCGAAACCTCCGGCCTGACCGTCGGCAAGGATTTCTATCTCGCCTTCTCGCCCGAGCGCGAAGACCCCGGCCGCAAGGACTACACGACCAAGACCATCCCGAAGGTCGTCGGCGGGTATGACAAGAACTCGCTCGACGCCGCCGTCGCCTGCTACGAGATCGCCATCGACACCGTCGTGCCGGTCAGCAGTTGCGAAGCCGCCGAGGCCGCCAAGATTCTCGAAAACACCTACCGCTGCGTGAATATCGCGCTGGTCAACGAACTGAAGGTGCTCTTCGACAAGATGGGCATCGACGTCTGGGAGGTCATTCGGGCCGCCAGCACCAAGCCCTTCGGCTACACCGCGTTCCACCCCGGGCCGGGCCTCGGCGGCCACTGCATTCCGATCGATCCGTTCTACCTGTCCTGGAAGGCCCGCGAGTACGGCATGAGCACACGGTTTATCGAGCTGGCCGGTGAGGTCAACGTCTCCATGCCGGAGTGGGTCGTCCACAAGGTCATGGAAAGCCTCAACACACAGGCCAAGGCCATGAAGGGCTCGACAATCCTCGTGCTCGGGCTGGCCTACAAGAAGGACGTCGACGACGACCGCGAGAGCCCCAGCTACGAACTGATCGAGCTGCTGCGGGATCGTGGCGCGACAGTCGCCTACAACGACCCGCACTGCCCCGTCGTCCCGACGACGCGCGAGCACCCGCACCTCGCCGGCATGAAATCCCAGCCGCTGACGGAAAAGTCGCTCGCGAAGTACGACGTCGTGCTGATCAGCACCGACCACACGACGTACGATTACAATTTCATCGTCAAGCACGCGCAACTGGTGGTCGATACACGCAATGCCACCAAAGACGTCAAGACCAACCGCAGGAAGATCGTCAAAGCGTAGACGCCGAGCCGCGCCGGTCAGTCGGCGGCCTCGGTAACCGTCAACTTCTGCTCGTTGCTGTTGGCCTTCAGTTCGGGCGCGTACATCGCCTCGGCCTTGGCGGGCAGGGCGCTGAAGCGGCCCGGCGTCTCGGCGAACAGACGGTAGCTCAGGCTGTGCTTGCCGCGGGCCAGCCGGCGAACGAAGAACGCCACCTTCTCGTCCCGCAGTTCCATGTAAGCGCCCATGGCATTATCGCCCCGGCCGCTGCGGACTTCCACCGGTTCCGTGCCGGCGGCCTTGTAGTCCTCGATCACGATGTACTCGTAGTCGTTCTTGCTCTCGACGACCAGCTCGACCTCGATCATCTCGCCGCTGGCCAGCTTGGGGGCCTCGCCGTCGGCAAATGCATCGGGGATCAGCACGCGCTGGTACTTCTCCACCGTCTGGTCGACGGCCTGGCCGCGGCTGCCCTCGACCTTGACAGTCTTGTCTACCGGAACCAGCTTGTAGACGTTCCGCGCGACCTTGACCTCAAGCCCGGCCTTGTCGATCGCCTCTTCCAGCGTGAAATTGGTCAGGTAGGCGTTGAAGTACACCGGGCCGTCGCCTTCGCGGGCGACGGTGATGGTGTGCTTGCCCGTGGTCACATCCTTACCGCTCAGCACCAGCTTGTTGTCGAAGCTGAAGAGATTCTCCGCGTCGATCTTGACGCGTTTATGCTCCTTGCCGTCGATGCTGACGACGACCGTCATGTCCGGTGTGTCCTCGCCCGAGGCCCGCAGGTACTCGGCGAAGGCCTCGATGACGTAGGCCGTGTCGCGCGTGGACTTCCAATACGTGGCGTGGCGACGGTTGTTCAGCAGGTATTTCACCAGCCGGCTGGCGCGGGCGCCTTTGGGCTCGGTGCGACACAGCAGGCGCAGGTAGGCCGCCTGGGTCTCGATCTCGTCGGCGTACCAGAACCACCAGGTCCAGCTCGCGCCGATCTTCAGGTAGGCCGCCTGGTTCTCGTCGTCTTCCACGAGGTACTGCGAGAGGTTCTCGATCACCATGTCCCGCTTCTCGACGGCCTGGACGTTGTCAAAGCCCAGCCCCGCCATCGACAGGCCATACGGCGAGAGCTTCAGGCGGTCGCGATACAGGAACCGGCCCATCTCGTCGACGTCCTCGCCTTCCGCGCCAGCCTGCGTGACGATGCTGTACACCAGCGCGTCGAGGTTGTCGGCGTGCTTCTTCGCGCCGATAGCGTCGGGATCCTTTTCGTAGAGTTGCAGGCGGTCAACTTCACCGGCCTGGTAGCGTTTCAGCCAGTTCATGCCGTTCTGCAACGCGCCGGGCACGACAGCCACGTCGTTGGACCTCGCCGTCAGCAGGCCATCAACCACCACGGCCGTCGTGTGCGGGTAGCTGCGCTGATGGTACGCATTGAACCAGCCCCAGCCGCCGTCCGCATTCTGCATGCCGTATAGTCGCTCGAGCCCGGCCTTGACGATTCCTTCCATCTCGTCCTGCGACCAGACGGGGTTCGGCTCGCCGACAGTTCGGCCCCAATCCTCGGCCCGCTTGTCGTCGTCGCCGATTTCCTGGGCGTTGAGGTTGCTGATCTTCCCGCGGACGTCTTCCAGACTCACGCCCATGTTCTGCAAGGCCTTCTGCGTAATCACAGCCGGGACGAACCGGTTGAGCGTCTGCTCGGTGCAGCCGTACGGATAATCCAGCAGGTACGGCAGCGCGTCGACCATGGCCATCGCCAGTGTCGGCGAGTAGCGGATTTCCAGGCGGCTCTGCTCGGGCCGGCGCTCGGCCGGAACGTCGATGGTGAACTGCTTGCTCTTGTCGGCGGGCCGCAGGGCGCCGCTGAAGCTCTCGGTCTTCAGCATGCCGTGGACGTAGACGGGGAACTCCAGCCGCATCGCGTCGGATTCCTCGTCCGTCAGGGCCTTGACCGTGACGGCCGCGTTGCCCTCGCCGACGGCCTTGACCACCCAGTCCACGCGGGCTTCTCCGCCGGCCTCGACAGTGATCTCGCCCGTCAGTTCACGCATCGGATTCTTGCCAATTTTGGCGTCGCTGAGTTCCAGCGTCCCGCCGGCCACATCCAACTCGACCTTGACGGTCTTCTTGCTGTCCAGGCGGTTCATGACGATGGCCGAGATGACGAACTCGTCTTTCTGCACGGCGAAGCGCGGCGTGATGAGTCGCACGAGCAGGTCCTTGGTGGTAATCGCCTCGGCCGACGCTTCCCCGACGCGCGTGCCGTGGCCCATCGCCCATGCGCGGGCTTTCCACGTCGTCAGATTCTCCGGCATGGTCAGTTCAATCGTAGCCGTGCCGTCCTTATCCGTCACAATGTCGCCCCGCCAGAGGGCGGTGTCGGCGAATTGTGTGCGGACGGTCGTCTCGGCCATGCCGTCACCGCCGCCACCACCGGGCGCAGCCTCAGCCTCTGCGAGCTTGTCCTTGGCGCCCATGGGCTCACGACTGGGCGCAGGCTCAGCCACCGCGTCCTTCCTCATCGGCCCGAGGACCACCTGAAGCCCGCGCTGCCGCCTATTGCTTCTTGTCGGCAATTTCTCCTTAGCATACCCGTCATCATCCGGCCCCGGCTCATCAGCGGCGGAGTAGCCGAAGATTCCCAGGTAGCTTAGGGCATCCCGCCGGGCGTCGGCCACTAGGTTGCGGCTGGACTTTTGCAGGCTGGTCTGCTGGTTGGGGTGGTGGCTGCGTTTCCAGCCCCAGTAGATTTCCTTGATGTCGCCGACGTTGCTGCCGCCGGAGATGTACTCGACGGCCTTGTCGTAGAGCGTCAGGACCACGTTGCCGACGAACGGCTCGCCGGTCTCGTCGCGAAGTGTGACCGTAACCTTGCCCGTCTCGCCGGGCTTGTAGGTGTCCTTGTCGGTGGTGACGGTCATGTCCAGGATGCGCTTGACCGGCGGGACCACGATCTGGCGGGCCACGCTGTGGGCCTCGCCGTCGGCCACGGTGACGGCCTCGATGAAGAAATTCGGCATGTCGCGCTTGGCGACCTCGATGGTCTCGGTGATGCTTTTGCCCTTCAGTCGGATGATTGTCGGCGGCAGATACACGCCACCCGTCGGGCGATCGAACAGAGCCACCGCCCCGCCCGCGCGGTTGCGGTTGATCCGCAGGTTGACCGTCTCGCCAGGGTCGTAGCTGGTTTTCTCCGGCGTGAGTTCCAGCGCGTTGTAGCGGAACTCGCTGCCCGTGACGCCCTCGCCCCAGATCATGAAGACGTACCCGCCCTCGATGTCGTGCCCCTTGGCGTCGGTGACGGTGTAGCTCAGGCGGTACTGGCCCGGCTGGGCGGCGTCGATCTTCTGGCTCGCCCGCCCGCTCTCGTCGGTCGGCAGCTTCCAGGTCTGCACCGCTTCTTCGACCGGCCGGCCGTCCTTGTACGTCACCTTCATCAGGCGCAGCTCGCCCTTGGCCTCCACGCCCTTGCCGTCGATCCGCCGTGCCTGGAAGCTGGCCTCGACGGTATCGCCCACGCGGTAATGGCCGCGATCCGTCCACGAGTAGACCTTGAACGGCTTGCGGGCCACCAGCACCTCGCCGCTGCCGATGATCGTCCGGCGCGACGCGTCGCGCACCTCGGCGGTGATGCTGTAGCGGTGGTCGCGGTCGCCGTGGATGGCCTTGGCCAGCGCGGTATCGATTTTGATTTTCAGCGTGCCGTCCTCGCCGATCTCGGCCTCGGCATCGGCGACGAGTTCCGGCTGCGGCGTCGGCCGCCAGCCCCACCAGGGCCAGTACGGCCGCCGGCAGCCCCATTCGCTCCAGCCGGGATACCACGTGTAGTCATAGGCGAACCACCAGTACCCGCCCCCGTAGAGCCAATCCCACGGCATGGCCGGATACCAGCGGGCGTCGTGCTCGCTGCGGGTGACCTTGTAATGCACCTTGGCGTTCTGCACCGGCCCGCCGAAGTAATACTCGGCCTTGACCGTCGCCTCGATGGTCTCGCCCAGTGCGACCGGCTCGGACGGGGCCTCGATGGTCACTTCATATTCCGGCTTGCGGTATTCCTCCACGCGGAAGCTGCCCGCGCCGCGGCCGACGTGGCCTTTCGCGCCTTGCCAGAGCTGGACGCTCCAGACGCCCAGCGGGGGTTCCTCGCCGAGGGTAAACTCGCCGCCGGCCCCGCCGTAGGTGTCGAGCGTGACGGGGATCTCCTTGACCGTCTCGCCTCGGGGGTTGCGGATGTCCATCGTAAACTTGCGGCCGGCGAATTCGCTCTCGCCGTCGATGTCGTACTTGGCAGTGTTGACCCAGAAGTGAACCTTCGCCGTCTGGCCCGGGCGATAGACCGGCCGATCCGTCATCACGAAGCTTCGGACAGCGTGATACTGACTGTCGTGATGCGTCGCGCCCCAGATGCCCTGCCAGCCAAGGTAGGCCAGCCGGCCCTTCTCGTCGCGTGCGATGGCCACCCACTGATGGTTGTTGGGCATCTGATCCCCGCCGAGGATCACCTGGCCGTCGGCGTCGGTGTGCTCGGCAAATTGCTTGATGAACGTCTCGACCTTGTTCGGACGATTGCGTCGATACTCCACGTGTCGCCGCCAGCCGAAGAACTCCACGTTCATCTTTTCCACCGGCTCGCCGGTGACCGCATCGGTGACGAAGTACCATTGGCGCTGCTCGCTGAGAGGTTTGTGGACGATGGCGGTATCGGCCAGCCAGATGATGACGTTGCAGGTGTTCCCGCCGGCCATCTTTGCCGTCAGCAGGTACGCGCCGGCGGTCTGCAGCGGCGTGTTGACCGTGATGCGCTTGTCGAAGTGGTCCGCCCGGGGTTCCAGTTCCAGCGTCCACTCGGCCACCTGCTCGCCGATGTACTTCTGCTGATTCTCGTTCACCAGGCGATGGCCGATGCGGCCGATGTCCATCTGCCGCCAGTCCCACTTCTTGTTCGACGGGTTGCTCTTGATGTAGGCCTTGGCGTCTTCGAGGAGTTCCTCGATCTTCACGGCGTGGGCGGTGAAGGTCACTTCCTTGCCGTTGCGGAAGCGGAATTCCACGCTCGCGCCCTGCCCGGCCGGCTGGAGCATGATCGGCTCGAACTGCCCGACGTTGCCCATGACCTGCCGAAGCTGCTGCCAGTAACCATTGTTATGCTTCGGGTCCGGCAGCCACATCCAGTCCTTTTCGCTGAGATGCTGCCTGACTTCTTCCCGCGAGTGCCGGCCGATGAGCGTTTCGTACAACTCCCCGGCCCGGCCGTACTGGCGGCGGTTCATGTAGATCGTCGCAAGCTGGTTGTCGTTGCCGCGTTCCCTCAAGATGCGGATGAAGTTGAACTCATCGGGCAGCGTGAATCGCTTGGGGCCGGTGGCGAGGCGGGCGATGGTCTCGGTATCCTTGAGCGTGTGGAGTTCCCACGTGCCGGTGTCGTCGGCCTGGCCGGTGGAGTCTTCGTCCATGCCCCAGTTGCGGCCGAAGAAATGGCCATACTGCCGGAGCGTCTGCACGCCGAACTGCCGGTAGCAGAACTGGGCGAGTCGGCTGGTCGCGTAACTCGTTTGGCCGTACTCGGTCACCATCGCCAGTGCGTACCGCCAGCGTTCGCCGTCGTTGGCGGCGTCGTCCCAGGTCTTGGGGCGATAGTAGTAGATCGGGTTGCCCTCTTCATCCACCGGGGCCCCACGATTGCTTCCGCCGCGATACCAGCCGTAGTAGTTCTCCTCGTAATCGGGCAGTTCCGACAGATCGGTGAGGTACTGAAGCCGCCAGGCCTCGCGCCAGCCGCGATAGCCCATCAGGTAGCGCTCCATTGCCCGCCAGAATGCCTGCTTCTCTCCCGGGCCGGCCTCAGCCATGGGGGCCATCGCCCGGACCATCAACTGCAACGCGCGGACGCGGTCGCGCTCGAAACTGCCGACCCGCTGGCCGCCCCCGCGATGGTGCCCCCGCT
>JAAAOJ010000047.1 GCA_009908915.1 Planctomycetota bacterium
CCAGAGGGAGAGGGGTAAGAACGCCGTCTGGGGGTTGAGTTGCCAAACCCCTCCCCCTTTGGGGGAGGTGGCGAGTCGGCGAGCCGGTGGGGGTGGTCTTGGCGAAGGGCCTGAGGACTTGGGTGAAGAAAAGACCCTCACCCGGCCTCTCCCGGAGGGAAAGGGGTCGGAAACGCGGGGCACGGGGGTACTGAACGCTCATTTTCGCGCCAATGATCCAAGCGTTGGGCGGCTTGGGAAGCACGATGATGATAGACGATAGAGGACAATAGAGCTGACTTTTGAGCGAGGCGTCAAAAGAACTTCCTGCGGATGCCGGGGCATCCGGATTACTCCAGACGCCCGGCATCTGCACAGATCCGCCAGCGGCCCGCGCATAGTGCGGACGCGATGTTTGCCGTCTCGTCCTAGTCCTCGGCCTCGCCCGCATCGTCACCGCTATCGTCGCCGCCGGCCGCGGTCTTAACGAGCTCGGCGTTGCTCTTCATGGCGTTCTCGCCGTCGGTCTTCATCGTCATCTTGACCTGCCCGCCAGGCACGTCCGGACACGTCCAGACCTTCGTGACAACGTTCTTGCCGTCCTGCTTCATGTGCGTCTCGACGGTCTTGCACTTGAACGTGCCGGCCTTGACCTTCACCGTCTCCTCGCCTTCCTTGACCTCGGGCTTGTCTTCTTCGGCGGGCTCGGCCGGCTTGTCAATCCGGGCCGGGATTTGGCGCTTCTGCGGCGGCTGCTTCATTTCATTGTCCGCCACCTTGACGACGGTGACCGTCTCGACGACGGCCTCGTTCTCATCGATGCTCTTGAGCGTATGGGTCATGGTCATTTCGGTTTTCGACGGCCCCATCTCATTGACCATCACGATCGTCGAGGATGCCCCGGCGTCGAACTCTGCCCAGGCGAGGTACTCGGGGTTATCGATCGTCTCGGCCTGCACCAGCGAACAGCATGCAAGCAACACAACCAATACGGCGCCTTGTCGCAACATGTTTAATCTCTCCTTTGGAAACTCGACCGGGACATCGCCCGGCGCAATAGTCAGGGCCGGCCTACACGACCGGCCCATGCCCGCAAGTGTATGCACGCGATGGCGTTCTTGTCAAGTAGCTGCCGGGGCAGAGGAGCATGATTGTCATCCCGCGACAATGTCATCGGACATGTCAATGTCAGCGGCGGCGCGCAGATCAAGCGGACAGATGTCTTCCCAAAATCCTCAAGCGACGTCGCGGACCTTGCCGATACATCATGTCATGCAGGCGTACCCGCGTTTTGCGCGGGCGGCGCCCGGCTGCTCGCCGGGCCAACACGCTCTGCTCGACCTGTTTTCAGGAACAAAGACATGTAACTGGCTCGGCTGTCGCCCGGAACCGCTCAGTCGCCCGCGTCATCGCCCTGGGAAGCGGCTCGCGAAGGCGATGTTTCTGGCACGGAGGACCGGCAGCCAAAACGGAGATGCTCACTGTGGGGCTGGAGGATTCAGCCCCGGGGAGAACAAGGAGAAGAATTGTGACTGCTCTGCGCTCAAGTGTGCTCGTGCTGACTCTCTGCATGGTCGCAGCCATCGGCTCGGCCGACACCATGGACACCATCGGCGAACTTTCGCTGGGTGAACTCATCGTCGACAACTTTGCCCTCGACGCCGCCTCCGGCGCTTTCGTCGGCACGACGGCCGCCGACATCGACGTCTCGGCCTCGACCGGCGCCGGCGGCGTGACGCTGCTGTTCAGCCGAACCGACGGTACGGACCTGACGCTGCCGGCCGGGCAATTCAGCGGCGCGCTGGATATCAGCTACCGTCTCGCGGTCGCGCCCGGCAGCCAGACCTCGCGCGACCTCGGCGCAGCCCGCGCGCTGCTGGGGGCCACCAGCGTCAGCGGCGCCAGCGGCCTGGTGAGCGTCGCCGCCGACCTGGCCGACACGTCCGGCGGCGCGCTGGGCGACCTGAACCTGCTGGCCGGCATGGTCAACGACCCCGACGCCGTAACGTTCCTGCCGCTGGGCAATGACGTCGCGCTGGTCAGCGTGCAGGTCCAGTTGCTCAGTGCCGACCCCACCCTCGGCGCGACGCTTGCCGACTTCTCCCAGACCTACGCCACGCAGGCCGCCGCCCCCGTTCCCGAACCGGCCGCCCTGGCCATGCTGGCCGTCGGTGGCGCAGGGCTGCTGCGCTACCGCCGGCGGAACATCCCGCTGCAACGTTGAGGCGAGCACACGCGGGAAGACAATGACCGCCCCGCACAACAGCAACAAGAGCAACAAGGCCGACCGTTGACCCGAGTACGCGCGGGAGAGCAGTTTCATGGTCGGCTCGCCGAAGCAGAACACGTCCGTTGACCCGAGTACGCGCGGGAGAGCAACACATTGCTGTACTGCCAGGTCGATGATCTTGCTGGCCGGTGTTGTGTGTAGACGTGGCGAGCCGACCACACAACCAAGCCGCAGGCGGCTGGTCACGCCCGAACGGCCCTATCGCCGCGGCGGGCCAGCGGGCGGAAGCGGGTTGCGGATGGCGTGCAGATACTGGCCGATGCGTTCGACGGTCTTCTCGCCGAGGCAGTCGGGGTCGAGTTCGAAGACGATCTGGTCGTCGGGCACCTGGATGACCAGCCCGCGCTGCGACCAGCCGGACAGATCGATATCCGCGATGCGTTCCTCGCTGAAGTGCAGCACGCGGTCGGCGCCTTCGAGAAGCTCGCGGAAGCCGGCCGGCGCGTCGGTCAGCCCGTGCGGATCGTTGCGGACGTGCTCGCCGTCGACTTCGTGGCCGACGACGAAGACCACGCCCCGGCCCGTGAAGTAAAGCATGCCACGCAAGAGCGCGGCCGTGTTCCGGTCGTCGGGGTCGTGCGTCTCGGCCGGGCCGAGACGGAAGTACTGGCTCGGCTCGCCGCGTGAGACGATGTCTTCGATGACGGCCTGCTGTTCGAGTGCATCCGGCCGGGGGCGGCAGGCGTCGCAGTACATGTAGCCGCCGATGCGAGCGGTTCCGGCGGGGGCCTCGATCGGCGTGCCGCAGAGCATGCAATGGTCCATGAGAAGCATCCTTTCGCGATGGGGCCTCGGTGCATCCATAGAATACACTAGACCATCGCCGCCGGCCAGTTGCTTCGCGGCGGTAGGAAAGGCCAACCTGTGTCAGAACACAGAAATAACATCCTCGAGGACCCCGATCTGCATAACACCGAGTACGTTTTCGCTGATCGCAGCGACGCCGGCCGCTCGCTGGCCAACCTGCTGAGCGACCACGTCGGCAGCGAGACGATCGTCCTGGCCATACCGGCCGGGGGCGTGCCGGTGGCGGTCACGCTGGCTGAAACGCTCTCCCTGCCGCTGGACGTCGCCGTGGTCAGCAAGATCACGCTGCCGCACAACACCGAGAGCGGTTACGGCGCCGTGGCTTTCGACGGCACGGTCCGCATGAATCAGCAGATCGTCCGAAGCGTCGGGCTGAGCCAGAACGACGTCGAGACCGGCCTGAATCAGACCAAGCAGAAGGTGCGCAATCGGGCGAAACTGTTTCGCGGGGACCGTCCCGAACCTGACCTCACCGGCCGGCCGGTCATCCTCGTCGACGACGGATTGGCCAGTGGCGTGACCATGCAGACCGCCGTCGAGGCCGTTGGTCACCGTGGGGCCCAGCAGGTGATCGTCGCCGTGCCGACCGGCCATGCCAACTCGGTCGCCGCAGGTGCGCGAGATGTCGACACGCTGTACTGCGCCAATATCCGCGAAGGCCTGAGCTTCGCTGTTGCCCGCGCTTATCAGAACTGGCACGACGTCAGCGAAAACGAAGCGTTGGAACTGCTGCAGCACACGGCCTGACCACCGGACGATGATCTTCGCTAGTTAGCCGTGGGCGGCGAGCCGAGACCGCCGGCATTCTCGTGGTCGAGTTCGGCGTAAAATGCATCGGTGATGGCGACGCGTCGGTCGAACTCGCGCCGGCTCACCTCGAAGTTCAAGCTCGCCCGCGCGCCGGCGTGATATCCGTCGGCTTGTTCGTGACGGTAGAAGGCGGTCGTGTCTCGCAGGTCGCGATCGTGCGCGGCGGCGAAGTAAATCGCCAGCCAGATGTTCTGGGCGCCGAAGTGGTCGAGTACGTCCGCGTCCTGGAGGATCCGGACGGCTACGTCGTGCTCGCGGTTGCCACGGTCGTTGTGATGGGCGACGAGGTGGGCCACGGCGTCGACGTCCTGCGGCGAGAGCTGCCCTGCGAGCAGTTCCCCCGCGCGGTCGGCCCCGGCGGCGGCGTGTTTCGGGCCGCCCTTGGCACAGTCGTGGAAGAGCCCGCCGCAGAAGAGTACGTCGTCGCTAACGTCCAGGGTCTCGTCGATCCGCCGGGCAAGATGCACCGCCAGTTTCGCCACGGCCTGGCCGTGACGGAACACGAAGCCGGCCTCGCGGCCGTCGTCCGATTGCATGTCGCCGAAGGCGGCCCGCGCGATGTCGATGACCTGCTGTCGATTCATGGCTGTCACATCATAGCACCGGCGGCGGCGCCATACTACCCGTAGACAAGCATCCTCCCGTCGCACGAAAAGCAGGTCATCATGCGGCGACAAGCCTGGATGACCGGCGGCATCGTCAGCCCCGTCATCATCGTCCCGCTGCTGACCAATCCCGGCCAGGACGCTCCCATGGAGACCATCCGCGAGAGTGTGAGGGCAGCATCGCCCAGACGAACGTGACCGGCCGCCCAGGCCTTGGGCGCGTACAACTACACCAACTGCGGCTCTTCAACACGGTCACCGCCGCGAAGGACACCATCCCCTTCGGGCTGAGGGGCAATGTCCAGGCGGATGACAACGACCCGTGAACCAAGAAAAGGCGCGGCCACCTGCTGATGACCACGCCGTCATGACGTGTCTTTTCGCTGCATTCCCGGTGCCTCTGCCGTGAACTACTCCGTAACCGGCACGGGGCCGGCGAGGGCTTCGAACCTGTCGTTGATGAGGGACTCGCCTGAGAGGATCTGGGCCTTGAGGGCCTGGTTTTCCGGCCAGCGCCAGTTGATCCACTGCCGTGCGGCGAGCAGCTTCTTGCCGGCCATCTCGTCGTCGACGTCGGAGGAGGCGAAGTCGCAGAACAGTGCGGCGACGATCATGTTGATGCTGATGTCAACCAGCTTGCGGGCCACGAGGTCGCGGTACTGGGTGCCCTGGCTCTTGGTGTAGGTGATGCACTCATCGAGCAGGTCCATCTCGCCGCGGATCGTCTCAATGAGGGGCTTGACCTCGATCGGCCATTCGTCGCGGCGGGATGGCTTCTCTAGCATGTCTTCCAGGACGGTCTTGCACGTGCCGGACAGCACGCCGGCAATGGCGGCGACGACCTGGAGCTGGCTCGTGCCTTCGTAGATGGTCGTGATGCGGGCATCGCGAAGGTGCCGCTCGACCGGGTAGTCCTTCATGTAGCCGCTGCCGCCGAGAACGGCCATCGCATTGTTGCTGACTCGCACGGCCATTTCCGAGGCGTAGTACTTGGCCATCGGCGTGAGCAGCTTGTTGTAGCGGCCGACCTTGCGGAGCTGCCGCTTGTTGGCCTTCTTCTCGTCGCCTTCGAGGTTGCCGAAGGCTTCCTTGCGGAGGCAGGCGTTCTCGACGTCGACGTGCCACGTGGCAAAGTACGTCAGGGCTCGGGCGGCCTGGAGGTCGAGGTTGTTGTTGACCAGCAGCTCGCGAACGGCCGGGAAGTTTTCGATGGGGGTCTCGAACTGCTTGCGGCTGTGGGCATAGTCACGGGCCACGCGGTGGGCGGCCTCGCCGATGCCGACGCCCTGGGCCGCGATGCCGATGCGGGCTCCGTTCATGAGACTCATGACGTAGGTGATCAGGCCGCGCTGGCGCTCGCCGACGAGCTGGGCGGGCACGTGATCGAAGTAGATTTCGCACGTCGGACTGCCGTGGATGCCGAGCTTGTTCTCGAGGCGGCGGATCTTGACCGTCGGGCCGTTCTCGCAGACCAGCAGCGACAGGCCGCGACCGTCGGTGATGTCCGGCTCGGTGCGGCAGAGGACCAGCAGGACCCGGCCGCAGCCGTTGGTGATGAACCGCTTGACGCCGTGGATGAACCAGTTGCCGTCGTCATCCTGGTAGGCGCGGGTCTTGACGGCCTGGAGGTCGCTGCCGGCGTCGGGCTCGGTGAGGACCATCGCGCCGGTCCACTCGCCGGAGGCCATTCTAGGCAGGTAATGCTGCTTGATGTCTTCGTCGGCGAAGGCATTGAGTGTGTCGGCGTTGCCCTGCAGGCCGTAGATATTCATCAGGGCCGCGTCGGCACGGGTAACCATGTCATTGGTGATGGTGAAGACGAACTGCGGGCAGTTAATGCCGCCGTACTCGTACGGAAGGGTGAAGCCCATGCAGTCGGCCTGGCTCAGCTTCGCCAGGGCATTGGCAATGCCGGGGGCGTAGGTCACCGAGCCGTCATCGTTGAGGACATTGCCGAGCTGGTCGGTCTCCTCGGCGGTCGGGTCGACCTCCTCGCCGCAGATCTCGCCGACGGTCTTGAGGATGCGCTCATAGTTGTCGATGGCATCGTCGGCATCGTCGGGGGCGAAGTCATACGCCTCGTGGAAGCGGAAGCCCTCTTCCTGCAACTCGGCGATGGTCGCCACGTCAAAGTGCTTGAAGAGGAATTGAATGTCATCGTTGTCGGTGTAGAAATTTGCCATGTTCGTTCCCTGCGGCCCGTTGTCCCGGATCGTCTCGACCCGGCGGTTAGCTTTGGTCTTTCAGATGCTCAGCGAGGTCAAAGCCGAAACTCTCGTCCTCGTCCAGCGGCTGGCTGGTCTCGTGGCACTGATCGGCGAGGCTCTTGCCGTCCCCGCCGGCCGTGGCGGGCGGGCGTTCGGCCTCGTCGATACGGTCGAGCAGCTCGCCCTTGAGGCGCTCAAGCTCGGCCTCGGCGTATTCGTTGTGGCGCTTCTCTGGCTGCGACTCAGCCATGGGTCGCCTCCGGGGTTTCGTGTGCGGTCTTGACGCTCATGCCGCCACGGATGGCCTTGATGAGCATCGGAACGACCTGGTTGAGGTCGCCGACAATGCCGTAGTGGGCAACCTGGAAAATATCCGCGTCGGGGTCGTTGTTGATCGCGACGATCTTGGCCGATTCCTGCATGCCGGCACGGTGCTGGACCGCGCCGCTGATGCCGACGGCAACATACAGGGCGGGCCGAACCGTCGTGCCGGTCTGCCCGACCTGGTGGTCGTGGTCGATGAAGCCCAGGTCCACCGCCGCACGTGAACCGGCCGCCTGGCCGCCGAGGCAGTGGGCAAGGTCCCAGATCACCTTGAAGTTCTCTTTGCTGCCGACACCCGCACCGCCACAGACAATGATACGGCTGGCCTTGAGGTTCACCTTCCGCTCCTCGCGATGGCGGGCATGGATCGTCAGCGGAAGCGGGAAACCGTTCAGACCCGCCTGGCAGGCGATGACCTTGCCGCTTCGCGAGCTGTCGGCCTCGCTCATCGGCATGACGCCCTCGCGAACGGTCGCCATCTGCGGCCAGCGCTCGGGATTGACAATGGTCGCGATGATATTGCCGCCAAAGGCCGGGCGGATCTGGTACATGAGGTTCTCGTAGACCGTGCCGTCCTTCTTCTCTTCGTGCGTGCCGATCTGCAGGTCGGTACAGTCGGCGGTCAGGCCGCACTTCATCCGGCTGGCGACGGTCGGGGCGAGATCGCGGCCGAGGGGTGTGGCGCCGAAGAGGCAGATCTGCGGCTGGTGGTCTTCGATGAGTGTCTGAATCGCGGCGGTGTAGGGCGTGGTCTGATAGGCCTTGAGTTTCTCATCCTCGACGATGTAGACCTTGTCGGCCCCGTGCGCAATGAGTGTATCGGCCAGGTCCTTGACGCCCTGGCCGAGCAGCATCGCCCCGACACTCACGCCGAGGGCGTCGGCCAGTTCGCGGGCCTTGCTCAGCAACTCCAGCGGCACGTCCGAGAGCTTGCCCTCCTCCTGCTCGGCAAAGATCCAGACATCGCCTTGTTTGTTCACTTGAATCATGGTGGTATCTCGTGGATTCGTGGGTTCGTTGGCCGGTGGCCGTTGTCTCAGCCGATGGTGTGGTCGGAAATCAGTTCGTGGACGAGCTTTTCGCAGCCGTCTTCGGTGGGGTCGAACTCGTGGTACTCCCCGCCAGCCAGGACGATCGACTGGATGCGGTTGACCTTCGTCGGGCTGCCGCTCATGCCGCACCACTCGAGGTCGGCGTCAATGTCGTCCAGGGTCCACTGGTCGATCAGCAGGCCCTTGGCGGCGAGCGTCTCGGCCTCGGCGTCGATATCCGCGCCCTCGGGTAGTTCCTTTTCCATTTCCAGCTTGGACCGGGCCTTCTTGTACTTCATGATCCGCTTGGCGGCGTGCGGCCGGGGGTGGTTGGCCGTCTCCATGACCGTCGCCAGGACGGGCAGCTGAGCAGTGACTTCCTCCCAGCCGTTGCCGACATTCCGGCGAACGGTGATCTCCCGATCCTTCAGATCGATGAGTTCCTCGAGGTACGTTACGAGGGTCATGTCGAGTTTCTCCGCCATCTGCGGGCCGACCTGGGCGGTATCACCGTCGATGGCCTGGCGGCCACAAAGGGCGATATCCGGATTGAGTTTCCGGACAGCCTGGCTGAGGATGTAACTGGTGGCGAGGGTGTCCGACGCGGCGGCCCGGCGATCGGTGACCAGCACGCCGCGGTCGGCGCCGCGGAACATGCTGTCCCGCAGAATCACACAGGCGTTCGGCGGGCCCATGGTCAGGACGGTGACCGTCCCGCCGTGAGCGTCACGGATCTGCAGCGCCGTCTCCAGCGCGTTGAGATCTTCCGGGTTGTAGATGGCCGGCAAGGCGGCACGGTTGACCGTCCCGTCTTCCTTCATTGCCTCGCCGGTGATTCGTTTGGTGTCCGGCACCTGCTTGGCACAGACGACAATGTTGTATCCCACGATGATTGCTCCTGGTTGGTCTGGCCCGACGTCGACGAACGCCGGCAACGACGGCATCGTCCGCCGTCAAATTGCAAGCGGAGCATAGTAGCGAACCGACAAGAGGCAGTCAAGACGAAATAGGCCTCCGAAATGAGGTGGCTCGCGAACATTATCGGACGTTCATGTGGACGCTGTCTACGGCCGTCGGATGAAATGCACGCATCGCCCCTTGCCAATTGAACCATTGCCGCATGCCGTGTGGACGCTCGACGGTGCCGGCAAGACAGGAATCCGCCCCCCTTGCTCTACTCTGCCAGCACGTAGTAGTACCCCGGCCCGAGTTGGCGAAGCCTGCCCGTTGCCAAGCTGCCATCGTCAAAACGACTGTCGACTCGGGACAGAAGGCTCGAATCGACCGAATCACCGGCCCCGAACTCCACACCCACGGCGGCCTTGATTCCACCGACGTTCCGTCGGGCCGTCCACGCGCCGCCGACCGGCGTTTCATTCGACCAGCAGTTCAGCTGCATCGACACGTCCGACATGCCGGCCGGCTCCTGGCCAGGCCCGTTTGACTGCGGGTACTCGCCGGTCTTGACGTAGTAGAGTGCCGAAGCCTTCACCAGTTGCCTCAGTGAGGAGTAGAAGGCCGTCTGGGTGGATTCACCCAGACTGGGGTTGACAATTGGATAGGCAATGGACGCCAGGATCCCCAGGAGGATGACCACAATCATGACCTCCAGCAACGTCATTCCCCGCCGAATGCGCGTCGCGCGTGCTATCGGGACAACAGGCATGTCCTGTCCATTCAAAGGTGCAATATCGATGGTGTCGGGCAGCATCCCGCCAAATCATACCACCACTATCCGATTGTAAACAACACCGCTCAGACGACAATTGGGGTATCTACCAGTTTCTGACACAATACGGATTCGACCTTTGCGCACTTTTCGCACGACCTGGCCTGTGACGGACGCCGCGGCATGGTGTATAATGAGGCCGTCACACTAGCCGTAACGTATTGGGAGTCTATGGGAGAACCAAGACGCGAAGAACTGGCTGTCCGGCAGGAGCGGGCAATGCTCGTCGGCGTCCTGCTGCCCGACAGCACCGCCGACCCGCGCGATCCGCTGGGGGAACTCCGCCGCCTGGCCAAAACCGTCGGCGCGCGGGTAGTCGATGAAATCCTCGCCAAACGCGATCAGCCGCACCCGGGTCTGTACATCGGCACGGGCAAGGCCGAGACCATCGCCCGGCGCGTCGAGATGAACGATGTCGACTGCCTGATCTTCGATAACGACCTCTCGCCGGGGCAGATTCGAGACCTCGAGGACCTCACACAGTGCAAGGTCCTCGACCGTAGCGAGCTCATTCTCGACATCTTCGCCTCCCACGCCCGCACGCACCAGGCACGACTGCAGGTGGAACTGGCCCAACTGGAATACACCTACCCGCGGCTGACCGGCATGTGGACCCACCTCGACCGTCACGGCGGCGGCGTGGGCACGCGGGGGCCCGGCGAACGACAGATCGAGACCGACCGCCGTCTCGTCCAGAAGCGCGTCAGCATGCTCAAGGACAAACTCGCCGATATCGACCAACGCAAGATGCGGGAGGTCCGCAGCCGCGGTGACATGTTCACCGTCTGCCTAGTCGGCTATACCAACGCAGGCAAGAGCACGATGATGAATCTGCTGACCGGGGCCGAGACCTACGTGGCCGACCAGTTGTTTGCGACGCTCGAAACCAAGACCCGCCAGTGGAAACTCGACAGCAGCCAGACCGCGCTGCTCAGCGATACGGTCGGCTTCGTCCGCGACCTGCCGCACCATCTGGTCGCCAGCTTCCGCGCGACGCTGGAGGAGGCGATCTGGGCCGACCTGCTGATCCACGTCGCCGATGCATCACATCCGCGCGTCAGCGACCAGATCCGGGCCGTCGAACAGGTACTCGATGAACTCGGATGCGACCGCTCGCGATCGACCCTCGTGCTCAACAAGGTTGACGCCGTCCATGACCCCGCCGTCATCACCGTCCTGAAACAGACCTACCCGAAGGCCTTCCTCGCCTCGGCCGTCACCGGACAGGGCGCCGCCGATCTGGTCGAACTCGTCGCCGAACGGGCCATGGGCAAACCGGTCAAGGTCGAACTGCGAGCCGACTGCCGCAACGGCCGCCTCATGCACTACATTGCCCGGCACGCACAGGTCGAAAGCCAGACCTACGAGGAAGCGTTCTCGCTGATCAAGGCCGTGATGGCCGACCAGAAGGTCGAGGAACTCAAGAGTTTCGGCGGCGATGTCGATATTGTCAGCGAAGTCGTGATCTAACAGCCCGCCGGGACGACCCACCTTGAATATCGCCAACGACCGAATTCGCCTCGCCGCCCTCCTTGCGATGGCCTTCCTCGGCGCCGTCCTGCCGGCCCCGGCCGAGACGGACGCCCCCACACTCCGCCAACTGCGGCCCGGCGAGATCGGCCTGACGTGCATGCTCTCCGACGGCACCGAACAGGCGGGCATCATCAGCCACAGCACCGCCACGCACATCCTCATCAGCGACCCCTCCGCCAGGACGCAACGCATCTACATAAACAACGTCATCGAGCTGACGCTGACATTTGACCCGGCAACCACGGACGCGCTGAGCGACCTCCCGCCGACCGAACAGCGGATGGAGATCGGGCGGGTGCTGCTCAAGCGTCGCCTGGAATGGCTGGCCTTGGTCGTCTTCCAGCGGGCCGCCCACGATACGCCCGGCAAGGCGACCGAGGCGGCCTTCCATGGTCGTCAGCCCCAAGGCGACGGTGACGCGACAACCATCGAGCGCATCCGCGAGGCCTACGAGGCGGCGCGCGTACTGCTGCCGCCGGCATTCGGGGGCGAGCAGCGCAAGGCCGGCGCCACGTTGGCCGACCGCAAGTACACCTGCCCCTCGCCCGCCCTCGTGGGCGCCAACCTCCGCCGGGCCGAGGCATGGCGAGACAAGGCCGCGACCATCACCGCGAACGTCCATCTGATCGAGACGGAGCATTTCCTGATCTACTCGGCCTGGCCGAAAAGCGACGACCGTGCGCTGTTTGGTATCTACGAACGCCTGTACAAGAAGCTCTGCAAGCAGTTCGACATTCCGGACGAAGAGAACATCTGGGCCGGCAAGCTCCCCGTCTATGCCTTCTGGGAGAAGGCCGACTACATGAAGTTCGCGATGGAAACCTGCGGGATGTCGCCCGCGATGGCCCAGGGGTCGGCGGGCTTCGCCGGCAAGCGCGGGCCGTTCAGTTTTGTGGTGCTCGGGCCGGTCTACGAGGACGGCGGCTCAAAGCAACGCGCCCGGAAATGGTTCTTCGAACTGCTGACGCACGAGTCGACGCACGCCTTCCTGGGCCGATACATCAACGACCGCCATGTCATCAGTTGGGTCAACGAAGGCATTGCCGAGACGACGGCGGCCACGCTCGTCCCGCGAAGCCAGGCCAGCCGCAAGCTCAAACACGCTCACCGCCAGATGAAGAGCCGCGACCCACGCAGCCTGCAGGACATGCTCCGTGCCGACCACATCCCGCTCGACCCGTTCTTCTACGGCTGTGCCCAGAGCCTCGTGCGGTTCCTCATCGAACGCGACCGCGAGAAGTTCATCGAGTTCGTCGAACTCATCAAGGACGGCAAGAGCGACGAGCAGGCCCTCAAGCAAATCTACGGCTGGGACCAGCGACAATTGCTGGCCCTGTGGGCCCGCGCCCTTGGACGTTGACGCCCACTCATCCCGCGGGTGATCTTCAGACCGGCTGTGTCGAACCTGCCAAGACACACCTCTTTTCAAGGCCGCCTGGGCGCCCGAACGTGAAAAGGCGCGTCATCGCCGAAGACGGCTCGACGCAGCCTACCAGCCCACTGAAAACCAGCCGCGTCCACAGACAATGCGTTTTCGCGCAAAGACGCCCCGCCGTCCGTGCCGATATACGTCAGTGCGGGCCCGGCCGCAGCAGCGATAGCTTTCTAAACGACACTATGTAGCAAGTCTCCTCAAGTGGTACGCTGATCTTGAGTACGGGCTCCGAAGGTCGGCCCCAAAACGGGCTGGCAAATCGACTCTTACGCAAGGAGGCACGTCATGGACAGCAACCAGCGCCACGCACTGGCCGTCGCAGCACTGATCGTCACCGCCGCCCTGCTCTTCGGCTGCGAGCCGATGACTGACCAGGCCGAACCGGAACCGGTGTACTTCACCATGGGTGTCGAGCAGGACGGCCAGCGGATTCCCGTTCGCGACCACACCGTCCGCATCCGTCGCGCGCCGTTCCGCCTGGTGTTCTACTTCGAGGAAATGGGCAGCATGCTCGTGGATGCCTCACTGGAGCCGGACAAGGGTCGCGCGCTACAGAAGGGAGCGAACCTTCATACGATCTTCCCGCCGGGCGCGAGCGTCGCCGAGCATCTGCAGAACCCCGAGCGGTCGCTGTACATCGGGGGGCCCGGCTACCACAACTGGCTGTACCTCGGGCCCAAGACGCACCGCTTCGACCCCGGAGCCGTCCACAAACTCGGAGCGAGAGGCTTCATCTGCCGGCGCACCGTCGAGAAGCTCGTCGACACGAAGGCCGGCAAGGTCATCCCGCTTGACGAGTTGCAGGCCGACCGTCTGTACCTGGGCTTCGTGCAGACCCAGCGAGTGCCCGGCTCCGACGGCCGCTACGAACTCCAGCGGGACTGGCTGACCATCGAGTTTCTCGACCCGTAGGACGTGCGGCCTGCCGGCAGGCAGGCTTGCTGCTCACGCGCACTGGCACCCGTCGTCACAGAAGGAACATTGACATCGTCACGCCGGCTTGCGCGCAATAACGTACATGATGTCCCGAAGATTGAGCGTCAGGTCGAAATTCAGCCGTCCGCCCAGCGTCGCGGCATGCTGCAGGGCTCCCTCGCCGAAGACGCCGTGGGCCATCGATGCCCAGCCCCGACTGACGCCCGGATAGCGCACCGCCTCGACGCTCAGTCCCGCCTGCTCGACGGCCCGCCGCAGCGTCGCGCGCGAGAAGTACCACCGGTGCGTCGGCGGATGCACCTGTCGCCAACGTCGGCCGCGCACACAGGCAACCAGGCTGCCGACGTCGTTGGTCGTCACGGCCAGCACGCCGCCCGGCGCCAGCCACGCCGCCGCCCGCTCGATGGCACGCACCGGGTGGGGCAGATGCTCCAGCGTATCCCACATGCAGACCGCGTCGTATGGCTGCAGCGGCTCGGGCTGGTCGAGGAACTCCCCCGTCGCCACCTCCACGCCGAGTGCCTCGCGGGCGTAATCGTTCGGCCACTGGCAGACGTCGATGCCGGCGACGTGGAAGTGCTCGCGCGCTTCATCGAGGAACAGACCGTACGCACAACCGACCTCCAGCAGCCGCCCGCCCGAGACGTAGCGGCGCAGCGTCCGCAGGCGTCGACGAAAGTTTCGCCGGTGGGCCCGCTCGTCGGCAAGGTAGTCGCGATACTCGGTGCCGCTGAAATACGACTCGCTATAGAGGTTGGCCTCGGGCGGCCCGTCATAGAAGATCAGCCCGCAGCCGCCACACCGCACGATCTGCCAGCCCGGCCAGCGAGGCTCGAACGGTCCTACCCGGCCGCATAGTTCACATCGATCGATCATGCCCGCGATGATACGGCCCCGATTCGCCCCTGCCAAGCGGCCACCCGGCGGCGCGAGCCGGTCGCGATGTGGCCGGAAGACCGTGTCGCCGAGCTTCGCGCCCGCGCGCGGCGAAGGCATCTTGCTGTCAATCGCTTGTATGGCTTTTGGTACTCATCCCAGCCCGCGCGTGGCGAAGGCATCTTGCCTTCGTTGCTTCGCCCGTCATATCCAGACGCAGCTACGATGGCCGCGGGACGCGCAGGCACGATGCCTGCGAGACGAACACCCCAAGCGCCTCCGGTGGCGACGTCAGTCCCCGCCGACCTGCTCACGCGTCGCGGTCGGTTACGGCCGGACAATCACCGGCGTGCCGACCGGAATGCGCGGGTACAACTCCAGGATGTCGCGGTCTTCCAGCGCGACACAGCCGAGCGTATCCCGCCCGCCGCCTCGGTCGCCATGGATCATAATCCAACTGCCCAGCCGCGTGTCCTGGGGCGGCACCTGACCGGCCCCGATGGCCGCGACAATGCGGTAGTAGTCCGTCCGGCCGATCAGCCCGTCGCGCAGGCCTCGCTCGGCGTCCTCGACGTTGGGGTAGCTTAGGTGGAGGGCACGCGTGTACTGCGACCGCGGGTTCTTCGCACAGACATAAAACTCGCCCTCCGGCGTGCGACGGTCGCCCTCGCGGATCTTATCGCCAATGCGGCCGCCGCCGTCGGCGTCGTAGACCTTCACGGGGCGGCCGCGATCGTAGACCACCAGCCGGCGGCGGGATTTCTCGACAACGAGCGTCGGCTGACTGAGCGGCGGCAGGTCGCGTTGAATCATGGCGGGTCGCCTTCGAGCCGGTACGCGGCTGCGTGTGGGTCTTGCGCGCGCCGCGCGGGGGCGTGGCTCGACGGGGCGCATAACGACGGGATCGACACCCTGGCGGTCAACGATGTGCGCTGCCGACGTGGCCGCAGAGCCATCCGCCCGGACGTGCCGCTGCAACAGCACCGCACCCAGGCCGGCCAGCACCGCCAGCTCCAGCAGCACGACAACCCAGAAGTTTTTACCTGATAGCATGTGATCGTCCTTGATCTCAGGCCCGCGCGATTATGACCTGCCGGCCCGCCGATGCAAGAACCATTCTGTTTTTGCCGCTGCCGTCAGGCCCGCAACTCCGCCGACAGATTGTCCTTGAGCGCCGCGACGACCTCGGCAACCTGCTCGTCGACGTCCTCGCCCCGCAGCGTGCCTTCCGGCGAGCGGTACTCCAGGGTGACGGTCATGGACTTGCGGCCCTTGCCGAGTTGCTTGCCGCGGTAGGTCGTGACGTACTCCATGTCCGCCCGCATCGGCTGGTCGACGGCGGCGATGGTCTCGGCAAGCCGGCCCCACGTGACGCTTTCGTCGACAACCACCGACAGGTCGCGACGGACGGGCGGGAACGTCGGCAGTTCGCTGGCCGTGCGGGTCAGGCGGGCGCGGCTCTGCAGGGCATCCAGCGGCAGCCGGGCTGCCGCGGTCGGCTGCTGCAGGTCGTAGTGGTCGGCCACGGCCCCGCTGACGCGCCCGATCACGCCGACGGCCTCACCGTCGATGCAGATCTCCGCGGAGATGCCTTTCTCGAAGCCCGCGACGTCCTTCGGCTCGACCGTGACCGCCGCGCCGGGCACGACGCGGTCGAGCACATTCTCGATGGCCCCTCGCAGATCGCGCAGGTCCTCGGTGGTGATGATCGCCAGCTCCACGTGCTCGGCCGGCAGCTTACCGGGGCCGGCAAACGGGAAGACCGCCGCCAGCTCGAAGAGGCTCACCGACTCGTTGCCGGCGTCCTGGTTGTTCTTGGTCGCCCGCAGCAGGCTCGCCAGCAGGGTCGGGCGAAGCGTGTTGTTGCTGCGGCGGTTCAGTGGATCGACGCTGACGACCTCGTCGTGTCCGAAGAGCTTGGCCTCGGCGGCGTCGACAAAGCTGAACGTCACGGCCTCGCTGTAGCCGGCCGCGTTCAACGCCCCGATGACCATCCGGCGGACGCGCTCGCAGAGGCCCAAACCCGTCACCCGGTGCGTCACGTGCGTCTCGGTGGGAATCTCGTCGTAGCCGACGATCCGCGCGACCTCCTCGATCAGGTCGGCCTCGCGTGTCAGGTCGGGCCGATGCGAGGGAATCCGGCAGCGGATCACCTCGCCGTCAAGCTCAGCTTGCAGGCCGAGCCTGTCGAGGATCTCTCGCTGGCGATCGGCCGGCACGTCGATGCCGAGCAGGACCGTCGTCCGCGCGGCGCGGAGTTCGACGGTCGGCGGCTGGTACGGCTGAGCCCAGACGTCCACGACGCCCTCGGCCAGCTCGCCGCCGGCGAGATCGATAATCAGCTGGCAGGCCCGCTGGGAGGCCTCGTCCAGGCGGACGGGGTCCACGCCGCGCTCGAAACGGTAGTTGCTCTCGCTCATCAGCCCCAGGGCCCGGCTGGTGCGGCGGGTGGTCAGCGGGTCGAACTGGGCCGACTCAAGCAGGATGCTGGTGGTCGCCTCGGTGACCTCGGTATTCAGGCCGCCCATGACGCCCGCGATGGCCACGGGCTTATCGGCGTCGGCGATGATGCACATCTCCGGCGTGAGCTTGCAGGGGGTCTCGTCGATGCTCACGAGCGTTTCGCCCTCGTGCGGGCGACGGACGACGATGCGGTTCCCGGCCAGCGTGTCGTAGTCGAAGCTGTGCAGCGGCTGGGAGTATTCCATCAGCACGAAGTTGGTCGCGTCGACGACGTTGTTGACGCTCCGCAGGCCGACGGTTTCGAGGTATTCGACCAGCCAGCTCGGGCTCGGACCCACCTTGACGTTGCGAATCACGCGGGCGGTGTAGCGCGGGCAGAGCTCCGGAGTCTCGACGGTGACGCGGGTGAGAGCCTCGGCCCGGCCTGTCGGTTCGGGCAGATCGATGGCGGGCGGGCGGAATTCCGTGCCGAGGGCGGCCGCCAGCTCACGAGCCACGCCGAGGTGCCCCAGCAGGTCGGGGCGGTTGGAGGTAACCTCGACGTCCAGGACGATATCGCTGTCGGTCTCCTTGATGTCCTCGACCGGGAAGCCCAGTCGCATGAAGACGTCGGCCAGCTCGGCGGCGGGCCGATTCACATCGACGTAATCACTCAGCCAGTTCAGCGAAATCTCCATGGTCACTCCCGGGTGGGTTCCCGCCGCGCGGTCCGCAGACGCTGCAAAGAGCCCCATACTAACGTCCTTTCTCCGCGTGTCAACGCCGCCGCACGTGCGGCCCGCCGGTTCCGCTGGCCGGTCGGGGGGCGTCTGCCTACAATGCGTCAATGATACTTGGATCGCATTTGAGCATTGCCGGCGGCCTGCACCGGGCACTGGAAGCGGCGGCGGGCTACGGCTTTGACGCGGTGGCCATGTTCCTTCGCAACCAGCAGCAGTGGCGGGCGCCGGAGCTAACCGACCAGGCCGTCCGCACGTTCAAGCGCGTGCGGACGCAAGTCGGCGTCGGGCCGGTGGTGGCTCACGGCAGCTACCTGCTGAACCTGGCCGGGCGCGACGAGGTGCGGGAGAAGTCCATCGCCGCCCTGGCCGACGACCTCCGCCGGGCCGGGCGGCTGGGCGTGGAGTACGTCGTGATCCATCCGGGCTCGAACCCGGACGTCGAGGCCGGCATTGCCCGGATCGTCGACGGCCTGGACAGGGCGATGAAAGGCCTGCAACACAAGCACCCCCTGCTGCTGCTGGAGACGACGGCCGGGCAGGGCAACTGCATCGGCCACCGCTTCGAGCATCTTGCGGCGATGCTGGGCGGCGTGCGTCGGCCGAACCGTTATGGCGTGTGCCTCGACACCTGCCACGTCTTCGCGGCGGGCTACGACCTGCGATCGGCCCGGGCCGTCGCGGCCACGCTGGACGCGTTCGACCAGGTGGTGGGGTTACCCCGTCTGCGGGCCGTCCACTGCAACGACTCGAAGCGTCCGCTCGGTTCGCGCGTCGACCGCCACGAGCACATCGGCCAGGGCGAGATCGGTCGGGCCGGCTTCCGGGCGCTGGTCAACGAGCCACGGCTGTCTGGCATGCCACTGATCCTCGAAACGCCCAAGGCCGAGCGCGACGCCGACGGCGCCGACTGGGACCGCATCAACGCCGCCCTGCTCCGTAGGATGGCACGCTGAACGAGGCCACCAGTCAGAGGGCCGCAGAGGCGCCACACCCGGTGCGCCGGGCGGCGTGTATCGACCGGCTGCTAGCTATCCGGACCCACGTGCAGGAACTTGGAGACAAATGGCGACTCGCCGACGCGTCGTCGACGGAAGTGACCGGAACGATGCTCACCGAGGAACTCGGCGAACCACGCTTCGTGCTCGATCTCCTCGTTGAGGATGGCCTGGACGAGCGCGTAGGTGCGATGGTCCTTGCCGCACGTGTAGTGACAGAGCTCCGTATAGCCGCGAACGGCGCACTGCTCGGCCTTCAGCAGCACCTCGATGAGCGCCTTGGTGTCCGTCGGATCGTCGGGCAGCTTGGCCGGCGGACAGGCCGAGCCATTGTGGAACTCGACCATATCGTTCGGCAGGGCGCCGCCCAGCTCGTAGATGCGTGGGCAAAGCGCCTCGAAGTGGTTCCGATCTTCTATGCGAGCATCTTCGGCGATCTCCTTGACGGACTCGCCGTCGAGGCCGGTCAGGCAGAAGCGTAGATGCGTGTAGTAGAAATACGTCGTCAGTTCCGCCGATGCGTTGGTCACCAGCATGTCAAGCAGTTTGTCGACATCGATTCCGGCCTCTTCCACAAGTTGACGTGATACGAGTTTCATGGACAGTCCTTTCGGATTGGGGTGGATGTGTAGAATTGTAGGCACTCGCCTCACCGTCTCACGGCAGAATCTTCGCCAGGCCCTCTCGCCGCAATGGAACAACAGTCTCGCTCTGCCGACGACGAGCCGGTAGAATGCAGCCATGAATGCGTCACGAATCTTCATCGAGGACTTGCGGAACGGGCAGACGATCGACCAGGTGTTTCTCGTCAAGGAGAAGGACCTGCGGACGACCAAGTCCGGCGACTACTACATCTCGGCCCTGCTGGGCGACCGGACCGGCGGCATCCCGGCGCGGATGTGGCAGGCCACCGAGGCCGTCTTCAACAGCATCCCCTCCGAGGGCTTCCTGCACGTCAAGGGGCGTATCGAGGACTACAAAGGCAACCTCCAGCTGATGATCGACGCCTGCCGGCCCGTCGGTGGCGACAAGGTGGAGATGCGCGACTTCCTCGCCGTGGCCGAACGCGACATCGACGAGATGTGGTCGGAACTCGTCGAGATACTGCGGACCATCAAGACCCCGCCGCTGAAGCGCCTCGTCAAGAAATTCCTGGAAGACAAGACACTCGTCACGGCCGTCAAGCGAAGCCCCGCGGCCATGCAGCTACACCAGCCGTACATGGGCGGGCTGGTCGAGCATACGCTGAACATCGTCAAGGCCGCCCAGGCCCTGCTGCCGCTGTACCCGCAGCTCAATGCCGATCTGGTCCTGGCCGGCATCTTCCTGCACGACCTCGGCAAGAGCGCGGAACTCACCAGTGGCCTGAACATCCGCTACACCGACCGCGGCCAGCTCGTCGGGCACATCACCATCGCGGCAATGTGGGTGCAGGAGAAGGCCCGGGCCGTCGCCGAGGAAGACGGCGAGCCGTTCCCCGGGCATATCGTCACGCTGCTGCAGCACCTCATCCTGAGCCATCACGGCATGCACGAGTACGGCAGCCCGAAGCTGCCCGCGATCCCCGAGTCGTTCTTCATCCACTACCTCGACAACCTCGACGCCAAAATATGGATGACCGCCGAGGCCATCGCCTCCGACCCCGACAAGGACAGCCACTGGACCAGCTATCAGCGCCAGCTCGAGACACGGGTCTACAAGCACTCGGGCAATCTCGGTGGCCCGGAAGGCGTCGGCGACGAAGAGAACGCGCCGCCGCTGTTCGAGGACCGGCCGTAGCGCGACGCATCGCCCCCCACGAGCGCATGGATTCTGCCATTTCGCCGGCAGCGAGCCTATAATGCCTTGGAATCCACCACGGATGCCCGCTGGGCCGCAGCGGCCAAGTGGGACCGGGGAGGCACGCAACCAAGAAAGGTCACAACGATGATTCCCGAGAAAATGCAAGACGCCCTGAACGACCAGATCAACGCCGAGCTGCACTCCAGCTACGTGTATCTCGCCATCGCCGCCTGGGCCGAGGACAGGAACCTCGACGGGATGGCCAACTGGATGAAAATCCAGGCCCAGGAAGAAATGGTCCACGCGATGAAGTTCTGGCACCATATTACCGAACGCGGCGGGCGCGTCACGCTCACGCCGATCAAGGAAGTCACCAACGAGTTCGAGAGCCCGCTGGAAGCCTTCGAGGCGGCCTACAAGCACGAGCAGTATATCTCCGACCGCATCAACAAGCTCCAGGACCTCTGCAACGAGCTGGGCGACCACCCGGCCCGGGGCATCCTGCAATGGTTCCTCGACGAACAGATCGAAGAGGAAGCCACCGCCGACGGCTGGGTCCAGAAGCTCCGCATGACCAAAGACCATCCGCATGGCATCTTCATGCTGGATAAGGAACTGGCTGCCCGGACGTTCGTCTATCCCCCGACGGCGCTGGCGGAGTAAGGAGTACTTCGGAGTCTCGATGTCGGATTACGGATCCGGTCAGATTCACAACGGTGCGTCTTGAACCCCACGTCCGAAATCTGAATTCCGAAATTCCCCTTGTTTACAGAAACAACGAAGGAGCTGTCATTTGTGGGTGCTTTCGCCGCCAAACCTGTTGCCGAAAACGTCTACTGGGTCGGGGCCGTCGACTGGGCCGTAAGGGATTTCCACGGCTACAACACGGAACGCGGGACGACCTACAACGCCTACCTCATCAAGGCCGAGACGATCACGCTGATCGACACGGTGAAGCAAGGTTTCCGTGACGAGATGTTCGCGCGGATCAGTTCGATCTGCGACCCCACGGAGATCGACGTCATCGTCTCCAACCACGCCGAGCCGGACCACTCCGGCGAACTGGCCGAGACGATCCGTGACATCGAGCCGTCCGTCGTCTATGCCAGCAAGAACGGCAAGAAGGCCCTACAGGAGTACTTCGGCATTGGCGAGCAGATCACGCCCGTCGAGGAGGGCCAGACCGTCGACCTCGGCGCGATGAGCCTGGTCTTCGCCGAGACGCGCATGTGTCACTGGCCGGACTCGATGGTCAGCTACTGCCCCGAGGCCAAGCTGCTGTTCAGCCAGGACGCCTTCGGTATGCACCTGGCGAGCTTCGAGCGTTTCGCCGACGAGATCGACGCCGGCGTACTGCACTACGAAGCCGCCAAGTACTACGCCAACATCCTCATGCCGCTGTCACACTTCGTGGCCAAGTCGTTGGAGAAACTCGGCGGGCTGGGCCTGAATACCGAGATCGTCGCGCCCGACCACGGGCCGATCTGGCGGCAGGACATCGAGAAGGTGATCCACTGGTACGCTGGCTGGGCCAATCCCAAGCGGACATCGAGTGTGATCGTGGTCTACGACACAATGTGGCAATCCACGGAGACGATGGCCCGCGCCGTCAGCGAAGGCCTCGGCGATGCCGGCGCCCACCCAACGGTGATGGCCCTCTCCGGCACCCACCGCAGCGACGTTGCGACCAAGCTGCTGAACGCCGGCGGGCTGGTCGTGGGCGCACCGACGCTGAATAACGAGATCTTCCCCCGCGTCGCCGACACGCTCACCTACGTCAAAGGACTGAGGCCCACCGGCTTGATCGGGGCAGCCTTCGGCAGCTTCGGCTGGAGCGGCGAGTCGGTCAAGAAGCTCAGCGAGTTCCTCGACGCCATGCAGGTCGATGTCGTCCAGGAGCCCGTCACCAGCCGCTATGCCCCGAACGGCGACGTCTTCGACCAGTGCTTCGCCCTCGGCCAGACCGTCGGCAAGCGCGTCGTCCAGGCCTACGGCTAGCAGCCCGTCTAGAAATGGATCGTGCCGCGAGCATCAAGGAGCGGAAACGCAAGCGAATGGGTAGATTTGTAAACAGACCGGGTTTTCGCGACGATGACGCGCAGGCAAAAGCCTGGCCGCAGTAGCGACAGCTTTCTAGACGGGCTGCTAGGTCGCGAACACCGTCTGTGTGCGCATATGATATTGTGTACCTATGGCAGCGGAACTCTACATCGCGTCGCGAACCCAGGCCATGCGCGTGCCGCGCAAACGCATCGGCGAACTGGTGAACTTCATCGCCCGCCGCGAGCGGACGGCGCTGCATGACGTGGACGTCACCGTGGTCGACTCGCGCGAGATGACCCGCCTGAACCGCACGTATCTCCAGCACGCGGGCACGACCGACGTCATCAGCTTCGACCTCACCGACCGCCGGGCTGAACTGACGCCCGGCCTGACCGTCCAGTTGATCGTCAACGCCCAACTCGCCGTCAAGGAAGCGTCCCGTCGATCACACGGCCCACAGCGCGAACTGCTGCTGTACGTCGCCCACGGCCTGCTGCATGCGATGGGCTACGACGACCAGACGCCCGCCGATGCCAAGACCATGTCCGCCCGCCAGGAGCAACTCCTCGACGCTTTTCTGGCCGGCAGACGCACGTGAGCGCCGCGGAGTCAAACCACAGACCGAAGACGCAAAGGCGTAGGCAGAGAGGGGCTCACAGATTGCATGGATATCTCACAGATTTCTCAGATTCGAAGGACTGAATCTCGTCCGTCGTCTACAGACGGGTGCGTATAACCTGCCGGCAGGCAGATACGTGGATCTTTGCGACACCGTGCTGCCGCCGATTTCACGTCGCGTCGCGCTGGCGTTCGACGAGGAGGACCAGATCACGGAGGTGTTCGACGTCCATGGCCTCCAGCCACCGCTCGATGAAGTTCGGACTCTCGATGATGTGCGCGATGGCCATCAGCGCCCGCAGGTGATAGTTGCGTTCGTCGTCCGAACCGACCAGCACAAAGGCCGTCTTGATGTGCGGCTGATCCTCGGCGACGATCACGCCGCGCCGGCAGCGCACGAGCACGATCTCGAAAACGTGTCGGCCGGGCACGATCACGTGCGGAATCGCTACGCCGGGGCGTACCATCGTGCTGCCCGCCTGCTCGCGATGCTTGAACGCCGCCAGCAGGTCCGCCTTGCTCATGCCGACGCGGTCGACCAAAACGGCAGCGACCTCGGCGAACATCTCCTCCAGTGTCGCCGGGCCGTACATATCGATGATGGGACAATCCTTGACCAGATGATCGAAACGGTCGTGGACGATCTCGTCGCGCTCGACGGCGATCTGCCGCAGTTCGTCCTCCAGGCCGCTGCGGCGGATGTCCGGCGCGACGATGTTCTTCACCCAATGCACCAGGGCCGACTCGCGCCGCGTTCGCGGGCGGACGTAGAGGCAGTACCAGACGGCCCCGGCGATGAAGAACGCGGCCGTCGTGGTCAGCGGCACGACGCCCATGTCGGCGATCAGCGTGAAGTAGATGACGATGCCCGCGAGGCTCATCCACGGCTGGGCGGGCGAACGGAAGACGGGGCGGTAGTTCTGGATGCGGCTGGTTCGCATGATCAGCACGGCCAGGCAGATCATCACATACAGCAGCAGCAGGACGGTCGAGGCGACCTTCACAAGGTCCTCGATGCTCAGCGCCAGCAGGACGGCCACCATGAACGCCCCCGTTGCCAACACGCCGATGACCGGCACGCCGCGATGGCTGCGAGCGGCGAGCCAGCTTGGCAGCAGCGAGTCGGCCGCCATGGCTGCGGGAGCACGGCTGGCTTCGAGGATGCCGCCGTTGGCGGTCGTGATGTAGGCCAGGATCGCAGCGGCGGCAAGGACGATCGCGCCCGGCGCGCCGGCGAAGGTTCGGGCGGCGTCGGACAGCGGCGTAAGGCTGCCGTCCAGCACGTCGGCGTCGGTGACGCCCACGGTGACGAACATCGCCGCCACGTACAGCACCGCCACGACCGCCAGGGCCGCGATCATCGCTCGCGGCAGCGTGCGGGCGCCGTTGCGTACCTCGCCGGCGACATTGGCCGTTGCCGTCAGGCCGCCGAAACTGATGAACACCAGCCCGGACGTTGCGAGAATCGTCCAAAGGCCGGCGTCAGCGAACCCGGCGAAACGCGTGTGGCGAACGGCCTCGCCGCCCAGGCCCCAGCCGACAAACGTCACCAGCACGCCCAGCAACGGCACGACCAGGAATATCTGCAGCCGCCCCGCGCCCTTGACCGTCAGGCAGTTGACGGCTGTGAAGAGCACGCTCAGCGCCACCGCCGTCAGCTTGATCGTCCACTCCCAACCCAGGCCGAAGAGGTTTGCGCCCGGCGAAATCAGCTCCAGGAACGCCCCCATGCCGACCAGGGCGAAGGCGGCCTTCAGGGAGATCGCGAACCACCCGGCCAGACCCGCGAACGTCCCGGCCAACGTGCCGAGGCTGCGCTCGATGTGGAAGTAGCTGCCGCCGGCTTTGGGCATGGCGCTGACAAGTTCGGCCTGGCAGAACAGGGCGGGCAAGACGAGTAAGCCCGCCAGTCCGTAGGCGAGGATCACGCCCGGCCCGGCCATGCTGAACGCCAGGCCCGGCAGGACAAACAGGCCGCTGCTGATCATCGCGCCGGCGGCGATGCAGAACGTCGCCCAGAACCCGAGTTGCTTATGCTCGCTCACGTGCGCGGCCTTTCCTCTGCTCCCGCCGGGCTGTGACGCCGGTCGTCAGTCCTTATCGGCTGATTCGTCAGGATGGGCGAGGACGTCCTTGCCCTTCTCGTCGAAGTTGGCCAGTCGGGCCAGCACAAACAGCGTGTCGCTGAGGCGGTTGAGGTACGCCAGGGCCAGCGGCGGAACGTCCGTGCCGTCCTCGGCCAGTCGGATCGCCGCCCGCTCGGCCCGGCGGCAGACGGTCCTGGCCACGTGCAGCCGGCAGGCCACCTCGCAGCCTCCCGGCAGGATGACGCCGCCTAGCGGCGGCATCTCGTTCCACGCCCAGTCGATCCACGCCTCCATCTGGCGAATCGTCTCGTCGGTCACGCCGACGTCCCGAACCGCATCGGCCCGGTCCGTGCCGCTCGCGGCCAGCATGGCCCCGACACCGACAAGGTGCCGCTGGGCGCCCTGCAGGGTCCCGGCCAGTTGCTCCAGCCGCCGGCGGCGGACCGTGTGGAGCCTCACATTGCGGTCAGGCACGGCGCGAGCTTCGGCAATGCACAAGCCGAGGTGGCTGGAGAGTTCATCGAGCGCGCCGAGGGCTTCGACGCGCGGGGCGGTCTTCGATATCACCGCGCCGTCGATGCGTTTGGTTGTGCCGGCGTCACCAAATCTTGTGTAGATGCTCATGGCGCCTCCCGGCTGTCCTACTCGCCGAAGCTCGTGCCGACCGCCCGGGCCGCCCGCACGAGCCGGTGGTCCAGCGGGACGGTACGGACCTTGTTGGCGACTTCCTTGATCGGTACGGCGTCGAGGCGGTTGCCCTTCATCACGACCAGTTTGTTGAAGTCGCCGGCCTTAAGAAGCTCGAACGCGTGATAGCCGAAGCTCGTGGCCAGCGCCCGGTCGCGCGGCGTCGGTGTGCCGCCACGCTGCACGTGGCCAAGCACGATCGACCGCGACTCCAGGCCGGTGCGTTTTTGGACCTCGTCGGCGACGACCTTCGCCACGCCGCCGAGGCGGATCGGGTCGGGGCTGGTTGTGTCGACCTGGCTGACGATCATCTCTCCGCCGGCGGGCTTGGCGCCTTCCCCGGCGGCAATGATCGTGAAACGCTTGCCATAGCGGCCACGCTCGCGGCAGGTCTCGCAGATGCTCTCGAACGTGAAGGGAATCTCGGGAATGAGGATCACGTCGGCCCCACCGGCCGCGCCGCTGCCGAGGGTCAGCCAGCCGGCATAGCGGCCCATGATCTCGACAACCATCACGCGGTGATGGCTGCTGGCGGTGGTGTGGATTTTGTCGATGGCCTCGGTGGCCGTCGCCATCGCCGTGTCGTAGCCGAAGGTGATCTCGGTGGACCACAGATCGTTGTCGATGGTCTTGGGCACGCCGATGCAGGTCAGGCCGCGGTCGATCAGTTCGGCCGCCCCGCTCATCGTGCCGTCACCGCCGATAACGAACAGCACGTCGATGCCCTTCTCGCAGACAAGCTTCACCACGTCATCGCGGACGTCCTGCATCTCCCAGCCGCCGTGGCCGTCCGGCACGGCGTACTCGGCGGGGTTGGCCTTGTTCGAGCTGCCCAGAATCGTCCCGCCGCGCGTGAGGATATTGCTCACATCGAGCCAATCGAGCTTCCGCATGCGATTCTCGATAAGCCCGAGATAACCATCCTCGATGCCGATGACGTCCAGGCCCTCGCGAAGGGCCGGCTTGACCACGGCGCGGATCACGGCGTTCAGGCCGGGACAGTCGCCCCCGCCGGTCAGCACCCCGATGCGTTTGATGTCGCTGCTCATGACGTCTCCCGTTGTCGCTGGCGTTCTTGCAGTACGCACCCAGGCAGATTCGCGCGAGGTGGTGCAGCAGGTGCTACACCACCCACGAGACTGTCGTGGTGCGCATAGGATCGGCCGACAGCATACGACATCGGCCGGCAGTTTGCAGCGGAAGTTCTGCAAGAAACGCAGCGTCCGCGTCGATGAATATAGTAGCGGGCATGGGTGCTGTAGTCCTCGAAACCCGCAGGAGCAAGTCCGTGACGCCATCGCCAGGTGCCGAACGCCGTCGACACAGCCGCATTCCCCGAGTCGTCAACATCCACCTCCACCACAAGCCGTCCGACCGCGAGATCCCCGCGCGCACGCTGGACATCTCCGACGGGGGTATGCTGGTGTCCGTGCCGGCCACTGCGCCCGTCGCGCCCGGCCAGGCCATCTGCGTCCGCGCCGGCCAGGACGTCTTGCCCCGCCTGCCGATCCGCACCGACCCCTGCCAGTGCGACGACCTGGACGCCCGCATCGTCCGCGTCGACCGCAATGCCCTCTTGAATACCGGGCAACTGCAGGTCGGCGTAGCCCTGGCCGACCGCTGCCACTTCCTCGCCGGCTGAGGTCGGCTGCCGCCCGTCAACGTTGCCTGACCTCTGCGCTTATCGCTGCCACCCTTGTCCCGCACTGGCGTGTGCGACATGAAATGGGGGCGTCCCGTTGTTGGGGTCGCACGAGCCGGCCATTCTGAATCCCGGCAGGGATGATGTTCAGTAGCCCCGCGGCGTCAGCCCGGGGGCTCGGAGGCGTCAACGCCAAAGCGCCGGCAGGAGCGTCGTGGCGCTTCGCGGCATCAAGGCGCCCCTGCGGGGCTTGACTGCAGGAGCGATCCGGACCCCACGCTCACGCGTGGGGCTATTGAACGCCGCCCCCGCCGGGGCTGGACACCGGCAGGTCCTGGGCCAATGGAAGGTCTTCGCCGCCACCGAAACGTGTCGCACACCGCACTGGCATTGATCGCGTTCTCGGCTTGCAAATGTGCGCCAGGTCCGTATGATCAGACGGTCTGTCACCGCGCGAAGACCGCGCGCTGCTGAAGGAGCTTTACACTATGTCCATGCTTGGGTTTTTCCGCAAACGTCAGAAACTGATTTTCGTCATCATGGTGGTGCTGATGGTGGCCTTCCTGGTCGGCATGCAGGGCTTTGAGATGCTCTTTGGAAGTGGCGGCGCCGACGTGACGATGGCCGAGACGGAATACGGTCCGC
>JAAAOJ010000028.1 GCA_009908915.1 Planctomycetota bacterium
CGACTGAGACTCGCTCCAGGCGTTCGACGAGGCTGGCGGCGTCGATGAACTTCTCGCTTTCGGCCAGTCGCACGAGGGCGGCCTCCAGCAGGGCGCGGCTGACGCTGCTGCCGCGGATGTTCCGTGCGGTGGTCTGCAGGACACCGACGGCATGGACCAGCGCGGGGACGGTGAACTGCTGGGTCAGTTCCGCGATATCCTTGCGTTGCGGCTCGGGCAGTTCGATCAGTTCGCTGTCGGGCCCGCACGTGGCGGCCAGCATCATCTGGCGGAACGCCTCGCCCAGAGCCGTCGCGACACTGTCCAGTGTCACGCCGCCGGAAAGCACGTCGTCCAGCCGCATCAGGGCCTCGGCGGCGTTGCTCTCGGCGATGGCCCGGGCCATGGCGAGGGTGGTCTCGTCGCCGGGCGTGCCCAGCACGCGGACGACCTCGGCGTCGCAGACGGCCGTGCTGCCGGCCAGCAACTGGTCCAGCAGGCTCAGACCGTCGCGCATCGAGCCGGCCGCCGCGCGGGCGATACGGAACAGCGCGTCGCTGTCGGCGTCGACGCCCTCGGCCTTGCAGATCTTCTCGAGGTGCTCGACGATGCAGGTGGTCGGAATATTGCGGAAGTCGAACCGCTGGCAGCGGCTGAGGATGGTGGCGGGGATCTTCTCCGGTTCGGTCGTGGCAAAGATGAACTTCACGTGCTCGGGCGGCTCTTCGAGCGTCTTGAGCAGCGCGTTGAAGGCGTCCTTGGTGACCTGGTGGACTTCGTCGATGTAGTAGACCTTGTAGCGACATCGCGAGGGTTTGAAGATCGCGTTGGCCCGAAGGTCGCGGATATCGTCGATGCCGCGGTTGGAGGCGCCGTCAATTTCGACCACGTCGACGTCGTCGCCGCGGGCGATCGCGGTGCAGGCGTCGCACTCGCAGCAGGGCTCGGGCGTCGGCGCGTCGGCGCTCAGGCAGTTGAGGGCCTTGGCGAGGATGCGGGCCATCGTGGTCTTGCCCACGCCGCGCGTGCCGGTGAAGAGGTAGGCATGGTGGACGCGATCGGACTTGATCGCGTTGACCAGCGTCTGCGCAATGGCCTCCTGGCCGACGACCTCCTCGAAGGTCTCGGAGCGATACTTGCGTGCCAGTACGAGATAGCCTGCCATAGCGGTGCGTTCCAGTTCGCCGGGCGACGGGCCGGCAAGGTCCCTATCCTACGGACTGCGACGACGGATTCAAGCCCGCTCGCCACGCATGCCGACGATTCGCCGATGGGGTCACTCGTCGCCGGAGTCATCGGGCCGGCTCACGCGACGCCCACGGCCCACCGAGGTAACGTCAATATGCTTGACCAGATTCTATATCACACCGAGGTTATAACCCAAGCGAGATAGCCGAGTCGGAATGTGCGTGACCGCGCCGGCTGTGATGCGCACCTGCGGGTCGTGACAGATCGCCGCGACCGGCTTGCCGGACTTGTCGAACCGGCGGGCGCAAGCCACGATGTCCTCGTTCTCGCGGATGACCGACGGTGCATCGCCGCCGGGCAGAACCATCGCGTCAAACTCGCCGGGCTCGATGCCGACGACGGTGACCTCGGCTCCGCGGTTGGTCACGTAAGCCAGCGGCATAAGGGCCTGAGTGGCGAGACTTACCGACCAATTGGTTCTCGACCTGGCAGGGACTGTTGGCATCCCCTCATATAGAAAACGGGCCGCCCGATTGGGTCTCAACGTGGCAGGCACTGTTGGTGTCCCCCTCATATGGAAAACGGGCCGCTAGACGACGTCGCGGTTTTCGTCCTCGTGGTTCGGGTGTTCGGCCTGGCTGCGGTCTTCGTCCTGGCGTCTGTGGTTGATGCCGAGTTTTGACGCGTAGAGGCGGTAGACGTCCTGCGGCGTCAGGCCGAGCAGCTGGCAGATGCTGATCCAGAAGAAGAGCATGTCGGTGGCCTCAACGCGGGCATTCTGCAGGTCCTGAAGCTGGTATTGGCGGCCTTCGCGGGCCTCGCGATACCAGTGCTTCCACGAGAGGCAGTCCTGCAACTCATTGCATTCGGAGGCCAGTGCGTCGATGTAGTTCTTCAGCGCCCGGCCGACGTCGGTGCGGGCGGCCGGGTCGGCTTCATCGGCCTGCAGTTTTTCGCCGAGCGCCCGGGTATCGAAGCCGGCGCGGACATTGAGGTCGGCCTGCAGCGGCCAGATGTCTTCCAACGAGGAGGGGGGCTGGGAATGGTCACTCATGCTCAACTCCTTGTATGACGATAAAGCTATCGAGGACGCCGGTGATTGTAGGCTCGACGTCCAGATGGGGCGAGGACGAAATCCGGGTGCGGCGATCTGCTTGCCTGGAGGCGGGCTGGTCGTTTAGGCTGTGGAGGATGACAGTAGGCTCCGTGACGGCAACGAGGTTCAATGGAGAGTGCGATGCCGATACTGGCGGCGATGAACGACTATCTGAGGCTGTGGCAGCTTCCGCTGTTCGGTGTGTTTCTGTTCGGATGGCTCGTGGGCGGCGGTTACCTGTTCCACCACACGCTGTCTATGCGCGTCAAGACTCGCAAGGGCGTGCCGTTTGGCCGCGGCGTGCTGATTTCGCTGTTGTCCGGCATGGCCGGGGCATTGGCCGGGGCCGTGCTGTACAAGGTCGGGGCTGTGACCATGCCCCCCGCTCCGCCAGCGCCCGGCGAGCCCCCCGTGCCGATCTCGATCCTCGGCGTCATCCTCGGGATCATCGGCTACGCTGTCGTGGCTTGGCTCGTCGTCTTTGCGATGATGAAACTATCGGCCGGTCAAGTCCTCTCCGCCTCGCTGCGGCCGATTGGCGCGACAATAGGCCTGGCCATCGCTATTGGCTTGGGCTGTGCGATTCCCGCCGCCCGGCAGGTGAAGCGTGAACGGGCACAATTTGAACTGATGCGACAGAACATGGAGCACATGAAGGCGTTGTACAGATGGATCTATCGCCGGGCTGAAGGCGAACCCGTGGCCACGCTGGCACAACTGAAGACCTATCCGGGATTTGACGAAACACTCCTGAAGAACCCGGCCCGGCCTGACATGGACATCGGCTATTTCTATCATCCCTCGCCCAGCACCCGCCTTCAGCCGGATCCGACCCCGGGCCTGCTCATGACGGACTACGCCAACACGTACGCAGGTATGGACGAGCGCATCGTCCTGTACAACAACGGCGAGATCAAACAGCTCAACGACGCCGCCTTCCAAATCGAACTCAACGACCCCGTCAACGCCGAGTTCGCCGAAGCCTACAAGGCAGCCGGCAAACCCTAGCGGCTGAAAGACCCGCCATGTGTGGCTTCGCCGGAGAGTTCCGCTTTCGTCCGTCTGCCGCGAGCCCGCAGCGCGCCGAGCAGATGGCCGAGCGTCTGGATCACCGCGGACCGGACGAAACCGGCCTGCATGTCTCCGACGACCATCGCTGTGCCATCGGCTTCCGTCGCCTGTGCGTGATCGACCCGGACCGCTCGCATCAGCCGATGACCGACCCGGCCGGCCGCGCCACCGTCGCCTTCAACGGCGAGATCTACAACTACCGACATCTCCGCGACGACCTCCGCGAGAGCTTCGACTTCCAGACCGACGGCGATACCGAAGTGATCCTCGCCGGTTACCTCGCCGAAGGCCCCGTCTTCATGCAGAAACTCCACGGCATGTTCGCCATCGCCATCCATGATGCTGCCGCCGGCACGCTGCTGCTGGCTCGCGATCGCCTCGGCCAAAAGCCCCTCTATTACGCCGCCGATGACGACCGCGTCCTCTTGGCCTCCGAAGCCAAAGCCCTCCGCAACGACACTGCGGATATTCTGACAGCAGAACATGTAAGTCGTTATTTGTCAATAGGATACGGTGATGAACACCGCAGAATACGTGGGGTTCAGCCCGGCACTTACGTTCTGTTCGACGCCCAGCCACAACCGGCAGAGACCTACTGGAAACCGACGCTCATCGACACACCGACCGACGCCGAGCAGGCCGCCACGCTCGTCCGGCACCAGCTTCGCCAGGCCGTCGAGCAGCGGCTGCTCGCCGATGTGCCGCTCGGCGCGCTGCTCTCCGGCGGCATCGACTCAGCCGTGACCGTCGCGCTTATGCGGGAGATCCTCGGGCCGGACGCATCGATTAGAACCTTCACGGCCGGCTTCGGCGGAGAAGCGTCCGATCTCTACGACGAGCGACCCCTCGCCCGCCGCATCGCCGAGCACCTGCACACTGACCACACCGAACTGCTCATCGAGCCCGATCCACTGACCATGCTCGACTGGGTGGTCGATCACTACGACGCCCCCTTCGCCGATTCCAGCGCCGTCCCGACACATCTGGTCTGCCAGGCCGCCCGACCGCACGTCACCGTTGCCCTGACCGGCGACGGCGGCGACGAAGCTTTTGCCGGCTACGACCGCTACCGGGCTATGCACCTCGGCCAGACCATGCGACCGTCGATGTACTTCCTCACGCGGTGCGCCGCCTGGGTGGCCCGCTGGTTTGCCGCCGCGGAGCAGCGCAGCCGCCTGCGCCGCCTCGTGCGTTTCGCCGATGGCCTCGGCCAGCCGCCGGCCGTGCAGTACTTCGCCTACCGCCGGCTGTTCACACCGGAAGACCTGCTGATCCTCTTCACCGACGACTACCTCGCCGAGCATGAGGTCGACGTCTATGCCGGCATGGACGCCTTCTGCGATCTCTACGCCCGCTTCGAGTATCCCTCGGCCGTCACCAACGCCCAGCTTCACGACGTCCACAGCTACCTGCCCGGCGACCTGCTGGTCAAGGCCGACATCGCCTCCATGGCCCACTCACTCGAGCTGCGCTCGCCCTTCCTCGACCACCGCGTGATGCAGCTTGGCCTGTCCCTGCCGACTGACCTGAAGATCCGCGGCCACCAGGGCAAATGGATCCTCCGCCAGGCCTTCGCCGACGCCCTGCCACCGGACGTCTTCGCCCAACCGAAGCGCGGCTTTGGCGTACCGCTCGCTCACTGGCTGCGATTCGACCTGCGGGACCAGATGGTCGAGGTCCTGCGAGCGAAAGACTTCCGCAAGCGCGGCATCTTCCGCGACGAAGCAATCCTTGGCCTGATGAACGACCACATCCGCGGCGTCGACGATCACGCCCACCGACTCTGGGCCCTGATGGTCCTCGCCCGCTGGCTGGAGAGGAACGCGTAAGCATGCGTCCACGGATTCCGCAGATCGCGCAGATTGAAGAGAACACGAATGGCGCAAAGGGGACGAATGACACGAAGCGACGGGCACGGAAGAAGACAAAGGCATGCGTCTACGGAGTCCACAGATCGCTTCCTGCCATGTGAGCCATCCGTGGAATCTGTGGACGCTGTTCTGTATTCCGCTTCGCGCCATTTGTATCTTCTTCCCGTCCCGAAAATCTGTTCCACGTGGAACATTGCATTTCGCTGGCAGCTTGGTATCATCGACCCCGGGTCAGGTGTTCCACGTGGAACATCGCCGGTCGAAGACAACCACTGAGACACGAAACGCCCCAAGCGATTCTGCTGGACAAGAACCTCCGTGTTCTCCGCGTCCTCCGTGGCTTCCTGTCGTCGGCCGGCACGCTGGGAATGGAAACGACAACCTGTTACGGACGACGACTCCGGGAAAGGATGCCCGACATGGCCTCCACTGAATCCACCGCCAAGACCTCCACCAACCCCAAGCGACGACTCGGCCGAGGCCTCAACAGTCTCATCCGCCAGAGCGGCCCCGCCAACGCCGCCGCCGCGCAACACCCCGCCGAAACGCCCTCCCAACTCAGAGGCCTGACCGTCCAGGAACTCGCCGTCGAGGCGATTCAGCCCAACCCCTACCAGCCCCGCCGGGACTTCGACCCCGACGCCCTGGCCGAACTCGCCACCTCCATCGCCCAGGAAGGCGTTCTCCAGCCGCTCATCGTCCGGCCCGACGACGATGGCTATATCGTCATCGCCGGCGAACGCCGCCTCCGCGCCGCACGCGACGCCGGCCTGGCCACCGTGCCCTGCATCGTCCGCAACGCCTCCCAGCAGCAGATGATCGAATGGGCCATGATCGAGAATATACAGCGCGCCGAGCTGAATCCCATCGAGCGCGCCCAGGCCTACCGCGAGTATATGGACCGCTTCGACCTTACCCAGGCCGAGGTGGCCCAACGACTGAGTCAGCCGCGCACAACTATCGCTAACCACCTTCGAATACTGGACTTGCATGACGATATTCAGCAGTTCATCGCCGACGGCCAGCTCTCCTTCGGCCACGCCAAAGTCCTCGCCGCCCTCTCCGAAGACTTCGGACGACAGCTCCAGCTTGCCCGGCAGATCGTCGGTGAAGGCCTCTCCGTGCGCAAGCTCGAGGAGAAGCTCCAGGACAGCCCCGCCGGTGACGGCAAACACGCCCGCGGCACAAAGGGCGACGGGAAGGGCGGGCAGGCCCCGCAGAAAGCCGCCTACGTCCGAGACGTCGAGGAGCAGCTCACCCAGCGCGTCGGCACGAAGGTCGCCATCCTCCCCAGCCGAAAGAAGAACCAAGGCCGCATCGTCATCGACTACTACAACCTCGATGACTTCGACCGCGTCGCTTCCCTCCTCGGCCTTGACGATACCGACCCGCAGTAGCCCCCATGAGCCAGCCCACGAATGCAACCGGAACTCCGCGCACGCCTATGAACCGGAACCAAAACAGAAGTCACAACGTCCTCGTCCGTCGATCCATGATTGTTCGGTGCAATATGAAAGGAGAATCCAATGTTCTGTAGTCAATGCGGCAAGGAGATCGCAGACGATGCGAGGTTCTGCGCCAGTTGTGGTACGTCGGTTTCCGGTACACAGGCCTCACCCGTGAAAGAACCAGACACGGGAGAGCCGCTTCTTGTCTTGCGTCCACGCTTCATTGGTTGGGTTACGGCCCTGTCTGTGGTGCCAATCCAACTGTTCATGACGGTGTGGGGAGCCGGATTCTGTGGTGGCATCGGCATGTTCGCGGTCAAAGGCCTTGGTTTGCCTTTGCCGACTTGGTCTACATTCGTGTTTTTCGGGTGCCTCTTCTTCTTTGGCATTCCCCTGCTTGTCTATACGGCGAGGAAAAGAACCTACGGGCAAACAGAATATCGCTTCTTCAGAGACCGCCTGGAATACGTTGAGGGGTTCTGGACTGCGGAGAATAAGACCATCAAGTACGATAAGGTTACGGAGACCTCGATGCGCCGCGGGATCATCCAGAGACATTATGGGCTTGGCACGATCTTCCTGGCAACCCCGGCTACGGGATTCCAGCAAGGCAGAGCGATGAGTGGCATTCGAATCCGAGATGTTGAGGAGCCAGAGAAAGTGTATGAAGCGGTTGAGGAGTTGATCGAAACATGAACTCGCGAACAATTCCCGCATCGATAACACATACCACGGGATCGGCAACAGTCCGTAGGTGGCCGTGAAGCATTGCATGCAACTGCGGGATAAAGACCGGGCCGGCGGCGCGCACAGAAAACGCACAGCACGTTACCGGACAGGGCCGCGCTGCGTCAAACAGCGTTCCAAAAGGTGAACAATAGACCTGTACACAGACGCCTCCCTCAAAAGTCGCATGGCCGGAGAACCAAAACCTTTCTGTGATGCGAACAAAGACCTTACGTCACGACAATGGAACTGAAGGGCACTGCCTCGGAGTTCTGAGGCAAGCGTCTACACGGAGGCTTCAGCGGAATCGATGGGCGTTACTGGACTCGAACCAGTGACTTCTTCCTTGTAAGGGAAGCGCTCTAGCCAACTGAGCTAAACGCCCGCGGGGCCGGGTGACAGTATAGCACGACCGGGTGGGGCTGCAAGCGATGTGCGGAATGAAAGCGGGCGCGGCACTCGCGGCAGGTGAGCGGCGGCGGGGTGCCAGCAGGGCGGGCGCCGGCACAGGGAGGCCGACGCCCGTCTGCCGTGTTCTTCCCAAGGGGAACTACTACGTTTTGCGACGCTTCCTCAGCAGCACTCCCACCCCGCCGAAGGCCAGCAGACTGAGTGTAGCCGGTTCGGGGACGGCAATGATGCTGCCGGTCGACTGTGGCACGCCGGACGATACGCCGGCGATGCCAAGGCTGTCGAACGGTGTCGGGTTGCCCAGGGCGTTCGCGAAGTCCTGGAGGATGAAGTCCCACGTTTCACCAGGTTCAAAGACCAGATCCGGCGTCATCGACTCACCGACAAGCGGGACATTCACGCCCACGTTGTCGATCCTGAACGCCAGCTGGGCGTCGCCTAGGCCGGCGTTGCCGATGAAACCATCGTAGTTGTTGATTGACGTCTCGGGGTCGACAACATAGTGCAGGTCGGTCCAGAATATGTCGGTCAGGTTTGTGATACTCACAAGATAGTTGGGGATCCCCGGGTCATCGGGCAGTTCCGGGCAGGAGCGTTCGTCGGTTTCCACGTGTGACGAGATGATCCGTTGATCAACTGGATCGGCGGGGAAACCGTCCCCCAGTTCGTGACACGGCCCGTCCATGAATATCGGATCCTGCGTGGGGTCCTCTTCGCTGTAGACGTCCACGGGGTAGGCTTGTGCCGCCCCCGCCAGGACCAGCATCACAACGGTCGCGGTAAGTAAGTGCTTCATGGTACATTCTCTCCTTTTCGGTACGGCTTCTGTGCAGGCCGGGCGCGCGACACCATGCCACGGCTGGCATGCACGGTCTTGCGGTTGGGCTGGGCACATCTGAAGCGTCGGCCGAATTCGCTAACGGCACGCAACATCACGGCTTCAGACACGGCAGATTCGCCCTCGTCAAACTCCCCGAGCCCGGTGCAACTGCCAATGAACAGGCCCGGTACATCAATACGCAGAGCAGATACGAAACATACGTTCAGTCGCTGTGACACGCCGACACGTGCCCGCCAAGGCGACTGGAGTCTCGCCGGAGACCTCGAAAACCTCTCTTATTCCTATTCCTTATATATAGCCTGCTGCCAGCCGCGAGTCAAGACCCAAGTGAAATCTGGCTGGACTCTTAACCAATGCTTATGGATCGAGGTGATCCATCACGGGCCCTGTCGGCGGGCCGGTCAGGTGAAGATCCGCAGCGCCGGAGGCTCGTTCGGTCCCGCGTCGTCGTCCCGCTCGTCGGCGTCGGGGGGGCGCTGGAGTTTCTTCGGTCGACCGATCACACGTTCGACCAGGAAGGCCGGCCGCTGCTCGACGCGTTCGTAGATGCGGATGAGGTACTCGCCCTGCAGGCCCATGAGCAGCAGCAGCACGCCGCCGACGAGGCTGATCATGCCCGCCACGCTCGCCCAGCCGGACACGTCGGCCCAGCCGAGAACCTTCGCCGCCACCACAAACAGCAAGTACGCGAAGCTCAGCAGCGAGACGATCAAACCCACGCGGATGCCCACGCGCATCGGCGAGGCCGAGAAGGCCAGCATCCCGTCCTTGGCCAGTCGCAGCGAACGTCGCAGGGTGTATTTGCTCTCGCCGGCGGCCCGGGCCGGGGCGTCGAAGCGCACTTCGGCGCGGCAATAGCCCATCCAGGCGATCAGCCCGCGCAGGAACAGTCGCCCGCCCCGCAGGCGATTGATCTCCTCGACGACCTGGCGGTCGAGCAGGCGAAAGTCGGCCATCCCCGGATCGAGCTTCACGCCCGAAAGGAAGGTGAAGATGCGGTAGAACGTCCAACTGCTGGTACGTTTCAGCCAGGTGGTGTCGGTGGTGTCGGTCCGGCGGGCCTGGACGATGTTGTAGCCCTCCCGCCACTTGCCGATGAGCGCCGGCAGGATCTCCGGCGGGTGCTGCAGGTCGCCGTCCATCATGATCACCGCATCGCCCGCCGCGTAGCGCAGGCCCGCACCCAGGGCGTCCTGGTGGCCGAAGCATCGCGAGAGGCTCAGCCCGCAGAGGCGCTCGTCCGCCTCGGCTAGTTCCGCGACGGCCCCGGCCGTGTGGTCCGTGCTGCCGTCGTCAACGAAAATCACCTCGTATTCGCCGCTGCCCATCGCCCGGCGGATGCCGTCGACCAGCGGCCCGACGTTGTCAGCCTCGTTGTGAACAGGTACGACGATGCTGACCAACGATGGCTCGTCGCGGGGCTCGGGCGGTGTGTTCGTGGGTTCGCTCATGCAGCTAGCCTAGGATCGACGCCCCGGCGGGTCAAGCAGACATACACGCACGCCCCGTCGACGGGCTTGGTCGGATTCTGCCGGCAACAGCCTGACCATGCCGGCCTGAACGTCTCGCGCGGGGCGGCATGGGTCACAGTAGACAGTATATCCTCCACGCCACCATCGTCCGGCCGAACGCACCGGCGTTTTGGCGATAGGCCAGCCGCTGACGCATAGACTTCGAATAGAATTCTACAGGATACCCCTGCAAGGAGAAGCCATGGCCGAGATACGAACCTACCTGCACGTGACCGTTCCCAATGCGATCGGCAAGCTCGCCGAAGCGACAGCCCGCCTCAAGGACGCCGGGGTGAACCTCGAGACGATCATTGCCTGGGGCGAAGGCCCAACCGGCCACATGATCCTCGGTCCGAGCGATGCCGACACGTCGCGACGTGCCCTCGGCGGCTGGGCGACCGATATCGACGATCTGGACGTGGTCGTGGTCGAGCTGCCCCACAAGGTCGGCGCGCTGGAACTGGTCGCCAGCAAACTCGCCGAGGCGGACATCGACGTGACAATGGTCGCGGCGACCACCACCGGCGAATCCGCCACCGTCGTGCTCTCCACGAGCGACAACGAAGAGGCCATACAGATCCTGTGACGCCCGGGCCGGCTACTGCGGCCGTCTGCGGGCGACGGCCGCCCGTTCAAGGTCCTGCGTGTCGGTGAGAATCTCCGGCTCGTAGAAGGCCCCGGTGGCCATGATGGTGTCGCGGACCTCGTCGACCTGGCCCATGCCGAACTCAACGCACAGCAGACCCTCGTCCTTCAGCATGGCCGGCGCCTGTGGCAACAGCCTGCGAATGATCGCCAACCCCGTCGGGCCGGCCCGCAGTGCGACCGCCGGCTCGCGGTCAACGCCGTGGCCGACCTCGTCGTCGTCCGCAACGTACGGCGGATTGGCCGTGATGACGTCGAAGGTCGCCTCGTGGTCCCAGGCCTCCGGCAGCGTCAGCAGGTCCGCCACCGCCGTCGTCACCCGGTCGCCCACGCCGTTGGCCTCGGCGTTCTCGACGGCGATCGCGACGGCCTCGGGCGAAACATCCGTCGCCAGCACGCGTGCCTCCTCCACGTTGGCCGCAACGGCCACCGCTACGCAGCCGCTGCCCGTGCAGGCGTCCCAGCAGTCCCCCCCCCCGCGAAGGCGAAGCTCGTTGACCGCCTGGTCAACCAGCAGTTCCGTCTCGGCCCGCGGGATGAGCACGTCGGCGGTCACCTTGAACGGCAAGGAGAAGAACTCCTTCCGCCCGACGATGTAGGCCACCGGTTCGCCGTCGACGGCCCGCCGGACCATCTCGCGAAAGCGGCCGCGGACGGCTTCGTCCGGCTCGTCGTGGCCGCGGGCGTAGAGGTCGATGCGCTGAGAGCCAAGGCATTCGGCCAGCAGCATTTCCGCGCAGAGACGAGGTGAGTCCAGGCCCGCCTTGGAGAAGTAGTCGCGGGTCCAGTTCAGCAGCCGGAGGACCGTCCATCGTTCGTTGTTGGCGGGCATCGTCACTCCCTAGAGCAGCACCACATGTAGCACAGACACAACCCCGCCGCAACCCCCGCCTTCCGCCAAAACGCGATGTTGCCCATGCGGCCCGCGGTGTCGGCTGTCTGCGTCCGGCTGCATCCGCGTTAGGCCACGTCGGGTCCCTTCTCCTTGCCGCAGCGTGCGATGCAGGCCGTCAGGCAGACACCTGCGATGACCAGTCCGACCACGGCTGCGACCTGCCAGACCGTCGGCGTAAAGAACGTCGTCGGCCACTTGTCGGCCGACAGCTCGGCCAACCGCCTTGGCGTGACGGGCCGGCCCTTGTACATGTCGCCGAGTTGCGGCTCGACGCCGCGCTGGAACGGATACAGCCCCACCACCGCCCCGAACAGCAGACCCAGCAGCACGCCGAGCGTCGGCTTCTCGAAACGGTGCAGCAGCCACTTCAGGACGTTGCTCACCAGTACGATACCCACCAGCACGCCCAGGCCCACGGGCAAGACAATCTGCAGGGCGGGATCCTGCATGGCGGCCCAGTCGCGGGCCTTGAGGGCCAGCTTCATCTCGTCGACGGCCCCGAGGATTGTCACGTAGGCACCGAGCACCAACAACAGATACCCACCCGAGACGCCGGGCAGGATCATGGCACTGGCGGCCAGGGCGCCGGCGAAGAACAGTACCACGACGCCCTGTGTCGTCTCGCCACCGCCGGTGATGTTCAACATCTGCAGCACCGCCAGGACCGTCATTCCCGCAAAGCCGCCCACGGCACCGAGGATCACGCCGCGCGACACCTTGCCCACCATGCCCCAGACCACCGGCACGCCGCCCAGCGTCAATCCGATGAATATCGCGTACATCACCCAGCGGTAGTCCACCACGAGTTGCTTGACCGGCCCGGCCAGCAGGACGATGGCCGCGGCGGCGGCGGCGATCACCGACGCCAGCACCAGCAGCGACCGGGCGCGGAATGTCAGCGTGGTCACCTCGGCAATAGCGTCGATGAACCGCCGGTAGATCCCCACCGCGACAAGCATCGTCCCACCACTGATGCCCGGCACGAGGTTGGCCAGGCCCATCAGTACGCCGCCGACCACACTTCGGGCGGCCAGCTTGCCCGCCCACGGTGCGGGGTGCGGGGTGCCGGCACTGCCGGGCGTCTCAGTGTCCATGGCGGGCGAGGGCTCGGGAGCGTCAGGCGGATTGGTCATGGATGAAGCGTCCTTTCCGGCCGGCGCAACGGCGGCCGACTGGCCATTATTGCCGCCCCGCCGCCGCCTGACAAGTGCGGGCCCGCCGGCGAGACGATACAATACCCATGCAAATGCGTCTTGAGATGCACAAGACGCCTCTGTCTAGAACCACATCCGTGTGGGCCGACATGCAAGGGAGTTACCATGCCTGAACTGAACGTCACCGACGAAGAGAAGCAGCAGCTGCTCAGCCTTGCACGCGAGAGCGTCGCTGCCTGTGTCACCGGCCAACCGCGGCCGCGCATCGCCGAGCCGGCCGGCATACTGAACGAGCAGCTCGGCTGCTTCGTGACATTGCACAACGGGCCGAACCTGCGAGGGTGCATCGGCACGTTCCAGCCGCAGCGGCCGCTGGCTGAGCAGGTCGTCGACATGGCCCAGGCGGCTGCCCGCGATCCGCGTTTCGTCATGACTCCCGTGACAGCCGACGAGATTCCGCTGCTGACGGTCGAGGTCTCGCTGCTGTCACCGCTGGAGGAGACCAACCAGCCGGAGCAGTTGGAGATCGGCAAGCACGGCATCTACATGACGCGTGGCATGCAGAGCGGTTGCTTCCTGCCGGAGGTCGCAACCGACCAGGGCTGGGATGTCGAGGAGTTCCTCGGCTACTGCTGCAGCCACAAGGCCGGTCTGGCCCCCGACGCGTGGAAGGACCCGAAGACCAGGGTCTACCTCTTCACGTCCGAGAAATTCAGCGACCACCCGCAATCCGGCGGGCCCGGACAGGTCACGGATTAGGCCCTAAAATCCACTTGCCTGCCAAAGCGATTGTGATACACTACGGCGCTCCACCCCCTTGAATGCCAGAGGTTGCTGCTATGAAAAAAGATATCCACCCTGAATATCGTGACGTGGTCTTTCACGACGTCTCCGCCGACATGAAGATCAAGACGCGATCATGCGCGCCGGCCAAGGACACTGTTGAGATCGATGGCGAGGAATATCCCTGCATAAAGATCGACATCTCCGCCGCCAGCCACCCGTTCTACACCGGCAAGCAGAAGTTCGTCGATACGGCCGGCCGCGTCGAGAAGTTCAAGAAGAAATTCGGCCAGAGCTACGTCGCCAAGACAAAGTAGCTGCCGCCGGGCGTCAACGCCGACGCTGTTCCGCGAGAACACGTCGGCGTTTGTCTGCCCTCATCCCACGCGAGGCCGACCGTGTCCAACGCCCCCCGAAGCCTGACCGACAAGCTCGACGAACTCGACGTACGCTACGCCGAGATCACTGAGCAGATGAACGACCCCGAGGTCGCATCGAACGGCCAGCGCATCGTCGCCCTGTCCAAGGAGCACGCCAGTCTGGGGCGGATCGTCGAGCCCTATCGCGAATACTGCGCCATTGCCGAGGAACTCGCCCAGGCCAAGTCGCTGCTGGAGGACCCGGAGGTCGAGGGCGAGATGAAGGAACTCGCCGAGGCCGAGGTCTACGAGCTTCGCGACAAGGCCGAGGAAGCCATCGAGCGGGTCAAAGGCCTGCTGGTAATGAGCGACGAGGCAAAGATCGGCTCGGTGATTCTGGAGATTCGTGCGGGCACGGGCGGCGACGAGGCGGCCCTGTTCGCACACGATCTGCTGGAAATGTATCGTCGATACGCCGAACGCCATCACTGGCAGGCGGAGGTGCTCTCCGGCAGCAGTACGGGGTTGGGCGGCTACAAGGAAGTCATGGTCAACGTCAAGGGCGAGGGCGTCTGGAGTCGCCTCGGCTATGAAGGCGGCGGGCACCGCGTGCAGCGCGTGCCGGAAACCGAAAGTCAGGGCCGGGTCCATACCTCCGCGGCGACCGTCGCCGTACTGCCCGAGCCGCAGGAGATCGACATCGAGGTCGACTGGGACAACGATGTACTCGAACACGTCAGCCGGGCCGGCGGGCCGGGCGGCCAGAACGTCAACAAGGTCGAGTCGGCCATCAAGCTGGAGCACAAGCAGACGGGCATCACCGTCTCGATGCGCGACGAGCAAAGCCAGCACAAGAACCGCGCCAAGGCCCGGCAGATCATGCTCGCCCGCCTGCACGATCACTACCGCACCCAGCAGCAGGAGTCCGAAGCTGCCGCTCGGAAGAAAATGATCGGATCCGGCGACCGCAGCCAGCGAATCCGAACCTACAATTTCCCGCAGAACCGCTGCACCGACCACCGTCTCAAGGGCGAGGGGCAGGACGGCGCGAACTACAACCTCGAACGGATCATTGCCGGCGACCTCGACGAACTGATCGACGCCCTGGTCGCCCACGACAAGGCCCAGCGACTGGCCGACCTATAGGCCGGCGCGGCCGGCCCCCGAACCGCCAACCGACAGGCGGCAAGGCCCGAGCATGGAACAACTGACGATAGCACTGGCGGGCAATCCCAACTGCGGGAAGACCACGCTGTTCAATGCCCTGACCGGCTCGCGTCAGCGCGTGGGCAACTGGCCGGGTGTGACGGTCGAACGCATCGAGGGCGTTTTTCGCCACGACCACGTGCTCTACCACATGGTCGACCTGCCGGGCATCTACAGCTTCTCCGCCCGCAGCCCCGACGAAGCCGTCGCCCGCCGCTACATCCTGGACGAGCGCCCGGCCGTCGTCGTCAGCATCCTTGACGCGGCGAACCTCGAACGGAACCTCTACCTCACTGCACAACTGCTCGAGATGAAGGTGCCTGTCGTCGTGGCGCTGAATATGATGGACGTCGCCCGCCAGCGGGGCCTGCGAATTGATACCGAGCACCTGGCGAGGCACCTGGATTGCCCTGTCGTGCCGGTGATTGCCAGCCGGGGCGAGGGCTTGGACGAGCTGCGAGACGCCATCGCCACCGCCTCGCGCGACGGCCACGTTCCCGCCACGCACCCTCTCTACGACCAGGAGTTCGAGGAGGGCGTCCAGATCATTCGCACCCACACCGACGCCTTGGCCGATCGCCGGGGCGTGCATGGCCGATGGCTGGCCGTCCGCCTGCTGGACGACGATGCAATGGCCCGCGACATACTCGCCGAAGCCGACGACGGCGCCGAGCGGACAGCCCTGGTCTCGCGGGAGCGTCACCGCATCGAGCGGCACGTCGGCGAGGGTATCGACGTGGTGGTTGCCGACGGACGGTACGGTTTCATTCACGGCTTGGTGCGCGACGTGGTCCGCTGCGAGCAGCCGCTCAAGCGATCGGTTACGCACGTCATCGACCACATCGTCCTCAACCGCGTTTTGGGCATCCCGATCTTCCTGCTGGTGATGTACGTCATCTTCAGCCTGACCATCACGCTGGCCGGGCCGTTCATCGATTGCCTTGACGGCCTGTGCGGCGCGCTGTTCGTCGACGGCTTTGCCGTCGTGCTCCGCGGCGGGGGCCTGGACGAGGGGCTGGTCTCGCTGCTGGCCGACGGCATCGGCGGCGGGCTGCAGACCGTCGCCACCTTCATCCCGCCGATCTTTCTGATTTTTCTGTGCCTCTCGATCCTCGAGGACAGCGGCTACATGGCCCGCGCGGCGTTCGTGATGGACCGGCTGCTTCGGGGCATTGGGCTGCCCGGCAAGGCGTTCCTGCCGCTGCTGGTAGGCTTCGGCTGCAATGTCCCCGGCATCATGGCCGCCCGAACGCTGGAGAACCGGCGCGACCGCGTGATGACAATTCTGATCAACCCGCTGATGAGCTGCGGCGCCCGCCTGCCGGTCTACACGGTCTTTGCGGTGGCGTTCTTCCCGGCCCATCGCGGGCTGGTGGTCTTCTCGCTGTATCTGGTGGGCATGGTCCTGGCGGTGCTGACGGGTCTGCTGCTCAAGCACACGCTGCTGCGCGGCGAGGCGGGCATGTTCGTCATGGAGCTGCCGCCCTATCACGTACCGACCGTCGGCGGCGTGCTGCACCACACGTGGAACAACCTCAAGGGCTTTATCCTCCGGGCCGGCAAGGTCATTCTGGTGACCGTCCTGCTGCTCAGTGCGCTGAACACGGTGGGCTTCAGCCGCGACGGCGGACTGACGACCGCCGAGGCCGAGCGTGAGGACTCGCTGCTCAGTGCAGCCGGCAAGGGCGTCACACCGGTATTGGGTCCGATGGGCATACGCGACGAGAACTGGCCCGCCACCGTCGGGCTGTTTACCGGCGTCTTTGCCAAGGAGGCCATCATTGGTTCGCTCAGCAGCCTGTACCTCCAGGAGCAGAAGGCCGTGCCGCAGGGGGGCGCCGAGGGCGAGGTCTTCGAGCTCTGGCCGGCGGTGCGTGAGAGCCTGCTCGCCGTGCCGCGCGGGCTGCGTGAGATATGGCAGGGCGCTGACGAGGGCGAGGGTGAGGCAGCCGCACTGGCGTCGGCTCCCAAGGGACGTGGTGGGCCGATGGGTGAGATGGCCCGGCGGTTCGGTTCGCGGGCGGCCGTCTACGCGTACCTGCTGTTCGTGCTGATCTACTGCCCCTGCATCGCCGCCGTCGCGGCCATCTACCGCGAGACGTCGTGGCGGTGGGCGGTTTTCTCCGTGGGGTATCTGACCCTGCTGGCCTGGCTGGTGGCCACGGCGGTCTACCAGGCCGTCACGTCAGCGGCCCATCCGGTGTCATCGGCGTTGTGGCTGGCAATCTGCGTGGTGGTGGCGGCAGGACTGGCCGGCGCGATGCGATGGCTGGGGCGAACGGCCGAGTCGGCATAACCGCATAAGAACCCGTTTGGAAAGGACAGATACGTGTCGCGGGCGTCTTGCGCGCCAGTGACGCACTAAAACGACCGTTGGTGCCGCGTCCGTACGGACGCGCGTATCAAGGGCGTCGTGCCTTCGAGAACACAGACAGACGCGGCCTGGAGCGCCTCGTCACTCGCGGGCAGGATGCCCGCGACACACAGAAACAAGTGAACTGTCGTTGTCGTACTAGCCCCCCGCCTGGACCCTCACGCGCCCTGTAACGGGTGCCACAATCACCGAGTACGTCTCGTCGCCGCACTGGACGACCACCTTGCTGTCGGAACTGATCGGCGTTGTCAGGTCGGATGCAACCGGCTCGCCCAGGGCGCTGAAGTAGATGCTCTGGCCGCTGTCGCCGAAATCCGCGGAAACGAGCGTGATGGTTCCGGTCGTGACTTCATCATTGATGTTGATGCTGGCGGTCGTCTGCTTGACCGGATGCGAGATCACATTGCCATCTGTGTCCTTGATGGAGTAGCTGTTCGAGGACACTGAGAACTCCACGACGAGTGCCTCCTGGCGACCGTTGGCCTCCTGCCGGGCGAGTTCCAGATCGCGGGCGATGATGTCGGCTGCGGCTACGGCGGAGGTGGTCTCTGTCGGCATCGTCGAGATGATCACAATACCGGACACAATGCCCAGGATGATGACAACAATGATGATCTCGACGAGCGTGAACGCTCGACGCTGACGTGAGGGCGAGCAACCATTCATCGGACTGCTCCTTTCGCTGGAAGCCGGGTGGCGCTGGCCTGGCAGCCACGTCGGAAAGGGCGACGCCGTGCGAGGCGATCCACTGCCGAAGCGACTGCCGGATATCTTATATTCTCGCTAGATCCATGCTCATGTCAAGCTTGCGTGTCGGATGATTGTCTCCGCTGGGCCATTCATACAAAGCATGCATACAAAGAATTCAAAAGATGGCTCGACCTCGCGACGCGATCCATTTCTAGACGCCTCCTTCAGAAATCCGAGGACGTGCCGATCAGCGCCGTTTGCGTGACATAACGTCTTTGTTTGCGTTGCAAAATCGTTCTGCTTTTCCGCCGACCCGACTTTTGAGGGAGGCGTCTTGTTTGCGTTGCAAAATCGTTCTGGTTTTCCGCCCACCTGACTTTTGAGGGAGGCGTCTTTCTAAGCGGACACGGCCAGCTGCGCTTCATCATTGCTTTCGGTGTCGGACGCCTGTTCGACGTCGGCCAAGTCACCGCGGGGTCGTTCGGTCTGCCGCTGCCAGTGCTCGCCCTGTTCACGACGCGCGTGGACCTGCTGTGAAGACGTCTTGCGACAGCTCACGTTTGATGAGTCGGACGCGTGGGCCTGGGCGCTGGCGGCGCCTTTGACGATCTTCTCCAGTTCCGCCACCATGCCGTTGAGTTCCTCGGCCTGGCTGGAGAGTTCCTCGGCAGCACTGGCCGATTCCTCGGCGTTGGCGGCGTTCGTCTGCGTCACCGTATCCATCTGCTGGACAGCCGTCGACACCTGGTCGATGCCCTGGGACTGTTCCTTGCTGGCCGCGGCGATCTCGGTGACGAGGTTGTTGACCTTCTCGCTGCCGTCGGCGATCTCCTGCAGCGCCTCGGCGACCTCCCCGGAGATCTCCACGCCACGCTCGGAGTTCTTGACCGATTCCTCGATCATCGCCGAGGTGTTCTTGGCCGCTTCAGCCGACCGCTGGGCGAGGTTGCGCACTTCCTCGGCCACCACGGCAAAGCCTTTGCCGGCCTCGCCGGCCCGGGCCGCTTCCACGGCGGCGTTGAGGGCCAGCAGGTTCGTCTGGAAGGCGATGTCGTCGATGGTCTTGATGATCTTCGACGTCTCATCGCTGGACTGCTTGATGTCCTCGATGGCCTGGCTCATGCGTTGCATGGCCTTGCTGCCCTTGGCCGCCGATTGCTGGGCGCTGTCGGCGAGCGTGTTGGCCTCGCCGGCGTTCTCGGCGTTCTGTTTGGTCATCGACGCCATCTCCTCGATGCTCGCCGTGGTCTCTTCGATCGAGGCGGCCGCTTCGGAGGCGCCCTCGGCCAGCGACTGACTGGCCGCGGAGACCTGCCCGGAGGCACTGGCGGTCTGCTCGCCGCCGGCGGTGAGGCCGTCGATGATCCGCTGGATCGGCTTGGTGATGCTGCGGGTGATGAAGTAGGCCAGGGCCGCACCGAGAAGGATCGCCACGATGGCGCCGGTGAAGACCAGGAACTCGGCTTGGCTGATCGCCGCCTGCATCTTCTTCTTCTGTCGAGAGCGGAGGGTGTTGCAACCCTCGATCATCTCGCCGGCGCCCTTGGCCAGCAGCTTGACCTTCTGCTGCTGGTTAGCATTGGCGGCGGCCCAGGCCTGGAAACCAGCGACATAGTCCGCCAGCGCCTTGCCCGCTTGGGCGACCTGCTCCTGGTGCTCGCGAATCCGCATGCGGGCCGCCATCTGCTGGAGAATGCCGTCGATGTCCTCGGCGAGCCGCTGGTTGGCCGTGTAATACGCCTGCTTGCCGGTCATCATGTAGTCGCGGCGGCACATGCCGGCCTCCCCGACACGTTCGATGACCTCGGCGGCGGCGTTGGCCTTCCAGGTCGTCTCGGCGATGGTGCTCGCCGCGTCGGACTGAAGCTGGGTGAGTTGCCTTTTCTGGTCGACGGCGAGGGCGTGGCAAGCTTCCTTCGCCGTCTCGGCGGCCTCGACCACGAGGGCGTATTCGTTCTTCTGGTTTCCATTGATCTCGCGCCAGCGCTCGACGCCATTGACGTAGCGATCGCAGGCCTCTCGAGCTTCGTTGACGGCGGCAAGATCGGCGGGGTCCTTCACCAGGTCGCTCATGACGTCGCACAGCTCGTTGATCTTGTCATCAGCCTTGCCAAGCTTTACGAGGTACGTGTCATCTCCCTCGATGCGGTAGTCACGCTGATACTGGCGACAGAGGTTGGCGAGGTTTCGCACCTCGTCGGCCGTCCGTGATTTTGTGAGGCGTTCGCTGAGGTCGTCGGCCGTCTTGCCGGCGCGGCTGTCGGCTTCGAGCTTCTTCTTCTGGCCGTCGGAAAGCTTGCGGACCGCGTGCATCAGAACAGCGTCGGCCTCGTCCATATCCGTCTCGACGGCCTGCTTGTGCTTGCGGATCTGCACCCACGCCCTGAAATGCTGTTCGTAGGTGTGCGCCGCCTCGCTGGCGTGGGCGACCTGCTCTTGGTCTGTCTTCTGCTTCATGGCCGCCGAGAGCTCGTCGCACGTGGCGTAGATCGTTTTCATGCCGGCGTCGAACTGCTTGATGTAGTTCGGCGTGAGTTCGGCCATGTAGTTCTTCTGTGCGATCCGGACGTTGCCGACCCATTGGATCAGGTCAGTGGCCGAGTCGACCTTGCTGATCGCGTCGGCGATCCGTGCGGTCGTCTGCGCCTGCGCTGCGGCAAGCTGTTTCTTCTGGTCATCCTGCATGGCGGCGGCTATCGTGACAAGATCGGTCGCGGTCGAGCCCATGACCTTGGCGGCCTTGGCTTTGTTGTCCTCGGCCTCGACCATCTGCTCGAAGCGCAGACGATACGTCTCGACGCATTCGCCGACGGTCGTGATCTTATCGATGTCGGCCGGGTCCTTGAACTTGGCCTTGGTCTCGGCGATCTGTGCGTTGATCTTTTCGATGACCGGCTTGATCTCTTGGTAGTATTTCTTGTCGCCGGTGAGCATGAAGTCACGCCGGATCATGCCCGCCGTTGCGGCCATCTTGATGAGTCGATTGGTGTCGTCGGCTTTCTCGACGATGGCGCTGACGTTCGACAGGCTGGAGTAGCTCACATATGCGATGGCAGCTGTGAGTACGAGGACCGCGACGAAACCAAGCTTAATCTTGGTGCCGAGTCTCATGTTCTTGACCATGGTGCCTTCCCTTTCCCGAGGGTGCTGGCGACGACGTTGTCCTGCTTTCGTGCCGTCTGTTGTGTCGTATGCTGCTGTTGATGATCAAGGGACGATCAGCCTCGCCGCATTGGGTCATGCAAGATCGTTGAGGACGTCGGCGTCCTGTGCGAGCACTCGCGTGATATCGAGGAGGATGGTGACCTTCTCCTTGATTTTGCCCATGCCGAGGATGAACGAGGCGTCCACCGTTGTGCCGAAACTCGGCGGGTCGTCAATGTCCCCGCCGGGAATGTCCCGGACTTCGGAGACGCGGTCGACCACCACGCCAACCTCTACGTCGCCGACGTCGACAACGATGATGCACGTCTCGTCGGTCCGCTCGGCCTCGGCCAGACCGAACTTCGTTCGCAGGTCTATGACAGGGATGACCTTGCCCCGCAGGTTGATCACGCCCTTGATGAACGTCGGTGTTCGCGGCACGGTGGTGATGGCCATCATGCCGATGATCTCACGGACTTTGAGGATCTCCAGTCCGTACTCTTCGCCATCCAGGCAGAAGGTGAGGTACTTGCCCTCGTGCTGTGAGGCCGATGCGGCCGTCTGCGTTTTGGCTTCAGTTTCCACGGTTGTACTCCTTCCGGCAGTCCGGAATTGTCAGGCGCTGATTGCACATCGGTGTATCGGAACCGGCCTTTCCGGGATTCGGCTGAAAATGTGCAATCGGTGGTCTGCCTGGTGGCGCAGCCGACATTGCGATTGTGCGAGGCGGGGCGTTGGGGTACAGTGGGGCCACTGTGTTGGAACATTGACCCGTTGCATGGGGTGCCATCATGAACAGAGTATCGCAATCACTCGTGTTGATCCTCCTGGCCTTTGCATCGGCGGTCCTCGCCGCCGACTCCTCGCCCCCCGCTGCATCGGCCGATCCGGTCGTCCTGCCGCCGGCTATGGAGCCTCAGGCAAGCGACTTCCGGGAAATCGTCCGCCGGGCCAAGGACCAGGTGTTCCCGGCCGTCGTGTTCGTCAAGTGTCTCCAGGAAAGCCATGAGATGGGCAAGAAGGTCACCCAGGAGGTTCTCGGCAGCGGCGTGGTTATCACACCCGATGGCCAGGCCCTAACCAACTGGCACGTGATCGACAAGGCCGTCGAGGTCCGCTGCCTGCTGTGGGACGGCACGGCCCTTGATGCCGAAATCATTGGCGAAGACAAGGACACCGACCTGGCCCTTCTGCAGATGGATCTGTCGTCGGCCCGCAACGACGCCGGCGAGCCCGATGCCAGGGTCACGCCGCTGCCCCACGCGAAGCTCGGCGATTCGACGAAGCTCGTCGAGGGTGACTTCGTCATGGCCATGGGCGCGCCGTACGGGCTGAATCGCAGCGTGTCGATCGGCATTATCTCCTGTACTCGCAGGTACTTACCCGGAAGCAGTGAGTACAGCAAGTGGCTGCAGACCGACGCGTCGATCAACCCGGGCAACTCCGGCGGACCGCTGGTAAACACCGCCGGCGAGATCATCGGCATCAACACCCGCGGCGGCGGGTCCATGGGCTTTGCCATTCCCTCCGAGACTGTCAAGATCATCGTCGAGCAGCTCCGGCGGAGCGGCAAGGTGGATTGGTCGTGGACAGGCCTGCAAATACAGCCATTGAAAGACTTTAACAAGAATATTTACTTCAAGGGCACCACTGGCTTCATTGTAGCCGAGACCGATCCGGAGAGCCCGGCCCGCCGCGCCGGCATCAAGGTGCGCGACCGCATTGTGAAGATCAACGGCCAGCCGGTCACGGCCACCTGGGAAGAGGACCTCCCCGCCATCAGGCGCATGCTCGGCATGCTCGAGAAGGGCAAGCCGGCGACGTTCCTGGTCGAACGCGACGGCGAGGCCATGGACATCACCCTTACGCCTCGCGAGAAGGGCGACGTCGAGGGCGAGGAACTCGACTGCCCTCGATGGGATCTGACCGTCAAGGCCATCAACCAGTTTGATAACCCGGACCTGCACTACTTCCACAAGGAAGGCGTTTTTGTCTACGGCGTCAAGTACCCGGGCAATGCCAGCGAATCCGGCCTGCACGAGAAGGACATCATTCTCCGCATTGGCGAGGACGAAGTGAAGACGCTTGAGGACGTAGAGTCCATCCATCAGAAGGCACTGGCCGATATTGACAACAAGCATCGGATCCTGTTCACCGTGGAGCGTAATGGACTGATGAAACAGATCGTCCTGAATTTCCAACGTGACTATGAAAAAGAATAAAAAAGGCGACAATTTATCATAACCACACCTTATGACAAACATCAAAAAGGAGACCTGTCATGTATGTTTACGTAAAATGGGCGTTGATTGTCGTAATCGTAATTGTGTTACTAGTTGAATCGCCCTCAGTTCTATGGGCTCAGGACGGTGGGGCACGGCCTTCAGCAGAGACAACCGACGATGCCCAGGAAGAGACGACACGGGCCGAGAAAATCGCCGCACATCTGGACGTCGCCCGGAAACTCGAGTCATCGATGGCCGTCCTTGAGATCTCCCTCAAGTACGACAAGGGCGAAGAGCCGTATGAGCGCGGCTATGTGTCCGACATCCCTCGCTCGCTTGATTCGCTGGTCAAAGAGGAGCGCCCGGCCGAGATTCCGGCCTATGTACTGTCCGAAAAGGACGTTATCTGCCCGGACCTGAACGTCCATGACCGGTTCATCGAGACGATCGTGGTCCGCAAGGGTGACCAGGTCGTCGAGGCCACTGCCAAGCGGTACTTCCGCAACCAGTACGCAGTGATCTACGAGACAGCCGAGCCGCTCAAGGACGTGACGCCGCTGGCGTTCGATGCCGACGCGGACGGACCTTACCTTATTGTTAGCAGGCACTTGGCGTCGGCCAGCTGGCGCACCGCCGTCAGTGCCCTGCCCAGCGGGCTGGAGGCCACCGCCGCCTGGGGCTCCCGGACGAGCATGCGCGACAACACCTGTCTCATCACGACCGAAGACGGCACGCCGGTCGGCATGTGCATGAACGGCGAACTGCCCGCCGACGAGACCTGGAAGGGCTCACCGCTCGACTGGAAAGGCCCGTCCGCCAAGGCCCTCGCCGATTTGCTCGCCGCGACTGAAGAGAAGGCCTCTGGCGGTATCTACCGCGTGACACTGCAGTTCCGTAGCCCACGCAAGCAGGCGAGCGGCCCCAGGTACAGCCGCTACATGGGCGATGGCGAGTCGGAAACGGAGAAGCAGTCCATCGGCGTCCTGACCGACGAGGCCACCATTCTCATCCTGGCCAACCTCAAGCCGAAGGTTACCGCGCGCCTGGAGCGTATCCTCGTCAACCGCCCGGACGGCGAGCCCATTGCCGCCACTTTCACGCACACGCTGAAGGACTACGGCGGTCTGCTGGCCAGGCTCGACGAGCCGGTCGGCAAGCCTATTACATTTGGCGACAAGGACATACGCCAGTACCTCAACCTCATCCTACCGGCCAGTGAGATCATGATCCGCGGCGAGGAGGTGGTCCGCTACATGCAGCATATTCGCATTCCGCGCTTCGAGTTCGGCTGGCGGCGGCACGTCTACCCCGACACCTTCGGCCCGAACAGCAACACGTTCATCTTCGGCACCGACGGGACACTGCTGGCCCTTCCGGTCGTCAAGCGGGAGACGGTCAGCTCCGAGTCCCGCTACCGCAGCGGCTACCCGCGACTGACGGCCACGACCTACCTCCGCGAGGCCCTCGCCGACATCGACGCCAATATCGACCCGTCCAACGTCCCACTGACCGAGCAAGAGGAGGCCCGCCTGGCCTGGCTGGGCGTCGAACTGCAGCCCATGGACCCCGAACTCGCCCGCGCCAACGAGGTCAGCGACCTCACGCAGAACGGCCGACACGGCGCGCTGGTCACCTACGTCTACCCCGCCAGTCCCGCCGCCGAGAAGGGGCTCAAGCCCGGCGACATCCTTCTGCGGCTGTTCGTCGAGGGCGAGCCAAAGCCCCTCGACGTCAGCATCGACGACATGGCCGGCTACTACAGCCGCGGGCCCTTCCCGTGGGAGCAGCTCGACCAGGTTCCCGAGCAGTACTACGACCGCATCCCACGCCCCTGGCCGCCCGCCGAAAACAGCCTCACCCGCAAGCTGACTGACCTGGGCTTCGGCAAGAGATTCGAGGCCCAGATCTACTCCGGCGGCGAGAGGCGCAAGGTGCCCTTCGAAGTCGTCCAGAGTCCCAAACACCACGACACCGCCGAGAAGTTCAAATCCGAGGACCTCGGGATCACCGTCCGTAACCTCACCTACGAGGTCCGGCGATTCTTCCGACGCGAGGACGACGAGCCCGGCGTGATCGTCTCGAAGATCGAGCCCGGCTCGAAGGCCTCGGTCGCCGGTATCCGCCCGTTCGAAATCATCACCCACGTCAACGACGAACCCGTCGGCGGCGTGGCCGACTTCGAGAAGCTCGTCGCCCCCGGCGGCGAACTTCGCTTCAGCGTCAAGCGTTGGACAAAGGGCCGCGTCGTCAAAATGGAAGGCGAAATGCCCGAGCCTGAACCCGACGGTGAGGCGTTGGGAGATGGCGACACCGGCCAGGCCGATGGCGCGGAAACCGTTGACGACGATACCGCCGCCAGCACCACCGATGCTGACGCCGCGCCCGACACCCGGGACGATACGCCTTGACAACCGGTGGGTTACGGACGACGTCAGGAAACATGCACTACCCCCAAAGCGTGCCACGAACGCTCCGATTGACTTTGTATTCGCATCCGCCACCAGACACTTCAACGTGCAAACGTGCAACGGTTTGAAGACGCTGTACCGTTTCAAGCGCTGAGCCTCTGTGTTCTCTGTGCTAAGCAAAGATAGACAGAGTTGAACGAGCGGTCCTTGTCATGCATGTTGGTGGCGCTGGGCGTACCGTGGCGACGATATGACTACCATGACAGAGTTTTGGCGACGATATGCCTCGGCCCCCGGGCGGCTCCTTGCGCGCGCCATGCTTCGCCTGACCGATCCGGTTGATCTTCGCGCCAGTCGTGCGATGGACATTTCCGACGTCGAGAGCGTCTGTGTGATGCTCGGACCCTACCGGAATCTGACGACACTGACGGCATCGGTGATGTTCCTCCATCCGCAATGCCAGGTCCTGAATCATGCCGGAAGGCGCATTTTCGGTCGCCGTGAAGTCGATTTTCTTGAGGAATTCTCGTGCGAGAAGCTCGATCGCTTTATCCAGTTTGCGATCCGTATCTCCGGCAAGGGGCGGCAAGGCGCATGCGGTGGCTCCATCACCCATTCCCACGCCTTCGATGCCCGCCACGCGATGCAGGCTGCCGCAGAGCAGGCCGACGTGCCGCTGATCAAGCCGGAGATTCGCTGTCTGTTCTGGAAGGAATCGCATCGCGTGACGAACCGTCTACGTGACCGCCCCGCGGCGATGCATGCAATGCTCCAGCGGGACGGCCGGTTGCGATTCCTGCTGCCGGTGCGCCATCCCCTGGACTGTGCGGTCAGTAACATCCGCGAAGGCTACGAGCCGATGTTCCCGGGTCTGGATACGCCGGCCGGCCCGGCGGCCGTCATGCGCGGCATCGTGGACGACGTCGTCTGGTTCGCTCGCTGGCAGCAGGAGTATCCCCAGCGGTTCTTCCATTTCTTCGCCTTCGATGCGTCTGTGGCGACCCTCGTCCAACTGGCCGGATTCATGGGGCTCGACCCGCGTGAAGACTGGCTGGAACGGGCGATGTCCGTCGTCAACATCCGGTCCCGGTATCAACACGAGGCGTCATTGATCGAGGCGTATCGCGAGTATGTCGATGCCCGGACGCCGGATATGCCGAACCTTCGCACGGCGTTGCTGGCATTGGCAGACCGTCCCAGCGTCTGAGACTTCGCCAGCATAAAGCGAGACAGGCGTAATACCCCGCACAGTAAGTTCGTGCATAGCGGCCCGTTCGGGCTGCCATGCCAATACGCGGTGCCCGTCAGTGATCCACGCGTTACAACGAGAAGAGAGTTCCGGTTGCCTGCGGCCCTCACACGCCATATTGTCTCGCACGCCGTTTGCTCTCCTTCAATTGAGTAACGTTTCACACTCCTTAGGGCAGGAGCGAGGGTGTCGGCTGATTCAGCCCCGCTGGCCACCGAGTCGTTCAAGCGGGCGTCGTGCAGTTTCACCTTCCGCGCCTCGCAACGCATCAGCCGGCCCATCTCAGTGAAACACGCATCGCCTATCATGCCGCATGGCCGGGTTTGTCGGCCGGTCATGTTTACTGGAAAGCATTCGCGCAAGTCTTGTGTTCCCAAGCGCGGCGACGTTTTCAGTCGCGGCAGATCGCAGGCAACCGGGCACGGCCGCCGTTACCAGCCACCGGGAACGCCGCCCCCACCGGAATCCTCCGCAGGCACGTCAACAGGCCCGTGCTTTTTGTTCTTGTGCTTGCTTGACGGTTCCTTCTTCCTGGGCTTGGGAGCCTCAGGCGTCGGAAGCACGATCTCCGTCCTGGTCGATAGCAGGCCATGCCTGGCCATGGCGTCGGAGAGTGACTGCGGTACATCCACATA
>JAAAOJ010000071.1 GCA_009908915.1 Planctomycetota bacterium
TTCACCTGCGTGTCCGCTCCTTGATGCTTGGCAAAATGCCTCGGCCTCGCGACGCGATCCATTGCTAAACGGACGGCTGGCGGGGCTTGACCGCGGGAACGATCCGGACCCCACGCTCACGCGTGGGGCTATTGAACGCCGCCCCTGCCGGGGCTGAACACCGGCAGGTCCTGGGCCAATGGAAGGTCTTCGCCGCCACCGAAACGTGTCGCACACCGGGCCGGAAAACAGGAGCACCACGATACACGATGTGACAACTCGCATGAAGACCACTACGCGCTGTTCAGATGATTGAATGGAGAGGACAGGCAATTGGCAATGGACAATCGCCGGCGTACGGGTGCGGCCGGAATTGGGTGGCGGAGAGACAATGCCGTCCGTGGAGCATCTGAACATGATTCCTTTTCCCCGGGGAGATAGGTCCAAGCGAAAAAACGCTGGACGGTATGCCACCCAATTTGGACCGCACCTCGGCGTACTCCATCGCCCCTTGCCCTTTGTCCTTCTTATAGTTTCACGCCACAGCGGTTGCAGTAGTCGGCTCCGGGCGCGTGGCCTTCGGCGGCGCAGCTCGGGCAGACCTGCGTGGAGACCTCCGGCTCGAAGGCGCGGCTGAACTCGACGCTGACGATGCCCGTCGGGATGGCGATAATGCTGTAGCCCAGGATCATGATGGCCGCCGCCAGTGTCTGCCCGAGGGGCGTCTGCGGGCTGATGTCGCCGTAGCCGACGGTCGTCAGCGTGACGATCGCCCAGTACATGCTTCTGGGGATGCTCGTAAAACCGTGCCGGCCGCCTTCGACCACGAACATCAGTGAGCCGAGAATCACCGTGCAGGTCAGCACGAACAGCAGGAAGACGACGACCTTTCGCCGGCTGCTGCGGATGGCCGAGGCCAGCAGTCGCGCCTCGCCGAGATACTGCGTGAGCTTGAGCACTCGGAAGATACGCAGTACGCGGAGCAGTCGCACGACCGTCAGATAATGCGTCCCGGGCAGCAGCAGGGCCGCGTACGTCGGCAGCACGGCCAGGAGGTCGACCACGCCGTAGAAGCTGCGGGCGTAGGCCGACGGCCGGCGAACGCACAGCAGCCGCAGCACGTACTCGATACTAAAGAGAATCGTGAAAACCCACTCGGCGACGTTGAACAGGCCACTCCACTGCTCGTGGAATGCTCCAACCGTGTCCAGCATGACCGCCAGCACGCTGGCCAGGATGCAGCCGATGAGCGCGACGTCGAAGAGCTTACCGCCCGGTGTGTCGGCCTCAAAGATGACCGTATGTAGCCGTCGCCGCCGGCCGTGTGGCTCGGCGGGTTGTGTTGCTGCGGCGTCGGTGTCGGTGGTGGGTAGCTCGGGCATGCGGCAGTCCTTCCGGCTCCTCTACCCATCGGCAGGCGGCCGGGCACGCCTGCAGCCAAAGCCGCTCACGCGGTCACGCTTGAGAATATCGACCCGAATCGTGCATAATCGTCTTCAATCATAGTGAGCTGATCGAGGAGACCTTCACGCATGCGATATCGACTCACCCTACCCGTCGCCCTGCTGCTGTCTGCCGCGGTTGTGCTGCGCGCCGCGGACAAGGCCGACAGCAAGCCGGCCCACGGAAAGAACGCGCCTGCAGCCAGCGAGAAGGACGCCCCGGCCAAGTCGTACTACATGGCTGACTTCGAGGGCAAGGTGGGCAAGGAGTGGTCGAACCGGAAGACGTCGAAGACCCCGAACGGTGAACGCAGATTTCTCGGCGAGTTCAGTGCCGAGAAGCTCGCGTTGAAGCTGAAGAATCTGCCCGAGCACAAACTCGTAACGCTTCGGTTCCGCCTGCTGATCATCCGCTCGTGGGACGGTTATCATCCGCATTACGGGCCGGATACGTGGACACTGAGCGTCGAACGCGGCCCGACGCTTCTGGCGACGTCGTTCTCGCATCCGACGCACGGCGGGGACCAGGCCTACCCCGGCTGGCATGGTGAGGACAAGGTCAAGTCGGCGACCGGCGCCCTGGCCACCGATTTCATGGGCTACGAGTTCGGAGCAAAGCCCTGCGACGCCGAATACGTTGTGCAGGTGACCTTTCCGCACGTCAGCCACTCCCTGATCCTCAATTTCGAGGCAGCCCTGAACACCGTCGGTCGAGCCGATGAGAGCTGGGGCCTGGACGATGTCCGTGTGGAGTTGTCGAACACCTACGAATCGCTGGACACCGACGTACAGACGGCCTTGATCAAGCAGCTGACCGACGAGTCCCCGACCAAAGCGTATCCGGCGTACTGGCGCCTGGCGGCGGCCGGTCCAGCCGCGGCCGACGCGGTGAAGGCGATGGCTGGGAAGAACCCGGCCGACCGCTCGGTGGAGGAACTCATCCAGCAACTGCAGTCGCGTGACTTCAAGAAGCGGGAGGACGCGACGCGGCAACTCATTGCTATGGGGCCCGCCGTTCGCCAGCCACTGGAAGCTGCCGCTGGCCAGACGGATCTGCCGCCCGAGCAACGGGAACGGATCCAGTTGATCATCGAGAAGCTCCGCAAGAGTCGTGGCGTCGGGGCGGAGCAGCTACGTTACAACCGAGCCACAAGACTCCTGAAACTCATCGAGGCCGGCACGAAAGAGTAAGGCGCTGCTATCCGCCCGTGCGATTGGCCGCGGCGAGGACCTGCTGGCGATTGATGCCGATGTCAGCCACCGTCACGTGACCGGTGAACGTCGCGGCGTCCGGCGCGTCGAAGCCTTTCTTCCTCGCCACGAATGTCACCGTCAGGGCGGCTCGGACGGCCAGACCCTCGGCCTGGCCGCTGTCGCAGTCAAGGCCGGTCGGGATATCGATGGCCAAAACAGGCTTGCCGGCGGCGTTGATCTGCTTGACGACCGTCACCGCATCGCCACGCAGGGCGCCGCTGATGCCGGTCCCCCCTACCGCGTCCACGACCAGGTCGAAGCCCGAGAGAACGTTGCCGAGCGACTCGATCGCACCGTCGTCGGCCGTCAGGTGAATCGTCTGGCCCAGCGCGATCAGCGCGTCGTAGTTGGTCATGGCGTCCCCGCTGAGCTTCTCCTCCGGGCCGACCAGAAACGTCTCGACCGCCGCGCCGCGATTACCGAGATGCCGCGCGACGACAAAGCCGTCGCCCCCGTTATTGCCCGGCCCCGCCACAATGGCCACCCGCTTGCCATCCGGATCGCCGTCCAGAAACAGCGCAGCGGCATCCGCGGCGTTGCGGCCGGCGTTCTCCATCAGGATCATGCCGGGAATACCCAGCTCCTCGATAGCGCAACGGTCAACCTCGCGAACGTCGTCGCGGCTGAGTGATGTCATGCGTCGCCTCCTGTCGAAAATCCGGCAGCGCCGAGAGACAGGCTATTCGCCCAGAGCGGCGTCGATAGCCTCCTTGAGATCCCTTTTCTGCTGCAGGCCAACGAACTTCTTGACGACCTCGCCATCCTTGAACAGGATCAGCGTCGGGATCGCACTGATGCCGAACGTCTGGGAGATGTCGCGGTTCTGGTCGGTGTCAACCTTGCCCACTTTCACTTTGCCCTGGTACTCCTCGGCAAGTTCGTCGACGGTGGGAGCGAGCATCTTGCAGGGCATGCACCACTCGGCCCAGAAATCCACGAGGGCCGGCAAATCGCCGTTGATGACCTCGTCCTCAAAGTTGCTGTCCGTCAGTTCAAGCGTGTGCTCCGACGCCATTCAAAGCTCCTTCTGGCTGATCGACCTGTTCTACTGGCCCGGTGGGTAGACCACCGCGACACGTCTGAGAAAATCGTAGACGCCGGCGAGGCCCATGTCAACGCCGCGACGGAATTTGCGCGTGGATTGCGATGTTGCAATGGTGCGACAGTCTCTGCCGAAGGAGGAAGGAGCGAAACGCAGGCAAACGGGTTGATCGGTCAAGTCGTTCGTTCGCAGAAGACCGAGCTTTCGAGGCGATGACCCGCACAGGTAGACAGTCCAGCCATAGACGGGCCAGGGGAGCCGGCGCTGCGCTCATGTGCCGGCGCGTGCAGCGTTGTTGCCCCCATCGCTCGGATTTACCTCGCGTGATTGTCGGCTCTGGCGGAAGCTCGAAGGTGACAGGCCGGTCTGGGCCTTGAATTGGCGGCTGAAGAAGTAGACGTCGCGGTAGCCCAGTCGGCGAGCAATTTCCTTGATCGGCAGATCGGTATCCAGCAGCAGGTCACTGGCCGCGCCGGTGCGCGCCCGCAAATGGTAGCGGTGAGGGCTTAATCCGGTCGCTTGACGGAATTTTCGGCGGAATGTGCTTGCAGCCATGCCACAGGCTTCCGCTATCGACGCGTAATCCGGGCCGCCTCCATGAGTCCGTTCCAACGCGGTGCATGTCTTAACCAGCCAATCCGGCCGGTTTTGCAAGGTTGGACATCTCATCTCGGCCAGTTCCAGCAAAATCGACTCCAACAGGTTTCTTGCGCGCAGAGGTCTCCATTTGTCTGGGCGGAAGGCCATGGCCAGCATGCGGTCGAATCGGTCGGTTAGGTTCTTCCCGTCAGGCAGTACTTGAGGCTGACGAACGATCAGTCCGTCGGCATCCCATCGCGAAGCAAGCTTGCCGTTGAAAGCGATGTAGCGGTGATTCCATTTCCCCGAGGCGCCCGGCTCGACACGGATGGGCAAGTGCGGCCAGAAGAACCAGAATGCCGGATCGGAAAGGACATGCCGGCGACCGTCGTAGGCGAGTTTCACATCACCGGCGGTAGTGTACTGCATCACCCAATACCCTTGTAAACGCTTGTCAATATACCAGGCGCAGTTTGGCCGCCGGCCACCATGTAGGAATGTCAGACCTTTGTCAAACATGAGCACATAGTACAACAAAAGGATAGAAAAGTCCATTGTCCGCCTTTTTTGAGGGGCCTATTATGCGAGCGTCTGCTGGCATCATCGTGCAGAAAATGACTGAATATCAAGTCATTGCGGTTTGTGTATTTTCGAGTAAATGGCGAATCGGTTTCGCTATTTCTGACATATCGTTCTGGTCTTTCTCATGCACACTGAATGCATCTGGCCACGAGCATTTGCCGCATATGTTCATTTCGACATATTGTGAGACATCTTGACGTAGCTTGAACCATAGCAACTCTGGACCTCTTTAGACTGAACACTGAAAGGACACATGATGGGCGCCGCACTATCGAAATTCCGAGCATTCCTTCGCAAAGGCACTGACACGTCGCAAGCCGTCGCCGAGCCGGCCGGCCGGCCGTGTTGTGAAACCCTCGAACCGCGCCTGATGCTCAGCGTATCCGGCCCCGGTTCGGCCGAGCTGTTCGAGTTCGCCGAGTTTCACGTGGACAACCCCAGCTACAGCGGCAACGCCTTCGACGTGGTTGCCGACGTGGACTTCACCCACGCCGGCAGCGGCGAGACGATCACCACGCAGATGTTCTACGACGGGTCCGACGATTGGAAGTTCCGCTTCACCGGCACCGAGACCGGCACGTGGAACTGGTCGACGTCCAGCGGCGACGGCGACCTCGACGGGCACAGCGGGTCGATCGACGTCGTGGCCAATCCCGATCCCGACGTAGAAGGTTTCCTGACCCATCAGGACAACAAGTTCGCGGTTCAGACACCCGACGGCCAGGAAGGCTACATCTTCAACGCCTATCAGCACAGCGCTGAACAGAGGCCGTTTCTCCACGACTTCGCCAACACCACCACCGCGGTTGACGACTACACCGACCTCGCGAATGACAACGGGTTGGAGGTCAACTTCGTGATCGTGGCCAACAACTGGTTCGACTTTGGCTCGGAAGCCCACACCCAGCACAGCAGCACCGATCCGGACATTGCCTCATTTGAACACCTGGAGCAGATCATCTCGCGCACCCGCGCCAACGGCAACCGGACGATGATCTGGGCCTGGGGCGACGAAGGCCGCCGATGGTCGCCCATCGGCGTCGGCGGAGGCATCAACGGTCCCGAAGATCAACGCGTACAACGCTACATCGCCGCGCGGCTCGGCCCCCTGCCCGGCTGGAGCATGGGTTACGGCTTTGATCTGCATGAGTGGGTCTCCAAGAGCGAGTTGCGCACCTGGCAGAGCTACATGCAGGACCATTTCGGCTGGCAGCACCTGCTTTCGGCTCGGTCTGTTGACCTGCAGAGCTCGGACCACATGAACGGATACGCCATTGAAGACACCGAGCACGGGGACTTCTACGGCCCGGCATTTCCGAGCGTGAGTACGATTCGCAACCATCTCAATTCCGACTCGGACAACCCCCATCTTTACGAAGAGCGCCACCTCTGGCAGCGATGGGGTCTCGATGAGACAGACACACGACGCCTGACCTGGCGCACGGCGATCGCCGGTGGCATGGGTGGCTGGTACGGGTTCGTTGACTCAGGTTCGTATCCCGGTTCCCTGAAAACGGCGTTACGCACCCACCGCGAATTCTGGCATGACAGCAACCGCTTCCTGCTCAACTTCGAGGCGGACGACGGCATTACCAGCACCGGCAACGCCCTGGCCACGCCGTCGCGAAATCAGGCCGTGGTTTACGCCGAGAACACCTCGTCGGTCACCATCAGCGGCGTGCCGGCGGGGCTGCCGATCGTGGCCGTCAAC
>JAAAOJ010000093.1 GCA_009908915.1 Planctomycetota bacterium
GGGCGGGATGTCCCGCGACGGCAGCGCCTTCGGCGTCGAACCCACGGAGCGTCTGCATCGCTGCGCTTGCAGCCGCGGCGTGTTCGAATCCCGGGAACACTCGCGCGAGCGAAACAGACAAGGCCGAGCCAGACGGACCGGCCCATCGCGGACTACGGAGAGGGCGGGATTCGAACCCGCGGTACGCTTTGACACGTACACCGATTTAGCAAACCGGCGCATTCAACCACTCTGCCACCTCTCCGGGCAGGCCGTGTAGTATATCAAACACAGCGATGCGGTCAACGCCTATCCGCGCTTCTCGGCGTCCGTCGCGCCTGACGAGGACAAATGCGCCGCCAGCCACTTGAGCGTCCATTCGAACTCGCCGGCGATGCCGTCGTCGACCCGGCCGCTCCACAAGGACGCCGGCAGGACGCCGAAGGTATAGGTTTCGATCTCGGCATGGGGGCAGGCGCCGCCGGCAAGCTGCTCGGCGAGGTCGGCGTCCAGAAGCGGCCGCGTTGAGCGCAGCACGTCGCCGCCCGCCCAGAACAGCGGAACGTGGAAGTGGACACGCCAGGTCGCGCCGTCGCGGCGGGCGGCGTCACAGGCCAATGCAGGGCCGAGATCCTCGAAACGCAACAGCGCTCCGCCGGGAGCTCGCACGCGCACCTGATGCAGATAGACGCGTTCATCGAAATCAGCCAGCGCGCGGAAGGCCTGGTCGCCGGCATCGGCTTCGAGGGCGGCAGACAACTGGACCTTCGCCACGGCGATGCCGGCCTGCTGAAGCTTCGCGATGGCCTCCGCCGGACGTTCGAACTCGACAGCGCAGTGGGCGGTGTCGACGCACAGGCCGATGTGGCGACGGACCGTCGCCTCGTCAGAGGCGTTGCGAAGCAGCGAATCACCGAAGAACGTGATCGCCTGGCTGGTCGTTCCAACGGTGCAATCCGGTTCGGGCTCCAGCGCGAGGAGGATCCGCCGACCGGTCTCGCCGGCAAGGCGGCGGAAGTACTCAGCCGTGCGGGCGAGTTGTTCACCAGCGGCAGCGCGATCGGCGTCGCCCGTCATCCAGGGGTCATAGCTGACGGGCACAGTGGAAATCGATCCGCTGGCGCCCTCGGGCAGCAGGCGGGCAAGAATGTCCGCGAGGCGACACGTGTATGCGCGGCGCTGGTCGCTGCGCCAGTCCGGTGCGTATACGTCGGACTTCACGCCGGTGTTGTGGAACTGGCCGAACGGAAAGCCGTTGATCGTGAAGACATAGAGCGATTCGACGCCCAGCAGGTCATGCAACTGCTCCATGCCGCCATCGGTGTCGAGGAGTTGACGGCTGGCCAGGTCGCTGATGCGCAGCCCGAGGCCAAAAGGCCCGCCGGGCAGATCGACGCGTGTGGCAAGGGCCTTGCGGACAGCGGACGGATGTGTGCGGATGACCTCGAACGTCTCCGGCCAGGTCTCGGCTGGATGGACATTAAGGCAATAGGTCAGATGCAGCGGCGGTTCGTACTGGAGTTGCATGTCAGCGGTCCTGCTTCGTGCGTTGTCGCAGCGTGCCGATGGCGTCGGCGACGGCTTCGGCGCTCATGTGGTGGACTTCGATGCGTTCGCCAATGCCGGCCGGAAGCGTGACGGTCAACTCGCCACCGAGGTGTTCGCGGAACTGTTCGAGACCGGCCAGGATATCGAGGTTGCCACCCGGCGTCCGGCGGTCGAGCAGGTCCGACCATGTCGGCAGGCCGCAGCGTTCCAGGCCGGTGAGAATCGCTTCGAGTTCGGCGTCCGCGAGTAGATCGTTTGCGGCGGCGTAGACGCTGTCGATGGCGATGCCGACGGCAGTGGCCTGGCCGTGGCCGAGGTGGTAGTCGCTGAGAACTTCGAGCCGGTGGCCGGCCCAATGGCCGAAGTCGAGCGGGCGGGCCGAGCCAAACTCGAACGGGTCGCCGCTAGTGCGGATGTGTTCGAGGTGGAGGACGGCACAGCGATGGACGGCCCGGGCCATCGCTTCCAGGTCGCGGCCTGCGAGGGCCTCGGCATCGTCGCACAGTTGTCCAAAAAGGTCGGCGTCCTTGATGATGGCGACCTTGAACGCCTCGGCCACGCCACCGATCCAGTGGGGCGGGGGGAGCGTCGTGAGGAACTCAGCATCGTTGATAACAGCGAAGGGCGGGGCGAATGTGCCGACGAAGTTCTTCTGCCCGTGCTCGTTCATGCCGTTCTTGACGCCAACGCCGGCGTCATTCTGGGCAAGCGTGGTGGTCGGCACACGGACCAGCCGCAAGCCGCGGTGGACGATGCTGGTGGCGAAGCCGACCATGTCCAACAGACTGCCGCCGCCGATAGCGAGCACGAAGCTCTGGCGATCCAGGTGCAGATCGCCGAGGGTGGTCATGACGTTCCGGACCGGCTTCCAGCCGTTCTTGACGGCCTCCCCGCCGGGGAGGATGAGCGGCGGCCCGGCGAGTTCCATGCGGTCGCGGTGGGCATGGGCGACTTCGCGCAGCTCCTCCAGCATGGCCGGGCGGGCGTCGCTTACGCCGCTGTCGACGATCACGGCGACGCGATGACATCGGCCTTCCTTCAGGCGATCGAGCGTGTCGGGCAGGCAGGTGTTGCCCGGCTGAAGCAGTCCGCGCGTGAAGTGGACAGGATACGCGAAGGCAATGTCGAATCGCTGGTTGAAGCTCGGGGTGGACGGTTCAGGCATGGGGTTGCTCTTCGGTCTGTTCGAGGCGTTCGCGAACGGCTGCGGCGAGACCAGGCAGGTCGGCGGGGTGTTTATTCGGGTCCCAGGAGGCGGCCCAGGCGATTTCCCGGCCGGGGCCGACGCCGCCGTGAGTGCCGCGGATGCGGCTGGTGTTGAGGCTGATCGACAGCGGGGGCCAGCCAAAGTTGAGTTCGCACGGGTCGAAGCCCGGCTTGTTGTGGATGTCGACGTGCGTGGCGTAGTCGGGGGCCTGATGCTTCTGCCGCCACCAGGGGTAGGCAAACCAGCAGCCAGGCTCGGCGATCAGCAGCACTTCGCCGCTGCGGGCATGGTCCAGGCCGATTTCGCTCTGCTCGTGCGGCTCGAGCACATCGGCCACGCCGTCGAGGCCCTGGAGCACGTCGCGGACGCGGCCGGTATCCTCCGGCTGGCGGACATAGACGTGAGCGATCTCGTGGTCGACGACGGCGAAGGCCTTGCCGGTGTAGAAGTCCGGGTAGGTCATGCTCTTAACGGTCCGCAGGCCGAAGAGTTCGGCGTCGCGCAGGGCCAGGTTGGGGAAGACGGCCCGGCGGGCGGGGGCGATGGCGTAGTCGCCGAAAATGAGCACGTCGTAGTCCTGCCGGCGGGCGGTCGCGACGATGCGCGACAATTGTGCCCGCAGCATCGCCAGCGACTTCCGGCTGCGTCTGTGGTCGGGGCCGAAGCGTTGGAGATCGTAGTCGAGCGTCGGCAGGTAGGTCAGCAGGCAGTCGGGGGCGTAGCGGGCGCTTTCGAGGACGTGGCAGGTCGCCTCGGCAATCCAGTCGCCGACCGTCGGCGAGGCCATCGGCCCCCAGTAGCGTTTGAGGTCGAAGGGGCGGCCGACGGCGGCGACGAGGTCGTCGTAGAGGTCGTCCGGCTGGCTGTAGCAGTCCTGGATCATGCCGCCGTGATGCTTGTGGATGGGGGCCGGCGAGAGCAGCAGGTCAGCCTTCTCGGCGAGGCTCTGCTGCCAGAACATCAGCCCGACGGAACGGCCGCGGCGGCGGAAGTCATCCCAGATGCGGGGGCCTTCCACGAGGGCGGCGGACTGCTCCCAGAAGAGAACCTTCAGCAGATCTTTGTAGAACAGCCCGTTGGCGACCATGCCGTGCTGCGCCGGCGGCGAGGCGGTCCGGAAGCTGGCCTGGACGCTGCACGTGACGGCGGGGAAGACGCTCTGCGCTCCCCGGCAGGTCAGACCGCTTCCGGCAACATCGAGGGCGTCGTTGGCGTCCAGGAACCGGTACCCCATGGCGGCGACCTGGACGATCAGGAGTCGGTTGGCGGGTGTCTCGGGCATGTCGCTATCCAGTGTAGCAACCGCGGCAGGCGGTGCACGTCAAAAGCTGGGCGTCCTTCGCAACGCGTTGTCGCGTCTGTTGGGCAAGAGCCCTCTCCGGCTCGACGACCTACTCGGCAAGCTGACGGCAGGCTCACCATCTCGCCTGGACGGAGAGACGTTCACACCAGGCCCCGGCGGGCGAACTGCCATCGACATCCGGATCGCCTCCCCTCAACTGCCGCGGAATCGTCGGCCGAGCATGCCGGCGATGGGCAGCGCGATGAACGTGGCGGCGAAGACGCCCAGAGCGGCCCCGAGCGGCGCCAGGGCGACGGCAAAGGCTGCCTGCAGCAACAGCAGGCCGCGGATCATCTGCCCGACGGCCGCCTGCACGAGAGGCGGGTCAGCACGGCCGCGGATGACGGCGCCAAAGTAGGCGGTCCGGGCGAGGGTCCAGGCCATGAGGTAAGCGCCCAGCCACGGGGGCAGGGAGGCGGCCCCGTAGCGGCGGACGGTTACAACCGTCAGGGCAATCATGGCGATGGTCAATACGAACATGGGCCCCCAGGCGAACAGGCCGAGCCTGCGACGTTGCGTCTCTCCGGCAGCGATGACGCTGACGGCGGCAATATATCCCATCAGGGCAACGGCGGGCAGCAGGATGGCCGGACGTACCTGGCCCGCCCAGCCGGCCAGCGATGCCCCAAGGAGAAGACTCAGCGCCCGGCAGGTGCCCATGACCAGCGGACCGAGGACGGCGATGCGTTTGGCGAGGAGGTTGTAGAGCGTGATTGCCGCGGCCAGACCGACGGCCAGCCACAGCGGTGGCGCGGTCACCCCGGCGACGGCCGCGACGGCTCCGAGGCCGCCGGCCAGCAGCACGAGCATGCCGACGATCGCTGCGGCTTTGCCGACCTCGCCGGCAGGGATCGGCCGATCCGGGCGGTCGGCGGCGTCTTCACGGGCATCGGCGAGGTCGTTCTGGATGAGCCCCGCTGCGTACAGAACCAGCGAGGCGGCACCAGCCGCGAGCACGCCCAGCGGATCGACCACGCGACCGAGGACGCGGGCGGCGATGAGCAGGCCGACGATCGGGTCGCCGGGGACGGTCAGTAGGTTCGGCACGCGCAGCAGATGTGCCCAGGCGGCGAGGGTGCCGCGGCGGGGGTTGACCGGGATGTCGGTAGTGTCATTCAAGGTTGAAGAGCGTCGACGTTCCGTCGACGGCTAAACGGACGCAGGTCGGATGACTTCCTCTGTATCGACGCAGGCGTTGACGGCTAAGCGAATCAAATACGGTGCGCGGTGCAGCACCTGCTGCACCGCGTCCCTGCTGCACCGCCTCGACACCGAGCCGATACGTAACACTAACGCTGGAATTCCCGGGGATCCATGGGCTCGATGTCGAGTTCGGGTGTCCAATTCGGGCTGTTGCTGTAGAAGCGCATGGCGTTGCCGTAGACGAGCTTCTGGATCGTCTCGTCACTGTGGCCGTCGGCGGCGAGGTAATCGACGACCTTTACGAGGCTCAGCGGGTCGCTGACGCCCCAGTCGGCAGAGCCGGAAACGATGATGCGGTCCGGGCCGTAGGTCTTGATGATGTTGCTGACCCGCTGCGGCGTGAGCTTGCTGATGGGGTAGACGGTCAAGCCGCACCAGCAGTCGGTCGCCAGGGCCTGGTCGATGCAGTCCTCGGTGTTGTGGTCAAGGTAGATTGTCGACGGGTCCATGCCCTCGTCGTCCAGGCAGGCAACGGTGCGTTCGATGCCGGCCGGCTTGTTGAAGTGCGGCAGGTGGATGATGACGGGCATGCCTCGCTCGCGCGCTACGCGAAGCTGTAGGCGGAAGACGTGCTCCTCGTTGTCAGTGAGGTTGTTGAAGCCGATCTCGCCGAGGGCCACACATCGCTGGTGGTCGAGGTACTCGCCATAGCCGTTGATGACTTCTTCGGCGAGCGCGACGTTTTCGGCCTCCTTGGGGTTATATGAGATTGCGCAGTAATGGTCGATGCCGAAGCGGCGGGCGCGGACGGTCTCGAAGTTGAGGATGAGATTGTAGTAGTCCCAGAAGCTGCCCGCATAACGGCGGTCGGCGCCCAGCCAGAAGCTCGGCTCGACGCAGGCGCGAATGCCGCAGGCATACATGGCCTGGTAGTCGTCGGTGGTGCGGGAGAACATGTGGATGTGCGGCTCGATGATCTTCATGTGGGCAGTCCTTTCGGCAGGCCATGGATTATACCCTTTTGTTGAACACACGTCACGGCCGGCGGTTCCGGGGACGCGCGGAGGTGTGAATACGTCGTGCCTCAGCAGCCCGTGATGATCGGGTAGGCGGGGGGTGATTGCTCACCCCCACCTCCCACACCACCGTGCGTACGGGTCCGTACACGGCGGTTCACAGGGAGTACGCAAGGCGTCGATG